>JAITVY010000035.1 GCA_031285565.1 Tannerella sp. | reverse complement strand
ACAAATATTCAAAGAGCGATGAAGGTCAGATCTACACCTGGGCTTCTGGTACATACGATGGGAAAAATCGCCATCGCATTCATTTATCTAATTTTTTAAATACTGATTCGCATTAATATGAAATATCTAAAAGATTTAAGTACAAAGACCAATGGTTTCAATCTTTCGCGTATTGGTTCGGGAACCATGAGAATGGCGGCAGACCAGCAGGCAGGTATCGACACCATTCATGCAGCACTGGATGGTGGTATAAACTTCCTGAATACAGCCGACTTTTATGCCAACGGAGTGAGCGAAATGATTATCAAAGAGGCATTGAAATCCCGCAAAAGGGAAGATGTGTTCATCTCTGTCAAATTCGGAGGACTCATATCTCCTGACGGACGGTTTTACGGAGTAGATAGCCGCCCCGAACATGTAAAAAGCTTTCTGTCGTATACATTGAAACGGCTTGGAACCGATTATGTGGATTTGTACCAACCTTGCCGCATCGACCCTCATATTCCCGTAGAAGATACGATCGGTGCAGTGGCTGATATGGTAAAGGCAGGTTATGCAAAAAGCATCGGCATTTCCGAAGTAGACGGCGCTACGTTGCGCAAGGCGAATGCAGTTCATCCGATCAGTTTGGTGGAAGTACGGTATTCGTTGATGGACAGGCATATTGAAGATGATCTATTGCCTACAGCGCGTGAACTGGGTGTCGGAGTTGTTGCTTTCGGTGTTCTCCTTGCTGGTCTTATCGGCGGTAGCGCACAGCAGCAAAAACTATCAGCAATGAAACATCTGCCATCCGAATCCCTGAGTAATATCAGTAATAATCTTTCTGCTACCGATGCATTGGAGGAAATAGCACGTGAGAAAGGCATTACACTATCACAACTCGCCATTGCATGGGTATTGGCACAGGGAGAAGATATTATTGCATTGGTTGGCTCAAGAACCGTGGCACAGATTAACGATTCACTGAAAGCCATTGATGTAATGCTTACTAAAGATGATTTGAATAGGATGGAACAGCTGATTCCCAAAGCTCATGCCAATAGTTCGTATATGATGGATTTGAATCTGGATAAGAACGGTTTATTTATATAATAAGGTATGAACAGGAAAATTACTTATACAGCAGCAATGCTTATCCTGTTATTATGGGTTGGAGGAAATGCAAATCTTCCGGCTTCCACCATTGTAAACGAAACAAATGAAATGAACGAAATAAATGATATAGTCGCACAAGATTCGATTATCACAGCAAAGGAACTTTATGACGAATTTAAGAAAGATGAGGCGGCCGCCACTCAAAAATATGGTAATAAAACTATAACCATAAAAGGGTTTGCCGTTTTTGTAGGGCCGGATGTGTATGCGCTTCCTTCGGTGGAGTTGTCTGAGAAAAAAGGTGGGAAAAGCCGGATACTTTGTGTATTGCCTTTTTCCGACTATTTGAAACTGAGGAAAGTTTCTAAAGGTGATGAACCGATTATTACGGGCGAAGTAAGGGGCTTTTACGAAAAAGGCGACCAGGTATTATTAAAGCAATGCGAGATAAAAGAATAGATTTATGAAATACACAGTATTCACATTTTGCTCCATATTTATGCTTTTAGCTTGTACCGGAACCTCCGGCAAACAAGCTATAAAAGAGGAAGCAAACGCTAGTCCGATAGATTATATGAACGTAAAGGACAAATCTTTTGAAGAATTATTCAGGTTGGTTGAACCTGATGAAGTGAAAAAAAACCTTACCGAACTGATGGTAGAAGAGGATAATACAGTTCTGACAGCAGGGAGTGAGTCGCATTACAACTCGATGGCGGCAAGCTGGGAAGCCATGTTCAGGTATTTTCGCGAGCCAAAAACTTTCTGCTTCTTAGGGGCAAAAAGATACACGCTCGAATTGATCCGGAAGCATCAAAGTTATACTATGTCTTTCATGCCCGAACAGTATCAAAGCGAAATGTTTGCCTTCGGAGCCAAAAGTGGTAGGGATTCCGACAAAATGAAAGAGACAAAACTGACCGCAGTCAGCACTCCTTCAGGTAATATGACCTATAAGGAAGCAAGGGTAGTCATCGAGTGCCGACTGTTTGAAATCACATCCACACATCCCGATGATTTCTACACAGAAGACGGCAAGAATTTTGTGGAAAACGGATATAATGAGGGTAATGATTACCATAAGTTAGTTTTCGGAACAGTTACGAATGTATGGGTCAGAAAATAATCAGGCGATGAATCTGTTCGATAGATTATTAAAAATAAACTGCTGGCATAAGAGTAAGGCACTGAAAAAAGTAGCCGCTAATTTGCTCGAAAAATTCTATTGTTGTGAGATCAATTGCGTGGAAATTGACAGGAGTATATTAAAACCAGTCATAATAACACTCATTAAAACTTTATTGCGATATGAATAAAAAAAGAATCACTAGAAGAAACTTCCTACGCCTGTCGGCCACAATGGGTGCAGGGGCACTTGTTATGCCTGAAGTTACAGCAAATGTCAACTCCTCAAAAGAAATACCAACCGAAATACCAAAAAGAAAATTGGGTCGTACCGGTATTGAATTACCCATTCTAAGTATGGGGGTTATGCGGGCAGACAATCCCAATCTGATAAGGGCGGCTTATAGCAATAAGATATTCCATTTCGATACGGCGAATTTCTATCAAAATGGAAAAAACGAAGAGATGCTCGGCAATTTCTTCAAAGATAAACCCCGGGAATCTTTTTTTATCGCTACTAAAGTGAGAAGCGGTTATCCGCTGGGCGATAATTATGAAGAAGAACTAGAGGCTAAACTTCAACAAAGCCTTCAACGCCTTCAGGTGGATTATGTAGATATTTTCTATACACAAGATGTTCGTGTACCCGAAGCCGTTGCTGACTCCCGTGTGATAAACGCCCTCGAAGAGATACGCAAAAGCGGCAGAGCCAAATATATCGGATATGCCTCTCATGCACAGAGACCGGATATACTTGAGGCTGCCGTGGAAGCCGGAATTTACGATGTGGCATTACTGAGCTATAACTTCAAACTGGTTAATCTGAAAGAAACGCAGGAAGCTATGGAACGTGCCTCAAAAGCCGGAATGGGGTTGATAGCCATGAAAGCTATGAGTGGAGCGGTGGAAGATGTCGATGGCAAACGAAAAATCAATGCTGGAGCTTGCCTCAAATGGGTATGGGAAAACCCGGCAATAACTACTATAATACCCGGCTTTACAAATTATGATGAGCTGGATGAATGCATGGCAGCCGTGCAGGATAGGAACTTATCTGCCGGAGAGCGCGAATATCTCGCCGAATTATGCGGGAAAGATTCGCTATTCTGCCAGCAGTGTAATCAGTGCATTACGCAATGTTTGCAAAATCTACCCATTCCCGATATTATGCGTGCATACATGTATGCGTATGGCTATAAGCAATCCGGGCTTACCAAACAAACACTCACCGAACTGTCGTTAGATACTCATGTATGCGATGGATGTGATAAATGCACCGTAAACTGTCTGTCCGGATTCAATGTGAGAGATAAAATAGCGGCTGTAATGCCTGTTGCACAAATACCTGATGTTTTTCTTACTTAGTAATTCTATCGGATATGAAGAAAATAATAATATATACGCTTCTGTTAATGACAGGATTTATGCTTCGCGCACAGACTCCGGAGCAAATTTATAGCGCTCAGCCTGCTGTGGAAGGATGGACAAAACCGGCAGAATACGAAGTTTTCCATCGCGATAACCTGTACGACCGTATCAACGGATCAGCACCACTCTTTCTTGAATTTAATTTTGAAGAAATGACCGCTTTATTGCTAAATTCCAAAGCCAATGACGACTATATCACAATTCAGGTTTACCGGCATGCTACTCCACAGGATGCATTTGGTATGTATGCATCGGAGCGTTCATCGGATTTGTCATATTTTGATATTGGTATTGAGGCGCAGGGTGATAATACCAATATGTATTTTGTGACCGGCTCATTGTATATTAAAATGTGGGTGTCGGGAAGTTTTGGTGAAGAAAATCAATTACAGGAATATGCAGCTAAGTTTTCCGATCAGTTACAGCAATCAGTAGAATATCCCGAAATGTTCCGTGTTTTTCCGGATGCATACAAAGTGCAACGTACAGAAACATACATCACCTCCAGTTATATAGGGCATTCATTTCTCAAAAATGTTTATGCAGTAAATTATGAGCAGGAAGGCAAACAATATCAGATGTTTATTATTGATGCGAAAAATACTGATACAGCCAGAGAAATGTTGAATAAGTATTATGAGTTTACCAAACAGCCAGCCAATATTGAAGAGGGTTTCATGATTATTGAAGACCGTTATAATGTCTCCATACCGTTATACTGGAAGGGTCGTTTTATGATGGGGATTATGGGAGAGACTCCGGAAGGTATGAATACTGAACAGGTTTTGTCTACTTATATGCAGGATGCTGTTAAATCATTTTAAAAGATAATAGAAAAGTACTAGTTGATTATAGACCTGAAAATATGAAAATAATATTCACGTTCATAGTAACGGTATTGTTTGCCAACAGTTTGTCGGCACAATCTGCAGACAACAAAGTGTTCAACAAAATAAATAATCCGGCTATGACAGATTACGCAGCAATAAACAACCTGATAGTGGCAGAAAGACTGTACCGTGTAAGCCATCGTAACGAAGAACTTGCAAAGTGCTATGCAGAGGATGCACAAATCCACACTAGTTGGCAGAGTGGTGGAGTGAACACATTTGTAGGTCAAACCTCCGAAGAAACGGTTGAAGAACTACCCATCGTGAACCGCTGTGGTGGTGCGCTCATCTATCAGAATGGTGACAAAGCTTTCGTGGAATATCCAACCACGACCACCCGGGGAATGTATGTAAATGATGTAGAAGCTGTACTGACTTCCTATATGCGCTTGCTATATCGTGTCGAGAAGCGTAACGGCGATTGGAAAATTACTTCAATGACCTCTATCAATGAGTCAGATGAACTAGCTCCTGCTATTCCGGGACAGGATCTAAAGATTAATCCGGATAATGTAAAAGGCTTCCGCCGTTCCTATCGCTGGCTGGCCTATATGCGTCAGATAGTCGGTGCCACTATCAGCCAGGATCTGCCCGGTACCGACCGACCGGCAGAAGTGCAGCAAATTTACGATACAGAGTTGGGCTGGCTCAATCAATAAAAAAAGGATATATAAAACTCCTGTAGTTTTACCATGTAATTAAAGTTTGATTTTCGTACTTTTGTTTCCTTATGGAAGTACCGGTAGAATACCCCGACCTAACGTTGGTAAATGCAATTTTAAAGCTCAGGGGCTTTAAAGTTAGTCGCAACAGAGTACCCAAAAGTAGTCCGACTACTTTTGGGCGTCGGCATTACTTTCTGATTATTCTCAGTATAGGCGAAAGCAAAGTACATTACAATGACCATACTTACCATCTCGATGGTACATACTTACTGCTCCTTAATCCCCAGATGCCATACTCAACAGAAATAGTGTCTGAGAATCAAACCGGCTATTCCTGCATCTTTACCGAAAGTTTTATTCATCCCGTTGCACGTTTGGATAGTTTGCAACAATCGCCTTTATTCAAACCGGGCGGAGTGCCAGCCTTTAAGCTGGATGAAGAGCAGCAATCCAGGCTTACCGGTATATTTGAAACAATGATTGCACAAGAGGCAACAGACTATCTTTATAAAGATGACCTGATGCGGAATTATATTCAAACCATTGTTCACGAAGCATTGCAAATGCACCCTGATGAGCATTTTATGCATTACAATAATGCATATTTGCGGATAGCTGCCCGCTTTATGGAATTGCTTGAAAGACAATTTCCCATAGAAAGCCCGACTGCTCCTTTGAGGCTAAAAACCGCACAAGACTATGCCGACAATCTTGCCATTCATGTAAACTCCCTGAACCGGGCTGTTAAGGAAATAACCGGAAAGCCCACAACCTCCCTTATTGCCGAACGCATCACTGCCGAAGCCAAATCCTTACTTCAATATACCGACTGGAGTGTAGCCGATATTGCCTACGCATTAGGATTTGAATATTCTAACTATTTCAGTAACTTTATTAAAAAGGCAACCGGAAACACCCCGAAATATTATCGCATCCGTTAGGTTTGAATTTTATACTTCTTGGTTTGAATCGTATACCCCTGCCGGCTAAACCTGCTCTACCTTTGTATTGTTGGAAACAGAAAAGAATATTCATCAATTAAAAAGGAAACAATATGAAAGATTTAAAAGAATTGCAGGTTTTCGAACCCACTTACAATTATATCGATAATGGTAAAGAACACGGACTCTTAAGTAAATTCGAACCGGGTATACAGACATTACCTGCAGGCTGGCAGGTCGCCCCCATGTTCCGCCCACTTCCGGTAGATATCGTTTATGAAAAAGACGTTGCAGTTACTATGCGTGATGGTGTTACCATCTATGCCGATGTATTCCGCCCCACAGGAAGCGAAAAAGTTCCTGTTATTATCGCATGGAGTCCTTACGGCAAAAGTGGGGGAACAGCTCCCCGCACCACCGGTCTTTTCAATATGCTTGGCATGGATAACAGCCAGTTCTCCGGACTGGCAAAGTTTGAAGGTCCCGACCCTGCATATTGGTGCGCCCAGGACTATGCCATCTGTAATCCGGATGCACGGGGTGTTGCTCATTCGGAAGGAGATATCCATATGATTGGTACACAAGAGGGACGGGATGGTCACGACCTGATTGAATGGCTTGCCATGCAGGATTGGAGCAACGGTAAAGTGGGGATGAGTGGTACTTCTTATCTGGCGTTCTCGCAATGGTTCATTGCTGCCGAACAGCCCCCGCACCTGGCTGCAATCAACCCGAACGAAGGACTGTCTGATGCCTACCGCGACCTCTCCATGTATGGTGGAATGCCCGACCTTTGGTTTACCAAACGCTTGCAGGTGAATCATGTCAATGCCGATACCGACAAAGTGAAGCGCGAAGATGTATACGAAGAAGCACTGCGCTATCCGCTGGCAGATAACCCCGTGTGGAAAGATAAAATTGCCGGTTTCGACAAGATTACCGTACCTGCTTATGTGGTTGCCAGCTATTCCAACACTTTGCATACACAGGGAACTTTCCGTGCCTGGCGCCGGATGAAGTCCGAAAATAAGTGGCTTCGCATCCATAACTCACAGGAATGGCCTGATTATTATGATGAAGTAAATACCGAAGACCGCCGCCGTTTCTTTGACTATTATCTAAAGGGAGTGAACAATGGTTGGGAACAAACCCCACGTGTCCGTTATGCGGTACTCGACATGGAAGGTGGCGATATGCTCAATCAGCCGGCTAACCAATTCCCTCCACAGGATGTTAAATATACGAAGTACTTCCTCAACGGCAACACACGTACGCTGACTCCCGCTGCTCCCTTGCAGGAAGTTACAGTCGTTTATGATACCCAAGCAGGCCCGGGCAAAGCTTCGTTTATCACCCGCTTCGACCGCAAAACCGTTATGGTAGGTTATCCCAAAGTACATCTCTGGGTTGAAGCCGATGGTGCGGATGATATGGATTTGTTTGTTCTTGTACAAAAGTTAGACGTTCATGGCAATCATTTGCAACAGTTTTTAGTGCCGAATCAGGGAGCCATGATGCAGGATTTAACAGATAATGGCGGGTCTGTATTGAAATACAAAGGTTCAAACGGCCGCCTGCGTGTTTCTGCCCGGCATCTGGACGAGAAACTTTCAACAGATATTATTCCTGCCCATAGTTTCGACCGTGTTGAGAAACTGAAAGCAGGTGAGGTGGCAGAAGTAGAAATTGACATGCTCCCGATAGGATTGGTTTTTTATCCCGGCGAACAGTTGCGGATGGTAATCAGTTCTAAAAATGAGTTGGGAGCTATCATGCCCGGAACACCCGGATATGTTCCCGAAAATAAAGGGAAACATATCATCTACACAGGTGGGACACATGCTTCCTATCTGCAGCTTCCGGTGAAACCGGTATAGATTTATGGATTAAAGAATTGCCGGGAATAATAGTAATGTGGCTGGTGTAATGACAATGAAGGTGTTTGTTTTACAGACGCCTTCATTGTCATTCGGTACGGTTAGGATCCATGCTTTGACCATATATATTAGGCTGGCTGAACGGTGGGGTGAGGGTATCGGATATTATGGGATGAGCACCCATATAGCGATGGTTATCTTACGATATCGATCTTTTTATATCCTATCGATTTTCTTAGGTGATTTTGGTATAAATTCGCTCTGATTTTGCTCTAACTTCGCTCTGACTTCGCTTATTCTTTTGTTTTTTTGGTGTATTTTAAATGTGACGTGCCGGGGAAAATCCTGTTTTTCTGTTTTATGACCTTTTGGAAAAGGTAGTGTATTTGATGCTGAAATATTCGGAAAGGCGAATGATTATGATTATTTTTGTATTATATGGATGCAAAACGTTACCAATAACGAAATAACACTACCGTCATTCCGAATGTAATGAGGAATCGTATAATCACTAATAATTTTATGATTATGAGATGTCTCACATCCGTTCGACATGAAGATAGTTTTTTAACTTGTCATCTTTTTTTAGTTAATCCAAAATTCATTAAAAAACAAACAATTATGGCTATTTCTAAAGATAATCTGATTACTTATGGTTTGAGTGGTTTATTAGGAAAACAGATTGTGTTCAGGACACAGAAAGGGCGTACAATTATATCGAAAAGGACGAAACCTAAGGATCGGAAGTCAAAAGCACAGCTTAAGCAGCGTAGCCGTTTCAGCGAAGCCACTTTATATGCCAAAGGAGCTATTGCCGATAAGGATATCCGTAAATTATATGATGCTAAGGCGCAAAAATCGGATAAGCTTCAGACTGCTTTTAATGTGGCTGTGGCTGATTATATGCGTGCGCCTGAAATCGGGCATATTGATGTTACCGGATATAAAGGAAATACCGGTAATCTTATTATCATTTCGGCAACGGATGATTTTATGGTTAAGGAGGTGAAAGTTAGGATTGAAAGTAGTGATGGCGCTATGGTTGAGGAGGGTAATGCTATCATTTCGTCTAACGGGTTTGATTGGGAGTACAAGGTTCAATCTGATAATGGCTCGTTGGCAGGGAGTAAGGTAATTATCCGGGTATTTGATTTACCCGGAAATATTTGTGAGGAAAAGGTGGTTTGTTGAGTTATTGTGCGGGGTGAATATAAGAATGGACGGTTTGAATGATCGATATGTTATAAAGGGTGCGAGTATATCAGGGCTTACGTATACTGATATTTTTAAGCATTGCAGAGGGGTGGTTGATATTGACCGTAGGACGCAACCTGATATTCAGGCTGAAGCTATTGAGATTGATTCAGGTGTTTTTTTTAAGCCATTGTCTTTAACCAGTTTTCCGCGTGTATTTGTGTATCAGTCGGATCATTCATTGATTCTCACGTGTTCGTGTGATACGCCAAAGACCAAATTGTGTGAACATGAGGTTGAGGTGTTATTTTCTATTATTGACCGTCCGGAGTTTCGTGTTTTCTTTGACCCGGATTTAAGGAAGAAGCGGATCCGGGCAGTTGCAGCAGACTATGGCATGGAAAACGAAACAGACCTGGAGCGTTATTTTGAAATAGGATATATAAACGGTTCATTGAGTATAAAACCTACTATCAGGGAACTGGTTAAGGTGGATACTGAGGCTTTTAAGGAGCGCTTATTGCCGGAGAAATTTGTCAGGACAGATGCTGTGACGGATCAAAGGATGATATTGGTTATCGGTAAGCATCGATATTATGAGTCTCTCCATGTCGAGTTGTATGAGGGGAAAATTGCTCAATCGGGAAAGGTGAAAAATCCGGTTACGCCTATTGATGCTATGGATCTGATATGGAAAGCGAAGGATGTTGAGGTGGTTAAATTCCTGACAGCAGTTTCCCAATTTCAACATAATTATATTTTTAAAAAGACGGCTTCGGATTTTGAGTTGCTTAAGATGGTTGTAAAGAATCCGCTCAACCTGGATGTTTTTTATCATGATCATACGATTGCAGAGAAGGTTGCCGCGAGTTCTATTGTTCCGGTTGAACTGGATGTATTGGATGCAAATATAAAATTGTCGGTTTTTAAAAAAGAGCCTTTTTTTGAGATTACAGGGGAGATCGTGTTTCAGGATACTTCGTGTTCCTTTAAGGATCTGAATGTCAAACTTGATTGTTTTATCCTAAAACGAAACAGACTGAGTCTGGTCGCGGATGCTGATATGCTTCGGGTGATTGAGTTTTTCAAGGCTAATAATCAGATTTTATTGATACATTCGTCTAAATATGAGGAGTTCAGGCAAACGATTCTTGCTAACCTGGAACACCGGATCCGTATCAATTATTCGTATATTGTACCTGCCACTCAAAAGCAGTTGATTGAACTGCATTTCGACCGTACGCCGGAACGGATCATCTATTTGTCGGATCATGAAAGTTTTGTGTACATAACTCCTGTCATGAAATACGGTAATGTTGAGATACCTGTTTTTTCTAAAAAACAGATTTTTGATACGGACGCGAATGGTAATGTTTTTAAGGTGGAACGGGATGATGAGCAGGAGCTTGAGTTTGTTTCCGTTTTATTGCAGCAGCATGCCGATTTTAAGGAACAGCTTCATGAGCCGGATCGTTTTTATTTGCACAGGAATAAGTTTCTGGATGAGGATTGGTTTCCTGATGCGTTTGAGGAGTGGCAGCAAAACGGGATTACTATTCTTGGTTTCAACGAGCTGAAAAAGAATCGGCTGAATGCGAATAAAGCGGTTGTCTCGGTAAGTGTTCTTAGTGGTATCGACTGGTTTAATGTGGGTCTGGAGGTTCGTTATGGTAGACAGAAGGCGTCTTTGCGGGAGTTGAGCAAGTCGATCCGGAACAGGAATAAGTATGTCAGGCTGGGTGACGGTACGAATGGTATTTTGCCTGCTGAATGGATCCGGAAAATTGCAGGTTTTTTTCAGGTAGGTGAGATAGATGAGGATTTGCTTAAAATACCGAAGAGTAATTTCTCTGAAATCCGGAAGTTATTTGAAGATGAGGTTTTAAGTAAAGAGGTTAAGAGGGAGATCTTTGATTATTCCGATCGTTTTGCGAATGTAGAGAAGATACCCGATATACCCGTTCCGGCAACACTGAATGCGACATTGCGGGATTATCAGAAGGTGGGGCTGAATTGGTTAAATTTATTGGATGATTTTAATTTCGGTGGGTGTCTTGCGGATGATATGGGTTTGGGTAAGACGCTTCAGATTATTGCATTTATCCTTTCCCAACGTGAAAAAAGGGAGCATAATACGAATCTGGTTGTTGTTCCAGCTTCTCTTCTTTTTAACTGGCGGGCGGAAGTGGAGCAATTTGCTCCGTCTATCAACGTATTGACACATCATGGGGCTGGCAGGGTGAAAGATGTCCGTTCGTTTGATGGTTACGAAATCGTCCTGACTACTTATGGTACGTTGTTGTCGGATATCCGTTTTTTGAAAGGGTATCGTTTTAATTATATTTTTCTGGATGAGTCGCAAGCGATTAAAAATCCTGAATCGGAGCGGTATAAAGCTGCGAGATTGCTGCAATCGAGGAATAAAATTGTGCTGACGGGTACGCCTATCGAGAATAATACATATGATATTTACGGGCAGCTTTCGTTTGCCTGTCCCGGGTTATTGGGAAGTAAAAGATATTTTAAGGAGATTTATTCTACGTTGATAGATAAGTTCCAGGATGATAAGAGGGCTTTGATGCTCCGGCAGAAGATAGAACCATTTGTT
Source organism: Tannerella sp. (assembly GCA_031285565.1). Classification (GTDB taxonomy): domain Bacteria; phylum Bacteroidota; class Bacteroidia; order Bacteroidales; family Tannerellaceae; genus Tannerella. Next base: position 254,491 of record JAITVY010000035.1, on the reverse strand, counting down.
TTAAGGAGGACGAAAGAGCAGGTGGCTAAAGAACTTCCCGAAAAGACAGAGATTGTCCTTTATTGCGAGATGGGTGATGTGCAAAGAAAGGTATACGATGCTTATGAAAGGGAGCTGCGTGATTATTTAACCGGAAAGGATGAACAGGAGATAAAAGATAATAGTGTACATGTGCTTGCCGGGCTTACGCGGTTGCGGCAGATTTGCGACTCGCCTTTATTGTTGAGGGAAAAGCAGTCTTCTGGTGGTGTTTCTGCAAAGATTGAGGTGCTGATGGAGCAAATTGAGAATAAATCGCCGCGTCATAAGATCCTGGTGTTTTCGCAGTTTGTGTCGATGCTTGACCTGATAAAGGATGAACTGGTAAAAAGGGATATTTCGTTCGAATATCTTACCGGGCAGGTTAAAGACCGGGGTTCGGTAGTGAACGAGTTTCAGCAGAATGAGCATGTGCGTGTCTTTCTTATTAGTCTGAAAGCCGGTGGGACGGGTTTGAATCTGACGGAGGCCGATTATGTTTATCTGGTCGATCCGTGGTGGAATCCGGCAGTGGAAAACCAGGCTATTGACCGTTGTTACCGGATCGGGCAAAAGAAGAATGTGTTTGCTGTGCGGCTTATTTGTCCGGGTACTATTGAAGAGAAGATCATGAATCTTCAGCGAACAAAAACGAGGCTGGCGGATGATTTGATTAAGACGGATGCTTCTGTTTTTGGTGGTTTGTCGAAGGGGGATTTGATTGGGATGTTGGAGGCTTTGAATTAATAGTATTTTTCAATTCCACCAAATCCTGTTATTATTTTATTTTCTTTCGTTTTTTTGATAAAGTTGTTTAACCGCTTTTCAAATTCTTCCGGTCGTTTCCTTGCAGCTTCGATATATGCAATCCGGATGCGTTTATATGGGTCGGAAAAATGTTGGTAGTTTTTCCATGCTATTTTATCTTCTTTCAATCTGTCTATTATATCATTTGGGAAAATAAAAGGGTCAGATAAAACATTTCGTATTTTATCCTCCAATTCAGGGTGTATCATTTTATTTTCCAATAACCATTTAAGTCTTTCTTTGTTGGCTTGCGAGTAGGTGCTTTTAGGGTTTCTAGGCGTGAAACGCTGGATTCTATGTTCTTTATCAAGGGGTTTTATCGTACTGTCAATCCACCCGAAACAAAGGGCTTCTTCAACAGCATCGTTGTATGCAATACTTTTTTTGCCCGAAGATTTTTGGGGGAATACAAACCAAATTTCATTGGCAGTCTCAAAGTTGTCAGCCAGCCACTTTCGCCAATCTTTTCTGTCTTCAAAATGTTTTATTTCTACTGACATAACAGGTCATTCAAACTTATTATTTTACAGCCTTTGCTTTCGTAGTAACGCAGCATTTCGTCAATTTTCCTTTTATCATAACTGGTAATGCAATCTGATAAGACACTAACTTTATAATTTGCCTTGGTTAAGTTATAGCAGGTTGATTTGACACAAGCAACCGCATCTGCTCCAGTTATGTAGAAATCAGAGATCTCGTTTTTATTGATAAAGTCAGCGAATTCTTCACTACTTAATGCGTTTCCTTTATATTTTGTGAAAATATTTTTTGATACTATATTCAAGTCCGGAGCTAATTCTGCCCCTCGCGTATTGGGTTTAAAAGTCCTCGTGCCGTCTGATAAATTTTCGTGCCTTATATAAACAACCTGAATACTTTTATTAACAGCCCAATCAATGGCTTTATTTATATTATCAATTATTTCCTTGTAGTTTTTTGTTATATCATTTTGGATATCTATTATTACTAATGCTTTATTCATTTTTCTTACTTTAAGTGTCCTTGTCGGACGATTTATTGTTGCTGTCATGGAATGGCTCCAGCCCTCTTGTTTTGGGCATGGTTGGCGTACTTGCAATGGCGACTTTTGCCTTTCAGAAGCAAAGGTATTGAAAATAAACGTCAGGAGGAATATCTTATCTTCTAATTATACGGAATGCTTTTAATCCGGTTGCAGGGATGGCTGTAAATCGCCAACTGTTTTTGGTATTATTACCCAAATAATGCAAGTAGAAGTAAAGGGGAAAAATAGAATAAGAAGAGTAAGAGATAGAACAGGATATCGCGTAGGCTGGGTCTCTTAATTTGTTTAGTGAGAAAATAGATAATGAGAGCCCAAAGATTGAACACGATTAAAAAGAAAAGGACTATAAAGAGAGCGAGGGTATCCGCAAATTCGGCATATTTCACATTGTTAAGTGAAATTAAAGATAAGACAGGCGCAACGTCTAAAAGTAATACTGTTGCCAATTTTAAATATTTGGATAGAGTGCCATTCTTCATCCCTGGAAATTGTTTGATTATCGCCTGGTTTATTATGTTTATTTATCCTTTTCTTTTATTTGCAATCTATGGAAATCCGCGTTAATCTATGGTTCTGTTTTAAGCGGTTCAGGAATTAATTCTTTCTTTTACTTTTTTCCAGGCATGGGTGTCGTATAGGCAGCTTTCGCGCAGGGTTGTGTACATTTCTTTGAAACGGGACATTGGGATGGTGAAAGTTAGTTCGTTTTTGCCGAAATAGGGTCGTACGGAGGGATCGAAGCCTCCCAGGAATGTCCGGCGACCGTTTTTCTGATTTTCTAATACGGTCAGTGTAATGGTTGAAGAGCATCCCGAACCAAAGGAGGAGAGAACAGCGTTTTCGTCGTTATTATCAAAATAAGCCCAGGTAGCAAGTCCGGATAGTGCATCGGGTTCGACAATAAACAGGAGCCCTTCTTTATCATCGAAATTGTCGATTTTATCGATCCGGGAGAAGTTCAGGTATTTCTTTGATGCAGCAGGTACCTGTAGTTTATCGAGGAAGTCGACAACGTCTTCAGGCGTTTTTTTATATTTTTCTTTTTCTGAGACAAATGTTGGTATTCTTTCGGGCATTGGGATGAATCCGCTGTAGAATTTGCCTCCTCCACAGCCAAGTGTTTGTTCATCCATACTAACGTTTTCTCCGGCTTGTGCTTTGGGTAAGAATTTGAACATGCATCCGTTGATTTTAACCGGGTCTGCAACGGGTGTGTCTGAGTACCAGAATACAAGCGGAAGTTTAACGGATTCCCCGAATGCTTCCCTGTAGTTGCTGATGAATTCGTCTTTGTTCATGCTTCATTTCATTAGGAAAGGGTTATTAATCAAGTAAAGATACGGTTTTTCTTGTTATAGTGTGTGGTGGGTTAGAGAATATTCTTTCCAATTTTTGCTCGCAAAATTTAAACCGTTACTAAGGAAGGCTAAAAAGGGCTATCGGAAGATTCTTATGTAAATAAATTTTTTAACGGCAGTTTTTTTCTACTTTTATCTTTTTATTACGAAAAAGGGGGGAGATATGTTACGGGATTTTGCTGCTATTGATTTTGAAACTGCAAACGGGGAGTTATCAAGCGTTTGTAGTGTTGGGATTGTGATTGTTCGCAATGGGGTTGTTACGGACAAATTTTATAGCCTGATACAACCTGAACCGAACTATTATGCGGCATTGAATAGTCAGATACATGGGTTGACAGATGAAGATACTGCGCAGGCTGAAGTGTTTCCGTATGTATGGGGTCGTGTAGAGCCTCTTATTGCGAGTTTGCCTTTAGTGGCTCATAATAAGGGTTTTGATGAGTCTTGCCTGAAAGCTGTTTTTAAGACGTACCAGATGGATTATCCGGATTATCCGTTTTATTGTACGTTGGTGGAGTCGCGCCGTCAACTGAAGCATTTGCCTAATCATAAGTTACATACAGTTGCTGCTGATTGCGGTTATATTTTAACGAATCATCATCATGCGTTGGCGGATGCAGAGGCTTGTGCAGAGATTGCTTTGCAGTTACTGTAGTTGGAGTGATTGAGTAATTGAATAACTGAGTAATTTAGGGCATTAGGTAAAATGGTTGTAATTAGATGAGGGTGTGTTAAGCCAGAATGTTTTGGTTTCCGTTTTTTTCCTTAGCCATTTCTACCAGTATTAGTCCGGCTTGTTCGTCGTCTGTAAATTCTCCTATGAGTTTATATCCTACCGATTCGTATAAGCGGATATTATGGTTGCTTGAGGCAGCGGTGAATAGCTGAAAGCGGATTGCGTCCGGGTATAATTTCTCTACTTCTTTTAACAGTTGTTTTCCCAAGCCTTTCCTACGGAAGTTAGGTGAGACGATTAGTTTGCCTATCCATACGATGCCATCGTTCATTTTTGATTTCACGGAGCCTATAATACGGTTGTTAACAGTTGCTTTGAGGAATGTGTATGTATCAAAGTCTTCACATATTGATTCGTATGTTTGTTTTAATGGTTGGATATCATAGTTTCCATGTGCTTCGGCTTCTGTTTGGAATGCAAGTTTTTGCAAAGCCAGAATCTCTTTTAAATCGTCGGATCCGGCTTTTTGTATTAATATGTCGTTGTTCTCCATTGTTTTTTAGTGCAATATTAAGGTTTATCAGGGAAAGACGCAATCAATCGTGACAAACATTTCATTATGGCTCACCACATAAGGTCGAAGAGGGGTGATTTTGGATAAATTCTTAATCGGTTGTGGATGCTCCCAATACTGTTATGTTATTTGTGATTGGATTATACACTGTCCAGAAATAGCATCCCCACCATTCTTTACCTTCTTTGAAAAAATCAGACCAATCCTCAGACCATTTGTAAATTACGAGTCTGTCAATGTCTTTTATAGTTTTTATATCGAGTATTTCATTTATGTATTTATTGAGTACATATTCCTTTTTGTTTCCTTCTATTTCGGGGAAGTACTCCTTGTCGAATCTCATCGAGTATGGTGGAGAAAGGAGTGCATAAATGAATTCACTCATATAGGCGTCAAATACTTTTCCAAATAAGTTTATTGTTTCATTATTTACAATTTTTTGGGTTCCAATAAATTCATAAAAGTTGATTCTTTTACCTTTAGGTTCGCCGGTGATGACGGGTGGATATAAAGTTTTATCTGATTGCAATTTGTCATTTTTGATTGAACTCAATATTTGCAGATATTCTTGTTGGTTAAAATATATCATACCTTCTATAGCCGCTTGTTTTGAAGCTGCATACAAATCATCGGGCATATAGGGTACCCGGAAAATAATGGTTTGCATTACACATCCTGCTTTATCAAGTTTTTCAAGTAAATCTCTTTTTTTCTTTCCTATGTTTATATCAAATTTCAACATAATTGATATAGGGGTTATTTAGAAACCGTTTTGAATTTTATGAAATTAATTTTTATGATCTGTATCAGGCTAAATCAACTTTCTTTTTCGCTTATCTGCCCCTCTGCTTTTAATCACATAGCCCGCTATGCTCATAAAACCAGATGCACAGCTAAACAAAAAATAATGTCAATTTACCACTGAATAAAATTCAAAACAGTTTCTTAGAATTGGTTTAATAACTTCAGTTTGCTTTGATATTTAATACCGGTTTTATTGTATCGAGGATGGTGGCTGTATCTTTGATGGCTTCGATGATTGTATCTTTATCTTTATAAGCCATTGGTGACTCATCGAGTGTTGACTGGCAAACGGATGTTGAATATATTCCTTTCATTTCGTTTTCAAATTCAGTCATATCCAATGTTTTCATTGCCTGGTTTCTTGCGAGTATTCGTCCGGCGCCATGCGGAGCCGAACAGTTCCAGTCGACATTGCTTTTACCCTCACAGATTAACAGTCCGTCGCGCATATTGAACGGGATAATCATTCGTTCGTTTTTATAGGCGCGGATAGCTCCCTTACGGATGATCCAGTCGCGTGTGTCGATAAAGTTATGCATTGAATGAACCATATCCGTAGCTTCAACATCGCGTAATCCAACAAATATGGCGTGTGCCATAGCGCGGTGATTGAATTCGGCGTAAGTTTGTGCAATTATCATATCTACCAGGTAGTTGTACATATCATCGTCTTCGAGCATATATTCTTTTTTCCCGACTTTATATGCTTCGTTAAGTTGTGCTAACCTGGACGGTATATCGGTAGTGGGGATTGTATTTTTGGTAATATCCTCAAACTTATCGTAATATTCCTGAGGCAATTTTTTTGCCGGTATCATCTTTTTCGCATGATAATTGCACACTTTTAATCCGAAGTTTCGTGAACCTGAATGTATAGTCAGGTAATGCGAACCGTCGTTTGCCGATTCTCCAATCTCAATGAAATGGTTTCCTCCTCCCAGCGAACCAACCGAGTTATAAAACATTCTTTCTTCTATCCCGACTTTTTGACATAATCCGGATATATATTCTCTATCGATTGTTATGGTTTGTTTATTATCGGAAAAGCGTATATTCCATTCGTTTTGGAAGTTGTTTACATTTTGTGTAGCAGCTTGCAGATATTCGTCTACCCACCAATGATTAAAATCACGGCTTTTCCGGATATCATGACCCATAGGAACAGCTTTTCTGATTGTTTTATCGATTCGCGGCAGTTCGGCAGCATCGAAACGTTTGTTTAAGCGGTAGCTTGTTACGGAACAGCCGATATCAACTCCGATATAGTTTGGATTAACCATTTTGGTCATTGGCATGGTAAACCCAATAACGATTCCTTTTCCTACATGTGTATCCGGCATAATACGTACAGGTACTCCTTTGGATATTTCCTGATTAAGAATATTTTTGACTAATTCGATAGCTTCGGCTTCGACCTGGTCAATGAATATTTTGCAATCCTGATTGTATTTTCCTTTTAATTGTATCATTGTTTTACGTTTTTTACTGATTGATGATGCAAAGTAACTATGGCGAAGCGCAACGTTTTTGCGTAGCGGGAATTATTTTATTATTTTGATTCATATAATGCTTCCCTTATTTTCACCAGAACTCTTTCTGCCTGTTTTTTATCGGGAGCATCGGGTAATGATGATGTTAAACAATATACTTTTATTTTTTCCATCAGTTGGTCGGCTATAGCCAATAAGTCATTGTAATCCATATGTCCCGATTTTATGGAAAGCAGTTGTTCCCGGTTTGGGCGCTTAACATTGAGTTTGCCGTCACGCAGTATTTCTTCGGCAACCTGCAAGAGGCGTATGGTGTGCATCATATTTTTCGAATCGTAATTTTTGCCATGTTCCATATTGGTTTGATAGCGGGCATCGTTACGTTCTGCTACCCAGTCCCAGTACTCCTTGTATTCTTTGCAATAAAGTGAGTATGCTTCCATATTCCAGAATAGATAGCCAATAGGTTTTTCTCCTTTTGGTATGGATGATAGTGAAACTTCGTTTGCAGATTCTTTTGCAGCTATACCATGATAATCGTATTTGTTGTCCGCATCATAAAATATGGCATACATTCCTTTGGCATGTGATATGGAGCTTAATCCGCATAAATCCTGTGTATAGCCTTTTTTATCAAGCCACTCTTTTACGGGAACAGACAGGTTGTTGTCCATTATATAGCAGAAGTCGAGAATCGTTTTACGTTCTTTATCCATCGGGTTTACCACTTTCTTTTTGTAGCCCCGGGCTTTTCGTATCTGTGTTAGAGCATACCCGGCAAAAGTGTCTTTGCATAGTTTGGATAAGAACATTTCTATATGAAGCATATCCATTAAGGGGTGTTTATATAAGACACATTCTTCGGGTGTTGCGAGTACTTCGAGTATGTTAGGGTTGTTTTTGCATAGTAGTTCGACAAAACGCCCTAATTCATAATATACCTCATCGTTGGTTTCATTACTTACCTGTGGTATATAGTCCAGTCCGTAGAATTGTTCTTTGGGCAGATAGAAGACTCCTTTCAGATCTGTATCTGATTGTGGCGTATCTAACCCATATGCTTTGCTACCACTTATGCATTCGAAAAGCAGCAGGCTTTTTTCTTTTATTTCCTGTATCGTCATTATGCTTGTATTATTTCTCTAAATAATTGATCGGCTTTTCCTATCTCAAAAGTTTTTCTTCCCATTTGTTGTGATGCTTTTAAGCAATCATCGAACGTTTGGTTTATCCATTGTTTTAAATCCGTATCTATTTTTATCAGGTAGCCTTCGGTAGCAGTCGCTTTCAGATTTATCAAAGATACTATTTTTTCCTGCAGATCGCCGGATAATAAATCCATTAACGGAAGTATATTCATCGGTGCTATGGAGGCACGTTCTACACACCACAGGGCTGCAAGCAACGGTCGAAGTACATAAAACAGTTTTTTTATTTTTATGTATTCGTCTTGCATTGTTTCCATTGCTCCGCGTGCAACGCCTAAATAATGGTGTATGTTGCTTCGCGGACAAAAATAGTTTTGGGATAGTTGCCATAGTTGTTCTTTATGAGCCTGATTTTCCCTGTATATTACCGGTGATTGCAGCCATTCGAAAGGTGTTGTGTTTGATTTTGTTATCAATTGGAGTACTTTCGATATGTCCCAGCCAGATATATCGAGTTCGTCATTTATCGGGAAAGACAGATGATCTTTTTTGGGTTGTATTGTCAGGTAATCTTCCAGTGTATACAAATATATAAAACGAACATCGTAATCGCTGTCGGGAGATGGAAAACCCCATGCCCGGCTGCCGGATTCGCATGAATAAAGTATTTTTATTTCATGTGTTTGTTCTATTTCAGTTAGTTTTCTTTCTATTATTGTTTTCATACCTGTCAGTTTTTGTTTTGAGTGATGTTTGTGCTTTATTTGTTTAAGTTATTATGAAGAATTTTACAAGGTAACAATCAGAAAGAAAGGCTTTGTCCCACCCGGACTTAGCTGGGAGTCGAACCCATATTTATTTGGCTTTGCTATCGAAGTATTTCTTTCTTACGACACTTGTATTATTGCTTCATATAAAGATATTTTGTTTGATGATGCAAAGTAAATATGTGTCTGCGCATTGTTTTTGCGCAGGGTGGTTTTATTTTACTATTATGAGGTTATTTGTTTGTTGAGTGTGGAAGGCGAGAGTAAAAAGGTGTGGTTATGAGGATATATTTATTTTGAGATGAATGGAGTTGGAAAGTATATTAAACAATCGTACAATATATTTCTATCTTCTAGGTATATAAACGTTTTTTTTATATTGAATACGTAATTGTTACGCAAACTATTTGGTTGTTTCAGAAAATGTCCTCATCTTTGTTCCCGTAAAAACTACAATAACTAAATAAAACAATGGAATTGCAAGGAAAATATACGTATGAATATCCAAGACCGGCTGTTACGACTGACTGTGTTATATTCGGTTTTGATGAAGGTGAACTGAAGGTGTTATTGATAGAGAGGGGTATCGAACCCTATCTTGGTAAATGGGCATTGCCGGGTGGTTTTATTGATATGGATGAAGATGCGGAGAGCTGTGCCAGGCGGAAACTGGTGCAGGAGACAGGGCTTGAGAATATTTATATGGAACAGTTATATACATTCTCAGATGTTGACCGTGATCCCCGTTACCGGGTAATCAGCATTGCGTATTATGCATTAGTGAAGTTGTCGGATTATCATGCGCACGCCGGAACAGATGCAACTAATATCCAATGGTTTTCAATCTCTGATGTTCCTGAACTGGCGTTCGATCATGCCCGGATTCTGGAATTGGCAAAAGACAGGTTAAAAGGAAAGATAAAATATCAGCCGATAGGGTTTGAATTGTTGCCGGAGAAGTTTACGATGCCTGATTTGCATCATTTGTATGAGACTGTATTACAAACGGAACTTGACGACCGGAATTTCCGGAAGAAAATATTAGGTTATGATTTGCTTATTGATTTGAAAGAGGTGCAAAGGGGCGCGCGTAACCGGGCTCCTAAATTGTATAGTTTTGATAAAAGCCGGTATGAGGAGTTGAGTAAGACGGGGTTTTATTTTGAGTTGTAATTATTAAGTAGTTAGTAGAGAGTAGTTGGTAGAACCGCAGATTAACGCGGATTTTCGCAGATAATTTTAAGCAATTCAAAATTCAAAATTTCAACAAACTATATACTATTTTTAATAATAGAAATGATGAAATATAACACATATAATTTAGGATGGTTGTTAAGCAGGGAGGAGAAAAAGGAGAATGTCAAATATCTCTTTTTTTGGGGGCATACGCCATCGAAAGATGGTTCGGTTTCCAAATCGTGCTTTAGCCAATGGTGGCAAAGCGCTTTCGAGGTCGATCATGTACGTTATGCAACTGCCGAACATTGGATGATGGCACAGAAGGCTGTACTTTTTAGTGATAGAGAAATGCTGGAGAAGATATTAGTAGCCAAATCTCCTGCTGAAGCAAAAAAGCTGGGTCGTAAAGTACGGAATTTTGATCCGAAAGTATGGGGAGAAAATTGTTTTGATATTGTTTGTGAAGGCAATTACCATAAGTTCTCCCAGCATCCGGATTTGAAAGCCTTTTTGTTGGATACGAAAGACCGGGTGCTGGTAGAGGCGAGTCCAATGGATCGTATCTGGGGTATTGGGATGGCTCAGAGCCATGAACACGCAGAGAATCCCCGGCTTTGGAAAGGGTCAAACTTATTGGGTTTTGCTTTAATGGAGGTGAGGGATAGACTGGACGGGATAATTGATAATTGACAGTGGACAATTAAAGAAAGTTAGTAAAATGGCAAAAGGAGTGCCGACAATAGAAAAGAAATGACAAATAATAGAAATATACGGGCAAAGAATGCCCAGGAGACTTTAGATATCATTGAGAGAGGGTATTATTGTGTTGCAGGTAAAGAAATCCAGTTGAAGGACAGGATTGATAAATCGGTAGAAGCTACTGTTCTTTATACACCTGATTATTTCCAGCATACAGCATCAGATGTTGAAAAGTTACTTCAGGAGAAAAAATATGAGACTATTATCGAAGTGAAAAACTGCACTTCGATGGAAGCTGCTACAGATTTAGTTGGGACTGGTGGGAGAGTGGGTTGCCTTAATTTTGCTTCAGCAAAAAATCCGGGTGGCGGTTTTCTGGGTGGATCGCAAGCGCAGGAAGAAAGCCTTGCAAGGGCATCGACTTTGTATCCAACACAGATGAGGTATTTTACGGAGATGTATGAGTATAATCGTTCGCAGCATACTTATTTGTATTCAGATTATATGATTTATAGTCCTGACGTTGTATTTTTTAAAGATGATAACGATATCCTGTTGGAGCAACCTTATGAAATGGATATTTTAACCAGTCCTGCTGTAAATATCGGTGCAATGATGCAACATAAACGCCAGGATGAACTTGAACAATCGGAAAAGGTTATGATGGAGCGTCTTGACAAGATATTGTCTGTCTTTTTGTTACAGGGGGTAGATAAGCTGATTCTGGGAGCCTGGGGTTGTGGCGTTTTCCGGAATGATCCGAAAGATGTAGCCCGTTATTTTGCGTATTTTCTTACAAAGGACGGTAAATATGCAGGTGCATTCAAGAATATTGTGTTTGCTGTTTTTGACCGGAGTAAGACGCAGGAGAATATAGGGGCGTTTGAAGTAATTAAAAATTAAAAGTTAAGAATTAAAATTGGGTAGAGAAAGTTGGATATGAGGGGTAGTTACTTATGATACAGGTTTACTATGACATCATAGAGTTGTCCTACGGTCAGGGGTTTGATGTTGTCTTCAGGGAAAAAGGCTCCTAGTATCCAAAGCATAGTGCCTTCGCTATGAAACAGATATTCATTCTCTTTCAGACCGAAGGCTTTATTTAAAGAACCTGTTTCGTCGCAGAAATTTATCCCGAATTCGTCTTGTATCGCCAGAAGAAATTCGTCTCCGTCATCGCCTGTTATTCCGAGGTCTTTTTCAACAAACATTTCCCTTGTAATATTCTTGTCAGTTATATAGAAATTGTCGTTTATAAAATCGATAAAGTTTTCAAAACTGAGATCCCTTACATGTTGCTGAGGCAAAAATCCGGTAGCATGTATCAATCTGCTTATGCATATCAAAAGATGGGCATCTTCAATGGTGTTTATTTGTTGGTATAATTCAGCCAGACTAACCCATTTGAGACTCTTATCGGCACGATCGAGGCAAACGGCATACGGATATACCTGTTCGGTAGTGATTCCGATACTTGGGAAATATTTTTCACCTAATTTGTAGTATCGTTCTACTTTTCCTTTGCCTATTTTCATTTTCGAAATATATTGTTCCAGATCATGTATGTTACAAATTTCGTGAGGTAGACGTTTTGCCGGTGTTGTTATGATCGTGCTATTGCCGGAATGTATCTGTGGAACGGGTAGGCTCCGTATTTCCAATCCGACAAAGACCTGCCCGTCTTTCCTGAAGACAGGTAGTGTTACCAGTGTATTTGAGCTTACTGTTGAAGGATATACATATTCGCTCGTGGTGCTGCTATCTTCTATTCCCATTTCCGAAAAACAGGCTCTGCGGATGGTCAGAAAACCAGCTTGTTTCTCGCTTTTTTCATAGTCTTTTGAACGGAAAGATAACAATTCTGTGAACTGTATAGGTTTGATAAACTGTTCGAATTTTATTTTTATCTTTTCTCCCAGCCATTTGGGTAGGGTGATGTTGTGCCGGAAAAAGAGATTATAAATGTTCAATTCAAGCCGTGCTTCGACCAGAGCTCCTGTTTGTGCTGTATTCAGCAACTGTGCGGCATTATATTCGTGGATATATCCTGATTCTTTAAAACCGGAAAATCCATGTGTCAGATGTTTGTTTACTATTGCCGAAGGGTTGTTTAACTTGATAGATACCGAGGATACTTTTTCATTAATTCCACCGGGAGAAGTATAATAGTTGAGTAATGGCGTAATGCCGGAATAAAGGTCTTTACTTATACCAAAACGTTTTTCTAAAGTCGCCTCCAGGCTTTCGGTTTCGCCAATGGTTATTCCTTCAGGTATATACCCGCTGTAATGTTTATTATCCAAAGTAGGACTATCTGTTTTTACATTTGCCAATGGGCGTGGATACCCATGCTTTGCCAGTATCATGTATCCATTTTCACTATTATAATATGGAATAATGTCGATTACATTGTTCGGACGTTCCACTACATCATATATTTTCTTTGTATCTGTGTTCTGATATGAAGAATAGTGCAGGAAAGAATTCTCTTTTACAGGTAAATATCTTATAAGATGTATTTGCTTACCCAGGGGAACTTTTTCACCGGCAATCAGGTAGTTGGTAGGAGGGAAGCCTGTTTCTTTTCCGTCCAGGTCGTATATGGTAAATTGCCCTTTGTATCTGTTATTGATAATCCACTGGTTGTAGATAGGGCTGGAAAGGATGATGCGTAAACCTAATTCACGAAAGGTTTCTTCAAATTCATTTTGGGTAAAGTAGCCGTATTCTTCCTGTAGTTCGACATTCCAGTTTGCAAAGTAATCTTTGCGACGGATAAATTCGGTAATGTCCGTATAAAATGCACGGAACCAGCGGGTATTTTTTTTTACAGACTTTATTTCTTCAAAGGGAAACCCTTGTTCAGTAGGGGAGGCTAATGAGCGTGCAGTTTTTGAAAATTGAACAAAGAGGTCAGCATCGTTCGGGCGGTCCGGTTTGTCGATTGTAGATAATTCCAGGATCACATCTTTATTTTCCGGTTTTACAAAATCACGTACAACGAGAATGCCTTTATCTTTCAGAAGTTCTACTTGCCGGCGTAGTGTATTGAATGCCCTGTTACTATCATAGCCATTGTACGATGTGATATGATGGATTGCCGAACAATTGAAAAATCCGCTGACGGTATCCGGAGTAAAAGTCAATAGTTTTTCTCCGTCATCTTCGCGAAAAGCCAGGTTTGGTTGATGGTACGTCTCTTGCGCTATTTGTATCATCTTTGGGTTTATATCAATACCCATTATTTGCATTCCGGGAAAAAGCTGCGATAGAATGGCTGTACTTGTTCCGGATGCCATGCCTACATCTACCAATAAATTGTTTTTATCAGGTTGGAAGAAGACACTGGCTGAAGCAACTTTCTCTATCGAGATAGCATCCATTGCTTCCAGGTATTGCCGGTAGCTTTTCTGATCGCCCCGATCCTGGTTTGTATAATTGGTGTTCATCCGCAAATTGATATAATTTATGCGAATGTAGTTATTTTGAATTACATATTCACCAGATTGGCGGTTTCGTTGGCTATACGGATGGTTGCGATGGTTCCGCTGTTGAATTGCAGAAAGTCAGATTCTATCCCGTCACTAAATATTACTCCTCCTGCAGGCATTAATGATTCAATGCGAAGGTGTTTTTGGTTGTTTATCAGTCCTACGGATATATCTGTTTGCGTGCGGAGACTTTTGAAAGGTTCACGAACAGCGAAGAGCAGTTGATCGTCTTTTAACTTTGGCTGTTTGAGCGTGATGTTTTTTTCGAATAACCGGGTAACACCATAAGCCATGTTAAAGACAGAACTTAACCATCCGGTAGAGCCTGCTTTTGTGGATACGATTATTCCGCTGGAAGATTGTTCTTCCATAATATTATTGAAAGACAGTTTGTACCTGGCTGATATATGTGATGATGCACCTATGAATAAATCGTTGAACGCCAGAAGTCTTTGCCCATCGTTTAAACATGCTTCCGCAAAGCTGACTTTTCTGGATTGATAGTTGCCGGACAGGACATTTTCGACTCCTTTGGTAAAATTTCCAGTGTTGAAAGGCAATAGGATACCATCGTATCGTTGCTTATCAGGGTTTACAGCCACGATAGGTCTGCCATGTGAGTATTTCGCGGTGTTTGCTACTAAGCCATCCTGTCCAATGACAACGATCAGGTTTTTCTCTGAAAATAGGTAGGATGGGAGATATGTGCGATCCACAATTTTGTGCTTTATTATTCCGGATAACTGTGATTGCAGGGAATGTAGGGATTCATGGAAAATGTTATTTTCTTCTTCGTAGTCATGAAAATCTCCTCCCTGTCTTTCAATGTAAAACTTAGCCTGAGATTTTGTATTGAAACGTTCGATCAAACTCTGAAGCCTTGTTTTATTTTTTACTATGATTGCATATTCGATGTTCATTTTAATTAAGTAGTTGGTAGTTGTTAGAATAATTGAAAATTGAAAATGAACCACCAATCGTCATTCCGATTGAAAAGAGGAATCGCATGGTTACTAATAAAATTAGGATTATGAGAAGTCTCTCTGGTGTTCGACATAACGGAATCCCTTTTTACTCACATTCAGTTTCCCTTTTGTGTATATGGGCTCACACTTATTGTTCCGAATTATGTAGGATTGAATCGAGCAGGTCAGGTGTGATATTAAGGTTGCCTATTTTTCCTGCATTCTGTGCCAGTTCGCGAAAAGCCAGTGCAATGTTGTTGCGGGCATCGGAATGTCCGGCTAATGCTGTCAGTGATCTCCAGTCCATTTCTTTATAAGGCTTCAGCATTGCTTCTATCTGGAATCCCTGTACTTCGGCTTCTTTCTTATCGTTTTCGGTTTTTTGCTCTATAAATATTTTCCGTTGATTTTCGACAGCAATATCTGCTTCGATATTCATTTCACGAAGTTTGCGGTTGTTTTCCATCCGTTGAACTTCGGACTCCATTCGTTTTTCGTCGATCTGTTTTTGTTTTTCTTCTATTGCGATTTCAGTATTTAATTCCGATTCTTTGATTTTACGTTCCTGTTCTACTGCAAAATTGCGTCTTTCATAGATTGCCTGGTCTGCTTCCTGTTGCAGGCGTTCACGGGTTTCGGTTTCCAATGCTTTTGACATCTCCGGTGTTGCCTGTACGCCCAGCACATTTGCCCCGAGAATTTCTATTCCGAGCATACTGACGGCTTCGGCAGTTTTTAATCCTTCGAGAATCCGGTTTTCTATTTCTTTCGCTGAGCGTATCGCTTCTTTTAATCCTATGTTATGTATAAAGGAGGATGTCGAAGTCTGGGCTTCATTGATTATCCGCTGGTTTAACTTTTCAATATCATTTCTTTTGTATATTCCGGCATCAGTTACCGTGAAGTCAAGGGTATCAGCCAGCATATCCGGGTTTATTATTTTGTAACTTATCTGCCCTTGTATGGTTACTGTCTGATAGTCGTTAGTCGATTCCATGAATATAAAAGGTAAATCATTACTACCCATTGGTATGGCTACGATCGAACTGTTCGGTTTAAAATAGAAGAATGATAAACCACGTCCTTCTTTCTTTATTGTCCCGTTTTTGTAATAGAATACATGGGTCATTGAGTCGAATTTAATGTGATTGATTCCAAACATAGCTGTAAAGTTTAATTGTTACTACTCTGTAAATACCATTAACGTATTATTTACGGAAACAAAGATATGTGAGATTTTAGTATCTACAAATTAGTTTGCGTTAAATTTACGTTAACGTAATATGTTTGTAATTGGTCTAAATAGGTTTGATGTTTATTATGTTGATGTATAGATTATTAATGAGATGCTATAATACCTAGATGATCATTTTTCAGCTAACAACGAATTAATCTCTTATTGTAAATTTGAATTATCCATTCTTCTTTTTTATTACAGGCAACGACCAGAAAGAAATGTTTTGTCATGCCCGGACTTTGCCGGGTGTTGAACCCATATTTATTTGGCTTTTAGCAATCGAAGTATTTCTCCTTTACGACAGATGTGGTTTTTATAGCAAACAAGGCAACAGGCGAAAAGAGACTATATTCCTGCTCTATCCTCTGAGCTACACTTCCCTTCAGTAATTGAGAATTGAAAATTGAGAGTGAAAGACTTTATCCTCATTCAGCAATATCAGACTAATTGATGAAGGTAAATTATTTCTTTAGTCTTCTACTTTAACCTTTCTCTTTTTGTTTCTGGTGGAAGTGGTGGGACTCGAACCCACGACCCGGGCATTAAGAGTGCGAAGTAACTCTTTTCTACGGCACTTGTTTATATTTTAAAAACAAGGTAATAATCAAGGAAAGTCTTTTCTTCCTGCCCCACCGTGATACTCCCGTTGTATTAGTTGATAACTGTAGGAGTAGCAGGATTCGAACCTGCGACAGTGCTTCCTAAGTGCGAAGTATCTTTCCTTTACGACACTTGTTTTTGTTTATTTCAAAGAACTGTTGTTTGATGGTGCAAAGTAAAGTGGTAGGGATGCAATCTTTTAGAGCACTGTTTTCTTTATTTCACCCAGTGCATTGCTACCGTTATCGATAGCTGCTATAATGTCGAATATTTTATCAGACCAGCCTGCAATCAGATACACATCTTCACGGTTGGTATCCAGCGGAGTGTTACCATATCCGGCCAGATCGAAAAGATATAACTTGCTGTCCGGTGATATTTTTTTATACGTATTCCACAAGTCAACTATCTTTTTGTCATTCCGGCTATTCCATAGCTGGCAGTCGGTAAAAAACATGATTTTATCTACCAGTTCTTTTCGACGGATAAGATCTTCAATAACCAAATAGCCATTGGTTGAATAACCCACTTCATTTGCGTAATGATATAATGTGTCTACGTTCGACAGGATACTTTTGCTCGGAACGTTTATTACTTTCCATTTATCCCCAAATATACCTGTTATAGCATTTTTGCAACGTGATTTTAAAATCATCGCCATCATCAATCCAATGTCGTAACATAATATTTTACTTTTGGGCGATAGGGGACGTTGCATTGATCCTGAAACATCACAAGCAATCAATACTTTTGTATTCTCATCGAAACCGGTTATACTTCTGGCTGAGACAGTAACTGCTTCTTCCAATGCATCTAACATACGACCTGCGTAGGCTGATTTTACTTTTGATATTTCACGGTAAGCTGCCAAAAAACGGAATGGCAATTGTTTTGACCGGCGGACTGCTTCAGGATTAGCCAGTGTATTACATCCCTTTGCGATGCATTGTTGTGAAACACGGGCTTCCAGTATATTGCGCAGATTACGGATAAGCGCCATATAACCGAGTTTTTGGCTATCTACCAGCTCTTCCCATTTCATGCGGAATGCAATTGAACGTTCGTTATCATCAGCATAGTGTGCCTTTCCGAGTGCAGAAAGTTCAGTTTCCCAAGTATATGGAGTTTCAAGTGTATTATTCACAATTTTATTGAATATCACTTGTTGTGTTTCATCTTTTGCTTTTGGGTGAACCAGAAACAATGCATCCCGGAGTTTTATTTCCGTATCCCGGTTGTATTTGGCGAACTGGTATTCATCGAACTGGTTGAACGCAACCTGTAACCCCACTTGGAGCTGTTTCGATAAGCGGTTTAGTTTTTTTATACTTTCGCGTTCGTTTGCCAATTGATAGTAAGCCAATAACTCCGTTATTTCATCGGCACGCCGGATTACCTGTGAAGTCATCCTTTTTACAAGGTCGTCTCCGCAATGTACTTTTGCCAGTTCAACTGCCAATACTAAAGGTATGGAGCGCAGATTCATTTTCGTGCGGGTGTATACTGCCAGTTGAGCTACAAATACCGGATCGCATTGTTTTATTAATTTGCGTAATGCTTCAACACGGTCCTGTGCTTTTTCATAAAACTTATCGCTCAACGAAGAAGTTACAGCTGCAACATATAGCTGCCATTCAGGAGAGAGTCGATATGCTTCGGCACTTACGTAATTTCTCACCTTATTTTTTCTTTTAGCCATCGAATTGAATTTCATCTTAGTAAGTTTTAGTTAATGACTCTAACGACATTGTTTGATTGATGTGACAAAGATACAGGGGGTGATGCGCTGTGTTTTTGCGTAACAATAAATAAAATATTCTTTTTGTATTTTTTCCTTTTATTCTATATTCAGGCAGGGTATGTTAAAAGTGTTATTATTACGCTATTTATTCATTTCATGATCATGTATAATGATATTTTTTTATAGATTTGTGTATAAAAAATAAAAAATGCTTTCGAATAAAGAATCTAATTCTTTTAACTTTAATGATTTCTATAGCATATGGTATAGAAAAGCATTTTTATTCGCGAAATCGTATGTACATGATAAATGGGCGGCAGAAGATATTGCTTCGGAAGCATTGACTTGCTTATGGAAGGATATGAGAGATTATGAGGTACGCCATCCCCTTACTTATTTGTTTTCAATCGTGAAACACAAATCCATCGATTTTCTTCGCCATCAACTAACGCAAGAGGAAGCTCTGGCTGTAATGACAGAAGTTGGAGTAAGGGAGTTGAATACGAGGATTGCAACATTAGAAGCCTGTGATCCGGAAAGGATTTATCAGGAAGATGTGAAGGAAATTGTAAAGAATACGTTAAAGGCTTTACCTGAAAGAACACGGCAAGTATTAATGATGAGCCGGTTTGAATATCTTACGAAAGAAGAAATAGCCACGGCATTAGGTATCACTAGTAAAGGGGTTGAATATCATATCTCTAAAGCATTGAAAAGTCTACGCATTAACCTCAAAGATTATCTTCCTTTATTCTGTTTTTAATAAAATTGTAAAAAAAGACGATTTCTGACTAGGTGTTTTTAATTCTTATACGTACTAACAATATGAGGCTTTTATAAACGCCTTGTACTAATCAGTATGGAAAGCACACTATTAAATAAATATCTTGCAGGCGACGCCTCTCAGGAAGAGAAGGAATCTATTCAATTATGGCTTGAAGCCGATGAAAATAACCAAAAGGAGTTTATGGCTTTACGTTCATTGTATGACATAACCTTGCTTCACCTGGAAGAAAAACGAACTGAAAATAGAAAGCGGAAATTACTAGTGGATTTCCTCAGGATTGCAGCAGCAATATTAATCACGTTCACTTGTACTTATTGGTTCTTGCAGTCCAGGCAGACTACACCTCAGCCGGCTGATGCAACCGTTATGCAAACTCTCCATGTTCCGGCAGGACAACGGGCTGAGTTAACCTTATCAGACGGTACAAAAGTGTGGCTACACTCGCTTACTACCTTTACATTTCCTGCCCATTTTTCAGGAGCAATACGTGAGGTTTATCTGGACGGTGAAGGTTATTTTGATGTGCAGCATGATGAAAACAGGCAATTCAAAATAAATACTTCGGATTATTTTGTAAAAGTGTTAGGCACAGAGTTTAACGTGATTGCTTACCGTAAAAACGGATATTTTGAAACATCTTTGTTAAAAGGGGTGGTAGATATAAGTTCCTATGATGAACAACAAAATATCTCGCTGACTCCTGGTAAACTGGTCTATTCGGAGAAAGGGCAACTGCAAACGACTTCTATCCGGCATTATGATTATTTTCTTTGGAAAAAAGGTATTATAAGTTTCGATCATGAACGGATAGAAGATATTTTAAAAAAGCTGGAACTCTATTATGATATCCGGATTGAAAACCAGAATAAATCGATTACAAATATGCGTTATACAGGTAAATTCAGAACGAATGACGGCTTAAAACATATTTTGGATGTGTTGCAGGTGCCGACAGGATTACAATACCAGAAAGATAATGAGAATAATTTCGTGCTAATATATTAACGATACGAAAATGTACCATTGTTAACCCTTTAAATAATAGATGCCTATGAGAAAATAAAAAGAATCCGAATGAAAAACCGGAAAGTGTTGCGACCACTCTCCGGTTGACAGAAGTTAATACCCGACTTAGTGTTTAATAAAACCAGTACTAACTCAAATTATTTACAAATATATGAAAAATATATTGTACAGGTATTCTAATACCAAAAATCAAACTAACCAGTATATACGCATATTCCGAATAATGAAACTACAATTTATATTTATTATTGTTTGTTGCATGGGTGTCTATGCCGAAAATATCTTTTCACAGGAAATGAAAGTGAGTATGGCAACTCAAAGTACTTCTGTTAAGGATATATTACAGGAAATCGAAGAACAAACAGATTATTTATTTCTTTATAATAAAGATGAAATAGACCTGAACCGTAACGCATCGGTAAATGCCAAAAACAGGGAAGTTTCTGATCTTCTTACCGAGTTATTTGCCAATATGGATATCCGGTATTCGATGGTTGGAAACAATATTATTCTGATGAAGAAAAATCAGGTGATAACCCAGCAAACGATGCGTCAGATAACCGGAAGAGTAATAGACAAACAAGGTGAACCCCTTCCCGGAGCGAATGTAATGGAAAAGGGTACCACAAATGGTATCATAACGGATATAGACGGACGATTTACGCTGAATGTAAACCAGGGGGCGGTATTGGCAATCTCTTATATCGGTTTTCTAACGATGGAAGTAACGGTAGGAAACCAGGCAAGTATTACCATAGAATTAACAGAAGATACTAAGGCTCTGGATGAAGTGGTGGTCATTGGTTATGGCGTAGTAAAAAAGAGTGATTTGACTGGCGCGGTGTCTTCTGTAAAATCAGAGGATATCAATAAGATTGCCACCAATTCTCCGTTGGCTGCTTTACAGGGACGTGCGGCAGGGGTACATGTAGTTCTGGGTTCCGGATCTCCTGATGCTACGGCGAAGATTCAGATCCGTGGGGTCGGAACTCCCAATGATGCTTCTCCGCTTTATGTTGTAGATGGTTTTCCGATGAGTGACATCGACTATCTCAATCCGAATGATATTGAATCCATGGAAATCCTGAAAGATGCCTCTGCTACGGCAATTTACGGTTCCCGGGGTGCAAATGGGGTAGTGCTTATTACCACCAAAAAAGGACAGAGTGGTCCGTTGAGGGTGAATATAAGCGCATATTATGGTTTTGAAAATATGGCTAAGAAAGCTTCCATGCTTAATTCAACACAATATGCCGAACTCTCTAACGAAGCTTCTTTAAATGCGGGGATGGATCCGTTGTATTCAAGCACAACAAATCTGGCATATAATACTGACTGGTATGATATGATATCCCAAACCGGACAATTCCAGAATTATAATATTAATTTCTCAGGTGGTGGAGAACGTCTTTCTTCCATGTTAAGCGTTAACTACTATAAGCGTGAGGGTATCATAAAATCTACCGATTATGATCGTTTGACGTTTACCCAGAATACATCTCTGAAAGTAACTCCCTTCTTCAATCTTTCCAGTTCCCTTTCGGGAGCGTTCAATAAATACAGGCGACTGGATGCAACCAGTATTTTCCTGTCATCATTGATTGCTCCTCCTGATATCCCGGTAATAGATCCGGAGACGAACTATTATTCCGGCATAAGTAAGATCCGGTTGGAAAATCCGGCAGGTAAAATAGCAAGGAATAATTCGAAAAACAGAAGGCAATTCCTTATTGGAAATTTTAATGCAGATTTGACTATTTTGCCGGAGCTTATTTTTAGTTCGCGGTTTGGTATCCGGTATACCGGAACCTATAATAGTAATTTCTCCCCTGTTTTTTACGAAACAATGGATAATTCGAATGCCGTTAATACCGTAAGCCGCAATACATCTAAAAAAATTGACTGGACATGGGAAAATATCCTGACATTCCATAAAAACTTCAACAAAATTCATGATTTAACGGTGATGGGGGCAATGTCCGCCCGCGAATATAGTTATGATTATTTTCAGGCGACCAAACAAAATGTAACCATAGAGGATCCTGAATATTGGTATTTTGACTCGGCTACGGACAACCCACAGGCATCCGGCGAAGGTGAATCACTAGCTATGTTGTCTTATTTGGGGCGTATTAATTATAATTTACTTGACCGGTACCTGTTGACTGTAAGTATACGTGCCGATGGTTCTTCCCGTTTTATAGACTCGAATCGCTGGGGATATTTCCCTTCGGGAGCGTTTGCATGGAAGCTCTCCGAAGAAAGCTTTTTTAAGAATTGGAATCCCACCTGGTTGAACAGCGCTAAAATACGTGTAGGATACGGTGAGATCGGTAATGAAAATATTAATTCCTACTATCCTTATTTAACACCCATCCAACAGCGGCAATACTATACAATAGGTACAAGCCAGATACGCGTAAATGGTTCATCCCCATCGGGTATTGGTAATTCCGATGCGAAATGGGAAACTTCAAGCCAGTTTAACGTAGGAGTCGATCTCATGTTTTTACAGGGGAAATTAAACCTTACAGCTGATTACTATATTCGAAAAACAGATGATATCCTTTTGTCGCAACAAATTCCCCGTATTTCGGGATTTGGTACAATGGTCCGCAATGTCGGAGGAATGGAAAACAAGGGATTTGAATTTGCGATAGGTTTTAAAGATAAGAAAGGCGATTTTTCCTATGGTATCAATGCTAATATGGCATTAGTAAAGAATAAGGTAACCAGCCTGGGAACTTCCAGTTCTTTGGTATCCAATTTTGCTTATGATTATGCTTTGATCGATTTCCAGGGCGCATTTGGAAATATTATCCGTAGCGAAGTCGGCAGACCTTACGGGCAATTTTATGGATATGTTACCGATGGTATTTTCCAGACACAGGAAGAAATCAACCAATATGCGAAAGATGGCAAGCTTATTCAGCCTAATGCACAACCGGGCGACTTTAAATTCAAGGACCTGAATGGAAACGGAGAGATAGATACCAATGATATGGATTTTATCGGAAATCCTATTCCTGATGTTACATATGGGCTATCTTTCGATGCTACCTATAAGAAATTTGATTTGAGTTTACTCTTTCAAGGTGTAATGGGAAACGATGTTTATAATGCAGCCAAATACTATTTTATGCGGTTTGATGCAAAGCAGAACGTACGTACGGATTATCTGAAAGAGTATTGGCACGGAGCGGGAACTTCTAATTCTCAACCAATCGTAACAAGGGACTTGACGCGAAATACGCGAAATTACCAGAATTCAGATTATTATGTTGAAGATGGTTCTTATTTGCGACTGAAAAATATCCAGTTAGGATATACTTTCACACCCAATCTGGGACAAGGACTACGCCCGTCTATACGGCTCTATATATCAACACAGAACCTGTTTACAATAACCAATTACAGTGGATTTGAACCCGAAGTGTCAGAGATTTCGGTTGACCGGGGACAATATCCTCAGGCAAGATCATTTATGGCAGGAACAGTAATTAACTTTTAAACAATGGATAAGTATGAAAACAAATAATATAATTATATGGATTATCCTGATCTCTTTATGTAGTTGTTCTGACTTTCTGGATAAGAATCCGTTGGTAGAGTCGTCTGCAGAAACGTATTATTCCAATGAAACCGAAGCGAATGACGCCATTATGGGTTGTTATGCAATTTCCCAGACTGAGACATTTCAATTAGGACCATTTTTAATAATTGGCGATGATTGTTCGGATGATACGGATCTGGGCAATGAAAATAGCGAAGCTTTTTCATGGTTGGGTTCAGTAGCCCAGGCTATGCAAAGTTTTGATGTACAGCCTAACAACTGGGTGAGTAATCAGTTGTGGAATATCGGATTTTCAGGAATAAACAGGACTACGCAGGCTATCGAGCGGATACAGGGTAATGAAGACATACCGGAAGCCAAAAGAAATCAATTTGTTGGTGAAGCTTGTTTCCTGAGAGCTTTTTATTATTTCTTCCTTGCGCGTCAATACGGACGGCTACCTGTAATAGACCATGTTTTGAATTATGAAGAATATTATATGCCCCGTGCAACCATGGAAGAGACATGGGCACAGATGGAGTCTGACTTAAAGAAAGCGGCTGACTTATTACCTGAAAAAAGCGAATATGGAGGAGCCGACCTTGGCAGAGCCACACGTGGAGCCGCAAATTCCTTATTGGGGAAAGTTTATATTTATCAAGGTAAATATCAGGATGCTTACGATGTATTGATGAAAGTTGTTAATTCGGGAGAATATAAGTTGGAGTCTATATATGAGAATGCCTTTACACTCGAACATGAGAATGGTATTGAGTCGATTTATGAAATTCAACATAGTATTTCCGGTACCGGTTGGTCTGATGATAATGAAGGGTCTATCCTTTCATTTTATGAACATGATGCCGATCCCGATGATACTGAAAAATGGCACAATGGATGGTCTATGCATTGTCCTACATGGGATCTTGCAGACAGCTATGAACCGGGAGATCCCCGCAGGGCAGCCACCATTATTTTCGAAGGTGATTCTTGGGACGGACGTATTCATTATAATAAAGCAAGTTCCACAGGATTGCAGCCTAAAAAATGGTACATACCGTATGACCAGCGTTCACAAATTGACCAGAGCGACTGTCCGAAGAATATTATTTTTATTCGCTATGCCGATGTGTTACTTTACCTGGCGGAAGCTGCCAATGAATTAGGTAAAACCGCTGAATCATTGGAGTTTCTGGAACAGGTAAGAGCACGCGCCCGGTCGAATGCAGATGATCCTGATGTTTTGCCGAAGAGGACAGAAACCGGCAAAGATGTCTTGCGGAACTTGATTTGGCATGAACGCCGCGTAGAATTGGCATGTGAAGGTCAGCGTTTTTGGGATCTGAAACGCCAGGGACGCGTGGGTGAAGTGATGCGGGCATATTCGACAAAGTATAACTCCCTTAAAGGACGCAACTTTGTTGAGGGGAAAAGCGAATTACAACCTATTCCTTTGGCTCAGATTACGATCTCTAACGGGACGATGGAACAGAATCCCGGATATTAATTGCTATGAGACAGTAGTTAAAGAGGTTGTTTTTATAACCCGGATGTTTTATAGCTACTGATTTACATAATCATGTATTCTTAAATCAATCTTTATGAAGCAGCGCCTGAATTTTTAAAGCAGACTGTTGTTCGCAGTTTTTAGTAAGTAGAGAAGCTGAAAGGCAACTACTTGCTGTCTGTTACTATCTGCAAGCTATTATATTCAGGCGGGTTTCATATGGCTTTAGTGTAACAAATTAATTATTATCATATGAAAGTGAGAAATCTATTTATAGCCATCTTCCTGTTGGTAAGTATTTCAATTTGCGGTCAGTCGAAAACCTATTTTATCTCTCCTAACGGAAATGATAGTGCCGACGGTCTCTCTTTAAAAACTGCGTGGAAAAGCCTGGATAAAGTCAACCAGATAACTTTCCAAACCGGCGACCAGGTTTTGTTCGAATCAGGAGGTGTATGGTATGGTCAGCTAAAACTTAAAGGTTCAGGAGCTGAAGGGAAACCGATTATACTTTCCAGTTATGGAGGAAAAGCAAAGCCTGTGATTAACATAGGAAAGGCGGAAGGTGCAGGAATCCGGCTCTTCAATCAATCCTGGTGGGAGATCAGTAATATGGAAATAACCAGTGGTGAACCTTATGAACCGGGAATAGGCAGGCAAGGTATTGCCGTTATTGTGATGGGAGATGGGCAACATATGGAAGGAATTGTCATCCGGAATAACTATATCCATGATATTTGGGGACAGTTGGGCGGACGCGGCGAATACGTCGGTTATTATAGTACCGCCATTCTGGTCAGAAGCCAGTATGAAGATGGTATCAGCCGTGATAGGCGGGCTTTTATAAAAACGACCTTTGATAATGTACTGGTAGAAAATAATCGTATCGAACGTTTTGATAAATGCGGAATCGTTATCTGGGGCGGAAAGCATGATATTGTGGTGCGTGGCAATAGCATGGATAACCTTGGGGGCGACGGCATCTTTGTCAACGGACCTTATAAGGGTTTAATTGAATATAATGAAGTACGAAGGAGCTGTATGCGTTCCGGTTATCTCGATTTGCCCGGAGGCGACGATTGGTGGCCCCATACCGCGGCTATATGGATACAAAATACGGAAGAGACCATAATGCAGTTTAACGCCGTTTATGATACGGGTCGTGAACCAAAGAACGGTGACGGGAATGCGTATGACTTTGATTTTTATTGTAAACGTTGTACGGCGCAGTATAACTACAGTAAAAACAATCATGGTCTGATGCTGGTAATGAACAATACTTTTGAGAATGTAACCCGATACAATATCAGTGAAAACGATAGAACACATCTGGTACAGCTACAATGTGACCTGACAGACAGGAACGTTTTCTACAATAATATATTTTATGTAGACTATGGTACGGCTGATATTGATCACCATGGGAGTGGCGAACCGGAAGCGATTAACCAGTTAGGCGCTTTGTTTTATAATAATATCTTTTATGCAACCGGGCAGGGGCGGTTCAGAACCGTTTACTCATCAGGAGAAGTAATCGGTCGGCATTTTGATGAAGTATCCAAACCTGATTTACCTCCGGGTTCGTTATTCCTCAATAATTGCTATTATGGTCCCTGGAAAAACGGATTGCCGGATGATCCTAAGCGGATTGTAGCCGATCCGTTATTTGTTGCTCCCGGTACAGGCGGAAACGGTATATGTACGCTCGACGGCTATAAATTGCAAAGCGGCTCTCCCTGTATAAATGCCGGATTATTCGTGCCTTTAAACAGCAAACGTGATTATTTCGGTAATCCGGTCAATGATGGCTCTGTCGATATCGGAGCTTATGAATTATTGGGCTCGGGAGTATTTACCGATGTCCAGCGAGAGGAAACTTTGAATGCAGAATACAAACGGCAATCACGTATAGCATGGTCGAAATGGGTGTTTCCGAAAGCCATTCCCGTTTCCGAAGATGGAAAAATCGTGATTCGTTTACGAGAACCTGTTGAAAAAGAAATTAACGGAACGCTTGTGTGGAGCGATAAAGAAGGTAAAAACAATCCTGTTACAATTCAGTTGGATAAAGTGAAAGACAGGGGACTTTTCACCTTCACATTGAAGGCTGATAAAAATACATTACTCAATTCTGTGGTTCGGGTAAACCTGAAAGAAGGAGAATTGAGTGAGACCTGGGAAATACCGTTGGTTGAGCCTATGCAGTCCGGAAGATAGGATGTATTTTAGATTGTAAATAGTATTATACACCGTTTAATTTAGAAGAAGTGAATAAAATACTAATGAAAATATGGATCGGGATAGGCTTATTGTTAATGCTAATAACAGCCTGTTCTCCACAAGATGACGGGAAGGTACAAACCTTCGACCTGGATAAGATAGCAGCACGGCATTCCGGGAAAACAACGGTTGCCGAAAGTAATGTCTTTGAGGGGAAAACATTGCAAATTTCTCCCGAAGACGGTCATAATGGGATTATTATATGGGAAAAAGGTGATAAACAGGATTGGACTAAAGCCAATTATCTTGTTTTTGAAATATACGGCAAGAAAGAATTCAGTGGTGTAATCAATATTGAATTCTATAAAGAAATGAAAGATTTTAAAGCAGAAAAGATAGTGTTGCAAAGTGGCGAAATCTCCGGAACGGAAGAGGACCAACCCTGGATATCTTCTTTAATGGGAATATTGCCCCGGTTAAAGACACAGGTCGTTTTTCCTTTAAGCTATCTGGATGCCCAGAACCTTTTCGTCCCCCGTTCGCCTCGCCAATTGAAAGGAACAGTCAGTGGCAACCGGTTAGATCCGGATGACATTATTAAGGTTGTTTTGCGTTTCGGACCTTATTACGACCCTTACTTCTTACCCGAATATGAGGTTGCGTCCATATCTGTAACCGACTCCATTCCGGAAGCATATCCACCGATAGAAACGCCTATTGTAGATAAACTGGGGCAATGGAAAGATAAGGAATGGTCAGGCAAACTGAAAGGAGAAGAAGATATGATTGCCCGTAACAAGGCGCTGGAAAATGAACTCAAAATGCCGGCTGATTGGAGCCGGTACGGCGGATGGACAGAGAAACGCTTTGCGGCAACCGGTTTTTTCCGTACGCATCATGACGGCAATCGTTGGTGGTTGGTCGATCCGGAAGGATATGCTTTTTTGAGTACCGGTGTCGATTGCATTTCGCATGCATCTTCCGGTCCTGTAAACGGCATAGAAGATTTGTTTGACTGGTTGCCGGAACCCGGAGACCCGGTCTTTGGCGAAGCTCTCAATACGAATAGGAACAGGCAAAGTATGGATTTTTATATTACGAACCTTATTCGCCTCTATGGGGAAGAATGGAAAGGTAAATGGACTTCGACAACCGAAGGGCTGATGCGAAAATTCCGCTTTAATACGGTTGGAAACTGGTCGAGCCTGGAGTTTGCCCGTGAAAGTAAGATTCCGTATGTGCTTCAACTGAATTCCTTCCCTTCTACGGAAGTATTGTTATATCGTGATTTCCCGGATGTTTTCTCTACGGAATACCAGACTAATTCAGTAAAATTTGCCGGACAGCTTACAACTTATAAGAATGATCCTTATATGGTTGGTTATTTCTTACGGAATGAACCTCAATGGGCATTCGGGTATCATAATCTGGCATATGAAATGTTCGCTACCAATCAACAGTCCGTCACGAAAGACGAATTCATCAAGTGGGTATCTGCCCGGTATAATCAGGATATAACAGCGTTTAATAACGCCTGGGAACTGGATCTGAAAGGTTTCGACAATCTTAAGTCAATGACATTTAAAGAGTATCCTTCTGCAACGGCAGACAAGGATTTCTATGAATTTTCTACCATTATGGTGAAGATGTATGTAGATATACCCTGCGATGAAGTAGGAAAGGTCGATAATAATCATCTTAATTTGGGGATGCGATATGCGTGGTTAAGCTCTGATCTTTTATATAAAGCCGGCGAAAGATTTGATATCTTTTCAATCAATGGGTATGGAATAAATCCGCCGCCCACGGAAGAAATAGCGCGTATCAGCGGCAAACCCATTATGATTGGTGAATTCCATCATGGGGCAGTTGACCGTGCTTTACCCGCTACCGGCATTATAGGGGTATTGAGCCAGGAAGACCGTGCAGCCGCATACCGTAACTATATCGAACAGGGATTTGCACGTCCCGAACTTGTTGGTATGCATTATTTCCAATGGGTAGACCAACCTTATTACGGACGTTTCGATGGTGAAAACTATAATATAGGAGTCGTTACTTCCGCCAATCTTCCTTATCCGGAACTAACGGAGGCAATGACTTTGACGAACGAACGTATTTATAAAGTGGCGTCCGGAGAAGTTGAGCCTTATAAAGCAAATCTGGTGAATATACCTCCGATTCATTATTAATAACTCAAGTATCGCAAGTTATACTTTCAAATAAAAAATAAAATGTAGTATGAAAATAAATCAATTTATTCTGTTATTTTTATTCTTATTGCCTGGTCCGGTTCTATTAGCCCAGTCGGTTAAGGTTGAACAGAAAACACTCACACTGCCGACCTATGAAATAGGCGCTCCGGATGTTAACCCTGTTTTCTTTACAGGACGCGTATATCAGGGAGCGCAGGGGCATATTTATCCTTATCCCCTGTATGATGTTCTTACCGACAATAAAGTGGAAAAAGACTATAATGCTCTTTATTTGGATAATGAATATGTGAATGTCTGTGTCTTGCCTGAAATGGGGGGACGTATCCTCTCGGCTACCGATAAGACGAATAACTATGAGATATTCTATAAACAAACAGGTATTAAACCGGCTCTTATTGGGATGCTTGGCGCCTGGTTGTCAGGAGGAGTGGAATGGAACTTCCCGCATCACCACCGTCCTTCGAGCTATATGGATATAGATTGGAGCACAGAG
Source organism: Tannerella sp. (assembly GCA_031285565.1). Classification (GTDB taxonomy): domain Bacteria; phylum Bacteroidota; class Bacteroidia; order Bacteroidales; family Tannerellaceae; genus Tannerella. Next base: position 224,108 of record JAITVY010000035.1, on the reverse strand, counting down.
GAAAATCCGGATGGTAGTAAAACAATCTGGATCGGGGAGACTGAGTTCCGCCATCGTTTCAAATGGTCGGTAGGTGTTACTGTCTATCCCGGACGTTCATGGGTGGAAGCCAAAGTAAGGATTATGAACCGCACGCCTTTTATCCAGTCGATGCTCTACTGGGCAAATGTTTCGGTACATTGCAACGAAGATTATGAAGTTATTTTTCCACCTTCCACGCAGTTTGGGACAGATCATTCTAAAGTTTATTTTACGCGCTGGCAATATGGGGAAGCGGTACGCGGCAGTGGCGAGGATGTAGACCTCTCCCGTTGGAAAAACTATACCGGCAATTCGCGTTCCATCTTTGCCTGGAATTATGAAGATGATTTTCTGGCGGGATATGACCATGGAAAACATGCCGGAACCGTGCATGTTGCAAACCATCATGTTGTAAACGGAAAGAAGTTTTTCCTCTGGGGAAATAACCCCAGTGCGGAAATGTGGAATACGATGCTTTCCGACAAAGACGGTCATTATCTCGAACTGATGGTGGGCGCTTATTCGGATAACCAGCCTGATTACAGTTGGATCGGTCCTGGCGAAACGCGTGAGTTCACCCAGAGGTGGTATGGTATCCGGGATATCCGTTCCGTAAAAAATGCAACGGATGATGCGGCTGTAAATCTTGAACGGGTATCTTCCGGAAAAGTGTTCATCGGCTTTAATGCTACGACAAAATACCCGAACGCACGGGTTTCGCTTACGAAGGGGGATGAAGTGCTTTTCGAACAGGTTATCCAGATAGATCCGGCAACGCCTTTTACAAAAGAAGTGGATATCAATCCGCAAATAAAAGATGAAGACCTGCGTGTCACACTGACAGATGCAAACGGTAAGGAACTGGTTGCTTATCAACCTGTCGTGCCGGAAGAAAGACCGCTTCCCGATGTGGTAGAGGGAACAAAACCCGTCAGCGAGTATGAAACAGTGGAAGAACTTTACTTTGCAGGTTTACGTGTCGAACAATTCCATAATGCCCGCCTCGACCCGATGGATTTTTATAACGAAGCATTACGCCGTGATCCGATGGATTCGAGGGTAAATACTGTTGTAGGTATCCGTTATGCCCGTAGCGGTGAATGGGAAAAGGCTGAAGAGCATCTGAAAAAAGCGCTGGAACGTTCGGCTAAAGATTATACTACAGTAAAAGATCCCGAACCACATTATTATTTAGGAGTTATTTACCAGATGAAGGGAAAATATAAAGAAGCTTCCGACCAGTTTTGGAAAGCAACATGGTATCCTACTTTCCAGCATGCTTCTTTCTTTGCCCTGGCGGAAATAGCATCTATACAGGGTCATACGGATAATGCTCTTGATATGATAAATGAATCGTTGAATGTGGGAGGAAACGATACGAAGGCGTTGACATTTAAGGCTTACCTTCTTCGTAGGATGAATAAAGCTAAAGAAGCTACAGAACTCCTGAAGAAAGCGTTGGAAATCGATCCGCTTGATTACTGGTCGCTTTCGGAAGAAAGCTTTCTGGCAGGAAAAGGAACTTCTTTTCTGGATAAAGCCGACGATTCACGCGGTAAAGGCATCATACGATTACAGGAACTATTGGAGATGGTCATAGATTATGGTAATGTCGGCGCATATAAGGAAGCAGTAGACTTGTTGAATGAAGCCATTCGTCTCGGCGAACCTTATACGACATCACCTCTGGTTTATTATTATTGCGGTTACTATAATCTGAAACTGGGTAACAATGACCAGGCGAAGAATATGTTTAATAAAGCGTCTCAGCAGGTATCGACCTATTGTTTTCCGTTCCGCCTTGAAGAGATCGATATTCTGAATACTGCATTGCAACAATATCCTTCTGATGGTAAAGGTGCTTTTTACCTTGGCAACCTGTATTATTATCTGGGACAAAAAGATAAAGGTCTTGCATGTTGGGAACAGGCTATATCTGTGAATCCACAGTTTGCACAAGCCTATCGTAACCTGGGGTTTGGCTATAACCGTGCCGGCGATCTCAATAAAGCAATAACAGCTTATGAACAAGCGATTAAGACGGATAAAAATGATCCGCGCTATTTCCTTGAACTGGATCAGCTTTATGAGCAGTCAGGCAAACCAGCAAAAGAGCGTCTTTCATTTATGGAGAAGAATATGAAAACAATACTGAAACATGATGACGCAGTGATCCGTCTTCTTACCTTATATAATGAAACAGGCGCATATGATAAGGCACTTAAGATACTTGACGAACGGCACTTTCATGTATGGGAAGGCGGCGGACAGGTACATAATGTCTATGTTGATGCACATTTGCTGAAAGGAATGAAATTGCTGAACAATAAGAAGTATGAAGCTGCTATCAAAGAATTTGAATTAGCCGACTTGTATCCGGAGAATCTTGAAGTAGGACGTCCTGCCGGTGGCGGACATAGCCCAAAAGGTTTCTATTATATGGGCGAAGCTTATAAAAAGATGGGAGATGTGGGAAAGGCTCAACAATGTTATGAGACAACGGCTAAAACGCAGAGCCGTCGCTGGCGGACAGTGTCCGAAGATGTTTTCTTCCGGGCGCTGGCTATGCGTGAAACCGGACAGGCAGGCGAAGCGGATAAGCTGATAGCCGGTTTGAAAGAAGAGGTTGATAAACAAATAAATAGTCCTGCCCTTGTTGACGAATATTCCAAGTTTGGAGAAGATGGTTCGCGCGCCGAACGTTTGGCTAACCTTAACTATCTTAACGGACTTGTCTATTGGTACGAAGGTGACCAGGAAAAAGCGAAAGCAGAATTCAGGAATGCTATCCGGATGAACCAGAATATGATCTGGCCCAAGGAGTTTCTAAATAATTGAAATCGTTAAAAAATCATCAGGCATGGATTTCGCATAGGAGCATTATACTCTGCGAAATCCATGCTTTTGTTATAAAAAACTGAATCATCAAAACTCTCATCATACTGTTCTTATAATGATAAGTCTTTTAATTAAACATGTGTACTTCAAACACGTTGACTATCTTTAGAACGGTTGGTTTTTGATTTTTATGGGACGGCATATTAAAAGTGCCTTTTTTTATTTAAATTTGTTCTTTCAAAACAAAACATAAAAAATGAAATACCTGATTTCTTCTCTATTTGTTATTCTATGTAGCTGGATTGTTTTGCCCGTGAATGCCCTAAATCAAAGTTTTTGTAATTACACGATAAAAGCACAAATAGAAGGTTTATCTAAAGGTGATACGATTTGTTTTGAGAACGTAATCTTCCCGAGATTTGATTTGGAACCGGCTTTTAATGTGATCGTGGAAGAAGATAACAAATTCTCTTATGAAGGTTCTATTGACCATAGCAAGTATTTTCTCATCTCATATAAGCCATTATCCGGAGAGGAAGTTCTTTTGCCCAAAAGAGGACTTACACTTTATATTAATGGTGGGGAGATCTTAATACAAGGAACAGCAGAAAATATTTATTTTTGTCAGATAGAAGGAGGAGTCTATGACAATGTCTATGTTCAAAAAATAAATTCGTTAGAGAATAAGTTAGGTATAGAAAGCGCTTTATACTGGCGACTTGCTCAAGAAGCAAGATTGTCTGGTGACACATTGAAATATAATGAGTTTAGTAATAAGTATAACACCTTTAATCAGAATAATAGAACGGATCGTGAAAAACTGTCGGAATTAAAAGACGAATTTATGAAAGAAGAGCCTTCTTCAGTTCTGAATATTATAGATATGCTTCAGCAGGTAAATTTTTCGCCATTGGAAGAATTAGAATCATATTACACGAGCATAAATAAAGAAGCACAACAGAGTTATTTTGGTCTGATGCTGAAACGTGAAATTGATAATATAGTCAAACTTGCTCCCGGTAATGATGCACCTGATTTCACTCTACAGACAGTAGATGGACAACAGGCGTCTCTGAATGATTATTCAGGATATTATTTGTTGATTTATCATTTTGGGTTATGTCCGGGTTCTTTAATGATGGACCCGGAGGTCACTTCCTTTTATACAGAAAATAACGACAGGGTAAAAGTGATAGGTATAACTATAGAGGATTTGAATTTGCTTAAGGAGTTGTATGAAAAAACAGATCCTTCGGAAAAGATCATGGATATTGCATTAAAACCTGCATTGGGTAGCATGACTTCTCATCCATGGCCGGATGTTGAAAGCAAGAATGATAACGAGCAGATAGCGCTTGATTATGCATTTGGCGGTTTACCTTTTTTTATTTTTATATCTCCTGAAGGAAAGATTCTTGAACGTGGTTTTAGTGAAGCTTTCTATAAGGCAAAAGAACTAATAAGTCTATACTAATTAAAGCTACTCAGATGTCAGATTGAATTATTTTTCTTGTTTTTTGGAAAATAGATTGAAAATTATTAACTATAATAAAATGTGCTGGTTACAAGATGCGACATCTCTGATTGTTGAAATTATCGTATATCTGTAAACGAATTTTTAACGAGATGTTGCATATAAATAAAGCATACGAAAAAGTGTATACTTTATTTATATACTATCTAGGCTGCTATGATAAATACTTACACAAAAAATATATAATATACTTAATATATAATATTTTTTTTAATCCTTTATCTTTGGACTATTGCCATTCTTTTTGCTGTATTATAATTAGTATTGACAGACCCAGGTCTGTCAATATATTCTGGATTGACTATATCTTCTTCTGGAGCACCAGTAGAAAGATCAAAATCTAAATAATATCCATCACAACGTCCATTCCAACCCCAATTGCAATGTAAATAATATTCATAAGTAGGGGGTATAGGTTCACCATTACCAACCATTGTTACATATCTTAATAGAAACATGCCATCTCCTACCCAGGCATGCCCAGTGGCACCACCAGAGGACCCACTCACATAAATAAGATTTCCTTCAGTTAATGCATTATATGCAGCCTCAGCATCATAATCTACCAGTTTCATAGATTTTGAGAATCCAACGCTATTTCTAAGCCAGGAAATAGCCTTTATTGAACTAGCACTTGTTTCTCCATAATCATCATAATAAGCTCCAATACCTATTCCAATATAACGCATCAAATGCGCAACTTGCAATGATGACTGAGGAGCTCCATTGTTAGTAAGTGCTCCATAAAAAACATAAGAATTTTCACAATCTGACAATATGTTATTCCAGTTTAGATCTGAAGAACGTTTAACCCCATTATCATCATAGTTTACATTATTTATAGGACAGTAATATGAAAATATTTGAGCGATAGCTGTTGGAACACATCCAGTAACTCCATTGGAGCTAAATTTATTATATGGTTCATCTTGCCCCCATTTTGTCTTTAATCGAGGCGATAATTTGTGCCCTGTGACATATGGGTTTGATCGCAAAGTAAGCTTATCTTCATTATTTGAATCATAAGTTTCAATAGTGCTTAATTCTTTTGCTATGGCATTTTCCATGAACATATTAAAACCAGGGTTATCTACCTTGTCTATATCATTGATATCGAGCGCACCTTCATCAATTATTGCATAAATCTTATTTGAACGCTCATCCGCAGATACTATAGCAAAGCCTCCGGCATCTTCAAAATTAATAAGGTATAAAATTGTATCCATTTGAATGGTTGATGATAAGTTCCTTAAATTTGATTTGTCATTATTGGCCACTAATTCTACTTTTTTTCCTATTACCTGAACATCATCTATGATTCTTTCTGGTTTGTTTCTTGTAGAAATAGATCCTTCTGAAGATTGATCTAATTCATTTAGAAATGATTGAAGATTTTTTATGGCTTCATCTTCAGTTAGTTTTGGTCTGTAATTTGCTGATTTTGAGATTTTATTAATTTCATATTTGGCCTCAAATAAATCGTCTTTATTACATGAAAATAAAAAAATAGATGTGCAAATTAACAAAGTGAAAATTTTAAAATTTAAGTGTTTCATAAAATTAAAATATTAAATTGTAAATAATTGCAAATTTAATAATATTATTTAATATACGTAATAAAAAAACAAATTATTTTTGTGTGCAACATTTTATCAAATATTCATTTGATCCAAATATAAAAGGAGTTTGCATAAATATTTGTCGACTAATAAACTAATTCTTTTAATTGTATATTATATATCTACCATATTATCTCTGTTTCTGAAACGCATAAAATCTGAATCAATAACGAAATAAAAATCAAAAGCCACATTTGTAGTCTTAGATTTGATTTTGTTTGATATTAGAGCTAGAGAAGGTAAGGTTAGAGTAAAGGATGTAAATAGAGGGTCTATGGCATAAAGGTATAGTCTTTAAGAAAACATATTTTTCTTAAAAGAATTGCGATTATTTTATTATTTTTGTTGAATAAGAAGTCTGTATTTCTGAATGTTTATATTGATGGACTGCATATTTCTTTGATACCTTTAAGGTGATTAAATTTAAACCAGTAAAATATCTATAATTATAATGAAACATTACTATGTGTTTTTAGTACTGGCGCTTCTGTTAACCTTTTCATGCTCTAAGGAAACAGATATAGATACGAATTCTACTTCGGAAAATGTGTATGTGATTCGTAACAATGATTTCGGTATTTTTGCGAATAAAACTAATGCTAGGGCAACTACTGATGGTATTAATAAGGCGATTGAACAGGCTAAAGCGGATGGATATAACATCGTGAAGCTGACTGAAGGTGATTATCTGATATATTGTGTTGGTCAAAGTGATAGGTATCCGGTGAATGGTATATTTGTTCCGACTAATATGACGTTGGATCTGGGAGATGCACGGTTGTATGTGGAACCTAATAGTTCCAATCACTATGCCCTGATACAAATTGATCATGTTGAAAATGCTACTGTCATCGGTGGACATTTAATTGGCGACCGTGCCCAACACGACAAAAACCATATCCAAGGATATGGAATACAAGTGATAGCGTCAAGAAATGTGACAATCAAAGACGTGAAAATAGAGGGAATGACGGGCGATGGTATTGTATTTACCACGTATATATATATGATCTTTTACGGTAGGTTCCCATCTAAAAATGTATTGGTTACGGGATGTGATATCTCTGATTGTGGTAGGCAAGGCATTCATGTTATTCAGGCAAAAGGGATTGAGATTTCGAATAATAACTTTCATGATATACTTGGTGGCGGGAACCAATATGCTATTGATATAAATCCTAATGACGCCTGGCAAAGTATTGTAGAGGACGTTAAAATCTATCACAATAGATTCAAAAATTGCACAAACGGTTCGATGCGGTTGTGGAATGGTAACGATATTGAAGTTTATGAAAACCAGATAGAGAATATGGGCATTTTTTGTGTTTCACCTGAGCGGGTACGTCTTCAGAAGAATATTCTTACAGACAATGGCACTATTTATATAGCTGATGGAAGTGTGGATATTTGTGTTCCCACTGAAGGTGAAAATAAGAACGAATGTTTAAAGGTGACGGATTTGTCAACAAAAACAGGAAGTTTTTCCTGCGACTAATGCTTAGAAGAGTTCAAAGTTCCGGGTTTAAAGTTCAAAATTAATGGTGTATGAAAAATAGTGGTATACTCATATTGATATGGTTTCTCTTCTTATCTTCCTGTTCAAAGGATGATGACAATGGTTCAAATTCGGGTAAGGTATATGTTATCAATAATACAACTTTCGGCATATCATCCAATAAATCGAATGCCCGCCAGACAACTGACGGTATTAATAACGCTATTGAGCAGGCAAAGGTGGAAGGGTATACTCGTGTAAAGCTGAACCCGGGTGATTACCTGATACGCTGTACCGGCAGTGATGGATATAAAGATTGGAATGGTTTGTTTATGCCTAATAATATTACGTTGGATTTGACAGGTGTAAAATTGTATGTGGAGTCTACTAATGGTCAATCAGCTAAACTGTTCCGGATTGATCAGGTAGAGAATGTGACGATTAAGGGCGGACATCTGATTGGTGACAGAGGTGATTACAGTAGTCCTGAAGAGAAACATAGCGGTAGTTGCGCCATTGATATTATATGTTCACGCAATATCACCATTGATGGTCTGAAAATGGAACTATTCGCAGGAAGCGTTATCTATATAGGATATGGATATATTGGACCGAACGAAAGGCGGTTGAATAAAAATATAAAGATTCTTAATTGTGATATATCTAATTCATGGATGCATGGCATCGCTATTGTACATGTGTCCGGCGTGGAAATTGCCAAGAATAAAATTTGCAGTATCGGCGGAGTAGAACCTGGATTTGGTATCGATATTGAGCCGGAAACCGGTTGGAATGATACACCTCCGTGGAAATCGTGGGTTGAAAATGTCAATATACATCACAACGAATTCAAAGATATCATAGGTTACAAAGGGGATATAGTGGGACTAGGTATTGTAAACGATTACTCTGCTGATATTGAAGTGGCTGACAATACATTTGAAAACGCTGCGGTAATCATTAACAGAAATCCTAAACGGATCCGCCTGATGCGGAATACATTGAAAGGCTGGGAATCGTATATGGTTGCACGAACGTCTGAAGATGTATATATGCCGTTAGAAGGTCCGAATAAAAATAATCATGAATTTCCAGAACGTGTGGCAAACTGTTCTACACAAACGGGGTATATTAAAGAAACGGATAATTATACCTGGTGTGATTAGCAGTTAGTTTAGTGTCACTTTGTCTTGACGCAAAAGTAACCAAAACTCAAGACTTCGTGTGCTTCACTCATAAAACTGCGCTCAGCAGCTAAAATCTATGAACTTGCTCCGCCAGAGAGTAATAAGGAATACGATGCTTTCTTTTGATGGAGCTTTAAACAGCATAGATTTTTACACTGCTATCACTTGTTTTATGGCTCACCACACGAGGTCGGATGTCAGTTGTTTTGGATGCCAGCTGTTTTAGTGAAATAAAAATGGCTATGAAAATAAAGATATCCTACTTTTACACTATATTATATCCTTAGCAAGGGGTAGAAGGATTTCGTCCGCCACTTCTTCCTGAGCTTTCGCTGGATTGACGTTGGCTGGCGGCGCTTCTTTCTCGATCTTGTCGTTCCTGTGTTTCGCGTTGCCTGCGGCTTTCTGCTTCCTTGCGTTCACGTTCTTCTCGTTCTTGTGCTTCGCGGCGTTTAGTTTCCGCTTCGCGCCGTTCGCGCTCTTGCCGTTCCTGTGTTTCGCGCCGTTTATCTTCAGTTTGCCTTCCGTTTTCGTTTAAACTATTTCCTGGTGAGCGTCCGGATGGAGTTCTTGTAGTAAAAGATGGAGAGGTAGGTCGTTGAGGCGCCCTTGATGAATTCTCATTTCCGGTTCGACCGGGAGTGACTCTATCAGTTGTTGGATTTCTTATTGTACCGGAAGGACGTTTGTTTTCTTGTTCAGTAATAGATGGTCTTCGTCCCGGGTTCCCCGTACCTCTGTCGCTTATCCTATTGGAAGAAGGCTCCCTTTCTGGTTTCGCAATAGGAGGACGTGTAGCCGGAGGTCTGCTTGAAGGTCTTGTTATGTTATTTGAAGGTCTCTGAGCCGGTTTGTAGGTCGGCTTGGTCCAGATGGGGCGGTGTTTATCCCTCCACCCTGGGGTGTGCCCGTAATTGTTCCAATTCGGATAATAGTATTCCGGATGTTGAATTTAGTTGCCACCCCATAATATTTTAGTATTTTTGGAAGTAGTTTAATAGAGAAAAGAATATAGATATGCCGGCTAACAGGAATGCATTAATCCGTTATAAAACAATTGATACGTGTTTACGGAATAAATACAGGGAGTGGACACTTGAGGATTTGATTGATGCTTGTTCGGATGCTTTGTATGAGTATGAGGGTATAGATAAAGGGATCAGCAAACGTACGATCCAGATGGATATCCAAATGATGCGTAGTGAGAAACTGGGTTATAATGCTCCTATTGTGGTTTATGACAATAAGTATTACAAATATGAGGATGAGGATTATAGTATAACAAATACTCCTTTGTCGGAGCAGGATTTAAAAACAATGTCGGAGGCTGTAGAAGTTCTACGCCAGTTCAAAGGTTTTTCTTATTTTTCGGGGATGGGAGATATTGTGAGCCGTCTTGAAGACCATGTTACTTCGGCAAAGCAAAAGACTATTCCGGTGATTGATTTTGAAAAGAATGAAAGCCTGAAAGGGCTTAATCATCTGGATACGATTTACCATGCGATTGTGAATAAACAGGCATTGAATATAAAATATCGCTCTTTCAAAGCCCGTTCTGCGAATACGTTTATTTATTATCCTTACCTGTTGAAAGAATATCGTAACCGTTGGTTTGTATTTGGTGCCAAAAAGGGAAGCCAGGCATTGTTGAATCTGGCATTAGACCGGATTCATACTGTTGCAGTGGCTTCCGGTGAATCTTACCGGGAAAATACATTGTTTGATCCTCAAACTTTTTTCGAAGATTTAGTAGGTGTGACAAAAAATATAGGGTTGCATGCAGAGAAAGTGCGTTTTTGGGTAGACAAGCAAAATGCACCGTATGTGCAAACCAAGCCTTTTCATAAAAGCCAGCAATTAATCGAATCGCATGACGATGGTTCTATGATTTTTGAGATAGAGGTTGTTATTAACCAGGAATTACAGCGAGAGTTTTTTGGTTATGCAGATACGATTAAAATATTATCTCCGCAATCATTGGTTGATTTTATGAAGTGGAAATTCAGGCTGGCGAAGGAGAGGTATGATGATAGTGGAGAATTGAAAGTTGAAAATTGAAAATGAAATACACTCCCTGGCTTCTGAAGGGGGACAAGTCAAAAGGAGTATGCTGTTTTGGCTACTGATTGATATTGCAAATAAAACGTTATGACTCAAGATAAATTTACAACACATCAAAAAAGTTTAGGTACATCCGCTGTATTTTTTACTTCCATTTCTACCGTTCTGGGGGCAGTCCTTTTTCTGCGTTTTGGTATGGCAGTCGGCAATGTTGGTCTTCTGGGAACATTGCTTATTGTAATTATGGGGCATATGATTACCATTCCAACTGCGCTGGCGATTTCGGAAATCGCTACTAACCGTCAGGTAGAAGGCGGGGGTGAATATTATATCATATCCCGGTCGTTCGGATTGAAAATCGGTTCAACTATCGGTGTCGCATTGTTTTTCTCGCAGGCTATCAGTATTGCATTTTATATTATCGCTTTTACGGAGGCTTTTACACCTTTTTTCAATTGGTGGTCGGATTATTTTGGTTATGAATTGCCCAGGCAGGCTATTAGTATACCATCTTTAGTTTTTTTAGGGGCGGTTGTTATTATCAGGGGAGTAGGTACGGGTATGAAAATGTTGTATGCGGTATGTTTCCTGTTATTTGCTTCTTTATTCTTTTTCTTTATCGGAAAACCAATTGCAGCCGATGGAGAAATGACCTCTTATTTTACACAAAACTTCGGTTTTTTTAATCATGATAAATTGTTTGTGATATTTGCTATTTGTTTTCCTGCATTTACAGGAATGACTGCCGGAGTGGGTTTGAGTGGTGACCTAAAGAGTCCCGGAAAGTCGATCCCCATCGGTACTATCGGTGGAACTGTTGTGGGGTTACTCGTTTATATACTGGTTATTTGGAAATTATCGGTATCTGCTTCTCAGGCTGATTTGGTAAGTGACCAGTTAATTATGTCGCGGATTGCTTTATTTGGAAATATTATTATTCCCATGGGCTTGGCCGCAGCAACGTTTTCTTCGGCGTTAGGTTCAATACTTGTCGCCCCACGTACCTTGCAAGCTATAGCACGTGACGAGAGTTTTCCGATGAAACGGTTCAATCAGTTTTTTGCAAAGGGAAAAGGTGAAAAGGCAGAGCCTGTAAATGCTTCATTGGTATCTTTTGTAATTGCATTAATTTTTGTTTCGACAGGAAGTATTGATATGGTTGCGGAAGTTATCTCAATGTTTTTCCTGATCTCATACGGAACATTGTGTTTAATTTCTTTCCTGAATCATTTCGGTTCCTCCCCATCGTACCGCCCGCGTTTTAAATCAAAATGGTATATTTCTTTGGCTGGTTTTATACTCTCTGTGTGGGTTATGTTCATGATTAATCCTGTTTATACGCTGGTTGCCTATACGGTAATCGTCATACTCTACCTGATTATTGAGCATTCTAATAAGAACCAGAAAGGTCTTGTGGATATTATCTCGGGGGCTCTTTTCCAGATAAACAGGCGTATACGTGTGTTTATGCAAAAGCAGCAATCGGCAGTAGAAGAGAAAGAATGGCGACCTTCGGTTATTTGTATATCTCCTAATTCATTTGAAAGGGATAAAGTTCTTGACCTGATGAAATGGATTGGTTATCAACATGGATTCGGGACTTATTTTCATTTTATAGAGGGTTATTATAATAAACAGACTCATGCAGAAGCTCAGGAGATCCAGGCAAAACTGATTACCCGTCAAAAGGATAATGAGAGTTCGCTATATATTGATACGATGATTTCGCCGTCTTATACTTCTGCTATTGCTCAGGTAATTCAGACTCCTTCTATATCGGGAATGGATAATAATATGATCTTATTTGAATATGCTAAAAGTAATCCGAAAGAACTTGAACGGATACTAGACAATATAGAGTTGGTTAAGGCTGGAAATTTTGATGTTTGTATCTATGCAGGATCTAATTACCCGTTGCGTACACGGAATGGTATACATGTATGGACAGGTGAGGCTGAGGATGAAAATATTAGTCTGATGATTTTATTGGGCTATATAATTCTCTCACATCCAGACTGGAGTAAAAGCGCTATAAGGATATTTGTTACCACTACAAACGAGCAAACGGATCTGTTGAAAAAGAAGCTGGAAGAATTAATTGAAGCCGGAAGAATGCCTATTACTATGGCAAATGTGGAAATTGTGATTATCAGGGAAGGAGAATCATTGAAAGATATCGTAACCCTCCAATCGCGTGAAGCTGGTTTAACCATTATCGGTTTCCATGATAAGGATATCCGGCATAAATCTGAAAAGTTCTTTACCAGTTTTGATGGGATTGGGGATGTACTGTTTGTTAATGCATCCCAGATAAAAGATATAAATTAATATCCCCCGATCTTCTTCTTTAAATATCAGAATACGATAAGGGGATAGTTATTAAAAGTTTAATTTATAATAGATGTTGGGTATAGCCATAGAGTTGTCGAGTTTTTCAACCTCTCCGGTTTTCATGTTATATCCATATCCGTAATAATCTTTGGTGCCGGTTGCATTAATTGTTTTTACCGCAAACTCATGTGATACTTTACGTTTATTTATTTTGAAACTTGCTGATGCATTCATAATAAACATAGAAGGATATTGTTCGCTGAAAGGCTTTGTTTCGTCATACATCACCTCTTTATCCGGATGATTGTTGGTCGCTTCCATGTCAACAGGTGAGTGGCGGTCGCCTCCCTGATAGGTGAATTTCAGATTAAGACTGAGCATATTCTGTTTCTTACTGCCTACCATCCATTCTTTTCCGATAAGTGCGTTTGCGATATAGTTGCGGTTAAAGCGGGTGTCGTACCATTCTCCGTCACCTCCGCGGTATTTTGAATCGAAGAATGATGCGGTGATCATATAGTAGAATCCCCGGCTTAAATATTTTTCAAGCGTGATGTCGATTCCAATATTACGTCCTTTGCCTCTATTTACAAGCACATCTTCAACATAGAAGGTTTTGCGGTTCAGGATAGAATATGAGCTGTCGGCAATAACCGGCACATCGAATATATATTGGAAATAGGGTTCGATTCTCAGGCTCATGTCATCTGATATTTTATAGTTATATGAGAGCATTATATGGTGCGCTTTTGTGAAGTCCAGGTTCTTGTTAACCAATTCATCCCCAGTTGCAGGTGTCTTTACAAAGTAAACATCCATTTTTTCCATACGGCTATGTAGTCCGTATGCCAGTGCGAGTGACGATTTAGGGGTCATTTGCCACTTAATAGACGTACGTGGTTCTATAGTCCAGTTGTTATTTAATGTAAGGTATTGTGCATTTACTCCCAGATTCATTGTCACCTTGTCGCTTAACCCTATTACGGAACTGATATAAGCTGAAACCAGGCTTGTATTACCGTTTCCGGACGAAATCGTTTGTAAAGGCTCATTTTCGAATGGAGACAGTTTCATGTTCATATCATAAAACATCTGCGTGTAGGTAAATCCGCTTTTGGTTGTGAGTCTTGAACTAAACTTCCGGTTATAGGCTGTTGTAAAAATGATATTTGTGTTTTTTGTTTTAAAATCCATAAAACGGTTTGATGTCATGTCCTCATCATATACATATTCATCCGCATTTTGTTGTGCATGGGTTGCAGCCAATGTTGTCTTCAGTGAAGAATAGTTTCGGAACAGGTAGCGATGGCTTATACCTACTGCTGCAGAATATTGTTTGGCTATGGATTGTTTATTATCATCATGGTATTCCCATTCTGCGGGGTTATCTTCAAATTCATCAATTTTATCAATATAACCTGTACCCCATACGGAAAAAGTTCCGGCATTCCGGGTAGGCATGTTCACTTTAAAGTTAAGATCCTGATATTTGATATCATTCGCCAGTTTTAGTAATTCCATGGTAGAGTAGCGGTAGTTGAAGATATAGGATGCATCACTTTTTTTGCTTAGCGGACCTTCTGAAGCGATATCTAATCCTAAAATACCCAATTGTACGGCATTTTCCATTTTCCGATTGTTCCCATTCCGTAAATTCATATCGAAAACCCCCGAAACGGCGTTATTATATTCGGCAGGAAAAGCTCCTGTGAAGAAATCGGAATTTCCTAATACATTGCTACTTAGTGATGACATTATCCCTCCGCCTAATGTGTTAATATCGGCAAAATGGTTCGGGTTGGGAATTTCTACACCTTCGAACCGCCATTGTAACAGGCTGGGTGCATTACCATGGATAGAAATACCATTGCTAGCCACGCTTGAAGCAATACCGGCAAACGAACTTACCAGTCTTGCCGGATCATCCATTCCTCCTGCAAACCGGCTGGCTTCTTCGACACTAAGCATACGTCCGCCCGCCAGTGCCATGGTGTTGAGGGGCTGGTCTTTATTGGTTTTGGGGCGTACTACCACTTCGTTGAGTTGTTGTATATTTTCTTTCAGCGAAAATTCGAGGAATGTCTCTTTGGCTGATGTTACCAGCACTTCGTTGAATACAGCAGGTTCATATCCTATAAAGGATGCCTGTACAGTATGGCGGCCTATGGGAATCTGGTTTATTACAAATTTTCCTACGCTGTCTGTTACGGCGCCTGTACCCGGCAGATCCGAAATGATGATGGTCACATAGGGTAGTGGTGTACCTGATGCAGCATCAGTGACTGTTCCCCGGATAATTTGTGTCGTTTCTGTGTTTTGCGCCTTGAGGCTTAAAGATATCAGAAAAAGAAACGAAAGGATGATTTTTGTTGTTTTGAACATGATGTGTAAAATTAAATTTTGTTAGTGTTATAGGCTCAAAAGTAGGATACACATCAATGCTCCCGGGAGATTATAGACAGAAGTGATGATTTTGTAGACAGAATGAGATAGTATTGAGATTAAACCTCTAACTACTGAAGGAAAAAATGGACCCCTAGCCCCTAAAAGTGGATTTTAATTGAAAATTGAAAGTGGAAAATTGAAAATGAGAGAAGAGAAAGAAAAAGGGATAATTGATAATGAAAGAGACACAAGTTTGGAAATTACAAGTGTTCAGACAAAGACCTTTTGTCCGCCCGAACAAAAGGTCTTTGTCCGGTAATCTAAAGGGTCTTTGTCCGCCCGAATAAAAGGTCTTTATTCGGTAATCTAAAAAGCATTTATATAAGTATCTCTGCTTTTTAGCGCGAGTTTCCTGATCACAGATATTCTAAATGTCTGCTTTTTCGGAAATATTATTCCTTATCAAACCAAACTTTCATTCTTCCGACTCCCCGGTTAGACCAGGCATAATAAGGGATAAAAGAGTATTCGTTGTTATTTTCCTTTTTTCTGATAAGATTTATTCCACCAAGAAATTCCGGATTCTTTTCTACAGAAAAGGTATCATCCGGTGAAAATCTTATTTTATCGAAGTTTCCTTTATTGTCTATTTCTTCAGCACAATAGACCAATGGTCCGTATTCAATGGACATCAGGTTTTTTAGATCCGCTACCTTATCGTTGGCAACCACGTGCTTAACCTGCATAGGCAAAGTGAGTTCAATCTGGCTGTTGCCCGACCATTCCCTGCTTATTTCAAAATAACCTTTATTCAGCTCGCCCTTGATTTCTTCACCATCCAGCAGTATTTTATATTCATTTGGGGACTCTGCTGCATAATGGTATAATGAACCGGGAACAGGCTTGTTTTCGACCCATTCTGGAATCCGGATCTTTAAAGTGAAATGGCGTTTCTCACCGGGTGAAATGTTTATCTTTATATTTCCATCCCAGGGATAGCTGGTTTCCTGATCAATCTGTACAGTTTTTCCCTGCAAGGGCACCGATGCTTTATTTGAAATAAAAAGGTTGATATAGATATTATCATCCTGAGTGGCATATATAAGGTTTGGAACATAGGGTATGAACCGTATCAGGTTGGTTGGGCAACATGAACAGTCAAACCAGGGTTCACGTGTGCAGGCTCCTTTATTAAAAGCATATTTTCCGTCCGACTCCAACGGATTCGGATAAAAGAATTCCGTTCCTTCCAGCGAAATACCTGCGATAAGGGCATTATACATTGTACGTTCCACAATGTCATAATATTTGGCGTCTCCTGTGAGGCGGAACAACCGGTCGTTCCAATAAACGCTGCCTATTGCCGCACAGGTTTCGCTATAAGCAGTCAGGTTAGGCAATTCGTAGTTATCGCCAAACATTTCCAGGTGATGACGGGCTCCGATTCCCCCGGTTATATACATCTTTTTATATACCATATTTTCCCAAAGTTTGTGGACTGCTTCCAGGTAAGCTGTATCTTTGTAGATGGCAGCAATATCAGTCATACCTGCATACATATATACCGCCCGTACAGCATGACCTACGGCTTCGTCCTGCTTAAGAATTGGGAGATGATCCTGGATATTCTCGGCACCCCATATTTCCCGGGCAGATGCGTCTCCCCGCAGGTCGAGAAACTTTTTAGCCAGATGCAGATAATCTTCTTTTCCGGTGATTTGATATAATTTGATCAGCCCGGTTTCAACAATTTGATGACCGGGTACTGCATTTATGCTATCTCCGAAGACTTTCAGCAGTAAATCGGCATTCTTAAGGGCAATGTCGAGTAAGTTACGTTTTCCGGTAGCTTGGTAATGAGCGGCTGCCGCTTCAAATAAATGCCCGCTGTTATATAATTCATGACTGATATCCAGATTGCTCCAGCGGGGTCCGGGCGGTACCCAATCCGAAGTCGGTTTCATCGGGTTTATCGTGCGCCATGTCGTCAGGTATCCGTCAGGTTCCTGTCCTTGTGCTATAATTGCAATTACAGAATCAGAATATGCTTCCAATGCAGGATTGGGGTTGCTGATCAACGAATATGCGACTCCTTCCAATGTTTTGTATACATCCGTATCATCAAACGGCATTTTACCGTGTGCACAGCCTTTTTCTCCATGAATAACCCGGCCTGCTATCACAAAGTTATCCAGTCTTCCTTCCGAATCACATTTATCAAAGGCGTATCTGATTACTTTATTTTGCATGGTCTGTATTCTTGGCAACCAGAAATCGTCGGTTAGTTTTACCTGATTCAGTTTTACGGCTTCGATCGGATAGCCGGAATCTGTATCCTTTTTTTCAGTTTCTTTACAGGATAATAGGGTAATGAGGCATACTGTTGATAATATTATATTTTTCATGCGGATAGATTATTTTTTGTTTTTAGTTCTCATCTAATAATTGTTGGAATATTTCGTAATACTTTCCTACATGAAAGCCATCCATTAATCCATGATGAACCTGGATTGCTAAAGGGAGCAGTAGCTTGTTACCATCCTTAAAATATTTACCGAATGTCATTTTGGGAATACTGTCGGACTGGGATTGGTTTCGCTCGGAAGTTAAGGATGTAAAAGATATCCAGGGTATTGTAGAATAGTGAATAACATCCAGACGTCCGTTATCTTCATTAATATTCATCCCGGAGATTGTTTTGATTTTAGCCATCTCTTGTTGAGCTAATTTATAGTATTCATCGAATGTATCGGTATAAGCAAGAAATGCAAAGGCAAACACGTCATCGGCATTCATAGCTGTGGTTGACCCGTGTATCTTGTCATAACAGACGACCTTGTTTTCTTCTATGCGGTATCTGAATTCTTCGATCGCATTTGCTGCAATCAGTGATTTATACATGTAGTAAAGGAAGAAAGATAAGTTATTGTCTTTTGCATACTTGTATGCTTTTGTGCAATCTACATTTGCTGTAATTCCGAAGAAAGATTCCTGGAAGTCTTTAAAAAAAGAATAATGTTCTTTTCGTATCCAGGTATCTAAATTTATTATGTGTTTCATAAAATTGAAATGATATGCTGATAATAATGAATGATCTTTATAAAGTGAGGCATAAAAGTAAGAAGCAGTTTTGAATTTTACAACTGATATTTTAATTATGTAAAAAAATGGTTATTGAGGTGCTTTTTCTTCGTGTCTGATTTTCTTTGCGACTTTACCGATTGTTAATCCCTGTACTATGATGGAGAATACAACCACAAAATAGGTTGCAGCAACAAGCGTATCCCTGTATACTTGTTCGGCAGTAATGGAAAGTGCCAACGCAATGGATACTCCTCCCCGCAATCCTCCCCATACAAGCATGATGATCGTTTCTTTTGAGTATTTTTCCCGGAAAGGAATAATCATAGTAGGTATTTTAATGGAAATATAACGTGCTACTAAGACCATTACAATAGAAATAATGCCGACTATCCAATAGTCTTGCAATGCGGGAACTAATAATAGTTCGAATCCAATTAAAAGGAAGAGAATGGCATTCATAATATTATCCGTTAATTCCCAGAATGTGCGCAGGAAATTGTTCTCAAGATGTTTTATTTCCGAATATTTACGGTTGGCATTTCCTACCACCAGTCCTGCGGATACCATTGTCAAAGGCCCTGATATACCCATTGCCTGGGAGATTATATATCCTCCTATTACGACTGATAATGTGATTAATACGGATAGTTTACTGTCGCCGGTCTGTACCATTGCCTGAAAAGCAGTGTATCCTAATGTGAGACCAACCAATATGCCTCCTACAATCTCTTTTACCAATAACCAACTGATGGAAGCGAACGTAATATCGCTGACATGTTCGGTTCCCCGGGCAATATTATAGATAACAGTAAAGGCAATTACCGCCATCCCGTCATTGAATAAGGATTCGCCGGTTACTTTGGTCTCTAATGCTTTGGATACTTTGGCTTCTTTTAAAATGCTTAATACTGCAATCGGGTCGGTAGGCGAAATCAGGGCTCCGAACAGCAGGCAGTAAATTAATAAGGGAGGTGTTGTTACTCCGATAAGGGGGAATAGGGCTCTGAAAATATAATATAACCCGAATCCTACTACGAAAGTGGATATGATTACACTTAAGGTTGAAAAGACGATAATTGATATTTTCTGTTCTTTCAGGTCATTGATATTGATTTGTATGGCTCCTGCGAAAAGGAGGAAGTATAACATTCCTCCCATTAATAACTGGGCAAAATTTATATCATCTAACAAATGATGTACTTTTTGTAGTGGTATGGGACTAAAACTTCCGGTAATAACAAGGATAACAGAGAATATAATAGCTATAAGCATAATTCCTATCGTGGAGGGAAGTTTCAGGAAGCGTATATTTATATATGAAAAAATGGTTGCTATGATGATCAGTATCGAAATAGTGTATAATAGTTCCATAATGAGTGAATGATAACTTCTCTTATATAGAACCGGATTTGTTATTTGTTTGTTGACTTTTTCATGTAAAAAAGAAAATCAGGGTATCTATAAACTATGCTTATCCCTGGTTATTAGGAGAAAAAGTGAAGACTTTGTATATGTAAGTTTTAAACATTTGATGATTGTTGGTTGTTTTTTATGACAAGCAGATATAAAAATATAAAATTATGTCTAATAAGTAAAAATGGGCATAGCAATTTAGGTTTAAGGCAAATGAAAATATATGGAATGTTCTTTACTGCATTGATTCTTTTTATTTTATCACCATTTTTACCAAATGGCGCAACTATCCAGGCAGTAGTTTCGGAGCCCTTGAACGGATCTTATACCATTAATCCGGACGGGACAGGGGATTTTCTTTCCCTGAAAGAAGCAGCAGATACATACAATAACTTTGGACTTACCGGAAACTCAACTTTAATAATTAGTAGTGATCTTGTCGAGACCACTACTGTGGAGTTCAAAGGCTCAGCGCCGAACAGTACGCTATATAAGCTTACCATAACCACCGACAATACAGTACGCCGGAGTGTCAGCGGAGCAATCAACGGGTCGTTGGTAAAACTATCCGGAGCTAACAATATAACTTTCGATGGTATTGTTCCTGCTACTGAAGCAAACCCGGCAGCATCGCTACTGGCTTTTACCAATACATACGCTACCGCCAGTGCAAGTATCCGTACATTGGAAGCCGGTCTTGAAGGTGCAAGCCATGGTACTGAAGTCCATTTGCTCAATACGGATTTTGCATTAGTTCAGCGTGCGATAGCGGGGGGAACGGTTCTTAATTATTTAGTGAACTTCCTGCATGCAGAAGGTTGCTATATCCACGATGGTAATCTGGGAATCAACAGCACCACAGGTAATAATATACAGATATTAAACAATGTTATTGCAAATACTACTCAATACGGTATTTTCGTTACTCCCCTCAATCCGGCTAATGTCACGATTACAGGCAATGTAGTTAAAGATATATCCGCTACTGCTACAAATGTCAGAATGTACGGCATTCGTGTTTATAACACTGCGGGTACTGGTATATGGACTATTTCCGGAAATAAAGTCAGCAATATGCTCAATCAAAGCACAGCAGGAACTACTATCGATGGCATTAGTATCGATGGTACTGCAACTATAAAAGTAAACAGGAATCTTGTCAGTGGGTTGACCAACAATGGAACATCGGCAACTCTCGGACTTGCCGGTATAAATATCTTATCTCGTAATACAGCTAAATTGGAAGTCCTGAATGATACAGTCAGTATGTTGAGCGCTGGAATGCAGTCTATAGGAATCTACGTAAACAATGTGAATACAGCATCCCCGGCTCTCGTTAAGAACTGTTATGCTTCGGACATCACATCAAGTGGAACCCGGGTCGATGGATACAATGCCGTAGGAATATTCATAAGCTCTGCCGTAAATCCGGATGCCTGCACGGTGACGAATATCAAGTCTTCGACTGGATCGGCTGTCGGAATCTATTCGGAATCAAAATCTCTCGGAAATATTTCCAATTGTATGGTAAGTGATGTGGCTGGAGTAGTGGGAATAGGAATTCATGTAGTGGGTCCGGCTAATATCGGGATATTTCATAATACCGTACGGCTTACAAGCAAACTAAATGATAATCATGAAGCTACGGCAATAAATATAGGTAGCCGCACCGTTACGACAGGAACGTTGAACACGATCCAGCTCCGGAATAATCTGTTTTCGAATGAAGTATCCAACGGGTCGGCACAAAATTTCGTAATCAAACTGCAACCGTTAGGTGCATTACAAAGTACCCTTCAGTTTGATAACCGTTATAATGTGGTCAATGGGAACATTGGTATGAAAGTGACCAATGTTACAGCCCAGACCGGCAATGTTTATCCTACCATATCTGCCTGGACAACTTATTCAAAAGATAATTCGAAATTATTTACTCCGGCTTTTGCCGGAGCTACCGATCTGCACCTTGCGGATTTTCCATTAGATGTTATGGTACCGTTTATCACGAGTGTAACCACCGACTTTGACGGAGAGATCAGGGCTCAATGCAGTAACGCTGCCGGAGCCGACAATGATCCGAATATCAGCACCGTACTTAATGGTGTTTATACTATCGGTTCGCAGTCATCAGCCAATTTTAATAGCCTCAAACAGGCCGCAGATATATATAACAATTGTGGATTATCCGGTCATACAACATTTAAGATTATAAGTGACCTGACCGAAGCTGCTACCGTTGAATTCAAAGGGACTGCTCCCGGTTCCGATACCTGGACGCTTACCATCACCTCCGACAATTCCCAGCATAGAGTTTCCGGAAATATTAGCGGCTCATTGATACAATTTACTGCTGCCAACAATATTACAATTGATGGAGGGGTTGCTGCTGATACTGCATTGATTGATGGGGGTATTAACAGCACCTTGTTAATTTTCGACAATATCAATACGGGGAATATGGCGGCTTTGAGAATCCAGCCATCTTCTCCGAACAACGGGAAAAACATAGTAATCAGAAATGCTACTTTCAGGACTAATTCCATAACTGGCAACAGCATGGGAATCAGCATTTCTTCCAGCCAATCAGTGAATGAAGTTAGCGGTTGTTACTTTACAAATGCGGCTTTTGGTATCTATATGCTTGATGTGTTCAAAGGGAACTATATCTCTAATGTTTTTCGTACCATAGGCAAATATGGGATTTTTAATCAGGTGAGTACTTCGGCGTCCAATATGGATCTGCGGATTACAGGAAATAATATCAATAATATAACATATGCAGCAGGAGAAGCCCATCTTGCCGGAATTGCA
The DNA here is from genome assembly GCA_031285565.1 of Tannerella sp. Classification (GTDB taxonomy): domain Bacteria; phylum Bacteroidota; class Bacteroidia; order Bacteroidales; family Tannerellaceae; genus Tannerella. The sequence continues at coordinate 201,329 of JAITVY010000035.1, read as the reverse complement.
GTTTTAGCGGAAAATGCGACAGGTGTTTTATCCGTAGATTCAAACATAATCGTAGGAATTGCCAACAATTATCTGACCGGTAATGCTGAAAATATAACGGCAAGAGGTATCCATGTAAATTTCGCCGGAAACGTTTCTTGTAGCAATGATATAATTACAAACATAACAAATGCTTACGGATCACATACCCAGGGGATGTTTGTTCATACGTATGGCGCTGGAAATGCCCTGGTTGACTCTTGTAATATTAATAACATAAAAGGAAGCAAGCAGGTAGCCGGGATATATGCCAATACCCGCAGTATAAATGCCCGCTACAATGTAAACGCCAATTCAATTGACCAGGTAGAGAGCAGTGGATTGACCACCAATTATTATTCTATCGGGATTTGGGCTGACGGAGCAGGGACAGTTTGGGGAAATAAGATTAGTAATGTAATAAGTCCCGGTTACAATGCTTTTGGTATCCGGACTCATTGGACTTCGGGAAACAATACGGGTTACATGCTGATCGCCAATAATATGATACGCGATATCAAAGCAAAGTCAGGGTATGGTCTGTATGCAGATCCTTCTTTATTAAAACAGAAAATATTCCAGAATACGATTGTCTTGAACGGAGCCGGCTCTGCCGGAACCCAAACAACCAATATCGGTTATGGTATTACAGCTGCCAATGATTTCCAGATTAAAAATAATATCCTGGTAAATACGGATCTTACAGGAACTGCCCAACTTTATACAGGTAGTAGTATAAGTGCAGGTGTTCCGGTCTTTTCCGATAATAAATATACAACAAGTGCAGGCATTCCCATCGGTACATTAGGAGGGATAACTTATAATGACCTGCTGGCATGGAACACAGCAACAAATGACCAATCGGTATCGGCGAATCCGGTTTTTGTATCTCCTGCCGATTTGCATCTGACCGATGCATCGTTGACAGACGGTACATTACTTGCGTCCTATCTGCCGGAAGTTATTTCGGATATCGATGATGATCCACGGACTCCCTGTAAGAATACTGCCGGAGCCGATAATACAGACATGGCATTTACAGTAAAAAATACATCTGTAACTAATAGTACTTGTCCGGGAGACAGTATTGTTATTACGGCAACCGAAGTGGGTGGTAAAGCTCCTTACCAGTATAGTTTGGATGGGGGACTCAATTTTTATGATGTAACAGGTATCACTAACAATGTCTTAACCATAAAACCTGAAAATCCGATTCCGGATGGTACTTACTACCTTACAATCCGGGATGAAAACAGTTGTGAAGCTACAGATACCAGTAAGCTGATTATTAACAATCCGGTTCAGCGTTTGGCAACAATCACAGGTAATCAAACAACCTGCAGAGATACTCCGGTTACTTTTGAAGACTTGACTGTACAGGAAGGTGATAGAGATTTTGTATGGAATGTTGACGGAGGAGCTGTTATAGACCATAATGACTCAATAGCAGTCACTATTCAATGGGCAACTCCAGGTGAAAAAACAATAACACTTTCATATATAACAAAAGATGGTTGCGAAGTTACCCCTGATACATTCCAGGTGTCTGTTACAGAGTTCCCAGAAGCAACATTCCTGTCTGCCTCTCCCGGATATAATACATGTGAAGGGGAGAGTGTAACGCTTGAAATTTCATACACCGGCGACACTCCATGGAATTTCACATACAATGATGGGAATAACGACATTTCAATAGGAGGGATTACAACAAATTCTTATTACTTAACTGTAAAGCCAAGTGAGACAACAACCTATACTATAGTGAGTACAAGCGATAGTAATGGATGTACCAACTTAAACAGGGATTCGGTTACTGTTGCTGTCATTCCCGCTCCGAGAGCTGATTTTTCTTTTAATGTAATTGATAATAATCCGTTTAACTATCAGTTTACTGATGAATCGACTATTGCTTCAGGTACTATTATTTCATGGGAGTGGGATTTTGGGGATGGGAACTTTAGTTCCGCTCAAAATCCGGCACATACTTATAAAGATAAAGGTGTTTATGAAGTTTTGTTGCGGATACGCAGCAGTTATGGTTGTTCATCCGATACCATGAAAACAGTGGTAATAACCAGGACAGATTCCGTTACAATAGCAGATTTTACGATTAATAATTCACTCCAATGTTTTACGCAAAATGATTTCCAATTTACAAATACCTCTGTTATTACTTCTCCCAACCAATTAGTAGGCTATCAATGGGATTTTGGTGACGGACAAACAAGTACGTTAGAAAATCCACGTCATCACTATGCCGAAAGAGGTACTTATGTGGTTGAACTGATTTTAGTCGGTACACTAGCAAATGATACGACTAAAAAAACAGTAAGGATATATGAACCTGTTGTAGAGAAACCGGCAGACCAGGTTGTTTGTAACGATAACCAGACACAGGAGGTGGTATTCAAAGGTATTGCTAACTATTATATATGGACTGGTGGTGCTTCTATAGGACTCCCCGATGGAAGTGACACTGCACGTATTGCTCCGTTTACCGCTATAAATAACACAACTGCTCCTGTAACCAATACGATTTATGTTGTCCCTGTCTTCAACCTGTTGACAAACAACTTTCTCTGCCACGGTGAACCGGTACCATTCCGGATTACGGTTAATCCGGTTCAGCAACCAACTATTACCGGTGATTTTGCTGCATGTTCGGGAGTTTCATTTACTTATACTACTGAAGCAGGAATGAGCAATTACGACTGGCAGGTTACCGGAGGCAATATTATATCAGGAGGAAGTGTTTCTGACAATAGCATTACTATTTTGTGGACTTCAACAGCAGGTCAGGGGAACGTATCTGTAAATTACACCAATACCGGAGGATGTCCGGGTACAAGAACGGATAAAACCGTTACCCTTGAACCGGGAGCTTACATTACAGATCAACCGGTTTCTTATCAAGGTATTTGCCTGGGAGAATCTTTATTATTGAAAGTAAAGGCTTCTGAGGCTGTGATGAACTATCAATGGTATCATAATGGCTTCCCGATTCAGGGAGCTGTAGAACCGGAATATGCCGTTGCCCAAAGTAAAATAAGCGATAGCGGTAATTACTATGTTTCTGTATCCAATGATTGTAATACGGCTTACAGTGATACGGTTCACGTATCGGTCGGCATCCCGGATATTATTGTTCAGAAATGGAACAATGTGTTGGCTGTTAATTGCCTGCCTGAAGAAAACGGGGGGTATCAGTTCCAAAGCTTTCAATGGTACAAAGACGGAGTCTTATTACAAGGTGAAACAAAATCATACTTGCATGTGGCACCGGATAATATAGATTATTCTGCCCTGTATGCCGTATCAGCAACTACTGTTACTGGTGAGACATATTTTACATGTGCACAGGCTCTTGTCTCTAAAAATAGCTTATCTATCCAGGTTTACCCGAATCCTATCCAGGCTGGACAGCAGATACAGATAGCTGCAGATTTGGATGATAATGAGAATCCGGAGATCGAATACATCCTTTCAAACAGCATGGGACAGGTTGTATTCAGGAAGATAATATCCGGAAAGCAAACGACATTGGATATGCCCGGGGCTTCCGGCGTTTACCTGCTTCGGGCGAACTCAAGTTCCGGATATCATAAAGAATTTAAGATTATCGTAAAAGAGTAAAGTAGAAATATGAAAAAGATAATATGGATCATTTTACTACTGGCAGTCATTCAGACCGGCAAAAGCCAACAGGCAACCCGGCATGAGCTATCTTTCTGGGGAGGTGGTGGGTTGTCATCCATCCAATATTCATTAAGCATAGGAGAGCATAAGCCCGGATACGGAGGTCTCGCTGGTATGGGTTATACCTTTTTTTTCCATCCTAACTGGGGAGTTATGACTGGAGCTGAATTTGCAGTCTATAACGGAAAAGCTCGGATAGATAATGCTTCCGATGCGTACGCAGCAATCGATGATGAGAATGATACTTTTACGAAATTGGTAGATGTCTATAATTTTGAGGAGAATCAACGGGCGTATTACCTGAATATTCCATTGATGTTCCAATACCAGGGAAATGGAACGAATAAGTTTTATGCTGCGCTGGGAGCAAAAATCGGGATACCTGTAGGTGGGAAATATAAATCTGCCGGAGATTACGTGACCAGAGGGAAATACCCTTTTACCAAAGATATTTTTGAGAATATGCCTGAACATGGTTTCGGAACCTATGATGATCTGAAAGCGGATGAAAGTATAAAATGGAATACCAATTTCCAATTATCTGTTGAAGCCGGTTATAAATGGCAGTTACGTGAAAACCTGCAATTATACACCGGCATGTATTTCGACTATGGGTTAAGTGATATTCGCAAAATAAAGAATAGCCCGCAAACCCTGCTTGGAGATAATGCTTCTAATCCGGCTGAATTTACGGTAAACAGCATTATCCAATCACATTATACCGTAGAGAATGGCACAGAGGGCTATGTTGGAAGGATGAATACCATTTCTTTTGGGGTAAAAGCAAGGATCGCGTTTAGTTTGTTTTAGTGCTTCAGGTTATTTGAAAAACTACAGTTCTTCGTTTTTAGTTCTAATGTAATATTTCATGTTGTTACTAATGGTGTAATATATCTTATCTCTACTTTGCCTTGTTGCAAAGTAGCAAAAAACAAGACTGTGTGTGCTTCACTCGACAGCGCTCGCTTGAAAGGCTAAAAAATCCAAACTCGCTCCTTTTAGAAGCTCAAACAGCGGATTTTTCTTAACGCATTTCTTCACGGCTCTGTCGGCTCACCACCCAAGGTCGGAAGAAGTGTGATTTTGGATGCTGTCGGTTGTTTTGGCTACTGATTATTTTTTCATGCAAAAAAGAAATTCAGGACATTTTCGGTTCCTAAGTAGTCATCACATACCCGCATAGCAAGCCGATATTTGCATTATAAATAATTAATCCGAATTGAGCTATGAAGAATGAAGAGCAAAATCAACAGCAAAAAAATAATCCTTATATAGGTTTTTTAGTAGGGATGCTTATCGTTATGTTCCTGAATGGACTGGTATTTCCGAAGTTATTGGAAAATCAGATTGTGGACACGGACTATGGTACTTTTATCAGTATGGTAGAAAAGGGAAAAATAAAACAGGTAAAGATCGATGAGAACCGGATCTATTTTTCTGCTTTGGATGACGAGGATAAGGAAAAAACGTATCAGACTGGCTCAATTAATGATCCTGAATTAGTGGATCGTTTACTGAATGCGGAAAGTCCTAACGAAAAAGGTAAAATAATTTTTACAAAGACAATCCCGAGGGAGAATTCTCCATTATTGAACTTCCTGCTTATGTGGGTGCTTCCGGGTGTACTGTTCTATCTTATCTGGCGGCAGATGGGAAAGATGATGCAAGGACGTTTGGGAGGAGATAATGTGATGTCGTTTGGTAAAAGCGGAGCTAAAATATATGCCGAATCGGAGGTTAAGACCACTTTTGCCGATGTTGCCGGACAGGATGAAGCAAAAGAAATGCTTTCGGAGATTGTAGATTTCCTGCATAATCCGGCGAAATATACGGAAATCGGAGCCAGCCTTCCGAAAGGGGCATTACTGGTTGGTCCTCCGGGAACAGGTAAAACGTTGATCGCACGTGCTGTGGCAGGTGAGGCTAAAGTCCCTTTTTTCTCAATTTCCGGATCTGAATTTGTACAAATGTTTGTCGGGATGGGTGCAGCTAAAGTCCGTGACCTCTTTAAGCAGGCAGGTGAGAAAGCTCCTTGTATCATCTTTATTGACGAAATTGATGCAATCGGTAAAAGACGCGATAATGCGCTTGGAGGTGGCAACGATGAACGTGAACAAACACTGAATCAATTACTAACGGAGATGGATGGATTTGACGGACGTAAGGGCGTTGTTATCCTTGCTGCTACTAACCGTCCTGAAAGTTTGGATAAGGCATTGCTTCGTCCCGGACGTTTCGACCGTCGTATACAGATGGAATTGCCTGATCTGGAAGGGCGGAAAGCTATCTTAAACGTTCATATGCAGAAAATCAAACATGATGATATAAACCTGGATATCGTAGCCCGTGCCACAGCCGGTTCATCGGGAGCCGAGCTTGCTAATATTGTAAATGAAGCAGCGTTAAGGGCTGTGCGTATGGGTAGAAATTCAGTAACTACTTCCGATTTGGAAGAATGTGTAGAAGTGGTTCTTGCAGGGGCGCAGAAAAAAGGGAAGGTTATTTCTGAAAAAGAAAAAAAGATTATTGCATATCATGAAATCGGGCATGCAATGGTTGCTGCCAAACAAACGAATTCTGCCCCGGTGCATAAGATAACGATTGTGCCGCGTACTTCGGGCGCTTTAGGCTACACTATGCAGGTTGATGCCGGCGAACAGAACCTGATGAGTAAAGATGATTTGTTTAATCGTGTTGCTACGCTTACAGGTGGTCGTGCAGCAGAGGAAATTATATGTAACACTGTGACAACGGGTGCATCGAATGATATTGAACAGGCTACGAAAATTGCGCGTGCTATGATAACACGGTTTGGTATGAGTGATAAGTATGATATGATGGGTCTGGAAACGGTGAACAATGCTTATCTGGGCGGGGATACGTCATTAACCTGTTCCGGTAATACAGCTGCTGATGTGGATGCCGAAGTACTCCAGATCATAAAAGAAGCGCATGTAAAAGCCAGTCGTATCATAAACGAAAATATTGATAAAATTCATGAGACTGCAGCATTCTTAATTGAGAAAGAAACGATAACAGGTGATGAATTTATGGAGATCCTGAATAAGGGGAAATGATCAATGTCTGATTCGAATAAGTAAAGGGGGGCTTGTCCGAATTCCCTTTACTTGTTGTTAATATTTACAACCATGAGGATTGCTATTTTTATAGATGATATTTGTATCCCGAAATTGAAAAGCGGGGTGAAGCACATTTTTTTGTTTGATGTGGATAATGAATTGGTTAAAGCAATCGGAGAGGAATTAATGAGAATTACCGATATAAACTATGTTTGTCTCTGGCTGCTGGGGAAAAGGGTTAAAGTGATTTACTATGATGGTTTCAGTGCTGTTGAAAAGACAATACTTGAACGGTCAGGTATGAAAATCAGGGTTTTTGATGAAATAAAAGATCATCCGATACTGGAGGCATTGCTTGTAAAACTTCCTAAACCCCAAACCCCTGAAGGGGCTTTTTAATTGAAAATTCTTTTTCCTTTTGTCTATGGCTGATTTCCATTTCGCTCTAATTCCCTTTGAATTTTCCTCTCTTAAGTCCCTTTAGGGATTTAGGGTTTCTTATTGGTTCCGGTATTCCAACGGAGTTATTCCCACGTATTGTTTGAAAAAGCGCCCAAAGAAAGACGGGTTCGGGAAATTCAACTCTTCTGATATTTGGAGAACAGTATGCGCTGTTGTCTTTAAACGTTTTTTTGCTTCAATAATTACCGCCTCATTAATCCAGTCAATGATGGAATGTCCGGTAACTTTTTTTACTGCCATGGAAAGATACTTTGGTGTCAGGCAAAGCTGTTCCGCATAAAAAGCAACGCTTCTTTCTTCTATATAATGTTCCAGCAGTATTTTGAAAAACATATCCGTAAGGACTTCCTGCCTTGAAAGAGTTTTTGGTATCCTGACTGCTGAACTTTCATATAAATAGGCTATTTCCATTAGTAAAGCATAGATGAACCCGCTTATCATCATGTCTTTGTATGTATTCTGCTCATTTTGATGATGCTTAGTTATTATAGAATGGATTTCCAGAATATTGTGTATTTCTTCATCAGGTACTTTTTGTGTGGGGTAATCATCTATTTTTTTTAATAGATTGAAATTTTTAGGAAAGGGAAACCGGAGTGTATAATCGGTTGATAAAAAAAGAGTTTCTATCATTAAGTCCGGAGAATCCTGTATTATTTTGAATATCTGGTTCGGAAGTATAGTAAATATTTCATTTTCGGTTAGATCGTGTGTTTTGTGATTGATCCTGAATTGTAAATGCCCTTTAATACAGACTCCGAAAATAAATCCGTTAAACATCAAGGGACTTTTAAGAGATTCTGTTCTCGGTATTTCAGATTGTTCAACCAGTACAAAATTCTTAATAGCAAAATCATCTTCTAACTGAATGACTTTTTCCTTTTTATGTTGCGAATATACTTCCATCGTATTTAGGTTTTAGTTAGCATCTGCAAAAAAAAGAAATTCCGGACATCTTTGCAACTTGAACGGCTATAATAAAATAGTTGAACGTGACGATCTTTGCATAAAAGATGTTTGAGATGTTTAATTTAAAATTGAAATAGTTATGATTAATGATTTAATGAATTCAGTAAAAAAAGCAGTGAAATACTGGTGGATTTCATTGCTGATCGGTGTTCTTGGAATAGTAGCCGGTATTTGTTGCATTGTTACTCCGGTAAGTTCTCTTATTGCAATTACAAATGTCTTTATAATACTCCTTATGTTAGGTGGTATTTTTGATATTGTTTTTGCCGTATCTAACCGGAAATATATGGATGGCTGGGGATGGAGCCTGGCTGGTGGTATCCTGGAATTGCTTTTAGGCATTTTATTGCTTGCAACGCCGCTTCCGTTAGTGACAAACATTCTTGTTTACATGATTGGTTTCTGGATACTTTTCCGGTCCGTTATGGGGATTGGTGAATCATGTGAATTGCAGAGGTATGGTGTTAAGGGTTGGGGATGGCTACTTGCATTTAGTATTTTGAGTCTGCTCTTTTCATTTATATTCTTTATGAGCCCGTTATTCGGGGGTGTTTTTCTAACTATATATGTTGGAATATCATTCTTGTTTTATGGAATATATCGTATAGCTTTAGCATTTGAATTAAAACGTATTGGAAAAGATATGAAAGAATGATAGAATTGTGGTCATGCGATGTCTCACTAAGGGTTGTACATGATGAAATGAGGAGTGTCAGCTGGATTTATTCCTGGCTGACACTTTTTTATTATCTCAGTAACTCCATTCGTCAACCCATTCAATCACCGGTTGGTTCCCATCGAAAAGTATCGGAAGCCAAATGTAACGTCCGTCAATAGCGTCTTTGGGTGTCCAGCGGTCGCCCATGTATATAAAACGATCGGTCGTTCCCGGAACAGGCAGTACATATGTGCTTTGTGAACGGAAAGAAAGATCGGCTCCTTCACCGGTAAACGGATTTTCCAGTTCTTCCCATGGTCCCCAGATGGATGAGGCTATAGCCGATCGTCCTGCATTGGGTGCCCAACCTGTACAGCCCGACATGATCAGGTAGTATTTACCGTCTTTTTTGAACATAGCCGGCGCTTCCATAAAACGACCGGGGAAAAAGCGCGCATATTTACCCGAACAATCCGTATAGTCTTCATTCAGTTCGGAAATATGAAGTGTACTGTTTTCTTCCGAAGAATAAATATGATATGCTTTGCCGTTGTCGTCAACAAACAGATTCATATCGCGTGCCATTTGTCCTCCCGGCATGTCGCGACCAAGCAGATTTAATGAATCCGGATGTGCCGGTAGTTCACCTCCGCTGAATCGTTGTCCGGCAGATGGGATATTATCTGATTTATGAATATCCGACACATTGATTGGCCAATGACCGGCATTGGGACGTATGGCTTTGATAAATTTGTATGGTCCGGCAGGTTTATCGCTGACTGCTATACCGCTTAACGCCCCTGTATATCCGGCTCCGATTGGTTCCAGATGGAACCACATTACATAGTTGTTATTTTTTTTGTTGTAGATGACTTTCGGACGTTCCAAAATACAGCCTTTAGTGATGCTATGAGTTGTATCGTCTTCTATGACACTTAATGCAATTCCTTCGTCTTTCCAGTTGTAAAGGTCTTTTGACGAATAGCAATGTACACCTACCAATGCTTTGTTTCCGGCTTCGCCTCCGGTTTTATGTTCACCAAACCAATAGTAAATGTCACCCATTTGCAGGATTCCTCCACCGTGTGCATTGATGTGTACTCCGTTATTATCCGGCCATATTTCACTCGGTGTAAATGAGGTGGATTTTTTCTCCGAACAAGCAAAGAACAATATTGCCGCTAGCAAGTACGATGTTGCGATAAGATAGTTTTTCATGCGATATTTTATTTTTTACACTTAGGCTGCATGGTACGAATCTAACGAGTGATTAACCATTAATTTACATATTTCGTTTCATACGAACCTAATGATGATTTCAATACTGCAAAAATAATATATTTTGTTTTACTATAGAGATTTATTTTTTAGCTCTATCATTTCTTAATTCAGTCATCATCATCCCAACTACTACTGCTTCTGCTTCTGGGAGGTGCTTTGCCATAATCTTTTTCAGTAGGAAATCTTCCCCATGAGTCTTCTTCAAATTCATCGGGTGTATAATCCGGCAGTAATTCTCCCTCATCGTAAACATGGTTTTTGTCTTTTGCGTATTTTGGACTTAAGACCTCAAATGTCTCCGGATCAGCATCCGTGATTAGCTTCTCTCCATAATATACATGATTATTATCTTTGCAATATGGATAATCCAGAACTTCAAAGGTATTTGCATCTACTATATGGGCAAGAAATACCAATCCCCTGATGTATATCGAATTATCAATCCGGAAAATACGTTCATCAAATGAATAGTAAGATTTATACCGGTCGGGATCTTCGTATGGTATTTTCCGGGTCAAGCTGTCACAACCGGCATTAAAGTAGTATACAAGGCTGTCCCGTATTAAGTGATTATCCAATACGGTTATTTGGCCTGTATATTTTATCTTACGTACGATGCCGTTTTCTACAGAAAAAATATATTGTTTATCAAATGGAAGATATGGCGCTTCGAATGACATTGTTTCTTTATCGGCATCCACTTTTATATGATTATAGAAATAATGATCTTTATCCTGATACCATTTTAGGCAATCATGATGTAATATTTCTACTTTCTCATATGTTTCGGGGTCTGCATCTTTTACTACTTTTAACCGGTTTGCATTTGTTTCCGGCTCGGGAAAATATACATGATTTTTGTCTTTTGATACGGACAGATATCCATCCCATGTAAAAGATTCAGCATCTACATTTTCTATAGCTGTGTATTTATAATACACATGGGTGGCATCTTTACCGTAATACCGGCTGAGAACAGTAAAATTGTCTACATCTGTGGTTACTTCTTTATAATCCCCTCTTCTAAAGAAGAATGTGAGCGGTCCATCGTTTTCTTTTGCATTATATAATATTTTCGAATTATCTTCCGAATAATAATAAAAAGGTGATGTGTAGAACTGAACAGGCTCCTCTTTGCTACAGGAAAGAAGTGTCATAAGAAGAGGTATTAAAAATACGAATCTCATATGGCATTGTTTTTTGTTATACAAATATGATGACTTTTGATGGTATTTTCCATAAAAGCAAAAAAACTTGTCTGGTTTGGAGCCGTGTGAGTTCGCAGGAAAGTATATAAGAGTTAAATACACTGTGCTTGTAAATATATCCCGTTTGATAAATAAAAATGTATGATGATACTTTTTTGCAATAGTGATGCAACGAATTCGCTTATTTCTGCATCTATACTAAATAGAAAGTTGTATCATCTTTAGCGTAAAAATAAAATCTTATCATATGAAGAAGTCCGTTTATCATGGTCTATACCAGGTATTCCTGTCATTATCGAATCACTTTAATAATCGTTTTCTCGTAAAGTGTAAGATTTTATTGGGGACGGCATTGATTGTCCTGACCAGTAGTTGTAGTAAAGAAGATGATGAAGAGCCGGAACTCATGTGTTATGATCCGGCTCCTCCAAAAGAAACTATAGAAATATCTCCTTTAACTCCGTCTCCTTCAGTAGAAGCAGTTCATTTTATAGAAGAAAATCAAGAAACTGTTTAAATTTTAACGATAAAAATCTGTCCCGGAATAACTATAAAAGTATCCATGAAAAATATATATTTGACACGATAAAATTAATTATTGTAAAATTCCTGACAGTTACTTAGTTTATGGATAATATATGTTAAATGTGTATATTTTACCTATGCATTTTTTAGATTTGATGCATCTATATAAATACAGACCTGTAATTGATATAAAACCGGATACAATATGGCGGCTGATTATTTGAAATATGCAATTGTAGAATTAACACCGGCATGTAATCTCCGGTGCATGCATTGCTATAACTGGTGGCGGCATGATGGAGAAAATATAGGCGGAACTGTTTCATACAAAAAAGCATTCCGGTTATTGGATCACCTGATAAAAAAGACTACTGTTGAAAATGTTACTTTTACAGGTGGTGAACCAACGATTAGTGACCGTTTGGTAGAACTTGTACTGCATGCTAAACTGAAAGGAAAGCGGGTCACGATTATTACGAATGGGAACGGACCGTTGGCTGTTTATAGACGGTTAACCAAAATGCAGGTGGACATGATGGAGTTCTCAATCCATGCATCACTCCCTGAAGTGCATGACCGTATTACAGGAACACCAGGTGCATGGGAAAATGCCATGAAACATATGCAATTGATGATGGATCATGGAATCCGTGTTACTCCGGTTGTGGTGATTACTTCATTGAACTATCAATATGTGGAGGATACAGTACGGTTTTTCTTTCAGAAAGGAATCCGTAGTATAATGGTGAACCGGTATAACCTTGGGGGTGAAGGATTACATCATCCGGATCTTTCGGCTAATGCTTTACAGTTAAAGGAAACTTTCCGGAAGCTAAATCAGTTTGCTGCAGATAATCAGCTCTATTTGTTTTCAGGTGTCTGTACACCTTATTGTGTGTTGAATCCGGAAGACTATCCAAATATACGTTTTGGATCCTGTTCCTCCAATGTTTATCAGCGTCCATTGACATTTAACCTGGATGGCGATCTCCGGCTATGCAATCATTCGCCGGTAGTAGTAGGGAATATATATAAGCAATCCTTTAGTGATATATTTGCTAATCCATACATTGCCGAATGGGATGATCTGAACCTTTCGTTTTGTAAGGATTGTGTCCGGTTGACCAAATGTAAGGGAGGGTGTCGTGCTGCATCCGAACAAATTGGCCTTTCATTAAAAAATGAAGACCCAATTGTTCGGCAATTAGAAGTTTCACCGTTTTTATAATATATGCCGTAATGAAACAGAGTATGAAAATTAAAGACTTACGCCATAGGCAAATGATTATTCATGCGGCGTTCCACACTATTTTAATGTAAAAATAAATAATCGTATGAAAAAAGCTATTTATCAAAAATTGTATGATTGCTTGACGATACTGTCGGATCGGTTTAGCAATAGACTTCTAACAAAAGTCAAGATAGCATTGGGGACAGCTTTAATCGTTTTAACAAGCAGTTGCAGTAATGATTCGGATGAGCCGGAAGTTACATGCTATCTTATGTATGTTCCTGATGATTCCGTACACATACAGTCATTGACTGCTCCGGATACTTCGATTGAAGTAACTGAACTCGATGAGATTGAAATTCAATGAAACTGATTACTTACCAGTGTTTTTATAAAGTCTTGTCGTTTTTGTCAAACTACTTTGATAACCGGTATCTGACAAAGTCTAAGATATTAATAGGAACTTCATTATTGGTTCTGATAAATGTGACTCCAGGGTGTAAAAGACATATTCAGGTAACATGTTATGAACCATCAGCACCGGATGATACGATTGAAATACAGAGGACGCAACCTGACGAACCGCTTGATGTTACATGCTATGCATCTACCCTTGCAGAACCTGAAGTCAATAATATAAGGGAAGAAATGCCTGAACTTCCCGATGAAATGAATACTTTGCCGGAATAATAGTTGAAGTATATGAAACGGATCACTTACAGTTGTTTTTATAAAGTCTTATCATTCTTATCAAATTACTTTGATAACCGGTATCTCAAGAAATATAAGGTTTTGTTAGGAACAACTTTACTGGTGTTGACAAGTGCTTGTCAGAATCCGAAAAAAGATAACCCGGAAGAAATACTTTGTTATGAAGTGCCTGCGGAATATGAAGATACCGTACAGATTCAATCTACAAATAGTTCAGAGATTGTGCATAATACTTCGGCAGAAACACCCTATGATTCTAATGAATTGATTGTTTCGTGCTATGATGTATTAATAGGAGACCCGGAACCGGAAGTGATATGTTATGAACCGGCTCCGGATTTTTATGTTGCAGTGGAATGGATGCCTGAATTTCCGGGCGGAGACAAAGCGCTTATGAGTTATATACAGGAAAAAATGGTATATCCTAAAGATGCATTAAAGGATAGTATTCAGGGACGTGTAGTCGTTTCTTTTATTATTGAAAAAGATGGAAGTCTTAGCTCAATTGAAGTTGTACGTGGTATTACAGCCTCATTGGATAAAGAAGCAATAAGAATCATTCGCAGCATGCCGAAGTGGAAACCAGGTGAACAGAGAGATAAAGTAGTCAGAGTTGAATATACATTACCTATACGATTCAAATTACCGGAGATAAATACAGAAAAATGAAGAAAAAAATCTTTGAGAGTTTATATCGGATTATTTCGTTTTTGTCAGACTCTATTGGGATCCGATTCTTGACAAAGTATAAAGTACTACTGGGAACATCATTGTTAATATTGGTTTCGTGCCAAATGATAAAGAAGAATGATCAGGATGAAGGGTGTCTTGTTTCCTCGGGTTCGGATGATGATTCGTTTACTGTATCTTGTTATCTTCCTAATCTGCCGGAAGAACCGGATGAAGGCGATCCTTCTGACGAAAACTATGTCCATAAGACTGTCGATGAACTTCCTGAATTTCCCGGTGGTGAAGATAAAATGAAAGAATATATTCATAAACGGATTAAATATCCAAAAGCGGCATTGGAAGACGGAATTTCCGGAAGAGTAGTTCTATCTGTAATTGTAGAAAAAGACGGAAGTTTGAGCGGGCTTGAGATCCTTCGTGCAATTGATCCGGATTTGGATAAAGAGGCTATAAGAATTATAAAAGGTATGCCGAAATGGAAACCGGGAAAATATCAAGGAGAGGTTGTGCGAGTTCAATATACAATACCCATTGGATTCCGGTTGCCTTATTAATCGTTTAAAAGAAGATGAAAATGCGAATTTACGATTAAAATAATCCGTGAAAATATATTTTTTTACCATTGGAAGCGCTTGGAATAAGACTTCTTTAGACTTTTGAATATGAAATATATAAATTGTATAATCGTTTTTTTCTTTGCCATACATACGAATTTGTCAGCACAGCAAGCCGGTACATGGTATGCTTTTGGCAATCCGGAAGATGAGGAGTTGATCGGATTTAAAGATAAGGATGGTGAAATCCGGATTTTACCAAAGTTTATTGGACTTATGGAAGGCCGGAAATTTGACGATATTCTTGCTGCCATTGAAATGACAGATTCGGGCCTCTTAACTTATTATCTGACAAAACCTGGACGTGTCATTGGGCGTGATAGTCTGTTCTTTTTTGACAACATGCCCGATTGCGAGAACGAGGGGTTTATTCGTTTTCATGATAAACAGACGGATCAGATAGGTATGTTTAACAGGAACGGTGATATTGTGATTCCGGCCAGCTACAATGCCCTTGCAAGAGTAATGAACGGATTGGTTGCCGGATTAAAAAATGCGGAAAAACAATCCTGGCACGGACATGATCATGATGAACATGCCGGATGTAATCATTACAGTTGGGCTGGTGGACAATCTGTCCTGCTTGATACTGCTAATCGGGTATTGATTGAGGAATTTAATTATGAGGGAACAATAGACTATTATTCATTACGGATAACGGATGCTCCTATAGAAGATAGCCGACGCCTGAACTTTAAATCGGTCGATGATACGTATTATTCATTTGTTCATTTTGAAAAGGAATTTCTGATATGGCTGAATGAAATGGTGCTGACGGATATCTCCGAAGAGAAATTACTTGCTGCATCGTACGACAGTATCACCTGGACGCCTTCGAGCAGTTGGGAAGCCGAATCGAAATACGATTTTATCAAACGTAATTTTAATATACTTCGCGATCGTTTGCTCTTGATGAAACAACCGGAGTTTGATTATTATATTATATCAGGGGGATTGAATCAATTTATCTTTGAGTCGGATGAGTTTAAACGCTATTACAATAATTGCGGTGACCCGAAAGACTGGCAATATCCTGTAATCTCGCTTATTCTGAATCATCGGGATGATAATCGCCTGACACAGGATCATCTTGACTTTTTACGGACGAATAAAGGTTACCGGCTTTTATCTGTAAGCCTTCGCTCCGGATATTTGCAATAAGTGTTATTGCACCATATTCATTGTGCCGAAATAGCCTTCTTTATTGAAATCATCAAGCACCTGTTGTTCCACTTTGGTTCGTTTGACTATCGGATTGTTATCCCAGAATTCCTGATTGTATTTCGAATTGATCACTTCTTTCAGCAGATTGTCTTTCTGATTGATCTTTTTGCCTTTTTGATCAAATGTATAATCATTGGCAAACAAGATCGATTTTATTTGCATGACTCTGTTCTTTCCGTCTCGCGATAGATTTATTTTGCTGGATGCTTGTACCGATTCTACAATCGGGTAGGAGGTAACACCTTCACGATATGAGATAATAAATGTGTGATCTTCATTGGTTATTTTTGTTTTTTTATCAAAAACAAGTCCCATCGTTGGCAGTTTGACTTCTGCCCGGATAATCGCACGATCTTTTGTTCGTACAAAAGCTTTGCCGCCCATAAAGAGGGTGTTGTTTTTTGCCGTAGCATGTATCGGAATAAACTCATAGACCCTGACTTCATCATCCTGCCTGGGTGAGATCGTTTGGTGCAGATAAACCTCATAATGATCTTCGAAATCGGCGCATAAGAACGCATTTAATATATTTTTATACTCCGCTTTTTTGCGGCTGAAAGGCGCAACCTGAGAGTTGTAGAAATAGTTGGTAATATGTGTCATATCGTCTCTGTTAACCCAGGCAAAACGTCCTTCCTGTAACGACATGTTTAGAACGCAAATAGTTGTCGGAGCAGTAAAGAAACACTCGATATACTGGGTATATAAATTGTCGTTCGATGTCAGTTGCCGGTAATAAAAGGTAGATTCCGGAAATTCTTTATTCTTTTTGTCTTTCGTTAATGCCATATATTTATTCCATACCTCCTTTAGTTCTTTAATGATCATTTCACGCGGTGTAATAGTGATTTCGGCCAGTTCGAATGTTTTAGGCTTTAATTCTATTATTTCTGAGATTTTGCTATAATCAAGTTTTTGACTGTGATAACTGATGTGTGTAAACGAGATTTGCTCGTCTACCTGTTTAGGTTGGATATCAAATTCACCATCGGTATTGGTGATTGTATATACAGTTGAAGACTGGATCGTCACTAACGGTATAGGCTCTTTTGTTTCCGAATCAATGATTTTGCCGGTAAAAGTTGCCGGTTCCTGTGAAAACAAAGGTATAACTCCAACGGAAAGGATAATTAACAGAAGTAAGGTCTTTATGTATTTCATTGTAATTTATTGTAAGGAATCTGTACAAATATATAAAAGAAAAACAGTTTTTGATGCTTATTTTGTTAAACTGTTATTTTTGTATAGCAAACTTGTTCATTTTGTCGCTTTGTTAAATTATCATAAAACAAGGTACTTTGTATTGCATAGTATTCTGCAAATTTATATGTTTGCAGTAAGGAAAGAAAAACCTTTAAAAATGTAACATAAATGAAAAAATTGCGTCTAATATATTGTATATACATTGAAAACCTTACAAAACGATGATAATCCAACTGAAAGGAATAAATAAGACGTACGATAACGGTACCCCACTCCATGTTTTAAAAGGTATTGACCTCGATATTGAAAGAGGTGAGATGGTTTCTATAATGGGTGCTTCGGGTTCGGGAAAAAGTACATTACTGAATATCCTGGGCATTTTGGATACCTACGATACCGGTACGTATTCTCTGAATGATAACCTGATTAAAGATCTGAGTGAAAACAAAGCCGCTGAATACCGGAATAAATTAATTGGGTTTGTATTCCAGTCATTTAATTTAATTTCGTTTAAAAATGCGATGGAAAATGTCGCTCTTCCTCTTTATTATCAGGGAATTGGTCGTAAAAAAAGAAACCAGATTGCACTGGACTATTTAGATAAAGTAGGATTAAAAGACTGGGCCGAACATATGCCAAACGAAATGTCCGGAGGACAAAAGCAACGTGTTGCGATTGCACGTGCACTGATTGCAAAGCCTCAGATTATTCTGGCGGATGAGCCGACAGGTGCACTGGATAGTAAAACATCCGAGGAAGTGATGCATTTGCTTCGTGAGGTAAATAGTGAAGGGATGACTATGATTATTGTGACACATGAGCAAAGTGTGGCAGATGCTACGGATCGTATTATCCGTTTGAAAGACGGTATTATCGAACGAATAGAAGAGGGATTGGGATATGTTTGATCTGGATGATTTTCGTGAGATTTGGGGTACGATCCGGAAGAATAAACTCCGGACATTCCTGACCGGTTTTGCCGTCTCATGGGGCATTTTCATGTTCTGTATCCTATTGTGTGCTGGAAACGGATTACGAAATGGAGTAATGACCAATTTTGGAAGTCGTTCTGCTAATAGTGTACAATATTGGGGGCGAAGTACTTCCAAACCTTATAAGGGACTTCCTGACAACCGGAGAATTACCTTGGATGTCAGAGATGTAGACTTATTAAAAACACAGGTGCCTGAGGCTGAAGATATTTCTCCGATGGTTTCGACTAATTTACAGGCAAGTTTCGGCACTAATAATCTGGATTGTTCCTTTGAAGGAGTGAATCCTGAATATATGCGAATCAATGGAATCAGGATCCTGGATAATCAAGGGCGTTTTATTAATGGGATTGATATCAACGACAACCGGAAAGTTGCCGTTATTAATAAGCGTATCCGTGAAGTTCTGTTTCAGGATGAAAATCCGGTGGGCAAAATGTTTATGATTGCAGGATTGAGTTATACGGTAATTGGGGTTTTTGAAGAAGAATCGTGGGGTAATGACGCAAAAGCTTATATCCCATTTTCGACGGCTCAACTCCTGTATAACAAAGGGTGGGGGATTCACGATATTTCATTTACGGTGAAAGACTTAACCACCGAGAAGGAAAATGAAGACTTTGAAACAGAATTCCGTGCTAAGTTGTCCGTGCTTCATCTTTTCGATCCTGAAGATAGACGTTCCGTCGGAATATGGAATAATTTAAAAGATTATCTCCAGTTCATTGGGATGTTTAACGGTATCTCCGCTTTTATCTGGATTATTGGAATTGGGACGTTAATTGCCGGAATAACCGGTGTAAGTAATATTATGCTGATCACTGTTCGGGAACGAACGCGTGAAATCGGGATTCGAAAAGCGTTGGGAGCAAAATCGGGTTCAATCATTCGCAGTATATTGATGGAGTCGGTCATGATTACCTCTATCTTTGGATATTTTGGTATGTTTATGGGTGTTGGTCTTGGCGAACTGGTCAGTTCGATTTTAGAAACGCCTGGACTGGAAGATGTTGGATATATGTTTAAAAATCCGACCATTGATGTTGGTGTTGCGGTTGGGGCGATGTTGGTATTGATTGTATCTGGTATTCTGGCGGGGTATTTCCCTGCCCTGAAAGCTGTAAGGATCCCTCCGGTAGAGGCAATGCGGGCGGAATAACTCATAATTTAAAGAGCGTGTTTGATTTAGACAGATTTAACGAAATATGGGTAACCATCACCCGGAATAAGGTAAGAAGTTTGCTTACCGGTTTTGGGGTGTTCTGGGGTATCTTTATGTTAGTGGTAATGATGGGTGCCGGAACGGGACTTCAAAAAGGGATGATGGATGGCATTGAAGGATTTGCAACAAATTCCTGTTTCATGGGTGCAGGTCAGACCAGCCTTCCCTACAAAGGATTCCAGAAAGGACGGCAGTGGAATATACATAACCGCGATGTGGATATTTTGCTCCGGGAAATACCGGAAATAGATGTAGTGTCACCTCTTTTGACACAATGGGGAGGTAAGGATAATGTAGTTTACGGTGATAATGTGGGATCATATTCTGTCCGTGGTTTGAATTCGAATTATGACCGGATAGAAAAACAAGGTTTGACACAAGGTCGTTTTATCAACGAAATTGATGTTCTTCAAAAGCGCAAAGTCTGTGTAATCGGAACAAAAGTATATGAAGAGTTATTTCCGTCTAACGGCAGTCCGATCGGGAAATATATTCGTGTTAACGGGATATATTATCAGATAATAGGCGTTGCCGATGGAGTAGCCAATGTTAGTCTGGGTGGAAGAGTATCTGAGTCTGTGGCGATTCCGTTTACAACTATGCAGCAGGTACTAAATCAGGGTGATGTTATACATTTGCTAACAGCAACAGCTAAAAGAGGATATTCGGCTAAGCAGGTGGAAGATAAAATGAAAGAACTGCTAAAACTAAATAATAACATTGACCCAAATGATCAGCAGGCAATCTGGGGCTTTAATATGGAAGAACAGTTTAAGATGTTTGATTTCCTTTTTATCGGAATAACCATATTAATCTGGATCGTGGGATCGGGTACGTTGATTGCCGGAATCGTAGGTGTCAGCAATATTATGTTGGTTACTGTTAAAGAACGAACCAAAGAAATTGGCGTGCGCCGGGCATTGGGAGCAAAGCCCAGAACGATTATGAGTCAGATTATGTCGGAAAGTCTGGTATTGACTGCTTTTGCGGGTTTACTCGGCCTGTCTTTAGGTGTTTTTGTTTTGTATCTGGCGGATACTTATTGGTTACAGGATGCTGAAAATATGTATTTGAAGGAACCGATGGTTTCATTTGGTATTGCTGTCAGCTCAACGATTATTTTATTGATTTGCGGATTGCTTTCCGGAGCTATTCCGACTATGAGGGCTCTACAGATTAAAGCTATTGATGCAATACGTGAAGAATAACTAAGATGTAAATAAAATAAATGCAATATATTATGAAGAAAGTTGGTAAAATTATTTTGTTTGTAATTGTGGGACTGATTGTTCTATCCACTTTTGTCTTTCTTTGGAATAAATCCCGTCCGGTAGTTGTGGTGTATGATATTGTTTCGCCGGCAATCGGGACTATCGAAAATAAAACCGTAGCTACCGGAAAGGTTGAGCCGCGTGATGAAATTTTGATTAAACCGCAGATTTCTGGAATTGTTGCGGACGTGCTAAAAGAAGCCGGTCAAATGGTCAATGTAGGTGATGTCATAGCGACTGTAACCGTTGTGCCTGAGATGGGTCAATTAAATTCGGCAGAATCACGTGTGCGTGTCGCCGAAATTAATTTGAAACAAATTGAGGCTGAATATGCACGGCAGGCACAATTATTTGAAAAAGGAGTGATCGCGAAAGAAGAATTTGAGACTGCGGATGCTACTTATAAGAAAGCACAGGAAGAAAAGACAAATGCGCAGGATGCATTGGACATTGTGCGTAAAGGTGTTTCTCAAAAATATGCTAATCTGAGTAATACACAGATTCGTTCCACTATATCCGGTATGATCCTGGATGTGCCTATAAAGGCAGGAAACTCGGTAATTCAGGCAAACACATTTAATGATGGAACCACTATTGCATCTGTTGCTAATATGAATGATTTGATATTCAGGGGAAATATTGATGAAACCGAGGTGGGTAAAGTAAAAGAAGGTATGCCGATTGTGTTGACGATCGGTGCTATTAACAGCGAGACGTTTCATGCAGACCTTGAATATATATCGCCGAAAGGAGTAGAGCAGAGCGGTGCCGTATTATTCGAAATTAAAGCTGCTGTAAAGGTGACGGATTCAACATTTATCCGTGCAGGATATAGTGCCAATGCCGAGATTGTAATGGCAAAAGTAACGGATGTACTGACTATTCCTGAAAGTACGATTGAATTCAGCAACGATTCCGCTTTTGTATATATCTTGAAAACAGAAAAGCCGGAACAGGAATTTGACCGGAAGCTGATTAAAATAGGCATGTCGGATGGAGTGAATATCGAAGTGAAAGACGGTGTTATTTCAGACGACAAATTAAGAGGAAATCCGGTTGATCCGAAGAAGAAAGGGTGATTTGAGTTATGAGTTATGAATTATTAATTATGAATGAGGAATGAAAAAAATAGCCCTATATCTATTTGTCGGCATATTTTGCTTGAGCGGGTCTGCCGGTGCACAAGCAAAACAATGGACGCTGGAAGAATGCATTCGCCATGCAATCGAACATAATATTGAACTGAAACAGATTGAACTGGAACAGGAAGCACGTGAGATCGAACTGAATACAGACAAGAATAGTTGGTTGCCTAATTTAAATCTTTCTGCGGGACAGAATTTTAGTTTTGGACGTATGCAGGGATCTGATGGTGTATATACCAGCAGAAATGGGGCATCTACTTCATTTAGTGCAAGAACCCAGATGCCTGTATTTGATGGATTCAAGATTTATAATAATATAGAATCTGCTAAATTAAATTTAAAAGCAGCTGTGGCTTCCCTGGAAAAAGCAAAAGAGGATTTAGCAATAAACGTAGCATCTTATTTTCTACAGGTACTCTATAATAAAGAAATTTTATCTATTGCTGAGCTTCAGGTAGCTTTAACCAGTGAGCAGGTCAGTAAAACAGAGGTACTGGTTAATTCAGGCAAAATACCTACTTCACAATTGTATGATATCAAGGCACAATTAGCGAATGATGAAGTAAGCCTTGCTGAAGCCAGAAATAATGTAAATTTAGCATTATTAGATTTGGCGCAGGCATTAGAGCTTGAACGATTAGGAGAGGATTTTAATGTTTCCATACCTGATATTAAGGATCCTGTGAGCGAGAATTTACAAAGTCTTTTACCTCCAGATTTTATTTATGACAAAGCTGTTGTTACAAAACCGCAGATTAAGGAACAAGAGTATTTATTGGAAAGGCAGAAAAAAGAACTAAAGGTTGCACAAGCTGATTATTATCCAAATTTAAGCTTGTCAGGAGGTTACTCTACCAGCTATTATAAGGCATATTCCGGATTAAGAGATGGTGAATATACTCATAGTTTTAGTAGCCAGCTTAGTGATAATTCGCAGGAAACAATTGGATTATCATTATCGGTTCCGATATTTAACCGATTTCAGATTCGTAATAATGTACGCTCAGCACGTGTCGCTATTATCAATCGTGAGTTAATGATGGAGAATAGTAAGAAAGTACTATATAAAGAAATACAACAGGCTTATTTTAATGCAACAGCGGCACAGGAAAAATTCATTGCATCCGGAAAGTCAGCCGAAGCAAGCAAGGAAGCGTTTGTGTATGCAGAAGAACGTTATGCTGCCGGTAAAAGTACGGTTTTTGAATATAACGAATCAAAAACTAAATATTCGCAGAGCTTAGCAGAACAGGCGCAATCAAAATATAACTTCATCTTTAGGGCGAAAATCCTGGATTTCTATAACGGAATCCCGATTACACTTTGAAAAACCTAGACATGTACAAAGTGTAGGATGGAGTAAGTAACTCAATAAATAGTGTCGAAAAGGAGTCTCCGGGAGGAAACTCCTTTTTTTTGAAAGAATGTTTAATTTTCGTGTTTTATGCTAACAACGATTTCGGACAAAGATGATCTTTTTCTATATCTTTGAAATAGTTGTAGGTTCCGACTTTCAGTTCAGCACAGGCGGCCTCATCGCATACGATGATTCCTTTCGGATGCATTTGCAATGCGGTAATTGTCCACATCTGGTTAATAGCACCTTCAACGGCTTGTTCTAATGCACGCGCTTTGTTATGACCATTTACTACAATTACTACCTCTTTTGCATCCAGTACGGTTGCGATACCCACAGTTAATGCTGTTTTAGGTACTTTGTTCACATCATTGTCAAAGAAACGCGAATTAGCAATAATCGTATCCGTAGTCAAAGATTTAATACGTGTACGTGATGCCAGTGATGAACCGGGTTCGTTAAATGCCATGTGTCCGTCAGGACCAATACCTCCCAGGAAAAGATCAATGCCACCCACTGCTTTGATTTTTGCTTCATATGCAGCACATTCCGCTTCCAAATCAGGAGCATTCCCGTTTAGTATATTTGCATTTTCTGGCAGAATGTCGATATGGCTGAAGAAGTTATTCCACATAAATGTGTAATAGCTTTGGGAATGATCTTTCGGTAAACCGACATATTCATCCATATTAAATGTGATCACGTGTTTGAAGGATACACTGCCTTGTTTATAAAGCTCAATCAGGTTTTTATATGTTCCCAGGGGAGAAGAACCGGTTGGTAGTCCCAATACAAATGGTTTTTCGGCCGTAGGATTTGCTTTTTTTATTTTAGCAGCAATATAACTGGCTGCCCATTTGGATAACGTTTCGTAATCAGGTTCAATAATTAGTCTCATGTTTTTATTGTTTAATTGTTAAGTTGTTTATTCGTTAAAGATTACGCCTAAATCCCCTAAAGGGGACTTTATAACTCCACTTCGTTAAAGAGATTGCCATGACTTCTAAATTCCCCTTTAGGGGCCCAGGGGTGAATTTATAACCGTGCTGCCATTGCTTTGCCTAATGCAAGGCATTGCGCCTGCACTTCGTCATTGATGCTTTGTTTTTGTTCTACAGGTTCACCAATAACTTCCCATTGCATTGTTTCAGCAAAAGCGGCCAGGCGTTTTACGGCCATGCCAGCCCAGGTGAATGAACCAAAATAGCCGAACAGGCGATTTTTTACTTCACGCGTTTCGATTTTTTTGAGTATTGAATCTATTTCGGGAAAAATTTGTCCGTTATATGTCGGGCTTCCGATGATAAGGCCTTTGTATTTAAATACATCGCCAAGAATATAGGATGAGTGTGTCTTACATACATGATGCATCGCAATATTCTTTACGCCATTATTCGCAAGCGAACAGGCAATGGCTTCGGCCATTTGTTCCGTATTTCCATACATGCTGCCGTATATAATCGTAACACCGTTTTCGCCTTCATACCGGCTGAACCGGTCGTATATTTCTATCGCTTTGTCTTTATATTCGCGCCAGACAGGTCCGTGAGTCGAACAAATGGTTTGAATATCCAGGGTCTCAAGTTTTTTCAGGGCGCGTTGTACCGGGTTTCCATATTTTCCTACGATGTTGGAATAATAACGGATCATTTCATTCCAGTAAGGCTCAACATTCATTTCAGTGTCGATTACGCCCCCGTTAATGGTGCCGTAGGTGCCGAATGCATCGGCAGAGAAAAGCACTTTCTCTGTTTCATCATAGGTCATCATTACTTCTGGCCAGTGAACCATCGGAGCCATATAAAAGCTAAGACAGTGCTTACCCAATTCGAGCTTATCACCTTCTTTTACTTCATGAAGACCTTCTGAAATATGATGATATCCCGCCAACATGGCAAATGTTTGTTTATTCCCTACAATCTGCACATCCGGATAGTATTGACGTAATAAACGGATACTTCCCGCATGATCGGGTTCCATATGGTTTACGATCAAATAATCTAAGGGACGTCCATTGAGGACTGAATCTATTTTTTTGAAAAAGATGTCCGAATAGCATACATCTACCGTATCAATTAATGCTGTTTTTTCGTCATTAATCAGGTATGAGTTGTATGAAACACCTGATGGAAGTGGCCATAAATTTTCAAAAAGACTTTTCTGCCGGTCGTTCACTCCGACATAGAAAATATTATTTGCGATTTCTTTTATCATTTTTCTGTATAACGTTTTTACTTTTTTGGTTTGCTCTCCACACAAAATAAATTCCCATTAAAACAAACGGAATGCTTAGCCATTGACCCATATTAAGCGCCATGCCCGCTTCAAATGTTTCCTGGTCGTTTTTTAGGAATTCTATGAAGAAGCGGGATGTAAAAATACATATCATAAAGATGCCGAATATAAAGCCTTCTTTTTTCCACGCTTCTTTTTTGAAATATAACCACATACATAATCCGAACGTTGCCAGGTAACACAATGCTTCATAAATCTGGGTAGGATGGCTGGGTGGCGAGAATATTGGTTCTGCTCCTCTCATCCATGCAGATAAATTTGTGACAAACCGGAATGCCCAGGGAACATCGGTGGGGTGGCCGTATATTTCGTGATTCATTAAATTACCTAAACGTATCAATGCTGCTACTAATCCTGTTGGAACGACTAACTTATCGAATGCCCAAAGCATACTTCGATGCGAAACAAATTTTGAATAAAAATAAATAGCTATGATAATTCCCAATACTCCACCATGGCTTGCAAGACCGCCTTCCCATACTTTTAATATATCGATGGGATGGGCCAGATAGTATTCGGGTGCATAAAACAAACAATGCCCCAACCGTGAACCGATGATTGTGCCGCCAAAAGTATAATATAGCAGCGGATCAAGCCAGTCTGGATTGACTCCTTCGTTTTTCCACATCCGTTCCACGATTTTGTAACCAACAAAGAAGCCGATTACAAACATCAGCGCATACCAACGAATCTCTCGAGAGCCAATGGTAAAAATTGCGGGATCAACCGTCCAGGTAATTTCTAAGAGTGACATATCAAAATAAATTAACAATTAACAATTGATAATTGACAATTAAAACTATACTAATCGTTTAATCAAATCTTCTCTGTCTCCGTAAAGCATATCAATCATCGGTATTTCGATCATGGTATATGCTCCAGGTTGTTGTTTCATGCTGGCACGTGCTACTGCTATCAATACTTGTGCGGTTAATGCCGGATTATTGATTTTCATATCAAACTGAATCAGTTGGTTTTGAGTTTTTCCGGATACACCTTTTCGCGTAAGGTTTACACCGTGTCCCATATCCAGTAGATTATCTACGCAATCCACCTGCATTACATGTGTTTCGTCATGAGCAAAATAATTATCTGCTTTAATAGCTGCAGCAACATCTTCAAATCTATGCCCGTCTTTCACTTCAATGTAAACCATACGACGATGTACGCTTGTTCCCATTGGGATTGTCATGCTTAACGCAGCTTTAACACCTTCAATTGCTTTTACGGCAACAGTGTGTCCCATACTCATTCCCGGTCCGAAATTCGTATAAGTGATACCTTTTGGAACCATTGCTTCAAGCAGTGCGCGAACTACCGAATCAGTTCCCGGATCCCAACCGGCTGAAATAACGGATACGGCATTATTGGCTTTAGCTTCTTTATCTAACGAACGGCGTAATGCTACGATGTCACCGTGAATATCGAAACTGTCGACCGTATTGATGCCTAAAGCCAGCGCTTCTTTTGCAAACTTTTCTACCTGGCGTGTTGGTGTTGCCAATACTGCTACATCTACATTCTCTAATTTTGTAAGACTATCCGTTACGGTGTAACCGGTCAGTTCTGAGGGGATATCGTTTGGATTACGGCGTACAACTCCTGCAACTTCAAAATCCGGTGCAGATTCAATCGCGTCCAATACATATTTCCCAATATTGCCGTATCCGACAATGGCTGCTCTTATTATTTTCATTTGAATGTATATTTATTATGGTTATAGTAATATCTAACTTAAAATATTATGTTTGACGATAACACAATCAAGATCTCAGTTGTTCAAATGTTCTATCCTGAATCTTGAATTATATGTTTTTAGCAAATGTTTTTGTAGTAAAATACAAATGTAGTGATTTTTGCCAGATTGGCAAGATGATGAAATCAAATGTCTCATCTATTTAATCATATTGGGTGCGATACCAAATTTTTCTTCATTATGGCATTTGTCTTTTGGTTCAACGTGGACAACGATATCATATATGTTTTCGATAGATTGTTTAATGCTATCTTCAACCTGATTGGCAATTTCGTGTGCTTCGTCTAATGTCATTGAACCATCTGCTTCTACATCCATAGCAATCATATATAAACTTCCGACCATCCGCGACCGCACGCGATGTGGATTACTTGCATTAGGGACTTTTTCTACTGCATCAAAAATCTTTTTATAGATTGATTCATCCTTTACACCATCCATTAGCTCTATATTGGAGTCCATAAAGATACTTATGGAAGACCGGATGATAAAGATACTGATTATTAATCCCGTTATGGTGTCTAATATCGGTAGTTTAAACACAAAAGTAAATATCAAACCGGTCAATACTCCAATTGAAATCAGAACGTCGTTTCTCATATTAATGGCATTGGCCATAAGTAACGAACTGTCGATCTTTTTTCCTTGCTTATATTGATAGTATGCCAATATAAGTTTGCCGATAATTGAAAAAACAGTTACATATATTGCAAGGGTAGAAGGGAGTTCTTTTGCATCAGAGATGGAAATTGATTTTATAGAGGAGAAGAACATTTGCATCCCTGCGTAAAAGATAACGAGTGAGAGTACTTTTGTAGCAATGCCTTCTGCTTTTTCATATCCATAGACATATTTCTGGCTCGGAGGTTTATTGATGATCCGGGCTGTAAATATCATGACAATTGAGATAACTACATCTGTGGCTGAATCCAGTCCATCTCCCAAAACCGCTAAGCTTCCGGCAAGTAGTCCGATTGCAATTTTAGAAACGGATAAAATCAAATTCCCGATTGTACTGATCCAGGATGTACGGATTAAAATTTTTTCTTTTGACACGAGTTTAAGTACTATTTAAAAGACCAATGTAATTGAAATTTTTAAGTAGCGACAGAAGTCAAGCTTGCTTGAATAACGCCTAGTCACACAAAACGACTAATGTAATTGAACGGACAAAGATACTATTTTTCAGTTACTATTTTTCCTTGTTTTTGTAGCATTGCGTCAGTGACAATTGTTATCTTTTATTAAGAAAACAAATTCAGCCTTTTATCTGTTAGATACATGTTATTGCATTAATAAGAAAGGAATCTATTATGAAGTCAGTTTTGTATAGAAGTTCAACGAGAGGTCATAAGTATCATGGATGGCTGGATACTTATCATACATTCAGCTTTGCTGATTATTATGATCCTGAACGGATGCATTTTGGCGCTCTAAGAGTATTAAATGATGATATCGTAGAGGGTGGAGAGGGTTTTGGTACTCATCCACATGATAATATGGAAATTATATCTATTCCATTATTCGGGGATCTCGAACATGGAGATAGTATGGGAAATGGTCAAATTGTTCATACCGGTGAAGTTCAGGTTATGAGTGCAGGAACAGGTGTGCAACATAGTGAATATAATCCGAATCAGGGCAAGCCGGTTAATTTTTTCCAAATTTGGATATTCCCCAATAAGGAAAATGTAGAACCCCGCTATGAACAGAAAGCATTTGATCTTCTGGATAAAAAAAATCAGTTGGTTTTAATTGTATCTCCATATCCGGCAGATGAAAGTCTTTGGATCCATCAGGAAGCATGGATGAGCATCGGGACATTTGACAAGGATCATATCGTTAAATACAAGCCCAAAAAAGAAGATAACGGAGTATGGGCAATGGTTATTGAAGGAGAATTCACTGTTGCTGATGAGAAGTTATATCGTCGTGACGGATTGGGTATCTGGGATACGAATGAAATATCAATTGTTGCTGATTCGGATATGGCGCGTATTTTGTTAATAGATGTGCCAATGGATTTTTAGTTGTGTTTGTTCATGTTATTTAATATTTAGAAGTGAACTGTTCTTTATTGGATGGTTCATTTTTTTTGTTTTATGCTCTCTAAAGACTCATTCGGAGATCACATCAATGATTTTCGAAAACTAGTTTGTTCAAAGTCCATCCCGGCCCGGTTGCAGGAATAAAAGTAAGCCATATATAAATGACACGTTTTAAATAGCCCGGGCGGGGTTATGCAAAAATGTCTGATACATTCGGATGTACAGAACTCAATTATCTCCTATTTGGTGCCTATACCCTTGTTCATTATATACGGGTCGTTTCTCTACCCCCGTCTCATTCGTTTTTATGGGAATTGCGTCAGCCTCCGGGATTTCTGTGTCAATAAGATCTTTTTCCCAGAGATTTTCATCACGAACTCCTTCTGCATATCCATTGTTTTCGGTGGAGTTTATTTGTCTGTCTGTTGGAAATTTAAGTTTTGACATATCAGTTTATTTTATGGGGTTTATAAATATAACAGATTGTACTGTTAAAATGTTTATTGGGAGTGGAGAGCTTCATTCGTTGAAAGTTAAATTGGAGTAAAGCGTAAACCGGCCATAGTCGAAATGGTAAATGACAAGTTGGATCCGGATAATAGTCCTTTTGGATTTGTCAATAGGCGTTGATGATTTCCAGCGCTTTCTCCAGCACTTCGTCCTTGTTGTCTCTTATACCCTGAATGGTTGGTTTTACCTCTATATCCGGGATAATACCAATTCTTTGAGTTTCTTCTCCGTTAGGATAATAAACGCCGATTCCGGAAATATAAGTTGTGATATTTCCCGGTAATATAATATTCGAAACGTTACCATCTGCACCAGCCGTAGTGCTTCCTATCACAGTTACATTAGGCCCGCGTCTAAATGCCATAGTAGTGTATTCAGCCTGACTTTGTGTCTCTTCGTTGATCAGTACTACCACTTTTCCTTGATAATAATTACCCGATCCTCCTACAGGAACAGATCCTGTAAATGTAAATAGTCCCGGATAAGTAATGTTACCCTGAGTAAACTTGGCAAAGGCTGTAGAGGTTTGTGAAAAATAACCACCTAAAGTAAAGACGACAAATTCAGAGGGGTAGCAACGCAAGTCTATAACAATTCCTTTTGAGTCCTTAAAGAGATTCATAAATTGATCTACATCATTATTTATAGAGGCACAGTAAATATAACCTATCTCCGGAGTTATCCATTTTTGGGAGGACGGTTGTGAAAACTCAGGAGGGTAAGGATAACAATTTACTGTTTTAGTTATGATTTCACCATCTCTTTCAATTTCTACCCGCACTGAACCGGAGTTGGTTCGAAGTAATAAATCACCCATATTCCTTAATTGAGTAGGTGTATTTGACGCCGGGAAGTAATCTTTATTCCGGGCTATCCATTCTGAAACATCTTTTCCATTTACTTTCCGGATCACATCCCCTATTTTCAAGGTTTGATCAGCATTCTGCGCATACTTAGTAACAACAGCCTGATCTTCTATAAAACTGATTTTTACACAGGGGTAGTTTGCCCCCCAATGCTTAGACAAATCCACATCATTATAAATGTTTGCATGTGTATCATTAATTTTTCCGATTAATTTTAAACAGGCCAGTTTATAATTCAGAGCGTCTTTAGCATCAATGAATTCCGGGATTGATGCTTCCAGAACCTCGTCCCAATCTTCATCTGCTAGAAGCTTGTATGGGAAAAAATACTCGATCATATTCCAATAGCGGAAAATAGCTATTAATTTTATTCCATCATCACTGTAGCTCATAGAATAGTAAGTCGGTTCTTTTAAAAACTGAGGGTTTCCCACATTTGGAGCGTGATTTATATATACATTAGACGTACGTTGTTTATAAGCGTTACGTGTAGATATCAGCCGGGCAGAAAGATCGCTGCCTAATTCCGTTTGGTTCTCAATCCAATCCAGGTCCGGGAGATACTTAATCTGTTCATCACTGAAAGGAATCACATAATCGTTTGTGCTCTCTAAAGCTCCTAATGATTCAATCCACTCACTTAGCAGTATGTTTCTTTCAGCAGCAGAAGATGTATTCAATACCTTTTCCATTATTATTAATAACTCATCATCCCAGTTATATGTTCCGGCACCTACAGCCGGATGGTAATATTTCAGGAATCCCCAGACTTTACATAAAAGAGCCAGATCCTTTATCTCTTTTGAAGAATAATTATTGATAACAATATTGGGAATTTCTTCAGGAATTGTAACAGGAGTCTTTTCCGGGGAAGAATCAGAACAACCCCACAGAATAAAAAGAAAAGAGAAAATACAGAGTTGGATAAATTTCATAGTTTAATATATTAATTGATTTAAGACTATAAATTTTAACAAATATATATCATTCCCTTTTATGTACCAAATTTACAGGCTTTTTATCTGTTTCCCATATCCTGATACAAGATTTGTGCAAGAGAGCTTTCTCGTATTATACCAACAAATGCAAAAGAGGCTATCCCGTGTAACGGGGCAGCCTCTTGATCTTATTCTACATATTCGGTTTGATTACATCATACCGCCCATGCCACCACCCATACCTGCCGGCATTGCCGGAGCGGGGTTTTCTTCTTTCTTTTCAGCTACTACACATTCGGTAGTTAAGAACATTCCTGCGATAGAAGCAGCATTTTCCAATGCTACACGTGTTACTTTAGCAGGATCTATTACACCTGATTTGCACAGGTTTTCATAAGTGTCTTTACGTGCATTGTAACCGAAATCAGCTTTTCCTTCTTTTACTTTCTGAACTACAACAGCACCTTCTTTACCGGCGTTTTCAACGATTTGGCGAAGCGGTTCTTCAATTGCACGTTTTACAATTTCAATACCGGTTGTTTCGTCTTCGTTATCACCTTTTAAGTTTTCCAGACCAGCAATTGCACGGATGTAAGCTACACCACCACCGGGAACAGTTCCTTCTTCGATAGCAGCACGGGTTGCACTTAATGCATCGTCTACACGGTCTTTCTTTTCTTTCATTTCAACTTCAGAAGCAGCACCTACGTAAAGAACAGCTACACCACCGGCTAATTTAGCCAGACGTTCCTGCAATTTTTCTTTATCATAGTCGGATGTTGTGCTTTCGATCTGAGTTTTGATCTGAGAAATACGTGCCTGAATAGCTTCTTTGTCACCAGCACCGTTTACAATGGTTGTATTATCCTTATTTACAGTGATTTTTTCAGCTGTACCTAACATATCCATTGTTGTATCTTCAAGTTTCATACCTTTTTCGTCGGTAATAACTACTCCACCTGTTAATACTGCGATATCTTCCAACATGGCTTTACGACGATCGCCGAATCCCGGAGCTTTTACTGCACATATTTTCAAACCTGCGCGTAAGCGGTTTACTACCAATGTAGCCAACGCTTCACTATCAATGTCTTCAGCGATAATTAATAGTGGACGGCCTGTCTGAACTGATTGTTCCAATATAGGAAGTAATTCTTTTAATACGGATATTTTCTTTTCATAGATCAGGACATTCGGATTTTCGAACTGAGCTTCCATTTTTTCAGTATCCGTAACAAAATAAGCAGAGATATAACCACGATCAAATTGCATACCTTCTACTACTTCAACGGTTGTTTCAGTACCTTTAGCTTCTTCTACAGTGATTACGCCTTCTTTTTTAACTTTCTGCATTGCTTCGGCAATTAATTTACCAATGTTTTCGTCTCCGTTTGCAGAAATTTTAGCTACATTTTCGATTTTACCCAAATCGTCGCCTACAGCTTCAGCCTGTGCAGCAATGCTATCAACTACTTTGGCTACCGCTTTGTCGATGCCACGTTTCAGATCCATCGGGTTCGCTCCGGCAGTTACGTTTTTCAATCCAACACCAATGATTGATTGTGCCAATACTGTTGCAGTGGTTGTACCGTCACCGGCATTGTCGTTCGTTTTAGAAGCAACTTCTTTTACCAACTGGGCACCCATGTTTTCGTATGGGCAAGATAATTCAATTTCTTTAGCAACTGTTACACCGTCTTTGGTGATCTGAGGTGCGCCGAATTTCTTTTCAAGAATAACATTTCGACCTTTCGGGCCTAATGTTACTTTTACTGCATCAGCTAATTCGTCCACACCTTTCTTTAGCAGGTTGCGGGCATCCATATTGAATTTAATTTCTTTTGCCATGATTTTATTTGTTTTTTAAGTTTTGAGTTTTTAGATTAGATAATCGCTAAAATGTCCGATTGGCGCATAATCAAATACGTTTCGCCTTCTAATTCAATTTCGGTACCGGCATATTTTCCGTATAGTACGGTGTCACCACTTTTTACGATCATTTCTTCGTCTTTCGTACCATTTCCTACGGCAATTATTTCACCTTTCAATGGTTTTTCTTTTGCCGAATCCGGAATAATAATTCCTCCTACTGTTTTTTCTTCTGCAGCAGCCGGTTTAACCAGCACTCTGTCTGCTAACGGTTTGATATTCATAGCTTATCAATTTTAATGATTATAAATATGTTATTATAATTATAGTTTTTATTTTCTACTATTTCTATGCGAAATCTATGCCAAAAAAAAACTCTGGGGCACAACTGTCAATTTTACAGAAAAAGCGACAGGTGAATTACATGCTCCCCGACAATTTGACTGATGGAAAAAGGGAAGTATCCGTTTTGCTTGCTGGAAGGCTCGCCACCCAAGGACGAAAAGTGATATTGGATGTAGGCTGTCTCGTCACGATGTTGGCGAGTCAGTCAACCAAGCTCCTTATTTGAGTTGATCAATCAGTTCTTCAAATGAGACTTGTTTCTGATCGCCGGTAATCATATTTTTCAGGTTGATAAATCCGTTTTCCATTTCGGTTTCACCTACCAGGGCTACAAACGGAATGTTTTTAGTATCGGCATAACTCATTTGCTTTTTCATTTTAACTGCTTCCGGATAAATTTCCGTACGAATTCCGGCTTGCCGTATTTTTGAAATGTGAGGTAAAAGATATGCTGCTTCTTTTTCTCCGAAATTGACAAACATCAGTTGTGTTGATTTCTGCGAATCGGCCGGGTACAGATCCAATTGATTGAGTACATCGTAAATCCGGTCGGCTCCGAATGAAATGCCTACGCCGGAAACACCATCCAAGCCAAAAACACCAGTCAGGTTATCATAGCGTCCCCCTCCGGTGATGCTTCCTATCTCAACATCCAATGCTTTGACTTCAAAGATTGCACCGGTATAATAACTTAATCCGCGTGCAAGTGTCAGGTCTAACTCAACCGTTGAAGTCAAGGATAATGGAGCAATCTGTTCCAGGATATATGTTATTTCTTCAACACCTTTTAGTCCGGTTGCTGACGTTTTCAGAACATCCTTTAAAACATTTATTTTCTCGAAATTGTTGCCCTGTAAGCTAATAATCGGTTGTAATTGTGCGATTGCCTGTTCAGAAAGTCCTTTGGAGCGGAGCTCTTCGTTCACATTTTCTAATCCGATCTTATCGAGTTTGTCGATTGCGACTGTAATATCGACAATACGTTCTGCTTCTCCGATGATTTCAGAAATACCGGACAGGATTTTCCGGTTGTTTATCTTGATGCAAACGCGAATTCCAAAACGGCGGTAAACTTCGTCCATAATCTGGAGTAGTTCCACTTCATTTAATAATGAGTCGGAGCCTACTACGTCTGCGTCACACTGGTAAAATTCGCGGTAACGTCCTTTTTGTGGACGGTCGGCGCGCCATACCGGTTGTATCTGGTAACGTTTGAATGGGAATGAAATCTCATTGCGGTGTTGTACGACAAAGCGCGCAAATGGTACGGTTAAATCGTAGCGAAGACCTTTTTCGCAGGCTTTTGCAGCAAATTTACCCGGATTCTTTTCCAGTAATTCTTCATCTGTCAGATCTGAAAAACAATCTCCTGAGTTTAATATTTTAAATAGTAACTTATCACCCTCATCTCCATATTTACCCATGAGGGTTGACAAATTCTCCATCGCAGGAGTTTCTATCTGTTGAAAACCATACAAATGATATACGTCACGAATTGTATTAAATATATAGTTACGTTTCGCCATCTCTACCGGCGAAAAATCCCGTGTTCCTTTTGGGATAGAGGGTTTCTGTGCCATTTATTAATCTCTTCTTCCTAAAAATAAATATATGTAATATAGTAATGTCGCCAGTGAACCTAATGCTGCCACTACATATGTATAGGCTGCCGAACGTAATGCATCTTCTGCTTTACCTTGTGTCTCTATGTTTGTGATTCCGGCGTTGCTCAACCATGCCAGCGCCCGTTGGCTTGCATTGATCTCTACGGGCAATGTTATAAAACTGAACAGGGTTGTCATAGCGAATAAAATTATCCCGAACAAAAGCAATCCCGGGAATACATTCAGCAATAACATACCACCCAGTAATACCCATGTCATAATATTTGACGAGAATTGTACGATAGGTACTAAAGCCGAACGCATTTTCAATGGGGCATATGCTTTTGCATGTTGCACGGCATGACCACATTCGTGGGCTGCAACGGCTGCTGCAGCAATGCTATTGCTCATATACACTGACTGGCTCAGGTTTACGGTTTTATTTGTTGGATTGTAATGATCTGTCAGATGTCCTGGAGTAGAAGTCACCTGTACATCATATATCCCATTGTCACGCAACATTTTTTCAGCCACATCGCGACCGGTCATTCCGTTTGGTAATGGAATCTTTGAATATTTCTTAAATTTCGATTGTAACCGGGATGATACAATTGCACTTATAATTGCAATCCCAATAAAAATCACCCAATACATTGTGTAAGCAGTCATAAGATTGTTTTATTTGTTAATACGTTTATTTGTTTAACTGTTAAGTTGCTGGAATGTTTAAGGGATTCAATGTATTAAATCAATAATCCTGTTATTTTTTCTCATTTCTTAACGGAAACATATATCGTATAAGGTACAAAAAGTTTGCCAATCGTCAAAATGACAGATTGGCAAGGACTGTTTTTACTGTTTTTTATGATTCTTCAGTGTATCTTACGATTGTTTGTTCGCGATCAGGCCCTACAGAGACTATTTTAATTGGTACTTCGAGTTCTTCTTCCAGAAAAGTCAGGTAAGCATTAAATTCTTCGGGGAATTCATCTTCGCTCTGCATTTTCGTCATATCGGTTTGCCATCCGGGAAGATCTACCAGGATCGGTTCGATATCTGTTTCTGTTATTTCGTAAGGAAATTCTGTGATATCTTCTCCATTGATGCGATAGGCTACACATGCTTTAATTGTATCAAATGTGTCTAAGACATCACTTTTCATCATGATCAGGTTTGTTACCCCATTAATCATAACTGCATACCGGAGGGCTACCAAGTCAATCCAGCCACAACGACGCTTACGTCCGGTGACGGATCCGAATTCATGTCCGCGCTCACAAAGCAAGTCACCTGTTTCATCCAGCAATTCAGTTGGGAACGGACCGCTTCCTACACGTGTACAATAGGCTTTGAAGATGCCGTATACTTCACCGATATTACGGGGTGCAACGCCAAGTCCGGTACAGCATCCCGCACAGATTGTATTTGATGAAGTCACAAACGGATACGATCCGAAGTCAATATCCAGCATAGTGCCTTGTGCTCCTTCTGCCAGGACAGACTTTTCTTCTTTCAAATAGTTATTGATAAGATGTTCACTGTCGATTAGTTTGAATTTTTTGAGGTGTTCAAGGGCTTTGAGCCAGTTAGCTTCGAGTTCGGTTATGTCGTACTCATAATTCAATGAGCGTAGGATCGCTTCGTGCTTACGTTTGGCAGCTGCATATTTTCCTTCGAAATTATGCAGGAGATCACCTACCCGTAATCCGTTTCTACTGACTTTGTCCGTATAAGCGGGCCCGATGCCTTTTCCGGTTGTGCCTATTTTGTCACTGCCTTTAGCTGCTTCGTAGGCTGCATCTAATATCCGGTGGGTCGGTAAAATCAAATGGGCTTTTTTAGAAATATATAAACGTTTTGTAATATCATGTCCGCTGGAAGCCAGGCTTTCAGTTTCTTCCTGAAATAATAACGGATCTAAAACGACTCCGTTTCCAATTACATTGATTTTGTCTCCCTGGAAAATGCCGGAAGGTATGGAACGGAGAATGTATTTTTGTCCGTTAAATTCTAATGTGTGCCCTGCATTGGGGCCTCCCTGGAAGCGGGCAACAATATCATATTTGGGTGTCAGGACATCAACAATTTTTCCTTTGCCTTCGTCACCCCATTGTAAACCTAATAAGACGTCAACTTTCATTTCTTTTTAAATATTATTGTTGTTTTCTTTTTTATGTTTTCGTGATAGTCTGAATTTACATTTTGAACACATGCCATAAATGTAAAGCGAATGATATTCGTATGTGAATTTTGTAATACGTAATTGTGTCATCTCTTTGCGCAAATGAGTTTCTTTAACCTCTTTTATCGCTCCGCAATAATTACAAAATGCATGATGATGAGTTTCGGCTGCAGCCTGCAATTCATACTCTACCAATTGGGTTGTGAATTGGTGCCTGACAATTAAACGTGCATCTAGTAATAGCATTATTGTATTATAGATCGAGGCACGACTCACATGAAAGTTATCTTCATCCAATCTTTTTTGCAGCATTTCTACATCAAAATGTCCCTGAATCATGCAGATATGGTGAAGTATTGAATAACGTTCCATGGTTTTACGAAGATTATGGATTTCCATATACTTCGTGAATAAGTCTTTAATTTTTTCCGGATTGCAATAGTTTATACTCATCTTACTATATGTGGCTTTTGCACAAACAACAAATATAACTAATTTTTCAGAAACTCATTATAAGTCGGTAGAAAAGAATACCTTTTGCCGTACCGCAACATCTGTTGGGTATATCCTTCCGTATAATCCAGTTTAATATCGGTTGTTTCTCCGGATTGGTTTTTAACTTCTGTCATGACCGGATTGATAAATCCTTTATATGGAGCCAGGTTTAGTTTTGCATACCGGTTGATTATTTCGGCATGCAATTCCGGATCTACTTTTATTCCATATGTCTCAACTAACAGTTTTCCTGCTTCGAAATCCCCTTCGCTTTTGATACGTTGCACTTCTACTAATAATTCTCCGAAAAGTTCTTTGAGTTTATTATAATCGTTGATTACTACAAATGTTTTTCCATCGCGCTCTCTCAGTTCCACGATATTGTCTTTTTTCCCTTTTTCATACACCCACCGGGCAATCAATTGCCGGTTACGCATATGGGCTTCTTCAACCTCTTTGCCTACTTCGATACGAACTAACTGGGTCATCAGTCCGTTCATCATGAATTTATAATATTCGGATTTGTAGGCTTCGGTATCCGGTAGCAATCCCAGTTCGATGATTTTATGATCTCCAAGGAAATAAAGTGCAAACAGATCGGCACGCGCTTCTTCCAATGTTGAGCTGTGCATTTTCAATGCATCTGCTTCTACACCCGGTAGTGTAATGCCTGAACCATGCCCCAGACATTCGTGCAGGTCGGTATGGAGATTATCCGTGATGAATCCGTATTTCTTCATTATGTCACGTTCAGCATCGCTCCATACAAATTCTTCATTGAATCCGCTTCCTTGTGACGCATTATCGTATGCTTGTGTAATATTTTCAATCGTTACTGATTTCGAGCCATGATCGCGGCGAATCCAGTCGGCGTTTGGCAGGTTGATCCCGATTGGGGTTGCCGGATAACAGTCTCCGCCTAACATGGATACTGTAATTACTTTGGCGCTTATGCCTTTGACTTCTTTCTTTTTGAAGCGTGGGTCGGTGGGGGAGTGTTCTTCGAACCACTGGGCGTTATCGCTGATAATCCGGGTACGCTTTGTCGCTTTTTTGTTGATAAAATTGACGGTTGATTCCCAACTAGCTTTCATTCCCAACGGATCACCGTATGTTTCTGTGAATCCATTCACAAAATCTACTTCGGATTGCGTATCGTTGACCCATAGAACAGCATATGCATCGAATGTTTTTAAATCACCTGTGCGATAATAATCGATCAGTGTGTTGATTACTGCTTTTTGCTGATCATTTTCAGCAAAGCCGGCTGCTTTTTCTAATTCGGAAACGATCTGTTCAATAGCCTCCGTATATAAACCGCCTACTTTCCATGTTTTTTCAGATAGTTGCCCATCCTTTTTTACTAACCGGCTGTTCAGTCCATATGAAATAGGAGTTGAGTCATCCGGCTTTTTCATTTTAGCATAAAAGGTTTCTACTTCAGCCAGGGTTATATCTCCTTCATAATAATTATTGGATGATGCAACAATCGGATCCACATCGGTACTTTGTACTGTCCGTTTGGACATTATATCCGGCTGGAAGATGATGGGTGTTATTTCTGCCAGCCATTGGTCTATGGTCTGGTTTTTGCGTAAAGGAATATCTTTTTCGTCTAACCGGCGAATGCAGTTTTCAAAAAATACAGCAGTAAAGCCGGGTTTAAACTTATCTTCTGCATAATGATGGTGAATGCCGTTGGCAAACCATACCTGTTTCAGGTATGTATCCAATGCTTTAAATTGCGCATCCTCCCGGTCGCCGTCATAATGCATGAAAATCGCTTCCAGAGAACGCCGGATAGCCAGATTGTAGCGGTTATTCTGATCAAATAATATATCGCGTCCCATCAATGCGGCCTCTGAAAGGTGGAATAAAAGGCGTTTTTGTTGCAAGGATAGTTCTTCAAAGCCAGGTACCTGATATCTTAGGACTTCTATATCAGCAAATCGGTCTGCGACGTAATTAAAGTCATTGGCTTTTGTCGTACTTGTTGCCTGATTTGCATAATTTGTCATAGCTACTGTTAGCATCATTAATACAATTATCTGTTTCATACGATAATAATTTATTTTTTACACTAAAGTCGCATGGAACTTGCATGATTTTTATCATGGACTTTGGTGATTTTGTAAAAATCATGCTTCGTTTCATGTATACCTTATTTTTTACACAAAAATCATATAAAACCGACCATATTTATCAATCTTTCTTTATTGCAGGTTGACTTATATGCCCGTTTTATGAAAATGTATGTGTTGTAAAAAATGCACCTATATTTGTGTAGGGCACACAAAGTTAATGAATATTCTGAAATTCACACGCTTCATTCTTTTTTTTTGATAATTTGATGGAACTGATTCTTTTATTGAAGATTTGCGTATCAATCCTATATCGATCTAATATCCATCCTATATCCATCCTATATCGATCGAGCAGGTATATTCATGTTATATTAAGATTATGTGGGTTTGATATTGAGTTGATTCACTTAGGGTTAATGATATCCTTTGAGCGATAAAGGCATCAGGGTAGGGAAAGTCCATGCAAAGTGATGATTAGGGTACATCAATGGGCGGTCAGGCTGGACGAACCGGATATAATCCTGATCGTTATAGATTCCTGACATTGCTTCTAATAAATTACCCGGCCATCTGTTTGAAGGTCCTGTTTCCGGATTATTATACCATTTCCACTCATTGGGGTGTTGATTATAATAGCATAAGTAGTCAATTGCGGTTTTCAGGGAAACACCATTATTCTCCCATGTGAAAAGGTTTTCGCCTGTGCTGTTGTAAACCAGCCAGCAAGCGGCAGTCATGGGTGCCAGGGAAAAATAGGTATACCATATTCCTTTTCCTTCACGACTTGTTTCTTCGGGCATGCTTCCATCTGCGGCAATTTTATGAAACAGGTCTGATTTGATGAGGCGTACATTTTCATTGATCTCATCCTTGTTATCAAAGTAAACAGCGCAAAGCATTGAACCGAAACGTCCCCAGTCTGCCCAGTTGTTCTTTTTGTTGCGGATTTCATTACAGGCTTTCCAATATACATTTGTAATCCATTTATCTAGTAAACTAACTTCTCCTTCTTTCCAAAGGCTTGATCCAGACATTAATTGTGCTGCGATAATCATGCCCGATCCGGCATCCGCCATTGCTAACTGGCCATCATATTCGGAATATTTCTGATTGATTTTTGCCCAGGCATTTAGCAACTCACATGCCTTTATCCCATATTGATCACCTGCTTCCAAACGATAGGCCAGGGCACATACATATGCGTTGAATGCATCTGTTTGCAAACTTAAAGAATTCTTCATATGACCTTCCGGGTTCTGATAATAACCGGGAACACTAAAATCTTCCAGTGCATGATGGGAGTCCTGTAGCGCATTGTTGGCCTTTTTTATCATCTGCAGGTAGGCTGACTGATATGGCTCATTCATTTCCAGTAACTGTTTTTTTACGAAGTCGATTTGAGCTGCCGGATGCATAAAACTTGTTTGTTCGCTAGATGGCGATACGGAATGATCTTGTTCGTCTGAACAGGCAGCTATTATTACGCACAAAAATAGGATGATAGTTAATGATGATCTCACTTTGAACAAATTAAAATAAAGAACTAAAAAAGCATAAGACGACTCAAAGAACTGACGAAGAGCCGGATGTTGCATAACTATTGAGCGGTTAAGCGTTAAAACATGTAAATATACATATTCTTTTCGTTTTTATCCGTTTTTCCGGAGCGCTTATTTATTCTTTCTTCCATTCTTTATAGATGATCATGCGTTCTCCGTTATAGACGCTGATACCTTTGCGTGTGCTAAACCTCTGAAGAAAGTTTTAGTGAAAAGTAGAAAGAAATAGGGATCGCTTCAGTATTAAAAATAAGCAAGCTTATTTTGTACTACTCTCTGCTTGCACTATCTTTGTCATATATTTAAGAACAAGGAAGATAATGGAAATAGCAGCTTTAGTATCCGGAGGGGTAGATAGTTCTGTGATCGTACATCAACTGAAAGAAGCAGGATATGATCCTACTATTTTCTACATTCGTATTGGCATGGAGGAGAAAGATGGATACATTGATTGTCCGTCGGAAGAGGATATTGAAATGACGACTTTTATTGCAAAAAAATACGGATGCCGGATGGAAATTGTTTCGTTGCATGATGAGTACTGGGATAAGGTTGTTAGTTATACAATCGAGTCAGTCAAACGTGGCTTGACCCCTAATCCGGATATGATGTGCAACCGGTATATTAAATTCGGTTGTTTTGAGGATAATTGGGGAAAGGATTTTGATAAGATTGCTACCGGACATTATGCCACCACTACTGATATAAATGGGAAAATATGGCTTTCGACTGCTAAAGATCCGGTGAAAGACCAGACTGATTTCCTTGGTCAAATCACGAACTTGCAGATATCCAAGTTGATGTTTCCAATCGGACATTTGATGAAAAGCGAGGTACGTGCGATCGCTGCCGAGCAAAAGTTGCCGAGTGCAAAACGTAAAGATAGCCAGGGTATCTGCTTTCTGGGGAAAATCAACTATAATGATTTTATAGAACGGTATTTAGGTAAAAGGCCCGGGAAAATTATTGAACTAGAAACCGGGAAGGTTTTGGGAAAGCACAATGGATACTGGTTTCATACGATTGGTCAGCGAAAAGGATTGGGACTGAGTGGAGGTCCTTGGTTTGTAATACAAAAAGATATCAGGAAAAATATTATTTATGTGTCTAACGGATATGATCCGGAAGCGCAATATGGTGAGATGGTTAATCTTCAGGGTTTTCACTTTGTTACGGAAGATATCTGGGGAGTTTTTGAAGACGGAAAAGAAATTACTTTCAAAGTACGCCATACACCTGAATTTACGCATGGAATTATATACAGAATAGGCGATATGTATCGCATAGAAAGCGATGTTAAGATTCAGGGCATTGCTCCCGGTCAGTTTGCAGTCGTTTATGATAAAGATAAACATCTTTGCATTGGGAGCGGGATGATTATTTGAAAAAAATATAGTAGACAAATGAGTCATCAGTTACTTTGCAAATGATGACTCATTTGTTTGCTACTTATTTAATCGTATAAAGCGAACTGATTGACTCGTCACGACATACGCGGCCAATGGCTTCGGCAAACATATCGGCGATGGAAAGTACAGTCACTTTTTCACTCTTTTTTGTATATGGAATTGAATCCGTAAAAATGATTTCAGATAATGCTGACTGATCTACACGTAGTGTAGCCGGATCAGACATTACTGCATGACTGGCCATAGCACGAACAGATCTTGCTCCGTTTGCCATCATCAGGTCTGCTGCTTTGGTGATTGTGCCGGCTGTATCTACGATATCGTCAACCAATAGCACATCTTTATCTGCGACATCTCCGATAATACGCATTTCGGCAACTTCGTTTGCCTTCTGGCGTGTTTTATGGCATATAACCATTGGTATTCCAAGATATTTGGAATAGCTGCTGGCACGTTTTGTTCCTCCTACATCAGGAGTTGCCATAATAAGATTTTCGAGTGGAAGCTGACTCTTTATGTATTCAAGAAATACGGATGAAGCATATAGATGATCTACAGGAACATTGAAAAACCCTTGTATTT
Source organism: Tannerella sp. (assembly GCA_031285565.1). GTDB lineage: Bacteria > Bacteroidota > Bacteroidia > Bacteroidales > Tannerellaceae > Tannerella. The sequence goes on along the minus strand of JAITVY010000035.1, from coordinate 157,230 downwards.
GGTCTGCATGCAGATCCATCGTAATCACACGGTTAACTCCTGCTACACTTAGTATGTCGGCAATCATTTTTGCCCCAATGGAAACACGTGGTTTGTCTTTCCGGTCCTGACGGGCCCATCCAAAATAAGGAATAACGGCAATAATAGAATGTGCCGAAGCTCGTTTGGCCGCATCTATCATTAATAGTAGTTCCATCAGATTATCCGAGCTGGGAAAGGTTGATTGAACAAGAAATACATCCCTGCCTCGAATTGATTCTTCGTAGGAAACGGAAAATTCTCCATCTGCAAAATATTCGATGTTCATTTGTCCTAACGGACAGCCTAAACTAATGCAGATTTTCTCTGCCAGGTAGCGGGATTTTGTACCCGAGAAAATTAAATAAGGAGTGTGTACGCTCATTCGTGGACTTTATTAAAATGACGACACAAAAGTATAAAACTTATTGTAATGTTGACTAAGAAAGAATAAGAAACTATTTTGATTTTTATGAAAATAGTTTCTTAAGTCATTGCAGCCTTGATTTCCGGTTGATTACGTAAATTGATAACTGAACTTTAAAACTTTTCCGGAATATGCCGGGATAGTTACCTGATAAGAACAAGCTTTAGTCAACGTACTGATACATTCTTCTCCGGTAAACAAATCTTTGAGTATGGCAGGTTGATTGTCCGCAATCATTAACGTATTAAAAGCTTCCTCCGGAATATGAATGCGAATCGTTTGTGCTGTATTATCAAAATTAACTGCTATAAGAATAACATCCTGCTCATATTTGCGTAAGAAAGCAAACTGACGATGGCCGTTCATATGGGGGTTGTTATTATTGGCATACATTAAATCAAAAAATGAACCGTTGGCGATGACGGGTTCCTGACGTGCAATATTCAGTAATTGCATATATGATTTTTGCAGTGTTTTTTCCTCGTCCGACAACAATTTGTCATCGAATTTGCCGTCATTGATCCATCGTTGTATGGTATCAATCCGCCAATAGTCAAAAATGGTTGTCCGCCCATCGCAGCCACTGAATCCTTCTTCTTCCATTCCACGTTCACCCAGCTCCTGGCCGGCATAAATCATCGTAGGGCCGGTATTCATCAAGGCTGTAACTATCATTCCCGGATATCCGGCCTGCGCCGAACCGGCAAAATAATCGGAAGCGATGCGTTGTTCGTCATGATTTTCCAGAAAATAAAGCATGTTTTGTTGTATGCCTTCTGTAGCCTGCCAACAACGGGTTATTGTATATGCAGGAGCTTTCCCACATATCACATTGCGCAGTGTGTCATACAATCCTACTTTATCATATAAATAGTCAAAACGGCCGTTCCGGATATAGTTCTTATAATTTTCCGGTATATAGGCTTCTGCTATAAAGATCAATCCTGTATATTCTTCTTTAACTTTAGGTATCACCCAGTTCCAAAATTCAACCGGAACTAATTCAACCATATCGCAACGGAAGCCGTCTACTCCTTTTCCTACCCAGAAAAGTAATATGTCCAGCATTTTATGCCAGGTGTCCGGGATTGGATCAAAATAGCAGACTCCACCGTTCATATAATCTATTCCATAGTTCAGTTTGACGGTTTCGTACCAGTCATTTCTATCCGGATTCGCACTAAAGCATCCATTTCCAGTTACTTTGGCCGGAAATTCACTGTATTCAAAATCTTCCTGTTTAGCTCCGAAATGTAATACCAATGATTGTCCGGGCAGATAGTAATAATTATTCATCGGATCGAAAGCTACTGTTGTATCATCCTGTTCGCCCAGGTCTTGTACCAAGGGCTGTTTTGCATCCGAATGGTATTGGCGTGATACGTGGTTGGGGACAAAATCTATGATAACTTTCATGCCTGCATCATGCGTGCGATCTATTAATGCTTCAAACTCTGCCATCCGGTTGGGTATATCATCTGCCAGATCAGGATCTACATCATAATAATCTTTAATGGCATAGGGGGAACCGGCTTTTCCTTTCACAATGGCTTTATGATCCCTATGTATTCCGTATGAAGAATAATCTGTTTGAGTAGCGTGTTCAATAATACCTGTATACCAAATATGTGTAAAACCTGATTTATTTATCTTTTCCAGAGTCTCTGGTGTGAAATCTGAAAACTTGCCTGCTCCGTTTACTTCCAGGCTTCCATAAGGCTTCGGATTTTTTTTTCTGTTTCCAAATAATCGCGGAAGTACTTGATATATGGTGATTTTATTTTTACGCTTCATACTTACTGTTTATCGTTTTATAATAACAAAAAAAAATTCACATTGTTTCTTGTTTAAAGAAACAGTTTATTTTAAAACAAAACTTTTCTATTGAATCGTTTTTCTGTTAGAATCTTTACTGGCAAAAGTAGCCTTTTTTAGTAAATTTATGATTGTAATTCCGGAGTTTTATTTTGCATATTTCCCGGGTATTTTATTGCATCAGCTTTCTGCAAGATTATTATTGCTTTGAAACAAGGCTTCTTATGCATTATACTTATCGGTAAGAAAATATTTTTCTTTTTATGGAATTATACTACTTTTATCGTCTTACATTTGGTATATTTTTAATGTTGAAATCACTGGGCTATCCGTTTGTTGCGTATTAACTTCGTAGGCCGGTAAATAATTTGAATTATGAAAAAAAAATTACTGTTTATCATATTTGCAGCTTCGTTTATCTCCTATAGTGCTTTTTCCCAGACTAATAATAATGAACATCTGAACAAGCTAATTCGTCCTTATCTGGATAGTTTGCGAATTGTCGCCTTTAGCATAGAGGATAGTATTATTTGTCTGGAATCGGTATTCCCTGCATCCAGAGCCGGTGACCCCAGGTTCGAAAATTACGAAACAGAAGGCGCTTTCAGTTTTCAACGGCACCGAAACCCGAATCTAACATGTTACGTAACAGAGTCGATTCCTCTGTTTGGTGATTTGAGAATCGGCGTCGGGAATGCGATGACCAAGGGCGAAGTGAGTAATTATACTATAATTGATCTGGAAAAAAAGTATTCTTTTACCAGTAAGGCAGAAACATCGCTATCCGGGGAGAAACTGATTCGCCAAACATTGAAAGTGAAGACTTTTTTATCACAAGAACCGGAAATAGGCACTGTAGATGTTGAAATGTGGGATCAGGAGGGATATAAACCTGTAGAAATAGGAAGACCCGTCTACCGGAACATGGCGTATTTTAAAGGCGAAAGAGCACCGCATTATGCGACACATTTTGTGAGAGACGCAGATGGTATATATAGTCCGATAGATTTTACGGAAGGATCTGACCGCACATTTCCTGTTTTTAAAGGAGGTTTGACGGGGTTATTTGTTTTTCAGATTAAATATATGGAATATCCGCAGGAAGCCATAGATAAGGGGCTAGAGGGGAGTGTGTTACTTTCGGCTACTATTACATCTAAAGGAAAAATTAAGGATATAAAGTTTTTTAGTCAGGTGGATCCGGTATTCGAAAAAGAAGCAATTCGTTTGGCTAAAAAGACTTCGGGAAAGTGGATTCCGGCAACACGAAATGGAGAAAATATTGATGACGAAACCATGTTTTCATTTCAGTTCAATCCTCAATACAGACAAACCTGGTAATTTATAAATGCAGGATTCTAATTGCCTTTTTTCTACCTTTGCCATATAATTACGAAAATAGACCGAGCCTGGAAATAAAAAAGCAAGCCTTTTTGTACTTCTCCCGGCTTGTTCTATCTTTGCCTAAAATTTACTAGATATGACAATCGAACAACAACTTTTTGAGGGAGTAAAAGCCGGAATACAACATCTTTACGGTATAGAAGTAACGGAGGATCAAATACAAATACAAAAAACAAAGAAAGAGTTTCAGGGGCATCTGACTTTAGTTACATTCCCTTTGTTACGTATTTCTAAGAAGTCGCCGGAACAGACCGGTGAAGAAATTGGGGCGTATTTAAAAGAACAAACTTCGGTTGTCGCTGATTTTAATGTAATTAAAGGGTTTCTTAACCTTACGATAGCAGGCTCTTGCTGGATTCAATTGTTAAACGAATTGAATGAGCAACCGGAATACGGTATACAGGCAGCGACAGCACAATCGCCATTGGTGATGATTGAATATTCTTCCCCGAATACAAATAAGCCGCTTCATTTAGGACATATCCGGAATAATTTATTGGGATACAGCTTGTCTGAAATTATGAAAGCGAATGGATACAAGGTTGTAAAGACAAATATTGTGAATGACCGCGGTATCCATATTTGCAAATCAATGTTAGCATGGAAAAAATGGGGAGAAGGAGTTACTCCTGCTTCTTCGGGAAAGAAGGGCGATCATTTGGTTGGAGAGTTTTATGTGTTGTTTGACAAACATTATAAAGAAGAATTAAAGGCGCTCGAAGCAAAAGGCTTAAGTAAAGAGGAAGCAGAAAATCAATCGGCATTGATGGCAGAAGCCCGTGAAATGCTCCGTTTGTGGGAAGCCGGCGATGCTGAAGTTGTGGAGCTTTGGAAAACCATGAATAGTTGGGTTTACGAGGGCTTTGATGAAACATACAGGAAGCTTGGTGTTGACTTTGACAAAATATATTACGAATCGCAAACCTATTTAGAAGGGAAAGAAACCGTATTGGAAGGTCTTGAAAAAGGTATTTTCTATCAGCGGGACGATCATTCTGTCTGGGCGGATCTTACAAATGATGGCCTGGACGAGAAGTTGCTTTTACGTTCCGACGGAACATCCGTATATATGACACAGGATATTGGAACAGCCAAGTTGCGTTTCAAAGATTATCCGATTAATAAAATGGTCTATGTGGTAGGGAATGAGCAGAATTATCATTTCCAGGTATTGTCGATTCTGTTGGATAAATTAGGGTTTGCCTTTGGGAAAGGGTTGGTGCATTTTTCATATGGTATGGTGGAATTACCGGAAGGGAAAATGAAGAGCCGCGAAGGTACGGTGGTCGATGCCGACGATCTGATAGAAGAAATGACCAGTACGGCCCGTGAGATTTCAGAGGAATTGGGTAAGTTGGATAAGCTAAGTAAAGAAGATGCTGATGAAATTATCCGTATGATCGGGTTGGGTTCGTTGAAATATTTTATCCTGAAAGTAGATCCGCGCAAGAATATGACATTTAATCCGAAGGAATCGATTGATTTCAATGGTAATACGGGATCATTTATTCAATATACGCATGCAAGGATTTGTTCTGTTTTACGTAAAGCTGAAGAACAGAACATCGAAATTCCTGAGCAACTGGATACGAAAACTCTTATCAATCAGAAGGAAGAAGGACTCGTTCAATTACTTGCCGATTATTCAGGTATTGTGAAAGAAGCCGGCGAATCTTTCAGTCCGGCCTGCATTGCCAATTATGTATATGACCTGGTGAAAGAGTTTAACCAGTTCTATCATGATTATTCCATACTGAATGAAGCGGACGAAAGTGTGAAGAAGATGCGGTTGGTATTGTCGGCCAATACGGCAAAAATTATTAAGTCAGGAATGTCTTTGTTAGGGATTAAGGTTCCCGAACGGATGTGAAAAAAGTTAAAAGTCGACAGGCGTAATCTTTTATCCTCATTTGTTGTTATCTTTATAAGGTGTAGTGTCTTATAGGATACTATTCCGGATATATTGATGATTATTTATAAAATCATATTTCTTAAAAACTTATACAATGAAGACAAAAAACGTAAATCGACGTGACTTTTTCCGTCTGTCAGCAACTGCTGGTGCTGGTGCAATCATTCTTCCAAATGTAACGGCTGCTACGCTATGCAAATCATCTTTGTTGGAAGAAACAAAAATTCCGGTACGCACATTGGGAAAGACAGGGCTCGAGTTTCCTATTCTCAGTATGGGGGTAATGCGTGCAGACAATCCGAATGTTGTAAGGGCTGCTTATACCTCCGGTATTACTCATTTTGACACAGCAAATGGCTATCAAAATGGGCGGAACGAAGAAATGTTAGGCAATTTTTTTAAAGATAAGCCACGTGAGTCGTTTACAATTGCAACCAAAGGAAAGTTTGATTATCCGCTGAAGGATAATTTTGAAGAAGAATATACAGAATTGCTTAATGTGAGTTTGAAGCGTCTTCAAATGGATTATGTTGATATCTTTTATGCGCATGCCTATGATAAGCCGGAAGAAGTTACGGATGAACGGGTAGTCAATTTGTTGAAGAAATTTAAAGCGGATGGAAAAGCCCGCCATATCGGGTTCTCAACCCATGCCCATAAACCCGAATTGATTGATTCGGCTATAGAAGCCGGCATCTATGAAGTGATTCTTCTTAGTTACAATTTTAAACTGGATAATTTAAAAGAAACGAACGAGGCGATTGAAAGGGGAACGAAGGCTGGTATTGGTTTTGTGGCTATGAAGTCAATGACAGGTGGTGTTGAAGATGCAGAAGGAAAAAAGAAGATCAACGCAAAAGCCTGTTTGAAATGGGTATGGCAAAACCCCAATATTACTACGATTATCCCTGGTTTCACTAATTATGACGAGTTTGACGAATGTTTGCTTGCGGTCCAAAATCCGGAAATTTCTCCCGAAGAAAAAGAATACCTGGCTATGCTTTGTAATCAGGAAATGTTGTTTTGTCAGCAATGTGGTAAATGCAGGGAGGCCTGTGCCGAACATTTGCCGATACCGGATCTGATGCGGGCATACATGTATGCTTTTGGTTATAAGAATGCCAGCCTGTCGAAAGAAACGCTGTTGGCATTAAACCTACCGGAAAAAACATGTGCGACCTGCGAAAATAATTGTAAGGTAGAATGCCCTTCCGGATTTGATGTAGCCCGGAAGATTGCCGCAGTTAAACCGGTCATGCAGGTGCCGGATGAATTCTTATCGTAACCCCCTGAGATTCTATGAAAAAGATAATAATAAGCTTTGTCGTTCTGCTTTTTGTACAGGCATTACCAGCACAGACTCCGGCACAATTGAAATCATGGATGCCGGATGTGCCCGGATGGGAGTTGGCAGAAGAGATTGAGGTTTTTGATCCGGATAATTTATTCGATCGTATTAATGGAGCTGCCCCTTTATTTATTGAGAATAACTTCAGGGAAATGACTTCTATGGAATATAAAAAAGGTGATGATTATATTACGGTACAAGCATACCGTCATGCAACGCCTGAAGATGCGTTTGGAATGTATGCTTCGGAGCGTTCTTCAGAATTGGAGTATGTGGATATCGGTGGAGAAGCCCAGGGTGATGCCCGGAACCTGTTCTTTTTTGCAGGGAGTATCTATGTGAAAATGTGGACAAACAGTACAGATGATGTAAAGGATGCCTTATATTCGATAGGAAAAACTTTTTCCGGGAAAATAGATCCTGATGCCGGATATCCGGTAATTGTAAAATCTTTTCCGGCAAAAGATAAGGTCCCTTATTCAGAGGCTTATATTACCTCCAGTTATATCGGTCACGAATTCCTGAAATCAGTTTATATTGCCAAATATAAAATAGATAACCAGGATTTACAGCTTTTCGTTATTGATGGAAAGAGTAAAGAAGGAGCAAAAAGTGTCCTGACAAACTATTTTACGTTTACGAAACAACCATTAGAGTTTGCGGAAGGTGAACTTTTGATAAAGGATCGTTATAATGGCGATATACCGGTGATATGGAAAGACAAATATATTATTGGCATTTATAATGAGAGTGGAACTCCGGTAGAAGGTACTGCCATATTATTAAAAGATCTGAGTGAGAAGCTTAAATAGGTGTTTTTTGACCGTGTCAGATAAACAAAAAAGAGGATCCTTTCGGTTCCTCTTTTTTAGTTATTATATATTCCAGATGAATATTATTCTTTGACTTCCCAACCTAATGCGCTTGCTCCTAATACAGCAGCGTCACTTTCTTTTAATTGGGAGAACAGTAATTTTGTTTTACCTTCGAACACTTTCAATACATTCTTTTCCATGGATTTTTTGATTGGCTCCATAATCATGTCACCAGCCTTTGTTAAGCCTCCGAACAGGATAATAGCTTCAGGACTTGAGAATGCAACAAAATCGGCAAAAGCTTCTCCTAACATCGCACCGGTCAGTTCAAAAATTTCAGCAGATAGTTTATCACCTTTCATCGCAGCATCGAATACATCTTTAGATGTGATTTCTTCGGGAGGCAATTCCCGTAATAAACTTTCATCCGTACGGTTGACGAGTAATTCTCTTGCTGTCCGCGCTACGCCTGTTGCCGAAGTATATGCTTCCAGGCAACCATGACGACCACAACCGCAAAGACGGCCATGATCACGACGTATGATCGTATGTCCTAGTTCTCCGGCAAAACCATCATGTCCGTAAACTAAATTTCCGCCGATAACGATACCACTGCCAACACCTGTACCTAATGTGATTACAATAAAATCTTTCAGACCACGGGCCGCACCATATGTCATTTCACCGATAGCGGCTGCATTAGCGTCATTCGTTAGTGTTACAGGTATTCCTCCTACACTGTCGCTGATCATTTGCGCTAAAGGTATTTTCCCTTTCCATGGAAGGTTGGGGGCAAATTCGATACATCCATTGAAGTAATTACCGTTTGGAGCACCTACACCGATACCTTTGATCTGATCATTACCACCGGCTTGTTTTATTACACTTTGTAAACCTTCGGACAATGCACTGACATAATCATTGATGTCTTCGTATTGGCCTGTTTTAATAGAACCACTGTAAAGAATAGTTCCTCTCGCATCTACTACACCGAAAACGGTGTTTGTACCACCTATGTCAATTCCTATTACATAAGGCTTTTCCATGTTATCTATTTTAAGTTATTAATGATGATTGAATTTTGGGTAGCAAATATAGGAGGTTTTCACAAAAAACGGGTTTGTGAGCCAATAATTAATGTTAATTAGCCTGATAATGCTATCCGGGAGATTCTTGTTTATAAAAAAATCCTGAATCGGTTTCGACCAGGATTTATATTACGAAGTGAATTATTTTTTCTTTTCGTCGTTGCTGCAGCAAGAAGATTTCTTTTCTTTACATTCTTCTTTTTTGTCCTTACAGCATCCTTCTTCTTTTTTATCTTTACAACATCCTTCTTTTGCTTTGTCTTCCTCTACAGGAGCAAGTTGTTCGGTTTTAGATGCTTCTTTCTTAGTTTTTGTATCTTGTGCATGAACAGCGCCAAGGCTCATAGCAGCTATTACTGCTAAACTTAAAAATACTTTCTTCATCGTTTTCTTTTTTATTATTAATTCTCGGAGACAAAGGAAATAATTTAATATATATAGCTCGCTTGTGTCGGATAAAATTATATTTATTTAAGAAATTATCACTGTCTCTGCTTTGAAAAAAGCAATCCTTAAATGCTGATTTTATTTTTATAAAGTGCTCAACTAAACATTAATCTGTTTTTGTTTGTTTTAATCAAATAAATTGTAGTCGTTAAAAGGAATTTATTTTCATTAAAACATGGATCGTATGAACAAAGTATCAAAGACACAGGCAATTATTTTCTTCCTGATGTTTTGTGCTGTAATAAGTTTAAAAGCACAAGAAACATCAACCACCGCACATGGTGCATTGGATGCTGAGGCGCTGAAAAAAGCCAATGACCCAATGGCGCATACCAAAGCGTTCAATCTGCATAATTACATTATAACTAATATTTACGGAGCTCCTGATTACGGGGCGAATCAATTGATGTTCAGATATGCACAACCTGTTGGAAAGTTTCTTCTGCGCGGAACTATGCCTGTCATGACTTCATCTGGTCCGGGTGTTGGCCCTAAATCCGGATTAGGTGATTTTAACCTGTTTGCTATTTATGCTATAGAAAAGAAAGGCAATAAGTTTGGTGTTGGCCCATTGCTTACAGCTCCAACAGGAACTAACGGATTCAGTTCAGATAAGTGGCAGGCTGGAGTCGCAGCCATGGCTTTTTTCGCAAGTAATCCTACACTTCAAACCGGAGCTTTATTGCAATGGCAAACCGATTTTGCAGGAAGTTCGAATGCGGCAGATATTGATCTGCTTACCGCCCAGTTATTTGGTATGTGGCAAATTGGCGGAGGCACCTACTTACGTAGTACCGGTATTTGGTCTTTTGACTTAACTAATGGTAATTATAGCGTTCCTATTGGCTTAGGTATAGGGAGAGTAATAAAAGTTGGGGGTGTGGTATTTAATATCTTTGCCGAACCCCAATTCTCCGTATTGGCCGAAGGTGAAGGCCAATCAAGGTTCCAGGTATTTGTGGGCTTTAATACACAATTTTAATAACAGTAGACAAATAAATACAAGAAGTCATTCATTCAAAAACTAAAAAGAGATGAAAAATTTATTTATAGCCCTTTTTATTATGATATCGGGGGCGACATATGCACAATCTTTACAACAAGATTTAGCTTTAATTCAGTCAATATTCGGAAAAGAAAAGCAGGAACTCATTACAGACTATATGAGCCTGAATGAAGAACAGAGTACAAAATTCTGGCCTGTTTATGATGCTTATGAAAAAGAGAGACAAGCTTTGGTACGTGAACGTTTACAAAAGATCTCCGATTATGCACAAAAATATGGGGAATTAACTGACGAATCTGCAGGTAAAATAATGTCTGCCGTTTTGGATAATGATGAAAAGTTAGTCAAACTGGAAAAGAAATATTTGGGGAAAATGACAAAAGCTGTGGATGGAGTTGTGGCTGTGAGATATTTTCAGTTGGAAAACTATTTAAGGAATCTTGTTTTTGCCAAAATACAAGGAGACATTCCGGGTATCCACGAAATGAAATAATACAGGAAGAAATATAACGTGATCCTATTCGCTGGATAAGGTAGTCTCAAAAGGGTAATCCACTATCGTTGAATTCATCCTTTGTCCGAGGAGCTTCCGGTTGTTGCTTATCCAACGACTTACGGAAGCGGATACAGCCTTCCATAAATTGAGGCCAGTCGGGAATAGATATTTCCGGATCGTATTTTTCGGGAAGCAGGTTCCATAAATCAGGATGAAACCAACATAAGCTATGTCCTGTGCTATCACGGTGTGCCCGAATACCCTGGCGTAACTTCTTTACTTCTTCGACCAGTTTGCTGCGAGTCATATTTTTAAGATCCTCATCCATGAATTGTCTTATTTGTCTATAATATAAACAAATGGGGATACTGCTTTGTTTGCAAAGGGGTTATTTCAAGATTCTTGGGGAAAAATTGAACAGTCTCTGGTGAAAGAACCGTAATAAATCATACCTTTGTATTATATTAAATTGCATAATATCATATGTTAAATATACAATCCATACGAGCTGATTTCCCGATTTTACAGCAAAAGGTATATGGAAATCCACTTGTATATCTGGATAATGCGGCTACTACTCAAAAACCCCGTTGTGTAGTTGATAAACTTGTAGAAGGGTATTATCAGACCAATGCCAATGTTCACCGGGGAGTACATTTTCTTAGTCAGCAGGCTACAGAAGCCCATGAAGCTGCCAGAAAATCTGTTCAGACATTTTTGAATGCACGGTCGGCTACCGAAATTATCTTTACACGGGGAACAACCGAAGCCATCAATATGGTAGCATCGAGCTACGGAAAAGCATGTATGAAACCGGGTGATGAGGTAATCGTTTCTGCGATGGAGCATCATTCGAATATTGTCCCCTGGCAATTACAGGGCGCGCAATTGAAAGTGATTCCTTTGAATGACAAGGGAGAATTGGATCTGGAGGAATTTAGCCGTTTGATTTCTGATCGGACCCGTTTAGTTGCAGTTACACATATATCAAATGTTTTGGGCACCATAAATCCAGTGGCGGAAATCATCCGGATAGCGCATGCCCATAATATTCCTGTATTAATAGATGGAGCCCAGGTTATTGCGCATATGCCTGTTGATGTTCAATCGCTGGATGCTGATTTTTATGCTTTTTCGGGTCATAAGATGTATGCTCCTACCGGCATCGGCATTCTATATGGAAAAGAACAATGGCTGGAAAAAATTCCGCCTTATCAGGGTGGAGGTGAGATGATCGCGTCCGTATCTTTCGAGAAAACGACTTTTAATGAACTTCCCTATAAATTTGAGGCGGGAACTCCGGATTTCATAGGAAGTACGGCACTTGCCGAAGCTGTCCGGTATATAAAGTCAATAGGCTGGAATGAAATTATGAAGCATGAAGATGAAATCCTTCAATATGCGACGAAAAGGATGGAAGCGATTGATGGTATGCGGATATTCGGAACAGCTAATGAAAAAAGTGGTGTGATGTCATTTTTACTGGGAGACATCCATCCATATGATATGGGGATGTTATTAGACCGGTTAGGTATTGCTATACGGACAGGACATCATTGCGCAGAACCTTTGATGCATGTTCTGGGTGTGGAAGGTACCATGCGTGCTTCTTTTGCGATATATAATACAAAGGAAGAAGTGGATGTATTGGTTGCAGGAATAGAACGCGTTAAACAGATGTTTTAAAATGCCTTTACTACCTTACTTGCGGGAGAATTGTATAGAATGTGGTTGTGATGAAGCCGGACGTGGGTGTTTGGCAGGGTCTGTATATGCCGCAGCAGTTATATTGCCACCTGGTTTTCAGAGCGAATGCCTGAATGACAGCAAACAATTGAGTGAAAAGAAACGTTATGAACTACGAACTGTCATAGAACAGGAAGCTGTATGCTGGGCGGTTGGCATTGTGACGCCTGAAGAAATTGACCGGATAAATATCCTGAAAGCTTCCTTTTTAGCAATGCACCGTGCGATAGAACAACTGAAGGTTAAGCCGGAACATTTATTGATTGATGGAAATCGGTTTACGCCATATCCGGAAATTCCACATACAACTGTTATTAAGGGAGATGGGAAATATCTCAGTATAGCTGCAGCCTCAATATTAGCAAAAACATACCGTGATGACTATATGAATCGGTTGGCGGAAGAATATCCGGCGTATCAATGGAGAAAGAATAAGGGATATCCTACCAAAGTACACAGGGATGCTATTCGTCAGCATGGCTCGACATCTTATCACCGGAAAAGTTTTACCCTTTTACCTCCGGAACAATTGACAATTGATTTTTAATAATATATGTGAATCAGTAGTCAAAGTAGTCAAGTAGTTATCAGTTGCTTCGCAACTTCGGAGTTAAGTAGAAATACATTTGCATTATACTTTACTCCTTGACTACTAACGAGCCGAGCGTAGGAGTGATAACTCCTTTAACTGATTGGCATAATATAGATTCATGATTATCCCTCTTTCGCTTGAAATGCCAATGCATACATGCGCATTTGCTTTAACATGGCAACCAGTCCGTTCGAACGGGTAGGGGAGAGATGTTCTTTTAACCCGACTTTGTCAATAAAGTACAGGTCTGCATTTAGAATCTCTTCCGGTGTGTGGTCTGATAATACACTGATTAATAAAGACACAATTCCTTTTACGATGACAGCATCGCTTTCTCCCTGATAATATACTTTCCCGTCCTTATATTCAGCATGTAGCCATACACGACTCTGGCATCCTTCAATCAGGTTATTTTCTATTTTATCTTTTTCATCTAATGGAGCTAAGGAATTCCCTAACTCGATTAATAACCCGTATTTATCCATCCAGTCGTCGAAAACTGAAAACTCTTCAATGATGTTGTCCTGTATTTCGTTAATTGTCATATGTATAATTGAATTATTCTTTAATACTTGTAAATGACCTCCAGGACAGTTTGACCGACAGCTTTTAATGTTTCACGATCGATGTTATCCATTGTATCGTTTTGCGTGTGCCAATAGGCTCCGAATCCATGAGGTGTATCCGGGTTGAGGTTAATGATATCAATGCTGGGAATATTCCGGCCTGAAATAACATATTGATGATCGTCAACAACACCTCCGCCATCTTTATTAATGAAATATTTTCCGTAACCTAAATTGCGGGCAGTGCTCCATACTTTCTCAACAATGGGAGCTGCATACCTTATTGATGTTGCTTCTTTATAGAAAGTTGCATCTTTGCTCCCGACCATATCGAGTAAAATGCCGAAGTCTGCTTTATATCCAGGTATATGTGGGTTCTTGGCCCAGAATTGTGTTCCCAGACACCATGTGTCCTGAGTATAATTCTTTATAAATTCGGGTGTTCCATAATCTTCAGCATCAAAAAAGGCTATGTCTATACCAATATCAATACCCTTTAGCCCGATTTGCCGGGCGATTTCAAGTAATACTCCTACACCACTGGCTCCATCATCGGCTCCATCAATGGGTGTGTAATGGTATTTCTCTTCATCACGATCAGAATACGGACGTGAATCCCAATGTGCAAAAAGTAATACACGTTTCTTTTGGTCAGGATTGTAAACACCAATAATATTACTAGCCTCCAGCTTAGTTCCATTGTAGGCTGTTAAAGATGCTTCCTGTACATATATTTTCGCTCCGAATCGTTCCAATTCATTTGCCAGGTAGCGCGCACAGGCTTTATGCGCTTCGGTGTTAGGAACACGAGGGCCGAATTGTACCTGACGGTCCACATAAGTGTATGCACTATCTTTGTCGAACTCAGGTGTATTCGTTTTTTGCACAGTCTCTGTTGTTGTCAATGGAGTAGTTGTGTTGTTTTCAGTTACAGTCTTATGTCCGCAACACGATAAAAATAAGCAACAAAATAATAAACAAATAATTTTATTCATTTCTTTCTAATTAAACTGTGGTATTCTGAACGTTTCTCATGACACGTAACAGGTTACCACCCCATATTTTCCGTATACTTTCCTCGTCAAAACCTAATGCGACCAGCCGCATTGTAATCTGGATTAATTCGTTTGCAGCCCGGCAACCAATGATTTCCCCGTCGCCGTCAAAATCAGATCCGATACCGACATAGTCGGCGCCAACCAGGTCGACCACATGACATATATGCCGGATAGCGTCACTTACAGAAGCCTTTTCAGGTTCGGGATTTAAAAAGCCTTTATATAGGCAGATTTGCATAACACCTCCATTGGCTGCTAATGCCTTAATCTGCTCATCTGTCAGATTACGCCGGTGAGGGGTTAAAGCATAAGCAGACGAATGAGATGCAATAACTGGTTTTCGGCTATGTTTTAATACATCGTAAAACGTACTTTCCGCAGCATGGGAAAGATCGATCATTATACCCAAATGATTCATCTCTTTTACCACTTTTTTACCGAATGGACTTAGTCCGCCCCACTCCTTATTACCTGCTGCAGAATCACAAATATCATTGTCGCCATTATGACACAGGGTCATATAGACAACGCCTAAGTCTTTGAATCGTTGAAGATTTTCTATATTTTTTCCAATGGCATATCCATTTTCTATGCCCAGGAAGATTGCTTTCTTTCCTTGCTGTTTCAGGCAAACCAGATCATCCGGAGTCCGGGCTATATCCATACGGCCTGAATTAATTTCTTTTTGCCGGATAATTTGTGAGAGGCGTTCCGTAGCATAATCTGTTGCTTTTTGCGAAGCTTCCTCGTCACGTGCTCCCTGTGGAATATATGCAACCATAAAGGCTGCATCCAGTTTCCCCTCTTCCATAAAAGGAAGATTTACTTTTCCCCCTTCTTTTATGCCCAGATCAAAAGACCCAGGGAAAATCATGGGTGTATCTGTATGCGAATCTATTGTGATGATCTTATTGTGAAGAAGCTTGGCATTTGCAAAGAGCCTGGCCTGGGATATATGATGCCGGAATAAATCCAGCATTTCTTCGTTTCCGGCAGCAGCCATGGGCTCCGGATGCCATTGTACACTGAAAATCGGATACTCCGGATGTTCCATGCCTTCATTCAAACCATCCGGGGCTGTTGCTGTTGCTATAAATTCGGGTGCAACTTCTTTTATGGCCTGATGATGAAACGAATTTACATCTAACACCATTTTACCATTTGTGATCTCACGTAACCGGGAAGGAATATCCGAAAGTGCCACGCTGTGTGTAGCCTGATCACGCGGTTCATCCTGGCTGTGTTGTAGTGATGCTGATGAAAACTGTGCATGAATATCCTGATATAGAGTGCCTCCGAAGGCTACATTTATGAGTTGATGTCCACGGCAGATTCCCATGATTGGTAATTGGTTATTGAAAGCCAACCGGATCAATGATAAATCGTATCTGTCACGATAGGTGTCTACATCTCCTAATTCGGGAATTGGTTCTTCTGATAAGAAAAGAGGATCAAGATCTGCTCCTCCGGATAAAATCAACCCATCCAAATTTCTCACAATTTCTGTGAGCACCCTGATGTCTGTTGTAACCGGTACGATAACCGGAGCTCCTCCGGCTAATATTACAGATTGAAAATAAGGCTCTGCTATACATGACAATCCGTCCTTCCGGTTTGCAGAAATTCCTATGCGGGGCAGTGGTTGATTAGGCTCTAATGCCGGTATGTAATCATCCACATCCTTATAAAGAGATTGCAGATCAGAAGGACGGATCGAATTGTTCAATTTCATTAGTCATTTTGCGTTACTCGGCATAATCCGAACAAGTTCGGTGTCTGCTCTCGTTACTTAAAATGTTCATCAATTTATAACTTATGCGTCTATATTTGCATATGTTGCGTTTTCTTCAATAAATTCACGTCGAGGAGCGACTTCCTCACCCATTAGCATTGCAAAGATCGAGTCTGCCTCAAATGCATTCTCAATATTGATTTGCTTTAATGTGCGGTTTTCCGGGTTCATGGTTGTATCCCATAACTGATGATCGTTCATCTCTCCCAAACCTTTATATCGCTGGGTATGTATCTGGTTTTCGTTTCCAGCTCCGTATTTATCGATGAAAGCCTGGCGTTGTTGGTCTGTCCAGCAATATTCCTCTATTTTTCCTTTCTTGCAAAGGTATAATGGCGGTGTAGCCAGATATACATATCCGTTTTCAATCAATCCGCGCATACGACGGAAAAAGAATGTCAGGATCAAAGTGGCAATATGGCTTCCGTCCACATCCGCATCAGTCATGATAATTACTTTATGATAGCGTATTTTGCTCATGTTTAGTTCCTTGGGGTCATCTTCTGTCCCAATACTCACACCCATTGCACGAAACATATTCTGAATTTCATCACTATCAAATATTTTGTGATCCATTGCTTTCTCTACGTTCAGGATTTTTCCACGCAAAGGTAAAATAGCCTGGAACCGGCGGTCGCGGCCTTGTTTTGCTGTTCCCCCTGCAGAGTCTCCTTCGACAAGGAATAATTCAGATTCTACAGGATCTTTTGACGAACAATCAGCTAATTTACCTGGTAGACCACCTCCTGTCATAGGAGATTTACGTTGCACCAATTCGCGGGCTTTACGTGCAGCCTGACGCGCTGTTGCTGCCAGGATCACCTTATCAACAATTATTTTTGCTTCTTTCGGGTGTTCTTCCAGGAAATATCCCAACGCTTCACCAACGGCCATATCAACCGCACCCATTACTTCGGTATTGCCTAATTTGGTCTTTGTCTGGCCTTCAAACTGAGGTTCTGCAACTTTTATGGAAATGACGGCTGTTAAGCCTTCACGGAAGTCGTCACCCTGGATTTCTACTTTCGCTTTTTCAAGCAATTTCGAATCTTCTGCATATTTTTTCAATGTACGTGTTAATCCGCGGCGGAATCCGGATAAATGTGTTCCTCCTTCAATCGTATTAATATCGTTTACATATGAAAAAACACTTTCGTTGTAAGAAGTATTATATGTCATCGCGACCTCAACAGGAATACCTTGCTTCTCTGTCGTAATATGGATAACATCGCTGATCAGCGCTTCTTTGTTCCTGTCTATATATGCGACAAATTCTTTTAGCCCTTCTTCCGAATAAAAGAGTTCGGATTTATAAGTCCCGTCTTCTTTTTTCTCACGTTTATCCGTCAGGATCAATCGTACCCCAGCATTCAGGAAAGCCAGTTCGCGTAAACGGTTTGCAAGGATATCATATTTATATTCGGTAACGGTAAAAATGGTATCATCCGGTTTGAAAGAAATGGTTGTTCCCGTACGTTCGCTTGTCCCGACTTCTTTAATATCAGTCAGAGGCTTTCCGATAGAAAATTCCTGCATGTAGATTTTTCCGTTTCGGTATACTTCGGCTTTTAAATGGGTAGAAAGTGCGTTTACACACGAGACCCCTACACCGTGCAGACCTCCGGATACTTTATAAGTGCCTTTGTCGAATTTTCCTCCTGCATGTAAAACCGTTAAAACTACTTCTAACGCAGATTTACCTTCTTTTTCATGGAAATCGACCGGGATACCGCGTCCGTCATCAATTACTGTGATTGAATTATCTTCATTGATCAGAACTTCGATGTTTTTACAATAGCCGGCAAGCGCTTCATCGATAGAGTTGTCAACAACTTCATAAACCAGATGGTGGAGTCCTTTTTCACTCGTGTCGCCAATATACATGGCTGGACGTTTACGAACAGCTTCCAGTCCTTCTAATACCTGGATATTCTTTGATGAATACCCCTCAGCTGCAACATTCATTTCTTCTTCACTCATGTATCTAAATATGTATTAATTATAAGCTATAATAGTATATAAAAATAGTCGCATAGCGACTTTTTTTAAAAGCTAACAAATATACAAATTATTTTTTAGATACCGAAATTTATAAAGGGTTAAATGCGTAGATTTAAGGCTCTTGTTTTTGGTGGAAGATAGTATGACTATCTATAATGAAAAAGCCAGTTCTCTTATCCGGAAAACTGACCTTTGTAGCCCGTAGGGGAATCGAACCCCTCTTTCAAGAATGAAAATCTTGCGTCCTAACCGATAGACGAACAGGCCTTCTGGTAAAAGAAAGCCGGGCTTAATAAGTCCGGCTTTGTATTTTTTTTAGCCTAACAAATTATGCTAATGCGTGAACGTGTTTAGCTAATTTTGATTTCAGATTACCTGCTTTATTCTTGTGAATAACTTTTCTTTTTGCAAGTTTATCTAACATAGCGCATACTTTCGGATAAAGCGTTTCTGCTTCCTTTTTATCAGATGTGTTGCGTAGTGCTTTAACTGCATTTCTTGTTGTTTTTGCGCGGTATCTATTTCTCAAGCATCTCGTGCTTGTTTGGCGCATTCTCTTAATGGATGATTTATGATTTGCCATTTTGCTTTAAATTCTTTCTGTTATTTCTGTAGCCCGTAGGGGAATCGAACCCCTCTTTCAAGAATGAAAATCTTGCGTCCTAACCGATAGACGAACAGGCCATATCTGTAAAAAAACTCACTTACAGAGCAATAAAGCTACTTTTTGCTTAATTGCGAGTGCAAAGATAGCATATTCCATAAAATCACCAAAATATTTTATTGTTTTTTTTATCAGACCGTAAAACAATGTATTTTATAGTTTCCGGACAAAGATCGAATTGATTATCTTTGTTCCGGTATTAATCATAGAGAATGTTATATACGACACGTGGAATAATCTTACATACGATGCCATATAATGATAAGTATGTCATTGTTCATGCATATACGGAAATATCCGGACGTATGTCTTATTTAGTAGCGCGTGCCCGAAGCCGGAAAAGTAAAGTTTCGCATGCATTATTCATGCCGTTATCTGTTCTGGAGATGGAAGTCGATCATTCGCATAACAGGGATTTACAGCGTATTAAAGAAACGAGAATAAGTTTCCCGTTAAATAATATAGCATTTCATCCGGTTAAAAATGTAATTGCTCTTTTTACATCCGAAGTGATTTATCGTTCTGTGCGGACCAAAGAAGCGGATCCTAAATTGTTCGGTTTTCTGCATGATTCGATACGTTGGTTAGATATATCCGAAGAAGGGGTGGCAAATTTTCATTTGGTGTTTCTAATCCATTTAGTGCGTTATTTTGGAGTTTTTCCCAATGTGGACAATTATCATCCCGGATATTTTTTTGATTTACTAAATGGTGTTTTTGCTTCTTTGCCGCCTGAGCATAAACATTATCTGGATGAGACTGAGAGTGTTATTTTTTCACGGTTACTTCGGATGAACTATGAGAATATGGCAGTTTATTCCTTTTCCAGGCAAGAACGAACCAATATCATCCGGCGTGTTTTAGAATATTACCGGTTGCACTTATCTGATTTTCCAGAGATAAAATCGCTATCGGTAATGCAACATTTATTTGATTAAGGATGATTTGTCAAATTATGAAAAAGATACTACTTTTGCAATCGCTCAATTTGAATAATTGATGGTCTTGTAGTTCAATGGATAGAATAGAAGTTTCCTAAACTTTAGATCCGGGTTCGATTCCCGGCGAGACTACCACTCCTCGAAAACAAAGCAAAACAAAAGCAATCATTTCTTCATAAAACAGCGATTTGGCTTGAATATAAGAAATGGTTGTTTTTTTATTTTTACTACATATAATATTAAAGCCTCATAAAGTTGTCATGATTTATTCTGAATAATGTGGCTGATAATTTATCTTTTGAAACAAAAAATCCCGACTTTCGCAAGCCGAGATAGATTTTGCAATTTTAAAAGTAAAAATTAATGATAAACTAACTTGTAAAAAAAATTAACTCCTATAAATATTACTATTTGTATAACAGTTACAGATGGAAAATGTTCACTGAAATTACCAATCATCACTATCCGTGATTTTTTTACTCATGGCATTTTTTAGTGAAACAATGAGTTTGTTAATTTCATCATCCATATATTCTTTTACATACACATATTCCGGATCAGCCTTCGTATTTCCTTTTTCGTATTGACGTATTGGCGTATCAGCGGAAATCAACTCTTCATACTTGAAAGACCGTTGCTTGACATTCATTGATCCGGATCTGGTTGTTCCATTTTCGTGAAATACTTTTGGAATCGTATATTTATATCTACCATCCCTGATTTGTATTGTTATGGTATATTTAACAACGTGAGTATAATTTTTATTACCTCCGGTAAGTTGATTTCTTGCTGCACTTAACTGATGTGTAAAATTACTGGTAAAGTCAGCCTGAATGGTAAAATCATTGGGAAACTCTTTTATATTGGCACTTTTTTGTTGTAAGAAGGTCTTTGCTGATTTATACAGATCCTCTTCACTGGCATCAGCAACGTTTACGACTTCGGTATAAGAAATGATATTTTGCGAAAAAGCCTGTTGCGAAGAGGTAACTATTAGTACTAAAAGGAATAAGATTGTTTTTTTCATTATATATGTTTTTTTGTGAGTGAATTGATAGTAAAATTATAAAAAACCGACAAACTCCACAGCCAGTCTGAAATTTAATCATTATTCAGACAACTCTTTTGAAGAATAAATTCCCATGAACTAAAATTCTTTTGAACCAAATCCATGATTTGTTTGTTATAACTACACTCTCATATATAATAATTGTAATTAGTATTAGTTTTAATGGTTCAGGCAGGCTGTGAAGTTTGTTTGAACTTTTGTTTTTTTAGGGGTAATCCGATAAAAAGCGAAAAGTGGAAACGACATCACGTCGATCCACTCCTCTAAAAACGCCAAAACTAAATCTAAAACAAAAACACTAATAGGATAGTGTTTTATTTCTTATCCGAGGAACCGTGTCGGTTGTTACGACTTCCTTCCCTCATAAACTCCCTCATAAATTTCGCATCTGCTTGTTGATACTTAAATAATTTTTCGGGAGACAGAATCTTTTTAAACTTCTCGAAATATTCTTTCTCTATTTGAGCTTCTTTTGATTTAGTATCTATCTGACAATCAACTAGTTTTAAATAATCGTCATCCGATAGTTTTTCTTTCGAACGGCTTTCCCGTCCCAAACGCCGGCACTCTCTTCCGATATCAAACATTTTTTGTCTGAATTCATTATCTAACGGAATAAAATCACCGGCTTCATCGGCTGTCAGGCCAATTTCGGCAGTAATATATGCATTTCGTTTAGCCTGGTAAGCTTCCTTGTCAAACTTCTTTTTTTCTTGTTCCTGGGCCATCAGGTTTAAAGAACTACAGAGCAAGAACGCAATTAATGTAATGAAAATATTTTTCTTCATAATTATTCAGCATTTGCCATCATTTCAGAAAATGCGCCGTTCAGGTATTCATTTTCCAAATATTCTAAATACTCTAAATCTTCTTCCGAATCAACAAATATATTTTTATTTAATGTCGCAGATTGATATGTTGTCTCATCTGTGCCGGAAGAGTTTTTATCTGTTTGTATAAAGGAAAAACCTTTGAACATAAGCAGTAAGCCCACAAAGACTGCAGCCATATATAGCCATGGACGTACCCGGTCAAGAAGAGAAACCTCCGGAGCCTCTTCCTTTGGTATTTCCGGGAGCTTACTCATAATCTGATCAGTAAGTCCTTCCATATAACCTTCCGGGAGTTTAAAAGGGTTTGTCCCTTTTAATTCGTCTAATTTGTTTTGTTTCGTTCCCATATTTTCTTGTGCTACGATGTTTTGACTAATTAAAAACGAAAAGGTTTAAACATCTTTTGTTAAAAACGCTTCTATTTTTTTGACAGCATGATGATAGGATGCTTTTAATGCTCCGACAGAGGTTCCCAGTATTTCGGACATATCTTCGTATTTCATCTCATCATAGTATTTCATATTAAATACAATACGCTGCTTTTCCGGCAAGCTTACAATTGCTTCCTGGAGTTTCAATTGAATTGCATCCCCGTCAAAATAATCATCTCCTTTCAATTTCTCCAACAGGTAAATATCCGCATCATCCATTGATATATTGTTCATTGCACGTTGCCGGTTTAAAAACGTGATGTTTTCGTTCACCGCAATCTTATACAGCCACGTAGATAGTTTGGCTTCACCGCGGAAACTATCCAGGTTGAGCCACGCTTTTAAAAACGTATTTTGCAATATATCATTTGCATCATCATGAGACAGTACCATCTTACGAATCAACCAGTACAAACGCTCACTATATGCAGCTACAACTTGTTCAAATGCTTTTTGGCGTGTGTCGGGATTTCGTAACTGCTCAACTATTTCATCTTCTATAAATTGTTGCATCAGCTTTCTATTTCAACCTGTAAATATAAAAATAATATTACAAATAAGAAAGCAGAAATAAATCCGACCGTTAACAAAACTCAAAAAGTGCTCTTATTCGTTCTCCATCACTTATCTTTGTTTCTGCAAACCGAAGATAGGATGTGCCTCAGCATAATCAAACAAGTTTCTTAAAAGTGCGTTTGCTTGTCTCGGTATAATCCGGATATATTCGGCTTCTACCCTCAACCTCGCAAACGTTTGTTTCTGCATTCGGCTTTCACTATCTTTGCACACTTCTTCCGATATTTGACTACTAAGAAAACAAAAGGTTTAATCGCATATATAAAAAATATGTATTTTTTTTAGTATTAACATTTTAATTTTATTTGTATGAGAGAACGAAAAAGAGTAAATGATTGTGGTGTTTATCGGTTTAAACGCTTTGTCCGCAGAGCGTATGGTGCATTTTGTAGTATGCACAAAGTAGTAAATATCGGTGTCCTGACAAGCTGTATGCTTACATTTGTACATGTAACCCCGGCTTTTGCCCAGACAGGCGCTTTACAACATCCTGAGAAATTATTGGAAGATGAGTTGGAGGAGGTTACAGTGACAGCCTCGCGGGTGGAATCTCCGGTTAGCCAGACAGCTAAATTAGTTTCCGTAATTACAAAAGCGCAGATTGAGCAGGCTCCTGTCCAAAGTATCCAGGATCTGTTAACCTATGCAGCTAATATTGACATTATCCAACGAGGCGGACATGGCGTCCAGGCCGATATTTCCATCCGAGGCGGTTCAGCCGACCAAACAGCCGTACTTCTAAACGGCATCAATCTTACCAATCCACACACGGGACATTATAGTTTTGATATTCCCATCAACCTTTCCGATATAGAACGTATTGAGATCGTTCATGGTCCTTCGGCGCTCATCTATGGCTCCGGTGCGTTTTCAGGTGGTATAAATATCATTACAAAGAAGACTATAGACACGCAGTTATATGCCAATGCAGAAGCCGGTATGTACGGGCTTTGGGGCGGTGATGTGCGTGGGGCTTTTGAAGCAGGGAAAACAAAAAACAGCCTGTCTGTTGGCTATCAGTCTTCCGATGGTTACATAGCCCACAGCGATTATGATATGTATAATATGTTGTGGCAAACAAGGTTGCAGATGCAAGAGCAATCATATCTTGATTTCCAGTTAGGATATAATAATAAACGTTACGGAGCCAATACCTTTTATTCTGCAGCTTACCCGAATCAATATGAACGTACCAGTACCTATATGGGCTCGGTAAAAGGCTCTTTCGGGAAAATATTTAAAATAATTCCGATTCTTTATTGGGACAGGCATTATGACCAGTTTGACCTGATCAAGAATACCACAACCGGCCGGAACTATCACCGGGGTGATACGTATGGTGCTAATTTGATATTCCAGTATACTTCATCTTTGGGGGTAACAAACCTGGGTGGTGAATGGCGTCGCGAAGATATGCTGAGCAGTAAATTAGGTAAACCGATGGTTGAAGCGCACGGGCGGTATACAAATTATGACGACCGCACAAATACAAGTGTTACGCTGGAACATACACTTAGTAAAGAATATTTTGTCGTTTCGGCCGGTGTAATGATGAATCATAATACATTACTTGATAAATTGCATTTTTATCCCTCGGTTAGCGCAGCTTACCGGCCGAATAATGCCTTAAAAGTTTATGCGACATGGAGCCAGTCTACACGTGTCCCTACATTTACTGATTTATATTATACGACCGAGACGCATCATGCCAACGAACAGTTGAAGCCAGAGCGTTCCGAATCGATTGATTTAGGTATAAAGTATAATAGCTCATTTATCAGCGCCTATGTGGTTAGTTATTTAATGTGGGGACATGATATCATAGATTGGGTGCGCGAACCGGGAGAAGAAAAATGGGCGTCATGGAATATGACGGAGTTGGACAAACAGGGGGTTGAGATGGGAGCTACATGTCGTTTAGGCAATCAGTGGCCGGTTCTGGGTGAACAAACCAGCCTTTCCGTGAATTATACCCGCATGCATCAAACGGCCGATTCAAAAGGTTTGGAATCAAAATATTCATTGAATTACCTGCGGGATAAATTAACGATGCAATTGCATCATCCGATTTGTAAAAATCTTTCTGCCGGATGGTATTTCAGATTCCAGAAACGTATGGGCAGTTACAGGAAATATGATGGCGCAACAGATTTGGGTTTATGTTCTTATCCTTCATTTTCAACCATGGATCTGAAATTGAATTATGCATATCGCAAATTTAATTTCTATTGCAGCCTGAATAATCTATACGATACACATTATTACGATATCGGTAATATTCCACAAGCCGGATTCTGGTTGATGGGTGGACTTACTTACAAGCTATAGGCCCTGGCGTTTAGCCTCGTCCCATATTTCATCCATTTCGGCAAGTGTCATCTCTTTTAATGAGCGGCCTTGCCGGATGGTTTTTTCTTCGAGATAGTTGAACCGGTGGATGAATTTTTGATTGGTACGTTCCAATGCATTATCCGGATTAATCTTGTATAGCCTGGCCGCATTTATCAGGCTAAACAAAAAGTCACCGAATTCGGCTTCCATCTGGTCTGTATTCATCCGGTTGATTTCTTCTTTCAATTCATTCAGTTCTTCTTCTACTTTATCCCATACCTGTTCACGTTTCTCCCAGTCAAAACCTACATTGCGCGCTTTATCCTGAATGCGGTAGGCTTTAATAAGCGATGGCAATGAACCGGGTACACCTTCCAGAACGGTTTTGTTGCCACCTTTTTCTTTTAGTTTCAGTTGTTCCCACGACTGCTCGACTTTTTTACTGTTCTCTGCCACTGAATCTCCAAATACATGAGGATGGCGGTAAATCAGCTTTTCACATAAACTATCGCATACATCTTTGATGTCAAAAGACCCTTTTTCTTCCCCTATTTTTGAGTAAAAAACGATATGCAACAGTAAATCACCCAGTTCTTTTTTTATGTTTGTCTGTTCATTCTGAATAATAGCATCACTAAGCTCATATGTTTCCTCAATCGTATTTGCCCGCAGGCTTTCGTTTGTTTGTTTCCGGTCCCAGGGACATTTTTCACGTAGCTCGTCCATCACATCAAGTAACCGGCCGAAAGCCTCTAAGCGTTCTTCTTTACTGCTCATTTTCATCTCTGTTTTGAAAATTATTTAATCCGTTGTTCAGGAATTGAATATATTTCGATACATCTTCATCATAAGCATAAGAAGGCGATAACAGGTTCCCATCCCCATCCAGAACTACATAAAAAGGTTGTGCATTTGCTCCGAATTTATGACGCTGGAGGTAACTCCATTTATCCCCGATAGTCTTCAGCGTCCGTTCCCGTCCTCCTTCTTCAATCTCAATTTGCTTTGGCAGCTTTGTTTTATCATCAACCATTAAGGTGATAAGTACAAACTTTTCTTCCAGCAATTGTTTGACTTTGGGATCCGTCCAGACAGCAGCTTCCATTTTCCGGCAATTTACACATCCGAAACCGGAGAAGTCGATCAGTACAGGTTTGTTTACCCTTTTGGCATACATGAGGCCTGTCTCGTAATCATCATAAGCGGCATGCACTTCATCATCATATAAACTAAAATCTTGTGTATATAGCGGAGGGGCAAATGCACTGATCGCTTTTAAAGGCGCCCCCCATAAACCGGGAACCATATAGACGGCAAAGGCAAACGATACAATCGCCATAAATAAGCGTGAGACAGATACATAGGGTAGGTCACTGTCGTGTTTGAATTTGATTTTTCCCAGCAGGTAACAACCCAATAAGGCAAATATTACAATCCAGATCACCAGAAATACTTCACGGTCCAGAATACGCCAGCCGTACGCCAGGTCGGCCACTGATAGGAATTTTAATGCTAAAGCCAGTTCCAGAAATCCCAGGACGACTTTTACCGAATTCAACCAACCACCGGATTTAGGCATGTTTTGTAGTAGATTTGGGAAGATTGCAAATAGGGCAAAAGGAATTGCCAGGGCTAAAGCAAATCCGAACATCCCGATGGCCGGTCCGATGGTAGCGCCGTCGGATGCAGCCTGAACCAATAATGTCCCGATAATAGGTCCTGTACAGGAGAAAGAAACCAATACCAGCGTAAACGCCATAAAAAAGATGCTTAAGATACCGGACGTTGAGTCTGCTTTCGAGTCCATTTTGTTGGTCCACGAAGCCGGTAATACAATCTCGAATGCCCCAAAAAATGAAATGGCAAACACGACCAGTAACAGGAAGAAAAGAATATTGAAAATGGCATTTGTTGAAAGGTCATTCAATGCACTGGCACCGAAGATTCCAGTGATCAAAAGCCCCATGGTCAGATATATGGCAATAATGGAAAAACCATAGATCAAAGCATCGGTGATTGCTTTCTTTTTACTTTTGTTCCGCTTTAAAAAAAAACTGACGGTCATGGGGATCATAGGCCATACACAAGGCGTTAATAGCGCTATTAACCCTCCGGCGAAACCAGCCAGGAAAATATAGATCCAGGATGAGTCGGTAGCATTGGCTGTGGTATCACCATAATTTTTAAGTTCTTCAATAACCGGTTCCCACAGGTCAATATTTCCAGTGGTATTTTCCTCTCCCGGTATGACTTTTGATCCTTGCAGGGATTGTGGATTCCATGGAATAACGGGAATCTCTACGGATTCATTTATCCCGGTTGTGTCTTCGGTTGAGTCATTTTCTGCGATCTCTGTTTCTGTTGCTTCCGCTACGTCAGACATAACAGTCTTAACGACATGTTTGCTGTCAAAATCGAATTGTATACGGTCGGGAGGAAGGCAGTTCTCATCATTACAAACCATAAATCCCACATCCCCTTTGAGCCTGAACTTTTTTGGATCGGTTACTTTTATTTTTTGTGTAAACGTTACGGTTCCGGGATACCATCGTAATTCCATGTTGAATGATTCGTCATAGATTTTCTGTGGAGCAACGGATGGAGTAGGGGTTCCTATCAATTCTACTCCCCGCTTTGTCTCGAAGGTAAAGCTGGTTGATATAGGTCCTCCCTCCGGCAAATTCATATCATACAAATGCCATCCTTTATCTGATTTCGCAGTAAACCGGACTTCTTTTTCTGCTGATTCGGAATCAATTAATTTTATGTCCCATTTTGTAGGGGTGATAATTTGTGCATGTATTGAGAGCGTTGCCAGAAGTACGCTCAAAATGAAAATAGCTTTTTTTATCATTGGTACAATGAATTATACTTACTTTTTGTGTTCTGAACACAAAGTTACACGCTTTTGTGCAAATCTGCAAAGAAAGTTTTCTGCAAAAAGTGGTTCGGTTTAATAACAAATTGTTATTTTTGAAAGAATCTGTATACTTATACAAATATTGCTTATTGCATCATTCGTGTAAAATTGTATATATAATCATCTTTTTGAAAACAAATGGAAAAGATTAAACAGTTAATATTTGATGGAAAAATAGATGAAGCTATCTGTTTACTGGATGAAATCATAAAAAACAATCCTGCATCGGATGAAGCTTTCTATTTGCGTGGCAATGCTTACCGGAAACGGAGTGATTGGAAACAAGCGCTAGACAATTATCTGGCTGCTATGGATTTGAATCCGGATAGTCCTGCGCATCAGGCTTACCGGATGGTGATTGATATTCTTGATTTTTATAACAAGGATATGTTTAACCAGTAAGTAGATAGCACAAAAAAGTAAACAAGTAAGTTCTTTTCAATAGTGGCAATCTTTAATATCCAGGAAACAACAATCGTGTCAATGGACTTCAGTGTAGGTAATGCTTCGATTGAAAATGCACGTATATGGGCTTCCGGTGGTGTATTGCATTTGCAGTCTGCCGAACCATGCGATGCTTTGATCCATACCCTTTCGGGTGCATTGGTACAACGTCTACGTTTGTCGGCAGGCGAAGACATGAGTTTGTCGTTGGCTAAAGGCTGTTACTTCGTAACAATCGGAAAGAAAACGTATAAGGTGGTCCTGTAGGGAAAGAAATAATCAGAATAAACAATAAGAGCTGTTCTTTTGGAGAACAGCTCTTATTGTTTATAGCTTGAAACTTGTCTTTATCTTAAAAATTGATATTGATGCCTGCCATTGCATTAAATTTCTGCAATGGATATCCATAATAGAATTCCTGGTGTTGTGATATTATGTTGTTCAGTTTAATGTATGCTCCAATCATATCAGTGAAATTCCATGTAGCCATAAAATTCAGATCATTAATGTTATCTAATTTTACTTCTGATTTATCAAGCAACAAATAGCTGTAACGACTTGCGCCCAGATAATAATTGAAATTTAATGCCAGTGGTGAAATCGGACGAACTGTCAGGTCTGCATTGATTTCAGTAGTCGGACGGCCATACGGTTTCATATCATCCCACTCAATGTTATTATCACCTTTTTTCAGCGACCAGTTGTTGTAGACTCCTTTGATTGATAAATCCATCCATTTTTGATATTCATATTTTAGCGAAGCTCCGATTCTGAATAAGGAAGCATTCGGTTGGAATACGTATTGATAGCTTCCGAAATCATTATTTTCCATAGGTATGCCTGGTATGAAAAACACTTCGTTATCTGTAATTTTATATCCTGCGAATACATCAAACCAAAAGCCTGGTGCAACCCCGCTTCGGATTCCTAAAGTGGCGTCAAGCCACGTACGCGAAGGTAAAACAAGTGGCATATGATCTACATAGCGATTTTGAAGTGATATACTGTAAGCATCATTCGACTGTATTTCGCCGGTGGCATCTAAATAGAATACCGTTTTATCAGCAATTTCGGCTTCAGCACTGATATTGGGAGATGCGAAAAATTTAGAAGAATCGCCTGTGATTATCATGGCGTTTACTCCCAATTTGACTTTCCATCCATCTCCCTGCATTTGGTAGTAAGGTGAAATAGTGGCTTCCATATAATTCTGGTAACCTAACGAATCCCCAATGTTAGATCCCGGATAAAGGTTTGTTGTCGGATATTTGTAGTTGAAATAGTTCACTTTGGCAAATAAGCCGGCCGATTGATTGTTATTATTACCAAACCGTCCGCTTACACCTGCCTGGATAGTGATTTTGTTTTCCTGAATACCATCCATATCAGTTGTCCATCCGTATTTTTGAGTGAAACGGTTATATTCAATATCTACTAAATAACCGATCATCGATCCTTCTTTGGATTTTACGCCTGCATATCCGTTAATCAGTTGGTTTACCTGATTAGTTTTATGATCGAAGGAGTCTGGTTCCCAAATTGAAGATACCGAAGGTATCCGGTTATATGAATATCCGTAATAATTAAAAGCTGTATAGCTATATTTTCCTCCTAAACGAATAATTGCTCCCTGATCGAAGTAATGGTTGAAATTAAGCCCGATAAGATTATCGGTTAATTTTGCTTTTTGTTTTTCATCTCCCCAATATTCTTCATATTTCAGTTTTCCATTTGTGGAGCGGTGCGAAGCAAAAATATTCAATAAATTTTTGTGGTCATTCAGAATATTGTATCCCAGATCTCCACTCAGGTTCGTATACATCCCTCCGCCAAATTGAAAGTATCCACGACGTTTGTTATACGGGATTTCAGTCATTGCATTGCCGGATGATAAAATATTGATTTCCTTTTGCGGATCAGCCGGAACAGTAAATGGGGAATAATTAATGGATTGTTTGGTTATCGCCGGCTCTTTAATTTCAGGAAGCCGGTTCACTTTGCTGGCATCCTGAACAGTAGGATCGTATTCACGTTCCAGTGTCATTTCACGGTTTAATTTCTCGTCCTCATTTTGAGCATTGACAGCCGTGAAGCCTCCAAGTAAAGCAATGATGACTAACGTCTTTATTTTATTTTGTTTCATGTGATTATTCGTTTTCAATTTTCAACTTTGAATTTTCAACTAAAATTCCCTTTGGGGAGATTTAGAAGGTTTTGAGTTCTTTTTTATTTAAGTTTACTTAATCGATCTTCAATCATTCCGGGAATATCGTCATTGCCTTTATAATTGTTCTGCAAGCTTGTCAGGTACTGACGTGCCTGAAAATCGTCACCTTTTTTAATGTAGATGTCAGCCAGAAGTATAAAACCTCTTGCCAGCCAATACTGGTGTGAAGTTCCTTTTTTGATGAAATCCATCACTTCATTTTCAGCTTTGTCGCTTTCGTTTCTGTCAAAGTAAATTTGTGCCAGCAAATATTTTGCCTCTGCACCATATACAGTACGTACATCTTTGCTTAATGTCTGTAAATCAGTCTCTGCTTTAGCCTTGTCATTCAGGGCAATATAGGTTTTTGCACGTAAAAAGCGAGCCTCAGTTTCAATTTCGGGAGAAAGTTTACTGTCTTTAAGCAATTCGTCAGCTGCCCGCAATGCTTCCGATTGTTGGCCGGTATGTTGAGCAGCCCGCATAATTCCTAGTTTTGCAGCTTCCCGGTTTTCTTTTAATCCGGCAATTTTTTCCAGTTGTATGAAACTTTTTACCGCTTCAGTAAAATCTTTTTCTACATATTCGATTTCAGCTTTACGCGCCCAGGAGTCTTCCATGAATTTCGTATCGCCACTATTGATAACACTTGTATATCGTTGTTTAGCTTCAGTATAGTTTTTTTGTGAAAAAGCGATACTGGCCAGGTAATAATTTGCATTTGAATGGAATGCTCCTTGCGGGAAAGAACTGAGGTAGTTTTTCAAACTTTGTTGCGCTCCATTATTATCTCCACGTAAGAATAAACGTTCTGCAGCCAGATAAGTTAATGAATCCTGTTCGTTGATTTCAATATGCACATTGCCTCCTAATGAATTTACATAAGCGGCATACGATGCTACATCATTCAAATCAATATATACGGAGCGTAAATCTTGTACGGCAATTTTAGCTTCTTCACTTCCGGGATAGTCGTTGATCACTTTCTTATAGGCTGCAACTGCTTTTTCCGATTGGTTACTGTTGAAATAAAGCAAACCTAACTGGATGCCGGCTTTGCGTGCCAGATTGTTTTGTGGGTATTTTTGCATTAATTGTGTAAATGCATTTTCTGCCATATTATATGTTTCCAGTAATACATACGCACGTCCTTTTTCGTAG
The DNA here is from genome assembly GCA_031285565.1 of Tannerella sp. Taxonomy (GTDB): domain Bacteria; phylum Bacteroidota; class Bacteroidia; order Bacteroidales; family Tannerellaceae; genus Tannerella. The sequence goes on along the minus strand of JAITVY010000035.1, from coordinate 125,123 downwards.
AGGGCATCAGCTATGTATTGCGACTCCGGATATTCCTGGATCAACTGGTCTAATATACGTATTTTGCCCTGGTAATTTTTCTGAAGTCCAAGTACATATCCTTTTTGATAGAGTGCATAATCACCGAAAGATGGTTGTAACGATGCTGCTTTGCTATAACTTTGTTCGGCAGCAGCAAACTCACGGTTATAAAACTGGCAATCTCCGATACGATTGTATGCATCGGCTAACGAGATTGCCGTATTGTCTCTTTCAAGGCTTGTATACTGACGGAATGCAGTTAATGCCGAATTATAGTTATGTTGTTTGAAGTGACAATATCCTACATTGTAATAGGCTAAAGAGTACATTTCCGACGAACGATCCTGTGTATTGTTCAGGTATGACTGATAATCCGAAATAGCCTGGCTGAAGTTGTTCTGCCGATAATACGATTCGCCTCTCCAGAAATATGCATCGCTATATACGTTTCTGTCGTAATAATTCCCTAATGTGATTGCATTGTTAAAATAAGCAATAGCTTTATCTATATCCTGATTGGTAAATGATTGAGTACCCAATTGAAACAATACGTTTTGTTTGGCTTCAATGATTTTGGAGCTAGGTTGTCTGATTTTCTCAATAGAAGCGAGCGCAGCATCATAATTTTTGGTGGTCAGATATACTTCAACAAGATAGTCGCCTACCTTATCGGCATATTCCGAATCCGGAAAGCGATTCAGAAAATCTTCGAAAATTGTAACCGATTCACCGAATCCGGAAAACGATGTCTCGTGAATCAGCAATGCGTAGTTATACATGGCTACTTCCTGCACTTTTAGATCATATGTCGATGTTGCAGCCATTTCGAACGCCATACGTGCATTATTCTTATCATTCAGACTCAGATAGCTTTGTCCGAGATATAAGTATGCATTTTGAGTCAATGCATCTGTTTCTTTTACTGTTTCCGAGAAGCAACGGATTGCGTTTTGATAGTCTTTTTTATTAAAATAGCATATACCTAATATGTACAAATCGCCGCGTAACGGACTGTCTGTAGCATCAACGTATTTACTTAACATGGAAAGCGCTTTTGTCTGGTCGCCTTGTTGATAATAGGCATTTCCCAGCAAACGATGTACCTCCAGGTTATTGTCGCTGTTCGGATAGATCCGGAGTAACTCCTCTCCGTTTGTAATCACCTTATCGTACCGCTCCTGAATAAAGAGGATTTGAGTGATGTAGTAAAGCGATTGTTCTTTGTATAAGGGGCTGTTTTTCAGTCTGTCAAATTCCTTATATGCACTGTCATAGTCTCCGGAAGCATAATCAATATAAGCGACATAATAGGATGCTGCTTCGCGATAGGTTGATCCGGCCTGCTGAATCCGGAGGAAATAAGCACGGGATGCATTTAAATCCCCGGTTTGTAGTAATGCATATGCTGAACGGAATGCGTAAGCTTCTTGTTGTTCGGTGCCTAGCAGGTCGATGTTGGATTCGCTCAACCAATATAGCGCCATGTTGTAATCTTGTTTTGCAAAATGTGCCGAACCTAACAAAAAGCATATTTCATTACGGTGGCGTGTGTCCGGATACGTATCTACAAAATGTTCAAGTATTTCGGTTGCATTTTCACGTCCCTGCTCAAATGCAATAAATGCCAGCATATAATCTGCTTCCTGGATCAGGTCTTTATTGGTTGATTTTCCTTTATATATTTCGAGCTTATCCATACAAGCCGGAAAATCACGTAATTCAAAGAATGCTTTCCCTTCCAGGTATAGACGGTCGGGAGATTCAAATTGATACGAACGTTGTGCGTTGACTGATTGATAACCTAAAACCAGACACAACAAAATAAGAATTTTATTCATAATACGTATGTTATTAATCTTTCAATTACATTAGTCGTTTTACGTGACTCGGCATAATCCAAACAAGTTTGTCTTTTGCCCTTGCTACTTAAAAACGTTCAATTATAACGAATCAATCTATTGCTTTATTATAAGTCTTGAAAAACAGACTTCTATCATATGAAATTTTTTTGCAAATATAGATATCCTTTAATTAAAAAGGAAGCAAATTCTGTTATTAATTTGTAATGACCAGGGAATCTTAAACTATATGGAAGTAAAAAGGAGGAATGTATGGAAGGTGAAAGTAATACTTTTCTTCTATTAATATTTACGAGATGAATTTAATGTATACACGGCTTAAAGTCGACGAGTGTAGTATTAACCTTGAATTTGTTTCGACTTTGCCTCGACTTTGGTCTTGCTAAACACGGGATTGTCAGTTATTTAAGGGTCGCTGAAATGAATATTTATCCTTTATTGATGTGATGGTGTAAAATGCTGGTATACAGAATGAAAAAGAGCTGTTGCATAGTGACAGCTCTTTTTATTGATTATTTCTTTTTTGTAGTTCCGCGTTTTTTTGCCGGTTTTTTATCTGCATCAGCAATTATTTTCCTGCATTCTTCCAGCGTGAGTTTTTCTGCTTCTGTTCCTTTTGGAATCCGGAAGTTCGAACCGTTGAAAGCAATGTAAGGTCCGTATCTGCCATTGAGGATCTCCAGCCCGGGTTCTTCGGCAAATGCTTTGATATGACGTTTTGATTCTTTATCCCGTTTTTCTTCAATCAGCTGGATTGCCTCTTCCTGAGTGATAGAGAGGGGATTCAACGTTTTCGGAATGGAAATAAATTTACCGCTATGCCGGATAAACGGTCCGAAGCGTCCGACTGCTGCTACCATTTCTTCTCCTTCGAAAGTTCCTACTGTACGTGGTAGATCGAATAATTTCATTGCTTCTTCCAGGGTAATTGTTTCAATGGATTGCCCTTTCATTAAAGAAGCAAAACGGGGTTTAGGAGCAGTTTTGTCATCTGCATGTGCTTCACCGATTTGGACGATCGGACCATAACGGCCAATCTTTACAAAAACAGGTTCGCCTGTTTTAGGATCTGTGCCTAATGAGCGTTCTCCTACTTTTCGTTCGGTTTTTATAGCAGAGGTAGCTTCTACAATAGGATGGAAGAATTTATAGAATTTATCCAGTGCATTTGTCCATACCAGTTTCCCTTCTGCAATGGCATCAAATTCTTTTTCGACATTCGCCGTGAAATTATAGTCCAGTATATCAGGAAAGTATTCAGTTAAAAAGTCGTTTACTACTATTCCGATATCTGTCGGGATTAATTTATTGCGGTCTGCTCCTGCAGTTTCTGTCTGTTTATCGGGCATAATTTTCCCGTTTTTCAGAGTCACGATCTGATAGGTCCGTTCTTCTCCGGGTTTATCTCCACGAATCACATATTCACGGTTCTGGATCGTCTGGATCGTAGGTGCGTATGTAGATGGCCGGCCGATACCTAGTTCTTCGAGCCGTCGTACCAAACTGGCTTCTGTGTATCGTGGCGGACGTTGCGTGAATCGTTCAGTCGCAACAATCTCCTGCATGCCCAGCTTTTCGTTTAACTGAACCGGTGGCAGAAGTCCGTTTTCCTGTTCTTTCTCAGTGTCTTCGTCCGTGCTTTCCATATATACATGAAGAAACCCGTCGAATTTAATGACTTCGCCTACTGCCACAAATTTCTCTTTTAGTGCCCCGATACCGATAGAAATCGTAGTTCGTTCCAGTTCGGCATCTGCCATCTGGCATGCAATAGTGCGTTTATATATTAAATCGTATAATTTTTTTTCCTGTGCGCTTCCGCTGATTTCAGGATTGCTCATGTAAGTAGGTCGGATGGCCTCATGCGCTTCCTGTGCACCTTTACTTTTGGTCTGAAACTTACGGAACTTATAATATTTTTCACCGAAAGAACTGATAATTGCTTCTTTGGATGTACCTAAAGCCAAATCGCTCAGATTAACGGAGTCGGTACGCATATACGTAATATGTCCGGATTCATAGAGGCGTTGCGCCACCATCATCGTTTGTGAGACAGAGAATCCCAGTTTACGTGCAGCTTCCTGTTGTAAGGTGGAAGTTGTAAACGGAGGTGCAGGTGATTTTTTTCCCGGCTTCGTTGTGATATCATCAATAGCAAAAGTGGCTGAACGGCAGGATTCCAGAAATGTGTTGACTTCTTTTTCGTCTTTTAAACGCCGGTTCAACTCAGCCTTCAAATGGGTTTTTCCGTCTGATAAAAGAAAGTCGGCAATTACACGGAAAGATGCTTCGGAGGTAAACCGTTGTATTTCGCGCTCACGTTCTACGATCAGGCGAACGGCTACAGACTGTACGCGTCCGGCAGATAAAGCCGGTTTTACTTTTCGCCAAAGGATAGGTGATACTTCAAAACCTACCATACGGTCAAGTACTCTCCGGGCTTGTTGTGCATTTACCAGATCGATATTGATGTCCCGCGGATTTTCAATAGCTTGTGTGATTGCATTTTTGGTAATCTCGTGAAATACAATCCGTTTGCTGTTCTTTTTTTCCAGATTAAGCGCTTCTGATAAATGCCAGGCAATCGCTTCTCCCTCACGGTCCTCATCGGATGCGAGTAATACGAGTTCTGCGTCTTTTGCGGCCTTTTTGAGTTCTGAGACTAATTTCTTTTTATCAGCCGGAATCACATAATCAGGCGTGTAATTATTCTCAATATCAATACTGAACTCTTTGGCTTTCAGGTCCCGTATATGCCCATAGCTGGACATCACATGATAATCTTTTCCTAAAAACTTTTCAATTGTTTTCGCTTTTGCCGGAGACTCAACGATAACCAGATTCTTTTGCATATGCTATTTACCTTAATTAAAAATCGAGTGCAAAGATATAAAAAAACTTCATTCTCAATTTAATTTGTTATTTTTGCAAAGAAAAATTAACCTCGTACTTCTAAAGGGAATTATCTTTGACTCCTTATAAATGAGAAAAACCAGCATGTCCGCAGGTGGATTCTAGAGGGAAGTTAAGAGGAATATGTTCGTTTTTTTGTTGATTGTGTAAATTCTGTGATTCTGTAATTTTTTGAATTTTTATATAAATGGAAATTGCAAGTAAGTATGATCCTTCTCAGGTAGAAGATAAATGGTACCAATATTGGTTAACGAATGGTTTTTTTAAATCAGTACCGGACAACCGCGAGCCTTATACGATCGTTATACCGCCGCCGAATGTGACGGGTGTATTGCATATGGGGCATATGCTTAACAATACGATACAGGATATTCTGGTCCGGCGGGCACGTATGATGGGTAAGAATGCATGTTGGGTACCGGGTACGGATCATGCTTCGATTGCTACGGAAGCCAAAGTGGTAGCTAAACTGGCCGATGAAGGTATTCAGAAGACAGATCTTACACGTGAAGAATTTTTGAAACATGCCTGGGACTGGACGCATAAACATGGGGGGATCATTCTTGAGCAACTGAAAAAGCTGGGCGCTTCGTGCGACTGGGATCGTACGTGTTTTACAATGGATGAAAAACGTTCGCAGAGTGTGATCAATGTATTTACAGACTTATATAATAAAGGCAAAATATACCGGGGTGTACGTATGGTGAACTGGGATCCGAAGGCCTTGACGGCTCTTTCGGATGAAGAAGTGATATACCAGGAACAACAGGGCAAATTATATTATCTGAAATATAAAATCGAAGGCGAAGACGGGTATGCTATTGTAGCAACTACACGTCCGGAGACGATTATGGGTGATACGGCTATGTGTATCAATCCGAACGATCCTAAAAATGAACATTTGCGCGGTAAAAAAGTTATTGTACCATTGGTAAACCGTGCAGTTCCTGTGATAGAGGACGATTATGTGGATATTGAATTCGGAACCGGTTGTTTGAAAGTAACGCCTGCGCATGATGTGAATGACTACATGCTGGGTGAAAAATATAATTTGCCGAGTATTGATATCTTCAATGATGACGGAACGATCAGTGAAGCCGGTGAAATCTATATTGGAATGGATCGTTTCGATGTCCGTAAACAGATCGTGAAAGATCTGGCCGCAGCCGGATTGCTTGAAAAAGAAGAGGATTATACGAATAAGGTAGGATTTTCCGAACGTACCCATGTTCCAATCGAACCGAAGCTTTCCATGCAATGGTTCCTGCGGATGGAAGAACTGGCTAAGCCCGCATTGGATGCAGTAATGGATGACACCATTAAATTCTATCCTACGAAGTTTAAAAATACATACCGCCACTGGATGGAAAATATTAAGGATTGGTGTATTTCCCGCCAGTTATGGTGGGGGCATCGTATTCCTGCATATTATTTGCCCGAAGGCGGATATGTTGTAGCTGAAACTGATGAGATGGCGCTGCAAATGGCACGTGAGAAGTCAGGTAATCCTGCACTTACATTGTCGGATTTACGCCAGGATGAAGATTGTCTGGATACATGGTTCTCGTCATGGTTATGGCCGATATCGGTATTCGATGGAATAAACCATCCTGATAATGACGATATAAAATATTATTATCCGACCAATGACCTGGTTACTGCTCCTGAAATTATTTTCTTCTGGGTGGCCCGTATGATTATGTCGGGTTTCGAATATCGTCAGCAACCTTGTTTTTATAATGTATATTTCACTGGTATTGTCCGTGACAAATTGGGACGCAAAATGTCCAAATCTTTAGGTAATTCACCCGACCCAATCGAATTGATGGAGAAATATGGTGCAGATGGCGTCCGGATGGGGATGTTGTTGTCGTCTCCCGCCGGTAATGATTTGCCGTTTGATGAAGCGCTATGCGAACAGGGGCGTAATTTTAATAATAAAATATGGAATGCTTTCCGGTTGGTGAAGGGCTGGAAAGTGGAAGATATAGCGCAACCGGAGTCTTCTGCGATTGCAATCCGTTGGTTTGATGCACAATTAAGTAAAACCATAGAGGTAATCAATGATTCTTTCAGTAAGTATCGTATTTCGGAAGCATTAATGGAAGCCTATAAGCTTTTCTGGGATGAATTTTCATCGTGGTACCTCGAGCTGGTGAAGCCCGGCTACGAGCAACCGATGGACCGGCAAACTTATCAGGCTACGATCGGATTTTTTGATGCGTTGCTTCGTTTGCTTCATCCGTTTATGCCGTTTATCACGGAAGAATTATGGCAGGCATTGGCCCCACGTGAAGATGGAGAGTCTATTATGCTGGCGTCTATGCCTCAGGCAATGGCTCTGTCGGAAAAAGAAGATGCGGAAGCCTATTTGGTTGCATTTGATATTTGCAAAGAAATCATCAGTAACATTCGTACGGTTCGTTTACAAAAAAATATTCCGAATAAGGAACTACTCGAACTTCAGGTACTTGGCGAACATGATGAACGTTTTAATGACGCAATTATTAAAATGGGGAATTTGTCTGCAATACAATCCGTCAGTGAGAAGTCGCCTGGAGCGGTTTCATGCCTGATCCGTACTACGGAATATGCAATTCCATTAGGGAACAATATAAATATAGCCGAAGAGATCAAAAAAACAGAAGATGAGATTCGTTATCTGGAAGGTTTTCTTCAGTCTGTAATGAAGAAGCTGAGCAATGAAAAATTTGTGTCGAATGCCAAACCGGAGATCGTAGAAAACGAACGTAAGAAACAGGCAGATACCGAAAGCAAAATCAAAACATTGCAAGAAAGTCTTGTTCAGTTGAAAATGGAAAGTTGAAAATGGTAAGACAAACCGTTATGTCGTGCATAGTCAAAATGGAAAATTGCTGAAAGGCGACATACGTTGTTTACTAACTCATACTTCATAATTTATAATTCATACTTAATTAACCTATCATGCAAAACAGACGAAATTTTTTTAAGAAGAGTTTAGCCGGAGCAATTGCTTTAGGTGCTGCTCCGTTGATTGGGAATGCCCGTATTCCGGGGGTTATGGGAATAAATGATCCGGTAAAACCAAAAGCTCCGAAGGCTGTAAACCCGTTTCATTTGGGAATGGCAGGATATACCTTTGTTAATTTTGACCTGGATACAACCTTAAAAACATTGGAACGGTTAGATGTTCATTATTTATGTATCAAAGATTTTCATTTGCCGTTAGATAGTACAGATGAGCAAATCAAAGCGTTTCATGAAAAATGTGCTTCACATAAGGTAACCGGTTATGCGGTAGGACCGATTTATATGAAGACCGAAGAAGAAGTAGACCGTGGTTTCGCTTATGCAAAAAAAGTCGGAGTGAAGCTTATTGTCGGTGTGCCGAATTATGAATTACTGCCTTATGTGGATAAGAAAGTCAAAGAATATGATTTTCATTATGCGATCCATTTGCATGGTCCTGATATTGCAGTGTATCCGGATGCCACTGATGTATGGGAAAACACAAAAAATCTGGATCCGCGCATTGGTATGTGTCTTGATATCGGTCATGATCTGCGTAACGGATGTGATCCGGTAGCTGATTTAAAGAAATATCACACGCGTGTGTTCGATATACACATAAAAGATGTTACAGATTCTTCCAAAGCCGGTGTAGGAATAGAGATCGGCCGTGGTAAAATTGATTTTCCTGCTTTTATTAAAGCATTGCGGGAAGTTAATTATACCGGAATGTGTAGTCTTGAATACGAAAAAGATATGAAAGATCCGTTTCTGGGTATAGCAGAATCGATCGGTTATTTTAAAGCGATTTCGGATTATTAAATATCCTCTAAATCTTTGCAGTCAGGAGATTTTCGGGGCGAAACTTTGGAAAAAAAGAAGGGGAAATTAATTGGCAATTGATAATTTAAGGAATATGAAGAATGTATTAATTTTGAATCTTAAATTAAACATAATTGTTTTATTACTGCTGTCGTTCGCAGCATGCAGTCCGGTCCGGTATATGGGTATCGAAACTTATAATCCGTCGGGTATCACTTTTCCCCGCGAGGTAAAAAGTGTACTGATTGTTAATAATGCGGTTCCGCAGCCGGAAGTGCCTTTTGAATCCACGATGCAGAGCAAGCGTGATTCCGTTCATATATCGGCTGATAGCGCGTTTTTTGATTTCTGCCGTACACTGGGTCTGGAAATAGCCGCTTCTCCGTATTTTGAAGATGTCAGGTTGCTGGAAGAAGGGTATCGTAAAGATAAATATTTTTTTACGGATCGTATGCTTTCGACAAATGATGTTTCTCTCTTGTGTGAAGAACATGATGTGGATGCTATTGTATCGTTGGATCAGCTGATGTTTCGGATCAGGGAATCGGCCTGGAAGTCGTCTGAGTTCGATTTTGAAGGTTGGATGGAAATAGATGTTACGGGCGTTATCCGTGCTTATTTGCCGGAACGAAATACGCCCCTTACATCTATTTTGATATCGGATACAATATCTCCACAGTTGGGATACGACATTCTTGATGTTGCATCGGTTCTGGTTTATCCGGAAATCATGTTGCGGGAAACAGCGAAAGCGGTCGCAGAAAAATCATCGGTGAATTTTGTACCTTATTGGAGCAATGATGTGAGATGGTATTATGTGTCTTCCAATGCACAATGGAAAGAGGCTGCTGCATCTGCTACATTAGACAGGTGGGAGCAGGCATATGACAAGTGGAAAGCTGTTTACGATAAGACGCCGGAATCTTCATGGCAATCAAAATCCCGTTTGGCATCGAATATGGCTTTAAGCAAAGAACTGACCGGCGATTTTGCAAAGGCGCTGTATTGGGCTACCGAATCATATCGCTTACTGCAAGGTAAGCTGAAAGAGAGTGACCGTAATTTTACATTGCAAAAACTATATATTGATGTGCTGAAACATCGTATACTGGCTGATAAAAGACTGCATAATCAGATAGATGAATAGTTATGCAGTCGGTAATTAATGCTTTTTTGTATATTGTTTCACGAATTGTTTCACAAAGTTGGCGTAAAAGAGAGAAACTTCTCCATTGATCCGGTCTGTTGAATTTATGGAGGTGGATAACAAACATTACGATATATTTTCAGAAGAAAAGAATGAATCATTGAAAAAACTATTATCTTTGAACGGTTAATGTAAAAAAACGGCATGACTAAAGAAAATCCTAAAATAAAATCTGTATTAAGATCGCTTTTTCAGGTTTCGATAGATAAACTGGTGCGTGAAGATCCGTCTTCTGCGATCAGTAATTTATATGTCCAGTTAGATGCGGAGGCAGGCGAAGTACTGCTTTACGATGAACGTGAACGTTTATTACATAAGAAAGTCATTTTCGACTGGATCGGAGCCGGCCGGAAAGACCATAATTTTATTTCAAAAGCGCTTTCCATACTCAGGTCTGTAATTGAAATGCTGGTTGCTGAAGGCGTTTTTAACCATCCTTTGTTTATACGGCCTTTCTCTATCCGGTTAGCGGATGAGGAGTTTAAGGGTCTGGCAGATGTTTATACAATGGTGGATGATGATCCGTCATCGGATGATGACCTGCTTATGAAAGATTTGGATGAAGAATTGGACGTTTTTTTAAAGAAACTGCTTTCTGATGTGAAATAAGTTATTATCTTTGCGCCGGAAATAAAGAATACATGCCCCACCGAAAGCCCCCCCCTTTTGGGGGATTCAGGGAGGTTGGAGATTTAGATGGATTATGCCGAAATAGCTCAGTTGGTAGAGCAATTCATTCGTAATGAATAGGTCCCCGGTTCGAGTCCGGGTTTCGGCTCTTTTTTATGAGATATATTTGTTATTGTATGTGTACATTATAAACAGGTAAAGTTAACGGGTGGATCACACAACCTCGAAAGGAATCGAATAATCACTTTAATGAAAATCAAAATATATAACAGTTGGAAAAGTCCGGTCCGTTCAACAAATGGGGCGGGTGGTTTTGTTATCTGAAAGCGGAGTTTTGTATATGGAAGCGTCTCTTTTGGTAAGAAATATGAGTAGAATGAAAAAAAAAAGAATTTTATGATTGCAGAAATAAAACAAATATGTATTTTTGTTGCAATGAAAAGTGTACCTATGCGGTAGTGTGTTCGTACGGGTATGGATTTTGAGGGAAAAATATAATTAATTTACTTATAGTATTAATATTAAATTATTTGATTATGAACAAAAAGATTTTTACTTTGTTGGCAGGCTCGCTGATGCTGTTCATGGCAGTATTTTCGACGAATGCGCAAGGTGCTTACTTTACCGGCGATACAGTCAAGTATTTGCCTCAAGGAGTAGGCAAGGGGGCTTATCACCTGATGTTAACTTACAGGGGGCACAGCAACCCGACAGACAGGACGGCATCTAGTGTTGGTGATAACAAGAATATCCTTGCGATGGATTCTACCGGTTATGTATACCTTACGGATTCGGCTACTATTATTAAGATGTATGAGAATCTGCGTGAAGCGATGTGGTGCGTGAATGTACAGCAGGAAAACCTGGGCCAGGTTCCGACGTACACGTTTACCAATAAACAGTGGAGTATGGATTTCGCCGTGTCGGATGATAAGGGTACTTTTCCCGATTCCGCACATTTAGCAAAATCGCTATCTCCCATTGCAAAATTCGGCTCTGTACTTAAACAGACGATTTACGGTACTTCCGGCTTGGGCGGAAAGTATGCACAGCATCAGGTTTATTCTTCCGGTGATTTGACGAACTGGTGGTTCTCACGTACGTATAATACTTCTCCGTTGGAAACGGATCAGTTTTTACGTATTGAAATTGCCAGCGAACCCGATTTTTATTTGACGCTGGCGGTACCGACAAGTGCCGGTGATAAAGACGGCAGCTTAATGCTGGTTAAAGCCCATAAAAATGACTTTAATCCGGGAGCTCCTTTCTATGAAAATAATTTGGCATTCTTTACACTGGTTAACGCCGCTCCGCGTGTGTTAACGGCGAGAGATTTTAATACTAAATTGTATGAAACAAGTAAAGAAGGCTATGTAACGCTGGCATGGGACAGAAACGTAAGCGCCGACCAGGTGAACGTATTTGCACAACCGCTGAAAGCGACAGACGCGGATAATAAAAATGGTAAAGCGGATCATTACCTGTACCTGCACAATGAAAAGACTAATTATTTGTATGTTTCCCAGGATTATTATAACGAGCTGGGCAGTATTTATCCGGTTATAAAGGATGATGCTGCTGCTAAAGGTAATGCCGATAATACGGACAAGTTCCGTCTGGTATATTATCCTACGGAAGATAGCCTAGTTATTAATGTACATTCTATTAAAGATCATCCGGTACATGGTTCTCAATCCGATAATGGAAGGTATGATCAAGGACATGACAATTTATATAACTGGGATATCTGGAGATATTTGATTGTTCGTATGCAGGATTTGGATGGGAAGTTGAAAAAAACCGTGATAACGGTAGCCGACGAACCGGCAAATACTCGCGTTAGTTTCGGTATCCGCGATTGCCAGGTGGTTGACACGGACCGTACGACACTCGAACCCGACTTGTATACTGTTCGCGACTCAAGAGGCCGTTACCTGGGTGTTCCTTTGGTGGCCGGCGACTTTACGCCGCAATGGATCAATATGAATGTTGACAGCTACGGCGGCGCAAGCGATACGATTGAAAAAGTGTTGAAAACCCCGTCTTATCAGTGGTTTATAACGAAAGTAAAAGAAAAGGACGAATCGAATACATCGCGAGTTTACCTGGTGAACCGTGAATTTGATTTCATCCGCCTGGAATATGTTCAGGTGTATAAATCGCCTCATAAATTCTATGCTACATGGACATTCCTGTCTGATTCGCTGAATCCGAATGCTACATACATTGTAGACGGTACTGCGGAAGTTTCGGTAGACGGATATCAGGTGGTAAGGGATGATTCCCGCGCCGCAGCCAAAAAAGATGAATTGGTGAAACTTCACGGAACCAAGTTGACGGGAAGTACAAGTCATCAGGTAGAAGCGTGGATGGAATACATGCCGCAGGATCTGATGGAAAAATTATACCGTACCGGTCCGTTCCTGGGTTATAAGGCTATATTGCCGGATACATTGAATTATTACGGTTATTCGTTCAACTTCTTGCATAAAGCCAGCAACGACTGGTATTTCGGTGTAACGGAAGCTACTAATAAAGATAATAAGGATACTACACTGTATATTGCGAAAGACCGGACATTCTTTGAACTGACTTTGCCTGATTCATTACGCGCTGATGGACGTGAAAAATATGGTGTGGGCCACGACGGTGCATATCAGAAATATGAACGGACAAAAGATATCGCTCCGCTGGAAAGATATTACTATCATTTCATGATCAACGATTATTATAAATTCGACTGGAATGATAATTATCTGGTGTTGGAAGATAACCAACGGTATGTATATACGGACGAAGCCGAAGCAAATGCGCGCAAGTTGAATAAAGCGAAATTCTATATGCGTTTTACGTACGAAAAGAATGCAACGGAGTATTATACATTGATAGACCGTATTGATAAGTCTAATTTCGAATACCTGACAAAGGTAATGGGCATGGCGATTACCGATACGCTGAAATCTTTCGATGACAGTCACGGCGGTATCACGAACAAGTCGTTTGGTGTTGTAACAGCGTATGTTGACGACCTTAATAATTATATCAAAGCCGCGGTTAAAACATTGGCAGGAACGGTTTCTACGTTCTCGCTGGGCCAGATGCAGGATGAGTTGTACAGAAGGTTTAATACGGGTCTGGAAGAATGCGGACGTGGTGAAGAAGGCGATGAGCCGCGTACATTGAAATTCTACCGTTATAATAACGTGCATGATTTTGTATATGAAGATTCACACGGTCCGAATTCGGTGCCGGGTTCCGGTATTCGTTTCATGGGAATTGAAAGCGATGCAGACTGCGATGTTTCCAATGGCCAGTGGCACAAAGATCATAACTATGCAATCTATGTAGATACGGCTTATGTAAACCGCGGAACGGGACATATCAAGCCTCAATATATGCTGGTAGTGAATCCGCAGATCGAACAGGGTGGTATCGGATGTAACGAATGCGGCGATTCCATCGATTTCAGACCGTATGTATACGGACGTTACCTGAGAAACGAAACGGATTCCGCACGTGTAGGCGGTGTGCCTAAGGGAGTTGTATTGAATAAGTACTATTTGTGGGAAGGTTGGGAACGTCTGGCATTTACGGAAGCGATTCATGTCGGCGACTCACTGTATATCCTGAACGGTACGCCGATTACAGCTTTGTATTCAAAAGATAAGGATGGTAAACAATACCTGAACTTTGCACGTGTAGTTCTGTTCCCGAATATTAAAATTGTGGACTTGGGCAATAATTTCCATAAGGATGAAGTGTTCTCCATGCGTTTTGTAGAACCGCAAAGAGATAAACTCGGCAACAAGATCGAAGGAGCCAGCAAGCGCTTCCTGATGGAAAACGAAACCACTAACCGCGATTGGACAAAAGGCCGTATGATCGCTCCTGTTCAGGGAGGTTGGGTGAAACGCCAGAACTTTGTTCCGGTAATAAGCCGCGGTTCTTTCAAGGATGCTATCAATGAAGCTGAAGTATGGGAAGTAAAATGTGCATCTGTAAATGAGGATCCGACAGCTATTGATGAAATCGCTGCCGATAATGTTACGGTTGTTTCAGGTAGCGGAAATGTGTCCATCCTGAATGCTGCAGGCAAGAAAGCTATTGTATCCAACGTGTTGGGCCAGACAATCGCTCAGGAAGTGTTGACATCGGATAATGTTACGATCCAGGCTCCGAAGGGTGTGGTGGTAGTGGCTATCGAAGGTCATAACGCAGTTAAAACAGTTGTGAAATAAATGTTATAAACCCAGAAGTGAAAGCGGATGCATATCCGTTTACCAAGACGCGCATTGCGTTCCGCTTTTACTTTTAAATACATTGAAATATTAATATTAAATTAAATAAATGATTATGAACAAGAAAATTTTCACGCTATTAGCGGGAGCTTTCCTGATGCTCGCTGCGGTCTTCTCAGTTAAGGCGCAAGGGCAGCATGGTTTATGGGATAAGAGCCGCTTAAGTCTGGGTGATTCCGTACGAACGCTTAAGGAGGGTATGAACCCGGGATATTATCATCTGAGGGTTGATTCGGTTGTAGATTATAATGGTACTACTACTACTTATATTAAATATGCCGACCAAGATTCCGCTCATATCCTTTATATGGGTAAAAATGGGGGCGATAGCATAATGCTGTTTGTCGATTCGATCAATAATGCAAGGACGAGTTTTGGCAACTATTTTACTCAAGGTGCTACTTCTCCAAAGGCGGAAGAGAGCGCAGCCGGTTTATGGTGTGTGAATGTTGAGAAATTTGCACAGGGAAAAAATATTCTGTTCGACTTTACCAACAAACTGCATGGCGAAATGCTAGAAGTCGATACTTACGGATATGAAAATGAGCCGAAAAATCTTTTGGGCTTTACTGAGGATAGAGCATCTCATACTTTCGTGAACAGGATGCCCGGTGGCGTATCCGGATGGGAATTTTCGGGAACGTATGCAACCATACTGGAATCGCGTCCGTTGATTTCGTATATTACGCCTGATACCGTAGCTGTATTATGTATGAAACCTTCAAGTGGTATGGTTGGGACTGGAGATTCCGTATTTGTAAGGATCGCTGATGCTACAGATGTACAAGACGGGTTGGTAGACGGTGTTATTTATTTCCGGCTGATGCATGCCGCTCCGTTTATTGTTGATAAGAACGATTATAATACGTATTTCGGTATTCAACCTGCTTCGCGTGCCGGACGGTTGAAGTTTGTCGAAGATGTAACTTCCGGTTACGATAATCCTTTTACAATGGGGGATTTGACGGCTGACTATCTTAACTTGGCGGATAGCGGTACACGTGTATTGGTTTCAGGTTCATGGCATCCATGGATTGGTACCCTGAATATACCAGATCTGTTGACACCTAATGCAGACAATTATGATACTGTGCGTTACTCCGGTGCATTGCTTGACTCACTGGGTTATATGAAATTCACAAGTGGTAGTAAGCGCTTGCAGGTATTGCGCAAGTATTTTGAGGGAAATATCGGAGGAAATCAGTTCCTGCAAATAGGATTGGGTGATGATATAGGATCAACTGATTCAATATACTATGGTCAGTATGCATTCCGTATGGTATATTATCCTTCGGGCGACAGTATTTATATCAATCCTTACCAGGCTACTTATTTGCCATTGCCGGGTTCGGACGCGCAGATAAAATATAATGCGAATAACTTTACTGATTCCGTAACATTGTCCGTATTTACATACTATGCCGATACGGCTGCTTTGCAAAATCCGAATGGCGTTTTTTGGGGTTCTCCTTCTACTCTGGATTCTTTAAATCTGGTAACCGCCCGTTTGAAATACGGCGACCGTACTGATCATTTCTACGGACCGTACACTCCTCATCAGAGATTGTATGTTTCTTTGCAGGATTTGACAAGCGCCCGTCGTTTGACGCTGAATTCAACAGCTACGAAGACAAACAACACGATCAATACGCATATTAATTTCGGTATATATAATCAGTGTGCCGGTGGTACCGATAAAGTAACGGTTGCTCCAGATGTTTACCTGATCCGTAATACTGCCGGACAATACCTGACTGTGCCGTTGTATTCGGCTACAGATTCTGCAAAATGGGAGTATCTGGATGAAAATGTGGATCCGAGATATGTGCCTGCATTCCACTGGGTTGTTGAACAACGCTATACAAACAGTCAGATTTCGCCGGTGAAGATTACGAACCGTGAATTTGGATGGTTGGAATTTGATAATGTTCAATTGTACAATGATGTGCGTCCTCTCCGTTTGAGGTCAGGACATTTTACCTGGAATGACGATAACTTTAAAGTGAAAGCTGCGGCAACCGACTGGGAAAATAAAGACGGTAGCGGAGATGGCTATGCATTTATCAAGGTTGGTAAAGAGTTTAAGAACAATCCGTTGTTAGGATATACCTGGATTGATCCGGATACGTCTGTTGTCAATCAATACGCTTTCCAGTATAGAAGTGGAGTAGCTGATATGTTCTTGGGTTGGGACGGTGATTATAGAAACTATCCGAATACGGATACGCTGGTATATGTAAATTATCAGGATAGGTACCAAAAGTTGTATTTCAGCCTGGATACGATCTCGGACGAATACGGCCAACTTGATGAATATGGTTTTAAAGTTACATCTACAACACAAATCGCTGATTTGGTAACATTGAAACGTCAGCCGTACCGCTTGACTTACAAGGATCCGTTTAAGTATACCTGTATAAATGAATTCTGCATGTCTCCGGATGAAAATAAATTTTATAGCATAACGAAGAAAGGTCACTATAAGAACTTCCTGGGCAAACCGGTATTCTACCTGCGCGATGTTTATAAAGTTGACGGTCAGGCGCCTTACTTTGCTATGGTGCAGCGTATTGATACACTTACGAATAGTACTACATACTTTTCGGATTCGATTGCTTTAGCTGGATATTTGAACGATGAATACGGAGTTCAGCTTACGAGAACTGTAATGGGACAGGTGGGTATTAATGGTAGCGAACGTTTTAATCCCGGTTTGTTTGTTGCTAAATTTGAACCGGGAACATCTAAACTGAAGATGACTTTACGCGCCGATGTTAATAATGTAGTATCTACGTTCAGCATGGAAAAAGACAACGATCCGATTTATCGTCGTTTCAATACCGTATTGGAAGGTGAAACTAACGACAATCCCGATTACGTTCATTTCCATTCGCAGGCGCATCCTACCCAGTTGTTATTCGAAAACACAGGGTATATCCAACCGCAATATTGGGCGGACCATGGAAAGAAGAATTTCCTGGGTATCGTTAATAAAAATGAGTACCCAAATCTGGAATCTCATTCAAGTACGACTATTTATGTGGATACAGCTTATGTAAACCGTGGTACCGGTTATATTAAACCGCAGTATATGCTGGCTGTAAGACCTCAGCCTGTAGAAGCCGCAATGGGCTGTGATCAATATGGCGAACCTACTATTCCTTTGAAAGGCTATGTTGAAGCTCATTACCTGATTAATGCATACGACTCGGCCTATACAAAAGGCGGTACGAACTACGACTATATCTGGAAACAGACAGGTTGGGTGCGTTTGGTATTCACACGGGCTATCCATGCGGAAGATTATCTGTACATACTTGGCGATGCGGATTTAACGAAAGCTGATGTATACGGTCAATTGAAGAATGGTAACAAGATGTTCGATCTGGATAAATTAAAAGCGTATGCACTCAATGCTGATAATGGTATGCATGCGATTTATCTTGGAAATAACTTGCATAAAGACTGTGTGTTCTCTTTCCGTTTAGCTGAAAGAAACGCTAATGACTTCTATATCGAATCTGAAACGACAGCACGTGATACAGCTACCGGTCCGATGATTGCTCCTTGTGAAGGCGGTTGGCTGAAAGAAGATAACGGCCCGATGACTGTTACTCCTTCCGACGAAGTTTTCGGTATGGAACAGGCGCTTTTGATGAATGTTCGTAAAGCAGGTGCAGACGAAAAACCGACCGGCATTGATGATGTAGAAACAAGCAATGTAACAGTTGTTGGCGGTGCAGGCGCTGTAACTGTCCTGAATGCTGCAGGTAAGACTGTTGTTATCAACAATATTCTGGGCCAGACAATCGCTCAGACAGTATTGACTTCTGACAATGAAACAATTACTGTATCGAAAGGTGTTGTGATCGTTTCTATCGATGGTGAAGATACTGTTAAGACACTTGTTAAATAATATTGGTAATAATCATTTGATTCAATATTAAGTTTTTTTTGAGAGTGCCTCTTTTTTAAAGGGGCACTCTCTTTTTTATTTAACCCGGTTAAACCTTTAAAGAAAAATAGCACCATGTGTTGTTGTCGCAACCTTTGCTACAACAGTGTCGCAACCCCTGCTACAATGGTGGTGCAACCTTTGCTACAATAGTGGTGCAACTATTGCGCCAAAAATGGTTGTTAAAATCTTCGACCCTGTTTAGTATTACCTGTTTTAAACTGTTTATTTATAAGCGCTGTAAACTCAAAGTTTTTTAAGCCCCAATCCGGAGCAATGAGCAATTCTTTAGGAGATTGCGAAATAAACCGGTCAATGGCAATATCGGGGCGCAAATGCTCTACGAAGTCAATGACTAGTGTAACATATTCGTTAGGTGTATATAAACGGAATTGTTCCGGCCGTTGGGCAAATTCTTCCGCCATGGCTGTATGCCTGATGATTTGCAGCTGGTGCAATTTAAGCGTGTTTACGGGTAGATCGGAAATTATCCCGGCGTGTTGTATGATTTGTTCACGATCTTCGCCTGGTAGGCCTAAGATTAAGTGTACGCCATTAAGAAGTCCCCTTTGTGCAGTCCGTTGGATTGTATCTGCTGCAGTTTTGAATGTATGCCCCCGGTTAATGCGTAGGAGTGTTGTATCTGATGTGCTTTCGATGCCGTATTCAATCAGGATAAACGATGTACGCGCTTTGTCTGCAAGATAATCAAGCAGACTATCAGGCATACAATCCGGGCGTGTCCCGATAATCAGGCCAACTACTCCCGGCCAGGCTAATGCTTCTTCGTATTTTTCTTTGAGGATGGATATAGATGCATATGTATTGGTATATGCCTGAAAGTAGGCCAGGTATTTCATCGAAGGGTATTTGTGGGCAAAAAAGCGAATCCCTTTTTCCAGTTGTTGCGAGATGCTCTCCGCTGGTTGGCAATAGTCCGGATGGAAGGTCTGATTATTGCAGTATGTGCATCCTCCATAACCGGTTGTACCATCCCGGTTAGGACATGTAAATCCTCCGTTTACCGATATTTTCCGGACTTTAAAGGGAAAGTGCTTTTTCAGAAAATCCCCGAAGTCATAATAGGGTTTTATATTTGTCATGTAACAAATGTAATTAAAAGTATTTTTTATCTTTGCATATATTGTAAGAAACCGATAAATATACATATGCAATGAAAAAAGGATTCAGCTTTTTGCTATCATTGTTGGTAGTTGCAGGCGTTTATGCGCAGAACGGCAGTAAACGTATTGATTTAAAAGATATAACCGATGGAAGGTTCCGTCAGGTAACGGCTATTGGAGAGCTTCGTTCGCTACCTGACGGCGAGCATTATACGATGATGAATAAGGAGCGTACGATGGTTATTAAATATGCATACAGGACAGGCCAGCCTGTTGATACGCTGTTTAATGTAAAACGCGCCCGCGAATGTACATTTGATTCGTTTGAAGGATATGAGATTAATTCTACCGGGCATCGTATTTTAGTATGGCGTGAAACGGAACGTATTTATCGTCATTCGTATAAAGCTGAAGTATATGAGTATGATGTGCGCCGGAATATGGTGAAACCATTGACGGAGTCGAATGATAAAATTATGATCCCGACGTTTTCGCCTGACGGGCGTATGTGCGCTTTTGTGAAAGATAATAACATCTGGTTGAAGAAGTTTGATTATGATACGGAAGTGCAGGTTACCAAAGACGGGGAATTCAATAAGATTATCAATGGTGCGACGGATTGGGTGTATGAAGAAGAATTTTCTGTCACAAATTTAATGGCCTGGTCGCCTGACAATGAATATCTGGCTTATGTTCGTTTTGATGAATCGGATGTCCCGGAGTATTCGATGCAGATTTATGGTGATGGTGTTTACCCGGAATATTATGATTATAAATATCCGAAAG
This sequence comes from Tannerella sp., assembly GCA_031285565.1. Taxonomy (GTDB): domain Bacteria; phylum Bacteroidota; class Bacteroidia; order Bacteroidales; family Tannerellaceae; genus Tannerella. Next base: position 104,517 of record JAITVY010000035.1, on the reverse strand, counting down.
CCGGAGAGAAAAATTCGACGATTACGCTTTATTCCTATAGCGTAGAAACAAAGGATATAAAACTCCTGAAGGCTCCGATTGATGCGGATGCTTATATTCCCCGTATTATATTTACTTCTAGTCCCGACCAATTAGCCGTGATGACGTTGAATCGCCAGCAAAATATTTTCAGTATGTACTATGCTAATCCGAAGAGTGGCGTCTTCCGTTTAATATTGAAAGATGAGAATAAAAGGTATGTTGACTCTGAATGGTTGAACGGTATTCAGTTCACGAAAGACGGTTTCCTGTATGTAAGCGAAAAAGAAGGTTATGCGCATATTTACCAATATACGTCGACCGGGGTGGAACAACGGCAGGTGACACGTGGAAACTGGGATGTGACCGGTTTGATAGGCTGCGATGAAGCCACAAATACAGTCTATTATGAATCGGCTGAAGAAAGTCCGCTACGCAGGTCGGTATATAAAGTGGACGGAAAAGGAGTAAAAACACGTCTTTCCGTACAGGAGGGGACGAATAGCGCTTCTTTCAGTTCGAATTATGCCTATTATATCAATCGTTATTCGAATGCAGGCACACCGGTTTCGATTACGGTAAATGAAACCAAAACGGGTAAAGAGCTTCGGGTATTACAGAATAATGCGGCTCTGAAAGAATATTTAGGCCAGCATGCTTTTCGCCCGAAAGAATTTATACGTTTACAAACGGCGTCGGGTTATGAATTGAACGCGTGGATTGTGAAACCGGCTAATTTTGATGAGTCCCGGAAATATCCGGTTTTAATGTCCCAGTATAGTGGCCCGAATTCGCAATCCGTTTTAGATCAATATAGTTTTGACTGGGAGCAATATCTGGCAAATGCCGGGTTTATATGCGTATGTGTAGACGGACGCGGTACAGGCGCGCGTGGTGAGGAATTCCGGAAATGTACCTATTTGCGTATGGGTGAACTGGAGTCGAAAGACCAGGTTGAAGCGGCGCAGGCATTGGCGAAGTATCCTTATATTGACGGCAAACGTATAGCGATATGGGGATGGAGTTTTGGAGGTTATAATACATTGATGGCTATGAGTACCGGAAACGGCACTTTCAGGGCAGGGATAGCTGTGGCGCCTCCTACTGACTGGAAATACTACGATACGGTTTATACGGAACGTTTTATGCGTACGCCAAAAGAAAATGCCAATGGGTATAATGCCACATCTCCTATCCGCCTGGCAGGTGATTTGCAGGGAAAGCTTTTATTGGTTCACGGGACGGCTGACGATAATGTACATTTCAAACAGACCCTGGATTATGCCGAAGCTTTGGTGCAGGCTGGGAAACAGTTCGATATGCATATATATCGTGACCGCGATCATGGTATCTCAGGAGGAAACACACGTTTACATTTATATACGAAAATGACAAATTTCTTACTGGATAATCTATAAATAGGGAAAGGGTGATAGGGAAAAGAAACATAATACCGTATGACTCCTTTGGCTTTTTAATTTAAAATTTTAAACTCTTATATGGCAGAGAAGTATGTCCGGAAGCCTGACTGGCTGAAAGTGCAGTTCAGGGGAAGTACGCAATTTCGCAATACCAAACATATTGTAGAATCTCATTGTCTGCATACGATTTGCGAAAGTGGTAAATGTCCGAATCAGAATGAATGTTGGAGTAGGGGGACTGCGACATTTATGATTGGAGGTGAAATATGTACACGTTCGTGCCGCTTTTGTAATACTCTGACCGGTAGACCTCTGCCTGTCGATCTGTCAGAACCTGACCGGCTTGCCGAAAGCATTCGGTTAATGAAGCTGAATCATGCTGTTATTACTTCGGTAGATCGTGATGACTTACCGGACTTGGGTGCACAGCATTGGGTGAATACAATTCTTAAAATAAAAGAAATTAACCCGGAAATAACAATAGAGACCCTGATCCCTGATTTTCAGGGTCGCATGGGATTGTTGGATCAGGTAATTGATGCGGCCCCCGATGTGATATCACATAATCTGGAGACCGTACGCCGATTGACTCCGGATATCCGTAGTGCAGCTCGTTATGAAACAAGCCTGTGTGTTTTAGCTCGTATTGCCGAACGAAATATCCCTGCAAAGACCGGAATAATGGTAGGTTTGGGTGAGACTGTTGATGAAGTCGCAGAGTTGATGGATGATGCTTTAAATGCAGGTGTAACCATGCTAACAATCGGGCAATATTTACAACCTTCACGAAAAAATATTCCGGTGTCTGAATACATTACTCCGGAGCAATTTGAATGTTATCGAACACAAGCTTTGACTAAAGGATTTATACATGTTGAGAGCGCTCCATTGGTGCGTTCTTCATTTTATGCAGAAAAATGTCTGAAAAAATAAAACAATTCTGAACAAAAATTGTTTCTATATAAGAAAGGGTAACGATGAGTCAAAAAATTGGAGATGCAAACCATTATGGTTTGAGTAATCAGGCAGCAAAATTTTTGTTTTTGTTGCTAGGGATATTTGTAACTGATATCTATGCTTAGATATTCTTTCTTACTGAAAAGTATTCGTTTTGCTTTTTGAAGATTATAATTTTTCGGATGAAATTGTTTTTATATAAGAGAGGGTAGAGATGAGTCAAAAAATTACAGATGTAAACCATTACGGCTTAAATAGTCAGGGAGCGGGGCTTTTGCCTTTATTGCTTCTCATGTTTCTTAACAACTTCTATACTTATATTGTATCTTATCAAATATCAATTGTTTTTTGTATACTAAGTTTCATTATTTTTGCCGGCTTGTTTAAAGGACGGGTTTATCAGTTTATGTTGTTGCCAACAACTATTACACTGGCTTTATATTCGATATTCTTAATTACGGAATTACAGCCGATGTTGATTGTTTATTCTCCATTGATTTCAGAATGGCTTTTTGTTGCTGTCCTGGCTATTTTTAATATGTTTAGACGGCAGTTTTTTTTCTGGTTCCGTAAAACAAAGTATACAGGAATAAAGCGTAAACGTATCCAGGCTGCATTAACGGAATATCATTTTATTGCTCAAATAACGCAAAACATATATACTTTGCATATGTTTGTCCTTATTTTTTATATGATTCTTCCGGAAGAAAATAAAAGCCTGTCGATGGAACGCCTGATTTACACGGATGCCCCATTACTGATAGGTATTTTTATTATCCTTTTTGAGCAGGTACGTATGTTTTTAATAAGTAGAAACTTAAAGAAAGAGAAATGGTTGCCGATAATGGATAAGAAAGGCAAAGTAATTGGACGTATCCCATTTTCGACAAGTTTAAATTCCCAATCCAAATATTGCCATCCTGTTGTCCGTATTGCTGTAGTTTATAATGGCATGTTTTACCTGTTAAAACGTAAGCCGAATGAGCCTGTTTCCCCATCGGCGTTGGACTATCCGTTTTATGGATATGTATTATTTAAACAATCGATAGAAGAAACCGTAAATAAGGTTGTAGGTTATTCTATTTCAACCAGTCAGATAAAACCTCGTCTGTTGATCCGCTACCCTTTTGAAAATGACAGAGTCAGTAGTTTTGTGTCTCTTTATGTTATATCTGTTCGTACGGAAGAACAGTTTATGGAATATATTAAGAAGCCGGATGGAAAACTCTGGACACAAAAACAAATAGAAGAAAACTTAAACAAGGGTGTATTCAGTGAATATTTTGAAAAAGAATATCCTTATTTACAAAATACCGTTTTACTGGCAGATGGATTTTCCGGTCAGAATCATGATGAAGAAAAAGAACCTGTAGTTACTAACGATCCCCCAGCTCGATAACTTCCAGGTCTTTAATCTCGGTTCTGTCAATAATGAAACGAATAAGCGTTCGTGTTTGATGAAACCCGCTTTTGCCGGCAGCACCAGGATTAATATGTAAACAATTCAATCGTTTGTCGAACATTACTTTCAGTATATGTGAATGACCTGCAATAAAAAGCTGTGGTTTGGTGTCGTATAATTCAGCCCGGATAGCCGGTTCATAGCGCCCCGGATATCCTCCGATATGTGTCATCATTACATTAACGTCTTCAACTGTAAAATGTGCTATTTTAGGATAGGTAATTCGTATATCCTGTCCGTCAATATTTCCATAGACTGCGCGCAGCGGTCTGATTGCAGCCAGTTTGTTTGCAACAGCAACCGAACCGATGTCACCGGCATGCCATATTTCATCACATGTATGAAAATATGCTGCATACTTTTCATCCCACCATCCGTGTGTATCTGAGAGAAGACCAATTTGCATCATGATTGTTTCTTTTATCATGCAAAAGTATCTATATTTACAAAAAAATCGTTTCGATACCCGAATAAAAATTAATGTGATTTCCGGATTATAGGGAAGATTTTATGGAAAAAGATAAGTATACATATTTTAAGCGCGATATAAGTTGGTTATCCTTTAATTATCGTGTATTGTTGGAGGCGGCGGATGAGTTACTTCCTGTTTATGAGCGGATTCGGTTTCTTTCGATTTATGCTTCCAATCTGGAAGAGTTTTATGAAATCCGGGTTGCCGAACACCGGGGAGCTATCCTGAAAAAGACTTTTACGGAAGAAAGTTCCGAGAAAGCCGAAGAGGTTCTTGAAGCGATTACTAAAGAAGTGAACCGTCAGCAGAAAATATTCTATCAGGTATTTAATGATGGTATTTTGGCGGAGTTGCGCCGGCAACATGTTTACTTATATCAGTCTCATCAGCCAAAGCCATTCCATGAAGAATTTATACAGAGTTATTTTAATGAGGAAGTGTTTCCTTTTCTATCTCCGGTGACGATTCAGGCCGGTATCCGTACATTTATTCGTGACCAGCGACTTTATCTGGTGGTTCGTATGTATAAGAAAATGACAGATGAGCCTTATTATGTATTAATAAAAATCCCGCATTCTAAAGTGCCTCGTTTTATTCCTTTACCATCGCATGAAGGCGTATATTATTATATGTTTATTGATGATGTGATCCGCGCTAATCTGAGTAATGTTTTCCCAGGATATATCATTGATGGTTGTTATAGCATTAAAATCTCACGTGATGCTGATATTTACCTGGATGAAGAAGATTCGAAAGATATGCTTCAATCGATCCGGAAGAAGGTAGAGAAACGAAAAATCGGGGCTTTAAGCCGGTTTATGTATGATCGGGATATGCCGGATGATTTCCTGGCTTTTGTTTGTGAAGCCTTTGGTATTCAAATGGATGACCTTGTGGTAGGCGGGCGGTATATGAACCTGCAGGATTTAAGCAAGTTGCCTAATCCGTTTGGAACTTCACTTATGCAGGTGGTTCCTCCTCCGATGCGTGTACCGTATCTGGATGAAGTGGGGGCGATGTTTAAGGCAGTGGAAAAACGGGATGTATTGTTGCAGTTTCCATATCAGTCGTTCGATTATCTGATCCGGTTTTTAATGGAAGCTGCTTTTGATCCGGAAGTCGATGAGATAAAGATAACACAATACCGGGTAGCGGAAAATTCGGCAGTGATAAATACATTGATCAGCGCTGCACAGAATGGGAAAAAAGTAACTGTTTTTGTTGAGCTGAAAGCCCGTTTTGATGAGAAAAATAATTTAAGTACAGCAGAGAAGATGGAACAATCCGGTATTAAAATTATTTATAGCCTGCCGGGTTTAAAGGTACATGCCAAGGTTGCTGTTATCCTTCGCAATCATCCGGAAAAAGAAGATTTTGCCTATTTGAGTACAGGGAATTTTAATGAAAAGACAGCTAAAATCTATTCAGATATGGCTCTTCTGACTTGTAATAAAGATATTATTACGGATATAAACCGTGTTTTTGATGTACTGGAGCAGAAAGAACAGGCTCCGGACTTCAACCATTTGTTAGTTGCTCAGTTTAATATGGTGCCTGAACTGATCCGGATGATCCGGCATGAAACAGATCATGTGAAAGCCGGCCGTAAAGGACGAATCATTTTAAAAATGAACGGTCTTCATGATAAACGGATGATTGATGAATTGTATAATGCTTCGGAAAATGGAGTAGAGATCGATTTAATTGTACGTGGTATTTGTTGCCTGGTTCCCAATCAGCCATATAGCCGGAATATTCGTATAACGCGTATCGTAGATGTATTTTTGGAACATTCGCGTATCTGGTATTTTTACAATGACGGGGCTGAAGACTTGTACATGACTTCGGCGGACTGGATGAACCGGAATTTGAACCGGCGTATAGAGACTGCTTTTCCTATATTAGACGATAAAATCAAGCAAGAGATTATTGATGTACTCGGTATACAGCTTCGGGATAATATAAAAGCATGTTTTATTGATGAACATCTACAGAATGTCTTTAAAAGGAATGCAGAAAAGCCGGTACGGGCGCAAGAGGCTATTTATGAAAATATTCGCGTTAAAAACAGACTTGCCCTTAACTTTGCCCCTGGCTCCTGAAGAAGAATAAGTCAAAAGGAGAAAGGAAAAAGAAGAAAGGGGAAGACAATCGTCATTCCGATTGAAGAGAAAATCGGCCATAGCCCAATCACATCAGTGCTGAGAATATTGTAATTATGAGATGTCTCATGCAAGGGGTTGAATGGTGGGTAATATGCAATGCTATAATGTATTATAAACTAGGGCGTTGTTCGATTGTAGAATATTAGGCATAGTCTCCGGCAAATGCTTGCTTCGAATACGCCATTCCTGCGGATATAGATTGTTGGCACGATTACCAATGTTTTTTACAAAGCCCAGTGGCTGATTCCGGAAGGTAATCAGTGTAAATCCTTTGGGTATATCAGCAGGAAGTGTAAGTGCTTCTTTTTGTAAAAAGCGAATCGCTTCTTCCCATTGCAGATCAACTCTTGTAAATGACATTTGGTTGAATGCTAAATTAAATGCCAATGCCGGTGTGGGAACCAGGTCTTTCCCTTTGACTTCCCCGACCGGGATTCCTGCTGAGATCACATGTAATGTTTCTGTTATAAATTGGTATGTATCAAAATGATCTACAGGTATGGCTTGCAAGCTTCCGTTCGAAGACGTAAAAAACTGATAGCGATCATACCCGGTAATCCAATCTTTTACCGTTGCCGGAACAGGTAGTGGTGCTTGCTTTTGTTTCTTTTTGTTTTTTGAAGAGATCTGTTGTTTTTCGCTTTCCGGTTTGCGTAATATCGCAATAAAGAATCCTTCACCTTTTGTCAAATGTGGCAGAAAGCGGTATGCCGGAAGATCAGACTGTATTGCATGATAAATCAGACTCTCATTTCCGACAGAAATTGGTAATGCTTCGGCATTGAGTGTATTTGCCAGATATTGAATGTTTTCTTCATTTTCCTCCCTGTTGAAAGTACAGGTGCTGTAGATCAGTAGTCCTCCAGGCTTAAGTGCATTCCATATATCGTGTATAATACGCCGTTGACGGGTAGCACATAGCTGTACGTTAGCAATGCTCCATTCGTTACGGCTTTCCGGATCTTTCCGGAACATTCCTTCTCCGGAGCATGGCAGATCGGCAACGATTACATCAAATAAGTGGGTAAGCTTCCCGATTTCTTTCGGGTCATTGCTGGTTACGATTGTATCCGGCATTCCCCATTTGGCTGTATTTTCTGCTAAGATGACTGACCGGCTACGAATTACTTCATTGCTTACCAGTAAGCTGCCTGTAGGTAATATACTGGCTAAGTGTGTTGATTTACCTCCTGGCGCTGCACATAAATCCAGGCAGATTGCCGGATTGGGTATATATTGTTTGATAGCTTGTTCCAGAAACATCGATGATGCTTCCTGAACGTAATAGCATCCTGCATGAAATAACGGATCAAAAGTGAATGACGGACGTTCCTGCAGGTAATATCCCGTATTACACCAACTTACTTTTTCATAGGAGGGTGTTGCTGATAGTTTGTTTGAATTCAACCGGATACTGACAGGCGCTTCTTTCTGCAAAGCATCTTCCAGAGCCGGGAAGTTTTCTCCCAGTAACAGTTTGGTTCGTACGATAAATTCGTTCGGGAAATCCATATTTACGGTTTGTTTACGACAAAAGTAATATATTTGTTTCACAAAGCGAAAATAGGCTGCGCCTCGGCAATAAAAACAAACAAGTTCGTTTTGTATTGCTCTCGACTTGCACTATCTTTGTAGAAAAAGAACGTAATTAAATTTATGCATCCGGCTCTTTTTCTGATTCCAGTGACATTAGGCGAAACGGATCACCATAGGGTGTTGCCGTCATATAATCGCGAAGTTATTTTGCAAATAAAACATTTTATTGTAGAGAATATTCGTTCGGCACGTCGGTTTCTGAAAAAGACCGAACCTTCGATTGAGATTGATGAACTGACGTTTTATGAATTGAATAAGCATACTTCACCGGAACAGATTGCCGGATATCTGACGCCTTTGGCTCATGGGGAATCGGTGGGACTGCTGTCGGAAGCCGGATGTCCGGCGATAGCCGATCCCGGTGCTGATATCGTAGCGATTGCACAGCAGAAAAAATATCATGTAGTGCCACTGGTTGGTCCATCTTCTATCTTAATGGCATTGATGGCTTCGGGATTTAACGGGCAAAGTTTTGCTTTTCATGGTTACCTGCCGATTGATGCACCGGCACGTATTGAACGTATTAAAGCACTTGAGTCGCGGATTTATACGGAGGGGCAAACACAGCTTTTTATCGAGACTCCTTACCGGAATCAGAAACTGCTGGAGGAGTTGATACGCATATGCCGGCCGACGACGAAATTGTGCATTGCTTCCAATATTACATGTGAGGACGAATTTATTCGTACGCTTCCTGTTAAAGAATGGAAAAACAAGATGCCGGATTTAAATAAGAAACCGACAATCTTTCTGATTTATAAATAATGCAATCAGTAGTCAAAGTAGTCAAGTAGTTATCAGTTGCTTCGCAACTTTGTAGTTAAGTAGGGAAAATAGAAGAGCAAAAATAAACGATTATGGATACTTTTCAAGCGCATGAGTCGGCAGTTATTGATGATGGATGTACAATTGGTGACGGAACAAAGATCTGGCATTTCTCGCATATTATGGGAGGATGTACGATCGGACAGTCTTGCTCGATTGGGCAGAATGTTGTTATCTCTCCCGGTGTTGTTATCGGTAACCGGGTAAAAATACAAAATAACGTATCTGTTTATACGGGTGTGATCTGTGAAGATGATGTATTCTTGGGTCCCAGTTGTGTGTTTACTAATGTGATTACCCCCCGTAGTGCTATTTCGCGAAGAAATCAGTTTAAGGAAACATTTGTAGAACGAGGCGCTTCAATTGGGGCCAATGCTACGATTGTTTGTGGTAATCGTATCGGGGCGTACGCCATGATTGGGGCGGGGGCCGTTGTGACAAAAGATGTAGATCCCTATGCTTTGGTTGTTGGAAATCCGGCACATCAGACCGGTTGGGTAAGTGAATATGGTCACCGGTTAGATTTTGATGACCAGGGTGTTGCCGTCTGTCCTGAAGGAGATGCGATTTATTATTTGAAGGATGGTCAGGTGAAGAAAGGGTCTTAATAAATTGAATGCTACATCCATCAGGTTTTACTAATGCTTTTGCATTCGAAAAGCACCCGACCCTGTTCTTTTATTTCTTGTTTTGACTGTTTTCTCTTAAAACAGAGTAATTATTTACTTTGATCCGGAAGTATCAAGTTACTTTTTGGTGAAGAACTTTATCGGTTGTGCGATCGTAATCATAAAAGTATTTCCCTGAAACCTGTTTTTTGCACCCATTTCGCCCAACCATCTGGCGGATAGGGTCGTGAAAGTCTTAGGATACATAATATTAGCTTCCACTCCCAAACCATATATATGGTCTTTATCTCCGGTAAAATCAAGCTCCCCAACAGGTATATCGTCATTTGTTATTTTGAACTGTGCATAATAAACAGGCCCTACATTGATTGCCATTGGAACCTGTGATTTGGAGATCGGAATCTCAAAAGTTTTCGCTAATCCGCCTTCAAGGGTTAAAATATTTCCAACACGTATGTCTGTATCTTTTTTCTTGCTATGAATCTCATAATATGCCATGGTCGATAAATTAAAAGATCGTTTCTTGTCCATATACCACGTTCCTCCTACTGAAAATTCATTTGTCCACATCCCCAATCCGCTATTATCGTCACCTTTATATTCATATTTTCCTGTTGGCATATATAAGGCGTAACCAACTGTTAGATCCGCCCTTTTCCAATGCCAGCCTAATTGAATGGGCTGGACATATGTATCGCTAAAGGCTATAGAATTATCGGCTTGGATGTATGTCCCGTCAATTTTATTACTGGCAAAACAAAATAACAATCCTGCTCCATAATTGGCATTCAGGATCTTGAAATTGGTTACGACAGTTCCTCCGACTCCCACAAGATAAGCCCCAAGATGCGGTGCGTCTTTTTTATCTCCATCGCTATTCCTGAAATTTGATGCATTGTAACCATATATGGGCACTGCAACTAAAATAGAAGGAGGAGCCTGAGTTCCTGCAGCCAAACCATAATCTCCCAACAAATGATCTCCTTTCATCTGTGCATAACTAATTCCCTGATTACTCAATAAGAGTACAAACATCAGCATAAAAACAAAGAAGAAATCTTTTTTCATATTGATCCTGGATTTTGCATTAATTTCAATTAAAAACAATCTGATTATATGAAATGTTTAGTTAAAACCTTTTTCCGCAGCTTTGTCCTTTTAAGCTACAAGGGCGTTATATAGAGAAGCAGAAGTAACAGGCGAAAAAAGAAACGGGGCTTGACATTGCCGGAGTCGAACCGGATAGCCTTGCCGGTTTTACGGCTTCGCTATTCCTCCCCTGAGTTGGAGTCGAAGTATCTCTTTTCTACGACATTCTGCTTATAGGATTAAAAAAAACAAGGCGACAGGCAAAAAGAGACTATATCCTGCTCTACCTACTGAGCTACACTCCCTAATTTAATTGAAAATTGAGAATTGAAAGTTGAAAATGAATCATAAAAAGATAAATTCAATTTATTCAATAATTTTGCTTTGGGAGGAAGTGACGGGACTCGAACCCGCGACCCGGGCAGTTACAATGCGAAGTAACCCTTTTCTACGGCACTTGTTTTTATTTGAGTATTTCAATGATCTCTTTGTTTGATGATGCAAAGTAAAAGAGGCGGTGTGCAATCTTTTTGCGCGACGGAAATATTTTTATTTTTTCTCTATAATAGTCGATCTTTATTTGATTGGTTTTTGAGGGAGGTATCTGTTTACGCTTCTTGTCTCAAAAGAACACTCCCGTTAAGTAATGAGCAGATATACGTCTGATTTAGATTATGCTAAATCAAGCAGAATGAACTTTTTTTAATAATTGCTTTTTTACATTCCGGACGGATAAAGTATAAGTTGTCGAAAATGAATATATTTGCAGATAATAAAATTAGTCACGAAATCTATTAATCATTGATATATGAATTCTCATAAAAGTACATTATTAGTTTTAGTCTTATTATTTACAACAAGTTTATTCGCTCAAAAAAAGCCGGTGGATTATGTGAATCCGTTTATAGGTACCACGAATTTCGGTACTACCAACCCGGGAGCTATGTGCCCGCAAGGTTTTATGTCGGTAACCCCTTTTAATGTGATGGGTTCTGAGATGAACCGGCGTAATAAAGATGAAGGCTGGTGGTCAACTCCGTATGTTAATACCAATAGCTTTCTTACAGGGTTTGCGCATGTTAACCTTAGCGGTGTAGGCTGTCCTGATATGGGAAGTTTGCTGTTGATGCCGACAACAGGCGAACTGAATGTCGATTATAAAGAATACGGAACAACCTATAAAGACGAAAAAGCATCTCCCGGATATTATTCGGTAATGCTTGATAAATACAATGTAAAAGCAGAAATATCCGCTTCGTTACGGGTAGGTACGGCCCGTTTTACATTCCCTGCCGGACAAAGTAATGTGCTTTTAAATCTGGGCGAAGGACTGACTAACGAAACCGGGGCTTATTTACGGAAAGTAAACGACCGCGAAATGGAAGGAATGAAGCTGCTGGGTACTTTCTGTTATACGGCAAATCAGGCAGTATTCCCTATTTATTTTGTAATCCGTATAAATAAAACACCGGAACAATCAGGATACTGGAAATTCCAACGACCGGGTTATGAGTGGGAAAACGAGTGGAATAAGGATGCCGGAAAGTATAAGATTTATACAGAATATGAAAAAGAAATCGCAGGTGACGATGTTGGTGCCTGGTTTACCTTTAATACAACACAAAATGAACAGGTTGAGGTACAGGTAGGAGTGTCGTTTGTAAGCATCGACAATGCCCGCGCAAACTTAAATGCCGAACAACCTGGTTTTGACTTTGATGCAGTACATACCAAAGCGCGTGAAATGTGGAATAGCGACCTGTCAAAGATCGAGGTGGAAGGTGGTACGGAAGAACAGAAAACTGTTTTCTATACCGCTTTATATCACACGTTAGTACACCCAAATATCTTACAGGATGTGAATGGAGAATATCCGATGATGGAAAGTGCTAAAACCGGTATTACAAAAGAAAATCGCTATACTGTTTTCTCTCTTTGGGATACCTATCGGAATGTTCATCAGTTAATGACATTATTATATCCTGACAGGCAGTTGAATATGATGCGCTCTATGATTGACATATATAAAGAACATGGATGGATGCCGAAATGGGAACTGTATCGCCGTGAGACGTATACAATGGAGGGTGACCCGGCTATTCCGGTAATCGTAGACGCATGGTTGAAAGGATTACGGGATTTTGATGTTGAAACCGCTTATGAGGCATTCATTAAGTCTGCGACTACTCCGGGGCCTCAGAATAAACTACGTCCTGATAACGATGATTATATGAAGTTCGGTTATGTACCGTTGAGAGGAGAGTTCGATAATTCCGTATCGCATGCTTTGGAATATTATGTTGCCGACTGGAATTTAGGGCGCTTTGCCGAAGCATTGGGTAAAAAAGACAATGCAAAGAAGTTTTACGAGCGTTCATTAGGATATAAGCATTACTATTCTAAAGAATATGGTACTTTCCGTCCCATCCTGCCTGACGGTTCATTCCTGACTCCTTTCGATCCGGTCCTGGGTGCTAATTTCGAGCCTAATCCGGGTTTCCACGAGGGTAATGCCTGGAATTATACATTTGCCGTTCCGCACGATGTGTCAGGACTGATCAAACTAATGGGCGGCAATAAAAAGTTTGTTGAAAAACTGCAATCCGTATTCGATAATGGTTATTTTGATGTTTCCAATGAGCCGGATATCATTTATCCGCATTTGTTTTCGCAAGTGAAAGGTGAGGAATGGAGAACCCAGAAGATCGTTCGTGATATATTGGCAAAACACTTTACCAATGAAACAGGAGGAATACCGGGCAATGACGATACCGGAACTATGTCGACATGGGCGCTGATGAATATGATAGGATTTTATCCGCATTGCCCGGGAAAGCCTGAATATACCGTTACGGCACCTGTATTTGATAAGGTAACCATACATCTTGATCCTAAATTTTATAAAAAGGATAAACTCGTGATTGAAACAAATCGTGCGAACGCCGATGAATATAGGTTAAAGTCGGTTATGATAGATGGTAAAGATATAAAGAAATTTATTATCTCTCATGATGAGCTTGTCAATGCAGGCACTATAATTTATAATTTCTAAGCAACATAATCAATATCAGACTGCTTTTGCCTGATTGCTCTATCAATGTCAAAAAAATGGACAATATTGTCCATTTTTTTGACATTGTTTTTTATGAATGATGCATGTATGATGTTGATGTATAGTTGTATATATTGTATGGCATGAAGTTTGCCTGTTTAATGGAAAACGAAACAACGATAAATTATGAATATATTTAAATTTAATTCTTTTCTACGTTTTCTCAGGCACCATAAGGCGTATACGGCGATTGAGGTTTTCGGACTTTCGATTTCGTTGATGTTTGTTATCCTGATTATTGTTTATGCCCGGCAGGAACTGACGACCGACCGTTTTCACCGGGATGCGGAACGTATTTATATGTTGGGTAATGAAGAAATGAATATGTCTGCGTATGGAATCGGCGAACGAGTAAAAGAACGTTATCCGGAGATTGAAGATTATTGTTATGTAACCGGATGCATTCTATTTGCCGGATCGGATGAGGTGCCTGTCGTAATTGAAAACAAGAAATGGAATACCAGTGTTTCATTTGTAAACGGTAATTTCTTTAGCTTTTTCTCATTTCCTTTAGTCGTTGGTAATGAGGATTATGTGATGTCAAATAAGAGCGATGTGGTAATTTCGGAATCGTATGGCCGAAAAGTGTTTGGCCGTGAGAGCCCCATTGGAAAAACGTTGGTTATGAATGATACGTTGTCATTTGTCGTTAACGGGGTAATGAAAGATATCCGAAACTCCGTCATCAAATATAATGATATTCTTGTTCGTACAGATAATCTGCGTAATTTTCGTTCGGATATGGATGGGAATACGTTTAATAATGCTTTATCTACCAATCTTTTCCTGAAAGAGCGGGAAGGAAGTTCGCTTGCTTCTAAGGCGGAAGATATGCGCGATTATTTCAAGGGGCTGTATTGGTTTTATGAGAGAGAAGTAGTGGAGACTGTTCAATTCATTCCGATAACCGAAGCTTATTATGCCCATCAGGACGGATATATGTATAATAAAGGCGATAAAAAACTGGTACTTATTCTTCTTACGGTTGGGCTGCTTATATTGATTTTTGCGGTCATCAATTATATCAATTTGACCGTTGCCCAGACCGGATTTCGTGCGAAAGAGATGGCAACCCGCAGTCTGCTGGGCTCTTCCTGGTGGGAATTGTTCAGCCGCATGATTGGAGAGTCTACGGTACTTACATTTATTTCTTTTTTGATTGGAACACTTCTGGCATTTGCTGCTCGTCCTTATGCCGAAAGGATATTGGATACATCGATCGATTTATATGGAATGTTAACACCTGTAAATATATTATTAGTTGTTGTTGCTATCATTTTAATCGGGTTTATAACTGGTTTTCTGCCAGCTGTTCTTATTTCTAAAACCAAGGCGGTTGATGTTGTGAAAGGAGGATTCCGGAAGAAAACAAAAATGGTATTCAGCCGGTTTTTCATTACTTTTCAGAATGGCATTACCATTGCCCTTATAGCGGCGGCTTTTGTGATGATTACACAGATAAATCATCTGATCAAGGCTCCTTTGGGGTATAATACAAAAAATATTATTGAACTATCCGTAATGGAACTTCAAAGTAAAGAACGGATTATGACATTAGCTAATGAGTTCCGTCAGTTGAGTCAGGTTTCTTTGGTCTCTACTCCCGCAGGAACTCCGTTTAACGGAGGAAATAATAATACGATTGAATTTGAGGGGCGTTCTATTGGTTTTCAGACGTTGACTGTAGATTCTGCATTTATGGAGATGATGGGTATTGAAATCATACGTGAGAACCATGTATCGTCCGACAAGGCCTTTTACCTGAGCGAATACGCTCTGAAAGAAGAAAATCTGCCTTTGGATGCGCATACTTTTTCATATTATGAGCCTGATGTGCCGATAGCCGGAGTTTTTAAAGACTTCCAGTTGAATAATATTTTACATGGGAAAAGGCCGGTTCTTATACAGATAAAAAAAAACGGCAGATTTATATCCGTGGAATATTCTGGTACAGGTACAGGGTGATCCTTATGACGCATATAAAGCAGTAAAGGAAACGTACGAGCGGATAGTGGGTGTTGAATTTAAAGGGAATTTTATTGACCAACAGGTAGCAGAATCCTTTGCCTCGCAGAAAAGAACATCTCAGATCGTCGGAATATTTTCTTTTATCGCTGTTTTGCTTTCTTTACTGGGATTATTGGCCATGTCGACCTACTTTATCCAGCAGCGTTCGCGTGAAATCGGGGTACGAAAAGTTTTTGGTTCGAACAACATACAGATATTGAAACGCTTGATTTTTACTTTCCTCAATTATGTGTTTATCGCCTTTGTGATTGCTGCCCCGATCGCTTGGTATTTGATGCGGGAATGGCTGTCGGATTACTCCTATCGCATACACCTGAATCCGAGTTTCTTTATTGCCGCCGGTTTGGGCTGCCTTCTCATTTCTTTCGCTACGGTATTTTGGCAGAGCTATATGGCCGCCAATGCCAATCCGGTAGAAAGTATTAAGAGGGAGTAAGCAAACGGAGAATCATTTTTTATTAGTATTTTTGGGAAAAAATAGATCATGAATAGCTGGAAAGAGTTTTTAGAACAGGAGAGGAAAGAAGATTACTTTGTAAAATTGATGGAAAAGGTTGATGAGGCTTATGATAACGGGACGGTATATCCACCCCGTGATGAGATGTTCTCGTGTTTTGACCTATGTCCTTATGAAAATATAAAAGCTGTGATTATTGGCCAGGATCCTTATCATGGGGCAGGGCAGGCGCATGGTTTGAGTTTTTCCGTTAAACCGGGTATAAAAACGCCTCCAAGCCTAAAGAATATTTACAAAGAGCTTAAATCAGACTTAGGTATCGATGCTCCTAAGCATGGTTATCTGGCTTCGTGGGCAAAACAGGGAGTACTGATGATGAATACCAGTTGGACGGTTACGGAAGGAAAAGCCGGTAGCCATAAAAAGTTTGGCTGGGCTAAGTTTACGCAACGTGCTCTCGATATATTGAATAATTATGATAAGCCTTTGGTTTTTATACTTTGGGGTAACCATGCAATAGATGCAGCCAAAGGAGTTACCAATCCGCAACATCTTTTATTGAAAGCGCCCCATCCATCACCTTTAGCCGGGGGAGGATTTTTCGGAACCAAACCTTTTTCGCAAACCAATGATTTTCTTAAAAAAAACGGACGCGGAGCTATTGATTGGCAGATAGAGGAGTTAGATAAGTAATTCTTTATACTGGTTTTCACTTATTTAATGGCCTGTACTGTTTAGTTGTGGGACATTATCGCGCATAGGCATGGGTTTGCATCTCACTTTTCATTCCCTGCGTAGCAATGCCTGGATGATTGGTAGGCTGATTGTACATCCAATTTTATCATATGCTCCATTATCTAATCCGACAAATACGCCTACACGGGCTATATCTCCAAAACCAATTGAATATCCAAATTCCGTATAATTCCGTCCCGGAATCCAGAGGCTTCGCAGATGTAGTGATTCGTCAAACAGATAATCCTGCATAAACCGGATATTCTTTAGTAATAAATAATCGGATGAGAGCTCTATGTCGCCATGAAGCCATTTGTCGTTGGTTACATATTGATAATTACTTAATAAATTAAAGCGATTTGTCAATGAACCTCCTGCTATAAAAGGTTCATTTATACCGAAATGCTTATAGTCTGGCAGATAAACTGTTTTTGAAGACGGGAAAATACCTGCATCAATTGTATAGTGTATTCGGTTGAAAGTATTCAATCGGATAGATTGCTTTATACTTGCTTCTAATTTATCATAGGATGCGTCCTCGTTATTAAAGGGAATCCCTTTCTCGTAACTTAACATGAAGGTTGGGTAGTTTGAATAAAGATATATTTTTTCTCCCCTCCAAATGCGATAATGATAACGCGGCGTATATTGTAATTGTACCCCTGTACGGAATGAAGTATGTGTTAGCATAGGGGGAAATAATTCATTCGGATTATTAGGTTCTGGCCGGCCACCGAAGAAGCTGTATGATGTATTGTTATCGAGCGTATTCCGTTTTTCGTAATTTACATTTACGGTAAACCGAAGTGCATGAGCCAGATCAATCTGATGGGATGCGTTAACAAACTTAGCCTGATAGAATTTAGCCGTATTATCAGCAAATAACAGGGATGATAAGGCGTTATTAAAGCGTCCGGTTCCGTTTGTACCGGCATAATCGGCAGTCATATTACCTGCAGTGATAGTCAGGTTCCCATGTCTTAGCGGATCATATTTGAAGCTATTTTCTACCTGCCAACTGATTTCTTTGCGTGCTGTCAGGTAATGAACCGAAGGAATAATTGTCAGCGACCGTTTTTTTGAAAAGTCAATCCCGAAATGGAACTTTTGTCCGAGCCAGAATCCGTCAACAAAATTATATTCCGGGCATGCTCTGAGAATGCCACCATAGCCGATGGTGTATTTATCATGTAGTTTGATTTTCTCTCCGAGTACTAGATTTTTTACCCAGGTAGAGAACGTCCGGTTCTGCAGGGAATCCGCCTGTTTTATCGAGTCTGCCACTAACTTCAGGCTGTCTTTTATTTGATAACTGATTATCTCTTCAGGTCGCAAAGGCAGTTGTCTTACTTCGAGCCAATAAACCGAATCCCGGAGTAAGGATAGTGTATCATGGGTAATCCTGAATACCGAATCCCTTGATTTTACTTCTAAGTCTTTATTTCTTAATTTCTTTTGAACTTTGACAAGTTGTTTACTTTCTTTTGTAACCTGCTCGTCAATTGTTTTGGATGGAGGAATGGTATATTGACTATTAATATCTACCCGGTTGTATTGTACGGAGGAGTAATATTTGGCTTCTCCTTTTACTCCCATTACATCCATATTCATTTTCATATCATAAGAGGTCGGCAGAAATGCTCCCGGGCGTACTTCATGATAGGCGACATTGAATTGTACTGTTACGCCTGACTGGCTGACTGATAAATTAGCCTGCTGCACATTCCAGTAATTTTCAACGATGTAGATATATCCTCTGACGAGCTGGGCGTTGTTCTTTTTAGGAATCACCTTGATCTTGTTTACCAGGTGTTCACCTTCCATACTCATCCCCTCTAATTTGTATTGATAATGTGAGAAAGCATTTGGAGCTAAAGGGGAAACTATCGCCATGATATTCGGAGAATAAATATTGCTGTTTATGACTCCCATTGCAATATCATTATCCAGTTCAAGGGGGATGGTAGTGGATAAAGCTACAACTTCCTGATCATATTTATCAGGTGCTGTAAATGTTACTTTGTTTTGCGATTCGATCAGAAATAATTTATTAACAGCATCTTTTAATCTGGGGTCTTTAATTCGTCTTCTGATGAGCGCCGGAATCTTATCCACTTTGAGAGTCCCTTTTAAGTATATATTTGCCTGATATGATCTTACCTGGTTCAAATAAAAAGGAGCCATAACAATGGCTTTTCTCATGATCGGGTAAGCCGGATCTTCTCCACCGGCTTTTACCGTAACTTCATTTAACTGGTAAATCTTTTCCTGTAGTACTATTTCCAGTGTAGTCTCTTTCTCTGAGATTGTCACCGGAATTTTTTTCTTTTCATGTCCCAGCGATGATACTACAAATGTATATTGACCTTTTTCTAAAGTGGTTTGAAATTCTCCATGATCGTCACTTACGATTCCCAATGCAATTTCTTCAACATAAATTGTTGCATAAGGAATGGCTTCTCCCTTCTCGTTGATGATTTTCCTTTAAGCGTTTGTGCCAGGATAGGGAAGGGAATAATACAACTTATTACTATCAAAAGAAAGAATCTCATCCGTTGTTTCAATTTTCTTACAAAAGAAAGAAAAAAACAGATGAGATCCTGTATAATTAAAATCAATAATTCTGATCTATCTATAAATCTTGTTTATTTTTTATTAATGATTGACGGCTTTCAAACTCATATCAAGGCTTTTTACCGAGTGTGTGAGTGCACCAACCGAAATATAATCAACGCCACATTCTGCATAATCCCGTAATGTATCGAAAGTTATACCTCCGGATGATTCGGTTTCGTAACGTCCGTTGATACGTTTGACGGCTTCTTTTGTGTTTTCGATATTGAAGTTATCCAGCATAATCCGATCAATACCTCCAATGTGAAGTGCTTCATCGAGTTCGTCGAAGTTACGTACTTCAATTTCTATTTTCAGGTCTTTTCCTTTTTCTTTCAGGTAGTTTTTTGCACGTGTAATGGCCTGTTCTATTCCCCCGGCAAAATCCACATGATTGTCTTTCAGCAGAATCATGTCAAACAATCCGATGCGATGATTTACACCACCACCAATCTTTACAGCTTCTTTTTCGAGAAGCCGCATGCCGGGAGTCGTTTTCCGCGTATCGAGTACACGGGTTTTAGTGCCTTCCAATGCCTTTGCATACCGACGTGTAGTAGTTGCAATACCACTCATTCGTTGCATCACGTTGAGAACCAAACGCTCGGTTTGAAGTAATGATTGTACTTTTCCTTCAACTGTAAATGCAATATCTCCTTTTTTTACTTCAGTCCCATCCTGGATATAAATGTCAATTTTCATTGCCGGGTCGAAATGATGGAAAATCTGTTTAGCCATCTCCACTCCGGCTAATACGCCGTCTTCTTTGATAATCAGTCGACTTTTCCCCATCGCTGTCGGGGGGATGCAGCATAATGTAGTATGGTCGCCATCGCCGACATCTTCGGCAAAGGCGAGTGAAATTAGTTCATCAATTAATTCTTCGTTTGTTTTCATTTCTAAAAATAGTTAGTAGAATTACCCCTATTCTTTAAAGAGGTAATGCTATACAAACATTACTTTTACTTTTTTACTTTCAACTTTTTCCTAAGAGCCCCTTCAGGGGTTTGGGGGTTACTCAATACGAATAGACTGAATGAGTATTTTGTTATCTTTCACAGTGTAGGTAATATTTACACGAAATTCTTTTGTACTGGTTGGTAGTTTCCCAACAATAAAACCGGACTCATTCTTATCGGCATGATGCGCTACGGTAAATCCTGATGGTTTGTTCGTCTGAAAAAATTGATTTAATGCAGCAACGGCATCAGAACCACTACCTTTTTTATTTGTACCCGGAACAGCAATATCGACTTCCGCATCCATATTTGCCGCTATCGAAGATGCATTACCATTTTTAAATGCATTGGATATTCCGTTGATATCGGCAGCTTGTATGCTCAAAGCAGAGAGTATCAATGCGAGCATAAAGACTAATTTTTTCATCGCGTTTTCCTCCTTTTTTGAATTAAGTATATACAAAGGTATGGTTTTTATTTTTAATAGGATACTTAGATACTGTTTAAATTTTATTACCTGTCTTGTTTTGAGCTATTTTGGAATGGAATGTTTGATTTCATCTGTTGCGAATTTTCTGTTTATATATCAATTGGTTGAGAAATATATTATATTTTTGCCATTGCATGATTGATTTCTTAACGAGCGTTGAAAATGAAAATAGTGTTATTGGTAGTCGGAAAAACTGATGTCGGCTATTGGAAAGAGGCCCTGAATGATTATCAGGAACGTTTGTCGCATTATATTCCTTTTCAGATGGAAGTGATTCCGGATATAAAGAATGTAAAGAACCTGTCGGAGACAAAGCAAAAAGAAAAAGAAGGAGAACTCGTTTTAAAATATTTGCAATCCGGGGATCATGCTGTATTACTCGACGAAAAAGGAAAAGAATTTACATCAATGCAGTTTGCTTCCTATATTGAGAAAAAGATGCATACGGTTCAAAAGCGATTGATTTTTGTAATAGGTGGCCCGTATGGATATAGTGAGACTGTATATAAAGCAATTCAGGAACGGTTGTCATTGAGTAAGATGACTTTTTCCCATCAAATGATCCGATCCGTTTTTGTGGAGCAGCTCTACCGGGCTATGACGATTTTACGAAACGAACCCTATCATCATGAATAAGGTAATTTTATTTGAAAATTGAAAGTGAGATACCAATCGTCATTTCGATCAACTGGAAAAATCGTATTAATAAGTAGTTTGTGCAAGGATTTGCCTTAGGAGGAGAATCTGGGATAATTAAAAGGACTTGAATTATAATTGTTTTGAATTTAGAATAATCGATCATATGAAGAAAGAATTGAAATGGTTTGTTTTTTTTAGTAGTATCCTACTGCTGTTTTGTACGGCTTGTTCGGATGATAAAGAAAATGACTTAATTGTAGACTGGCTACCGGAAGAACCTGTTTCGGAAACAAGATTGGTGGACGAATTTATTGCTGCTTATGTACAGGATGCTTATCTATGGACATCAACTATAGCTTGGAGCTCGGTTCATCCGGAGGAAGAGATTGAACCGTTTGAGTTTTTTGATAAATTAAAATATACGGAGGACAAATGGTCGATGTTAACCGACGATATGACTGAACTGGCGGGTGAATTTGAAGGAGTTTCGACTACGTTTGGCTATCAGTTAATATTTGGACGGATTTCAAATCTTGATGCTCTCTATGGAATTATACTATATGTATATCCGGATTCTCCGGCAGAGAAAGCCGGACTTAAAAGGGGAACTTGTATCGTAACTAAAGATTTCGGATATATTACAGAAGACAATTATGGAGAGTTATACACCGCACCATCTCTTTTATTGGGTACAGCGAGCTATGATGATGGAAATCTTGTAATGGATTCGACTATGGTATATATGTTTGCTGAAACTATGTATGAGGATCCGGTTAACACTTACAAAGTTATAGAAAAAGGAGCGAATAAAATCGGCTATTTGTGTTATACGGATTATATGATAGAGTCGGAAATACGATTGCAGGAGGTTTTTTCAGAATTTAAACTACAAGGAGTAACGGATGTGGTATTGGATTTGCGTTACAATAGTGGTGGATATGCTCAGACTGCGCGTATATTAAGTAGTATTTTGGCGCCGGCATCGGTCGTGAAAGGAAAGGATATTTTTATTTCGCAGGAATGGAATGATGCTTATATGAGTTATTTCAAGAAAAATAAGATTGAGACTAATGAGTATTTTACAGATACCTTGGCTGTTAATATGGATTTGAGTCGTCTTTTTGTGTTAACCTCCGAATATACTGCTTCTGCTTCCGAATCTACCATTATCGGTTTAGATCCCTACATGGATGTAATACGGATAGGAAATACGACACATGGTAAATATTGTGGTGGTGTATTGCTTTCGCCGGAAGTATGGGATGAAAGCACCGAAGAATGGGTTGCAGTAGAAGAAATTGATAATTGGGGGCTTTATTTGATGGTGTATCGTTTTGCAAATAAGAATGGCATAACATCATTTACCGGTGGCTTGGAACCCGATGTTTTGGTTGAAGAAGATTATGTGAATTTATATCCGTTTGGCGATGAACGCGATCCGTTGTTGGCCGAAGCTATTAGCCGGATTACCGGGGAACCCGTTGTGGGAACGCGTTCTGCTAAGTCCTCCCGAAAATTTCAGCCGGAAAGGTCTATAAGCACAATGAAAAAAGCATTAGATGGAAAAATGATTGATACCCGGCCTTTGCCTAAGTTGAACAAATAGAGAGATAAAAATAAAGCCTGCGAAAGCAGGCTTTATTTTTATCTGATCGTTGCTTTTGCAAGCAGGTAGTAGTCGAGTAAAGTTATGGCAGTCATTGCTTCAACAATAGGTACGGCACGCGGTAGCACGCACGAATCGTGACGACCACGCGCTTTTATGGTTGTGTTCTGCCCGTTTATATCTACAGAGTTTTGTTCCATTAATATAGTTGAAACAGCTTTAAATGCTACCCTGAAATAAATATCCTGTCCGTTGGATATTCCTCCCTGAATACCTCCGGAATAATTGGTACGAGTATTTATTTTTCCATTGTCGTTATAAAACGAATCGTTCTGTTCCGAACCTTTTAACGTTGGGGTATCAAACCCGATACCATAGTCAAATCCTTTAACAGCATTGATACTTAACATAGCAGCTCCCAATGCGGCATGAAGTTTACCGAACACAGGCTCTCCCAAACCTACAGGTACTCCCTGTGCTACGCAGGTGACTATTCCCCCAATGGTATCTCCTTTGGCTTTCATTTCTTTGATAAGCGTCTCCATTTCTGCAGCCTTTGCCGGATCAGGGCATCGCACTGGATTGGTTTCCGCCAGATTCAGGTCATAATCTTTATAGTTACCTTCCAGACGGATATTTCCTACTTGCGATGTATATGCCTGTATAATTATGTTTTCCTGCAGAAGAATCTGTTTGGCTATTGCTCCGGCAACAACACGGGCAATTGTTTCGCGTGCTGAAGTACGTCCGCCACCCCGCGGATCGCGGATACCGTATTTGGTTTGATATGTATAGTCGGCATGTGATGGCCGGAATGCTTCTGTAATATTATCATAATCATTGGAGCGCTGATTTTCGTTCCGGATGAGGAAACCGATGGGTGTTCCTGTGGTACGGCCTTCGTATATGCCCGAAAGAAACTCTACTTTATCTGCTTCTTTCCGGGGGGTTGTAATTCGCGACTGACCGGGTCTTCGCCTGTCCAGTTCACCCTGGATAAAGTCCATGTCCAGCAAAATGTCGGCCGGGCAACCATCGATTATTCCGCCGACTCCCGCACCATGCGATTCCCCAAACGAAGTCAGGCGATAAATATTACCAAATGTATTATTCACCGTATGTAAGTTTTGTGAGTTTTATTTTCTAGTAGTGAGTTAATTGCACCCGCATCCACACCCACCTTCTTTATGGGAATGGTCTTCTCCGCAATCGCAGTCTGTGCCGCAGTCGTCGCATCCGCAACCACATCCACCACCGCCTGTTATTGCAGCAATTTCTTCGGCAGTAGCATCGTGTACGTCCAACACTTCGCCACTGAAATGTAATGTTTCGCCGGCTAACGGATGATTGAAGTCCATAACGACAACATCTTCTTTTACTTCCAGTACAGATCCATTCATACGCTGACCGTTTGAATCCATCATCGGTACAGTCGCTCCTTCCGTAATATATTCTTCATCGAATTTTCCTTCTACTTCGAATATGTTTTTCGGTAATTCGACGATGTTTTCGTCATGAAATTCGCCGTAAGCATCTTCCGGACTAAGTGTGAACTGGAACTTGTCGCCTACAGCCAAACCCTTCAACTGGTCTTCGAAAGCCGGTAGCATCATGCCCAGTCCGAATACAAATTGCAGTGGTTGTTCTGCTGTTGCACGCTCCATTAATTCGCGTTCGTCATCTTCACCCACATTCAAATCGTATGTAACCGAAACGAATTTATTTGTTGAAATTTTCATTATTATTCTAAATTAGTTTAGTTGCAAATATACGATAAAAAACGGTATTTATTATATTATTCTGATTATCGCTTATTTGTTTCATTTATATGCAGATTGATTTTTTATATTTAAGGCAGATTAGAATGATAATTCCTTTAATTCCTGATTGGCATATTTAAGTAAAAGGAACTGCTTTTTATGTGTATTCATAACTATTACAGTTTAATTTGTTTGCTGTATTTTTTGTTTTGTAACATATTACGGAAATATTCTGTTGTTTTCTTGTGAAGTATAAAGAGAAATCGCGATATTTGTTTTTACAGAATAACACTGAGTCATGAAATATCTACTAAGTATTTGCTTTATTTTTATAAATTGTACGATTTTATATAGCCAGGATTTATTATCCGGAATACAGGGGATAAAGAACGATAATGGTGAAATGCTTTTCGAAGTAAGCGGATATACAATTTCTGTTTATGAGATGAAAGGGTCGGTAGAAGATGCCGGTATGATACGTATGGTTGAAAAGTCATATGGATTGGTGCATCTCCAGAGGACTTATACTGATTCTACACTCAGGATGAAAAATAAGATTGTTGAGAGTCTGATAGATACTCCTGATCTACCGGTACAAATAAGTCAAAAATGCTTTTTGTTGCAGAAAGATGATAAGACAGTAACCGTTTTATATCTGGAAACTTCTGTGAAGCGTGATTTTGTATTGGAAAAAGAAATTTTACATCTATGTCTGGATGGGCGATTAGCAGAGTCTGTTTCGGATGAAAGATCTACTCGTTATATGATATTAGCCCGGAAAAAGATTCATTTGGCCTATGAGGCTAAGAAGCTTGCTCCGAATAGAATTGTACATGGGGAATCCCAGATCAGCTGGTCTGAATTTTCTTCCAAATCCCGAGCTAATCAATATGTAGAGAATCAAATGGCTATTGATAAGGCTGATAACGTTGAGTTTATAAAAGAAGAATATGTTGACGTTTTTTTTGATGGTGTACCGGTTACCGCTCGTAGGGTTATATTTTATGATCCCTCTAATTTAACAGATACAGATTATTTGATTGTATATTATGTTATGGTACAATTAAGAGGCCGGTACGTTGGCTGTATATTAAGCCATTATAAAGATAATATAGATCAATTGCATATTCCGGCATTCTTACACACTATACTAACCATTACCAGTTCCACAAAACTGATATCAAGTGCAGAGTCTTCTGACAAAGAAAGGGTGTATGAAGAAGCCAATGAAGAATATAATTCTTATTTGTTTGAATTTCAGTTTAGTTCATGGATGCCGATTGGCAATTTGCGGAATGTCTTTACAGTGGCTCCGACTATAGGGGCGTATGTATGTTTTCCTATCAGGCAAAAATTCGGAATTGATGTGGGCTTGCAGCTCGGATTCCCTTTAGAAAGTAATTTTGAATATTACGGGGAAGGGACAGAGGCAACTTCTTTTCTGGGTTTTAATTTACGTGGGAGGTACCGGGGAGCATTGAGTCGGAATGTTGTTTATTTTTATTATTTGGGTATGGGTGCTAACTGGCTTTTTACGGATATAGAATCGGGCTATAATGAAGAATACGATAGTTATGATTATTATAAAGTTGCTGCTTTTGATATGTTTGGTGGTTTTAATATCCGGTATAAGAAAATAGGAGGTTTTATAGAATATCATTTTACTCCTTATGGGAATTCAGGCGCAGTGAAACATAATATTGGACATAGTTCAATCAACCTGGGTATTTCATTTGCGATTCCTTATTAACCTGAAAGTTGTTAGTGGTATATTGAATGTTTTGTATTTGTTGTCATGAAAAAATACACTACTGTATATTAAGGAAAATGGATAGGAATTGCGATATTTGTTTTTAACACAATAATGTATTGAGCCGTATGAAATATCTGTTAAGTATTTGCTTTATTTTTATAAACTGTACAATCTTATATAGCCAGGATTTATTATCCAAAATGCATGGATTAAAGAATGATAATGGAGAAATCTTTTTAGAAGTAAGCGGATATACAATTTCTGTTTACGATGTGAATGGAACGGTAGATGATGAGGCTACAATACGTTTGGTGAAAAATCTCTACGGGTTGGGTCATATTTTGAGGACTTATACGGATCCTACACTCAGGAAGAAAAATAAGATTATTGAGGGCCTGATAGACACTCCTGATTTGCCGGTACAAATAAGTCAAAAATGTTTTTTATTGCAGAAAGATGATAAAACAATAACCGTTCTTTATCTGGAAACATCTCTGGACCGGGATATTGAAATTGAAAAAGAAATACTTACTGCTTTACTGAACGGGAAATTAACAAGTCGTATAAGCCATGAGAAAGCTATATCTAAAATAACACTGGCTGGTAAGAAAATTAATTTATTGGTTGAAGCTGACTGGATAGCGCCGCATAAAGTTGTAAATGAAGATGCCCAGGTCAGTTGGTCAGAATTCTCTTCTGAATCGAGAGCGAATCAATATATATCGAATCAGATAATTATTGATAAAGCGAGTAATGTAGACTATGCAAAAGATGAAGAAATCGAAATTTTATTTGATAAAAAAACAGTGATAGCACGTAGAATTGTATACTATGATTCATCGAATGAAACGCATGCTGATTATTTGATCGTTTATTATTTTGTTTATAGCTTGCGAGGACAGTCTGTAGCTTGTATATTAAGTTGCTATGAAAATTCGGAAGATGTTCTTTCTTTGCCTCCATTATTGGAGTCGGTAATGCAAATAGCTTCCGTGTCTGGTAGCGTGGAACAACCAATACAGATGGAATATCCATTTTATTCAGTCGCATCATTCGACGCAAAAAATAAATATAATGGAGAAAATAATTACTTTTATTCCTATCGATTTGAATT
This sequence comes from Tannerella sp., assembly GCA_031285565.1. Lineage (GTDB taxonomy): Bacteria > Bacteroidota > Bacteroidia > Bacteroidales > Tannerellaceae > Tannerella. The sequence continues at coordinate 76,617 of JAITVY010000035.1, read as the reverse complement.
TCAATTAGGGTCTATTTTGCCTTTCGGGAATTTACGGAATGTATACTCTGTTGCGCCTTCTTTAGGTTTTTATTGTAGTATTCCACTTTTTTACCGGGTTGGACTGGACCTGGGCTTTCAAGGTGCAATCCCTGTTAAAAGTGGTTTTGATTATTATTATTCTGACGGTTCTGCTGAACATACAAAATCTACAGGAATCCTTGGAGTTAATATGCGTGGGCGCTATCTTGTGCATCAAACAGGAGGGTGGATTTTTTCCGGTTACGTAGGGATTGGTGCAAATTGGTTGTTTACGAATATTGCAAATGAGGATTCATATGACTGGGAAACAGATTCTTATCGTACTAAATATGCGGTCGCAGCTTTGGATGTTTTTCCCGGATGTAATATCAGTTACAAAAAGATAGGACTTTTTGTAGAGTATCATCTGACACCTTATGGAAATTCAAATAAAGTGAAATATGATTTCGGAAAGAACTCGTTTAATTTAGGGGTGACATTTACGACAGGATGGGATTTGTAATCTTATTTTTCCATATCACTTAAATAAATTTCCAATGATTTGGTAGAAACTAACATTTCCCATACCGACAGACCAAGCGAAATAATCAGTAAAATCAGTGCTATCCCAAATATAATAACTGAAATAAATTGCAAACCTATGTAAATTAAAAACATGGTTGCAACGCAAAGCAGTAAGCTCGCTGCTCCGAAAATCTGCATATTACGGGTCAACGTAAGGCGTTTTTTCAGGTTTACAATTTGTGCATGTGTAATAGTCGAGCGATCCTCCATGTATTTATCTTTTAATGTGCGTACCAATTGTGCATACGAAAGGAACCGGTTTGTATATGCCAGTAATATCAGCGAGACGGCCGAAAATAAAAAGGTGGGGGTTATCAGCGTTAATTCTTCCATGATTGTTTATTTAGGATGCGTTATGCAATATTAGAAATAATATCAGACAGTTGCAAACTTTACTCTATAATTAAAGATGCGAATTTGTAGTCTATAAAGTTCAAAGTCTCAAGTTAAATATTTAGACGTTAATGCGTTTAAACAAATACACGAATCAACGATTAAACAAATCAACAATCAATTCTACTAACTACTTGCTACCAACTACTATCTACTTAAAACAAGAACTTCTTTAACTCCTGATAGGCATTAAAGATATATAAAGAGAAGAAGATGTGCTATTTTCAACACACCCTCTGAGAAGAAAGAGTATAAATAAAAGAAAGGGTGTTCCGGATTCTTTCAATACGAAGAATAGATGTGTGTTGTTTTTTATCAATGAAATGCGGACTTTAATGTTAATTATTTGTATACTTGTTCTGGTGCTTATTAACGGAAAATAGAATAAATCCCAACAGGAATAAATTATATATCTATTTTAACTGCCTGAAACGTCCTGTATATTTAGTAATTTTGCAGCATGCAGATGACGGATACATTGTGTATTTTTATACAGGAACATATGGATGACGATTTAGATCGTCTGTTATTTTCAGCAGCTCGTTATCCGGAAGTGGATGTGATGTTTGCCGTAGAGCAAATTTCCATACGACGGCATATCCGGGAAAAATTACCTACATGGTATGCAAATGCAGACCTGATATTTCCTTCAAAAATTACAGGCGAACAATGTTCGTCAGAACAAACAGCCGGTTATAAACAACGGCTTTTGACATCTGAAAAGCATCTTTGTGATTTGACGGGAGGTCTTGGTGTCGATACTTATTTTTTCTCACAGAAATTAGAGCGTGTTTCGTATGTGGAACGAAATACGGAGACATTTAAAGCGGCTATGTATAACTTTGGTTTATTACAAGCAAACAATATTCACGGATATAACGAAACCGCTGAGGATTACCTGGAAAAGGCTGGGAATACAGATGTTTTCTATATTGATCCTGCCCGGCGGTCGGCAAGGAATACACGGGTATTTGAGCTGACTGATTGCGAACCGGATTTATTAGAACTAATGCCTGTGCTTCTGGAGAAAGCTCCGAAGGTAATAGCTAAACTATCACCTATGCTGGATATTCATCATACTTTAAAATTATTACCGCATACATCAGAAGTTCATGTCGTTTCTGTAAAAAATGAATGTAAAGAATTACTGTTTGTTTTAAAGCAGGATATGGTAAAAGAACCGGTGATTAATTGTATCAATTATACAGCAGAGAAACAAGAACAGCAATTCTGTTTTTATTATTCGGAAGAAGAAGTGTGTTCACCTCTGATTGCAGACAAGGTAGGTGTGTATTTATATGAACCGAATGCCTCTGTTTTAAAAGCCGGGGCTTACAAACAGATTGCCCGGTTGCAGCATGTCGAGAAGTTGCATGTGAGTAGTCATTTGTATACTTCCGGAGAGTTGCAATATGATTTTCCGGGGAGGATTTTTCGTGTCCATACAGTATATCCGTTTAACGGGAAGCTTTGTAAAACGATTGCCCGGCAAATACCTAAAGCGAATTTATCTGTTAGGAATTTCCCTATTTCCGTTAACGAACTTCGCAAACGAACCCGTATTGCTGAAGGAGGAGATGTATATTTGTTTGCAACCACGCTTGCTGATGGTGAAAAGGTGCTTATCAGCTGTGAGAAAGTAACCCGTCAGTAGAAAGGGACAAGGTAAAAGGGAAAGTAGAACAGGCCTAGTTCATTTTATGAAAAGATATCTGTTCGTCACTTAATTGAAACTGCTTATCATTGTCAAGTAAGAAACGAATTACCTGCAGGTTTTTTTCCGGACTCAAAGGGAGTGATTCTGCTAATAAATGTATGCTTTGAGGCTTCTCTGCTAATAATTCTATTAAGGCATTTTGTACGGAAGAAAACTCCCACTGTTTTAATCCGGATTGCGTTTTAGCCAGGCAAATATCACATGTCTTGCACTCTTTGTCTTGCTTTTCACCGAAATACTGCAATAATATTCGTGTCCTGCACCGGTGTTTTTCATTCATATATTCCAGTACTTTGTTGACGCGAACTTGATTGCGTTCTTTTCTTACTTCATACGCAAAGCTGGGAATAACAACATGCTTAGGCTCTTCCCTGGGACGTGTATATGTGATTTGCGGAACATTTTTTCGTGGGACGTAACTGATAATCCGTTGTTTGGATAAGGCGATCAATCTTTGGTATACTTCCTGTTGTGTGGTTTGCGCCCGCGAAGCGATTAGTGATTCATCGATAAACACATAATCGGCAAATACGCCGGTATATGAACGGAGGATTATCTGGATAATCTCATCCGTCAGGTGATCCTGACTGAATGTCTGGTAAAGATCCTCGCGGTTGACTAAAAAGATCATCCTCGATGCGTTGTCCGGATCTTCTATATACTCGATGTATCCGGCCAATTCCAGTAACTTCAAGGCGTGATGGGTCTGAGTCAGCGAAAACTTATGTCTGGAGCAGAAATCTGCAATTGAAAAGTTATGTGTCGTAAAATGACCAAATCCGGAAGCGATTTGAAGATAGCTTCCTAATGTATCATAAACCTCGATGATAAATTCTTTACCCGGGAACTCGTCTGAAATACGTTTTTTTAGTTTGGCATTTTCGGAAGAAGCGCAAAGTATGACGGCATATGCACGTTGTTCGTCACGTCCGGCTCGTCCCGCTTCCTGAAAGTATTCTTCTAACGAACCCGGCATATCCATGTGAACAACCAGCCGCACATCCGGTTTGTCAATCCCCATACCAAAAGCATTCGTTGCAACCATAACCCTGCATGAACCGTCTTTCCATTGATTTTGCCGTTCGGTCTTTAGTTCGCGTGCTACACCTGCATGGAAAAAATGTGCCTTGATGCCGGCCTGTTGAAGGATTGTGGCAATTTCTTGCGTCTGTTTCCGGTTCCGGACATATACAATTGCAGTACCGGGAACTTTATTCAACATATGGATTAGCGATTGCTGTTTGTTTTCGGTATAACGCACTATGTAAGATAAGTTTGGTCTTGCAAAGCTTTTCTGGAATACATTTTTCTTACTAAAAAGTAGTTTCTCCTGGATATCATTAACCACTTCGGGGGTTGCGGTTGCTGTGAGTGCCAGTATGGGAACTTCAGGTAGCATTTCACGGACTCTGGCTATATGCAGGTAAGAAGGGCGAAAATCATAGCCCCATTGCGAAATACAATGACTTTCGTCCACAACAAGCAGGCTGACATTCATTGCGCGTAACTTAGAACGGAATAGTTCCGAATTAAGGCGTTCCGGAGAGATATACAAGAACTTATAATTGCCGAAAATGCAGTTTTCGAGTTGGGTACTGATTTCTTCACGTGTCATGCCCGTATAAACAGTGGTCGCTTTAATTCCTCTTGCTTTCAGGTTATCAACCTGATCTTTCATTAATGAGATCAAAGGTGTGATAACCAGGCATAATCCGGGCATTAATAGGGTGGGGACCTGAAATGTGATAGATTTTCCACCCCCGGTAGGCATCAGGCCAAGGGTATCTTTGCCTGCACAGATTGATTGGATGATATCTTCCTGCAGCGGACGAAAGGATGAATAACCCCAATACTTTTCTAATGTTTCGATTAACAGATGCGAATCCATACTTTTTTACCCTCTACACTTCACGTCATATCGAACGGATGTGAGACACCACATTTAAATAATTGGAAAATGGATAGTTGACAGTTGTAATTAGTTTTCCGTTCTGGAAGGCCGGATGTCTTTCACCATTAATTGCAATGTCGTATTACCGTTATACGTATTTTCTTCAATAGTATAACATAAGTCAAACGAATTCATTTCCTTAATATATGATGCATGCTGATGCATTCCGAAAGCAATGCCATGAATAGGGCCTCCACCTTTCCGGTCAATAATTTCGAGTTTGAGGTGTTCCTGTTCCTTCCCGACTTTCTTACTTGTCCCATAATCAAGCGCCTGTAAGGTACAAAATACGGGCTTTTCATTACTCGGACCAAAAGGATTCATCTTTTTTAATTCATTCATGAATTTATTGTTGATATCTTTCAGGTCGAGGACTGCATCTATATCAATTTGAGGAGTCATTTGCTCCGGATCAATATCTTCGGCTGCTAATTTCATGAAACACTCGATGAATTCGTCTAAGTTTTCTTCCCGTAAAGAAAGTCCGGCAGCATATGTATGACCTCCGAAGTTTTCCAATAAATCGCGACAAGCTTCAATTGCTTTATAAATATCAAAACCTATAATCGAGCGGGCAGATCCGGTAATCAGCTCGGATGATTTTGTTAATACTACCGAAGGACGATAATATTTCTCAGTCAGACGTGAAGCTACAATTCCGATCACTCCTTTATGCCAGGTCGGATCATAGACAACGATTCCTTTTTGATCTTCAATGTTTTTTATTTCATTAATAATAGCATTTGCTTCATCGGTGATTCGTTTGTCTAATTCGCGCCGGTCTTCGTTGTATTGATTGATATTTTCGCTTTTTTCCCTGGCGCTTTGCATATCTTTTGCCAGCAGTAAATCAACAGCCTCTTTCCCATTCATCATACGTCCGGACGCATTGATCCTGGGGCCGATTTTGAATACAATATCACTGATGGTTATTTCTTTGCCGGCTAAACCGCATATGTTAATAATACCTTTGAACCCGATACTTGGATTGCTGTTGAGTTGTTTTAGTCCATAGTAGGCCAAAATACGGTTCTCGCCTGTAATAGGAACAATATCGGAAGCAATGCTTACAGCAGTCAGCTCCAGTAAATTCTCCAGTTCGGAGAATGCGATATCATTACTTTGAGCAAAAGCCTGCATGAATTTAAAACCAACGCCGCATCCGGATAAATGTTCATATGGATATGTAGAATCCGTACGTTTGGCATCCAGTACAGCTATAGCTTTCGGCAATTCGTCGTCAGGCATATGATGGTCACATATTATAAAATCAATCCCTTTCTCTTTGGCATAGTCAATTTTATCAATTGCTTTAATACCGCAATCAAGAGCGATAATCAAGCTGACCCCGTTTTCTTTGGCATAGTCAATGCCTTTATACGAAATCCCATACCCTTCGTCATACCGGTCCGGAATATAATAATCCAGCGTCGATGAATATGGACGCAAAAATTTATAAACTAACGATACGGCTGTCGTACCGTCTACATCGTAATCTCCGTAAACTAAAATTTTTTCCTTATTACCTAATGCTTTATTTAACCTTTTCACTGCCTTGTGCATATCCGGCATCAGAAAAGGATCATGTAGATCATTAAGGCTCGGCCTGAAGAATTTTTTTGCAGCGTCAACTGTGGTAATTCCGCGTTGAACAAGCAACAACCCGATAATTGGATTGATATCCAATTCGGCTGCCAGCATATTCGCACGGTGTAGATCTTCTTCTGTATGAGGTCGAATACTCCATTTGTTGGTCATTATATATTGTTTTTACTTTTTTCAAGCAAGGATAAATTGCATTTACCAAATTCGTTCCGTTTCATCATATCTTTCATGTGACCCGGTATAACCCAAACCAGCTAGGCTTCAGCCCTTACTGCATGAAATATTTGGATATAATTATGCAATTTCGATTCGTAAAGATAAGTATTATAAATGAAATAACATTGGAATCGTTCTAAAATAACGTTCCATTTTTAAGAAATTTACACAAAAGAACAATTATTGGACATTTTCCAATGAATAACGTGCATAGTCAAATTTATCAAAGCTATGCCATTGGGATAAAGCGGTTAATGAAATCGGATGTTTTAAACAATTTCTTTAAAAAGTTAGAAAAAAGCAGCGATGAAACAATAAATAAACCAACAGCATACTGCAACTTTAAATACAGAGCCTAGCAAAAAGCCGATGAATGCGCCAAATCCGGCTTTGATTGCATCATTGGTTTCTCTTTTACTAATTAATAATTCGCCTAAAACGGCTCCTACAAAAGGGCCTAAAAGAATGCCCCAGGGCGGAAATACAAAACAACCGGCAATCGTTCCGATAATGCATCCCCAATTCCCCCATTTACTTCCGTTCCACTTTTTTACACCCAAGACAGGCATCAGGTAGTCAAAGATAATCGTAAGTAGTGCTAATACACCCCACCAGATTAATTGAGTCGTAGTAAATTGAACCTTTTCGGTGAAGTGAAGTAGTATTAACCCTGCGTATGAAAGCGGAGGACCTGGTAAAGCCGGTAGTATACTGCCTATTAAACCAAGAATAAGGCAAATAGCTCCAAGTATAATTAGTATAATATCCATTTACTACTGATTTTCATTATTCGTTTTGCACATTGGTGGAAATTGCTTAAGTCCGTTTAAAAACTCTTTGGCAGACAGTCGTTTTTTGCCTGCCATTTGAAGGGAAATTATCCGGATAAAACCATCTTCTGCAGCTATATCAAAATTTGCTTTTGAATCGTAACGAATAGAACCTATAGCTAAATTATGCGTCTCATAGATCATTTCTGACTGATAAATCTTCATTGTTTGAATGCTGCCATCCGACATAATCAGCTCTGTCCAGGCCGCAGGGTAGGGTGATAAGCCCCGGATAAAATTATATATATTCCGTATAGGCTGGTACCAGTTAATATGGCATGTCTCTTTGAATATTTTAGGCGCCGGTAGTAACTCGGTTTCGCTTTGATATAATGTTTCCTGCGGAATTGTATCTATGTTACCATTATTTTGTAAGAGTAAATCAACCGTTTCAATAACCAGGTTAGCGCCCAGCGCCATTAATGCATCATGTACCACTCCTGCATCATCTGTTTCGGCAATGGGTAATTTTTGCTGACGTATGATTTTTCCCGTATCGATTTCATGTGTTAAAAAGAAAGTTGTTGCACCGGTCTCTTTTTCGCCGTTAATAATAGCCCAGTTAATAGGTGCCGCTCCACGGTATTGTGGTAATAATGAGGCGTGAAGATTGAACGTGCCAAACCGGGGCATATTCCAGACAACTTCAGGTAGCATCCGGAAGGCTACAACAATTTGCAGATCTGCATTAAAAGATTGTAATTCCGATAAGAAAACTTCGTTTTTAAGCTTTTCCGGTTGTAAAACGGGTATATTATGTTGTTGTGCATATTGTTTTACCGGACTTGCCTGTAATACGCTTCCATGTCTCCCTACAGGTTTATCGGGCATCGTGACAACAGCAACTACCTGATAGTTTCTTTCCACTAAAGCCCGTAGACCCTCCACAGCAAATTCAGGGGTCCCCATATATACAATCCGCAAGTCATTTTTTGTCATAACTCATCATTTATTTTTCAATCGCCTGAAAACGTATCAACTAATACTTCCCGATAAGAATTGAAGATTTTGGACTTGGAAACAAATCCAATATAATGCCCTTCCTGATCAACTACCGGGAGGTTCCATGCTTTTGTATCGTCGAATATTTGCATGATCTTCTCCATAGGCATATCCGTGACAATTTTTGCCGGTGCTGAGACCATAAACCTGGACACTTTGAAACGATCGTATAATTCGGGACGGAACATGATATTCCGGATGTTATCGACTAAAACTAACCCCAGCAATTTATTGTCTTTATCAACTACAGGGAAGAAATTGCGTGTGCTTTCGGCAATAGCATTTTTAACGACCTCACCTAACGTCATGTCGGGTGTTATAGGAACAAAGTCGGTTTCGATAACTTCATTGATTTTTAAGAGAGTCAGTACGGCTTTATCTTTATGATGAGTCAACAGTTCTCCTTTCTGAGCCAGACGCATAGAATAGATACTGTGGGGCTCGAACGTAATGATCAGTGCATAAGAACTGATGGATACGAGCATCAGGGGTAAGAATAAATCGTACCCACCGGTTAATTCGGCAATCAGGAACACACCAGTCAGAGGTGCATGCATAACCCCCGACATAACGCCTGCCATCCCTAATAAAGCGAAGTTCTTTTCAGGTAGAAAACGAGTGAGTTCGAAATAATTGGATACATGTGCAAAAATAAAACCGGCAATACAGCCAAGAAAAAGACTTGGTGCAAATATACCTCCGCAACCTCCTCCTCCGTTTGTTGCACTCGACGCAAATACTTTGGTCAATAGGATAAGCCCCATAAAGATCACAATCCCCCAATAATTATCTTCCAGGCCGATAAATATACTATTTCCCATTAATGAAGAGAATTCTCCATTCAACAACGACCCAATCGTGTCGTATCCTTCACCGTAAAGGGGAGGGAAAAGGAAGATCAGTATACTTAACATGAGGGTGCCCAGGATATATTTTTTCCAGGGATTGCTTAATTTGCGAAACACTCCTTCAATTTTGTTCATTGCGCGGGTAAAGTAGAGCGATACGATTCCGCAAAAAACACCCAATAACAAAACATATGGAATTCGTTCTATTTCAAAAATTTCAGTTTGTGTAAATTTGAACATCGCTTCCGAACCATTGAATATATAGGCCAAGGTTGCTGCCGTTACAGAAGAAATAAGCAGGGGAAGCACGGATGTCATTGTTAAATCAAGCATTAAGACCTCGATCACAAATACCAGGCCGGCTATAGGAGCTTTGAAAATGCCGGCAACAGCGCCTGCAGCTCCACAACCTACTAACAACATCAACGTTTTTTGTTCCATACGGAACAACCGCCCGAGATTTGACCCGATAGCAGCGCCGGTCAACACTATCGGAGCTTCCGCTCCTACAGATCCGCCAAACCCAATCGTTACTGAACTGGCTACAAGCGAAGACCACATGTTATGGGGTTTGATCCGGCTTTTTCGTTGCGAGATTGCGTAAAGGATTTTTGTTACTCCATGACTGATGTCATCCCGTACGATATAACGTACAAATAAACCAGCCAAAAGAATCCCTATAACCGGATAAATTAACAACCAAAAGTTGGCTCCATCCCGTAGGTTGCCGGTTAAAAGGCTTTGTATGAGATGAATCAGATTTTTTAGTGTAATAGCGGCTACTGCTGTACCGATCCCGACAATAAAACTCAGAATCAGGATAAAGCTTCGTTCTTTAATATGCTTTTCGCGCCATAGGAGAAACTTGTAAAAGAGTCCATTATTTTCCATTTCAGATACCTTTTCCTGTGAATACAATTTTTACTGTGTAAATTAAAATGGTAAGATCTAACGTTAAAGACATATTTTCGTAATACATAATGTCATAATTAAGGCGTTCTATCATTTTGTCAACCGTATCAGCATAACCATATTTTACCATACCCCATGACGTAATACCCGGCCGGACATTATGCAGTAAGTAATAATAGGGTGCCTTTTTGACAATTTGGTCAATATAATAACGTTGTTCAGGTCTTGGGCCTACTAACGACATATCTCCTATAAGTACATTCCAGAACTGGGGAATTTCATCCAAACGATACTTACGTAAAAATTTACCGAAAGGAGTAACCCGTATATCATCTATGTTTGTAAGCATAGGGCCTTGTTTGTCGGCATCTATGTACATAGAACGGAATTTATAAATCATAAAAGGACGTCCCATGTAACCTACCCGTTCCTGCTTATAAAAAACCGGACCTTTCGAATCTGATTTAACCCGTATGGCAATATAAGCATAGATTGGTGATAAAATGATAAGCACTAAAATTGATATGATCTTATCCATGGCAAATTTAATATTTTTAGCAGCATCTGAAAAATTATTGGCTGTTACTTCTATTAACGGAATGCCATGAATGGTTTTTACTTCAGCACGCCAGAGCGGATGACTTTTTTCTGCCCAGATTTTAACAGGGCATTTGTAATGGTATAATGAATATAATATTTGTATAGTCTCGTCATACTGCGTTAGCTCGGGTATTACAATTAATTCGTCTATTTTATGTAACCTGATCAACCCGGATAGGTCTTCGACTGTGCCAAGTATCCGGTCAGCCGGAATAGCAGAGTATTGCTGTTCATTCATGTGAACAAAACCGATAATCCGGTATCCTAAATCTGCCAGATTATGCTGTACACGTGCAGCTTGCGAACCGGTTCCGATCACTAATACATTTGAAGCCCATTCTTTTCGTTGTATTTTCTGCAGTGCATGCTTTGTTATAAGATAGCGAGAGGTATATGTTATAAAAAACTGCAGGAAGTAATATGAAAAGAAGATCGTATAATAAATCTCAAATGATTGCGGTAAATCATTCAATACTACAATAAAAAAGATCAGAACAACACCGATTGAGACCGATGCTAATGTTATAAATAACTCGTTGATTCTTGATTTGCCGAATACCTGATTGTAATATCCTGAGAAATAATAGAGTAATAGCCAGAAAAAAGGAATGATGATTTCTACTTTGATAACCTGGCTGTTTAGTAAAAAATCATAAACAGAACCGTACCCTTCATATTGAGCGACTTCATAATATCTTAAAATACTAAGTAGTAACCAAACAATAGCGGCCGTTGTAAAATCAGCAATGAGATATTTTAATCTCTGTTTCTGCTTATTCATCTATTCACGAATTACTTGGACGACGCCTCCTTCTCCAATTTTGATTATGCCGGAAGGTTTGCATTGGATAGTTTCATTCTGACGGTAACGAACGATATAATCGACTTCATTTTTTATTGCTTCAGCTATTTCATTAAAAGAACCTGGTGACGGTAATCCGCTGATATTGGCAGAAGTTGAAACCAACGGTTTTCTGAATTGTTCGCATAGTTTTTGAGAAAAACGTTCTTGTGTGATACGGATACCTACACTTCCGTCTTCTCCTAATAAGCTAAATACCAGATTTTTTGCGTTTGAGTAAATGATAGTGAGCGGTTTATCGGTTACCTCTATTAAGTCCCATGCAATATCGGGAACTTCTGATACATATGAATTTAATTTAGCAGGGTTATCTATTAAAACAAGCATCGCTTTATGGTCGGTACGCTGTTTTAATGCATATATACGTTTAACGGCTTCTTCGTTTGTTGCGTCACATCCTATTCCCCAAATCGTATCGGTAGGGTATAAAATGATTCCGCCTTGACGCAAAACCATACATGCTTCCCGTATATCTTCCTGCATAGTTTTGTCGTTTTCGTTATTTTCCATTATTCTAATAAAATAATATCCTTGTCTGATCTATAATTATTATATCGTCGCACGCATTTATGCAAAAATACAAATCATTTATGGAAAGAACTTATAATCCGTGTTTTTATTTTATTAAAACAATTGTATGGGGCGCAGAAGATTTAAATAATCTTCACATATCATCAAATCAAAAATTATTATTTTTGCGCCGTAAAAGTTAACCTGGATAAGCTACCTACCAGCAAATGGTCTTTAAATCCGGATTAATTAAGTGTTGTTGTGTAAAACAACTTATAAAATCGAAGTATTATAACATTAAATGAATAGAATGATGAAAAAAGTTGGTATTTTAATGGTTATTATGGCTGCGATAGGATTAGGTTCATGTTCACGTGGTCCCAAAGCTGATTTGAAAACTGAAGTGGATTCATTATCCTACTTCTTTGGTTTTTCCCGTACAGATGGGATAATTAATTATTTGACTATGCAGGCCGGGATTGATACGGCTTATTTAGATGATTTTATAAAAGGATTTAAGAAAGGCTCAACTGATTATGGTCCTGATGCTGTAGCCTATCTGGAGGGTATGCGGATTGCACATATGATTAATAACCAGTGGGTCCCTCATTTGAATGGTGATATATTTATGGGCGATTCAAGTCAAACAGTGAATCGGGAAGCTATGCTGGCCGGTTTTTACCATGGTGTGAGAAGAAATGATGATATGGCTGTATTGAGGGCGCAAACATATGCAAATACCAAAACAGAAGAACTAAAAGAACAATTTAAACTGGAGAAATACGGCGATAATAAAGCTGCCGGTGAAAAGTTTCTGAATGAGAACAAGTCAAAAGACGGAATCCATACTACAGAAAGTGGTTTGCAATATAAGGTTATAACAGAAGGAAGTGGTGCTGTTCCGGATAAAGGAGCAAAGGTAAAAGTGAATTATCGGGGCACATTGATTGATGGTACTGAATTTGATAGTTCAAAAGAGACTCCCAGCACATTCCGCACAAATCAGGTAATCGCTGGATGGACGGAAGCGCTTTCATTGATGCCGGTAGGGTCTAAATGGGAATTGTATATTCCGCAAGAACTAGCATATGGGGCAAGGGAACAACGCAATATACCTCCTTATTCTGCTTTGATTTTCGAAGTTGAATTGGTCGATATTGAAGAATAATAAATAGCCGGAGTAGACTACCGGTCATAAAAGAACAGCTTTCTGAATAATGCTTTTCAGAAAGCTGTTCTTTTATTCTATAATACTTTATGAAATACGATATGTAGTCAATTATACTTAACTTTCAGGCTACTTAAGGATGAGATTTGCAGGGATAGATCGTCAATAATAAAGAAACAGACATACGTCGTCGTCTGTTCTTTTTAATGTCAGCCAACAACCGGGTAATCTCCATTGACACTCAAGATAATCGTATTTATAAATTGAATTCAAATATTCAATATATTCAGTCAAAGACTCAGTATTATCCAGAAATAGATAAGACGATTTGCATGTTGAGTCTTTATCGAAAACACAGGATAAAGTCGCTTGTTCCTGATCAAATCTTACTTCTATGAGATCTTCTTTTGTGTTTTTCTCCATATAGTACATCAGGCAAATCGGATAATCATCATATCTCTTTTTTACCTGAAGATAAGATAATCCTAATATTGAGCTTGCATAACTTATTAATCTTGAAAGAGACAGTTCCTTGTTATATGTTTGTGTTGTCATAAGTGTCCGTGTATGAATCTGTCGCCCCATTACAGAAATTTATTTAATTAAAGTTGCGTGGGACAAAGTTTATTCATAACCAGTAGAGCCGACATGCCATAATAGCAGATAAACTGATTGGTTGCACTAGCCGTTTTTCGCGACTTGGAATTTAAGTAGTTCAAAGTTTCAGGTTCAAAATTCAAAGTTTACAATTAAACAATTCAATCTACTACTTGACTCCTGATGTGCATTAACCACTAATCACTTACCACTAGTCATTAGTTTAACTCTGCTCTCACTACTCGAAATGTTCCAATGTTTTTATATTACGATATCACATGTTCAGTCAAGTACGGACTTACAAGACTAAAATACTGCATTTACATAAATAAACACATAGACATCCATATAGGTTTGTCGGTTTTCTGATTATAAAGAAAAAAAACTAACGCAACTTTTTAATTGAAAAGCAATAATTCAAACAATCGTGTAAAATATTATGTTATTATGTACAAGTAGCATGATTCATAATATTACATATTTGTTATTGTTGTCGATAGTTGCCACCTCTACACCTCCGTTGTCCAGGGCAGCCTTTCGGATACGCAGGCATAAAAGACTTTTGCTTTTACCCCTTAAAGCTGCTCTTACAGTTGGATAGCTGGTGTTAAATTGCTTAATAAGCTTGTCTTTTACTCCATGTGGTACAATTATCTCATTCATATTTAAAAAATTAAATTTTTAATTATCTTTATGGCTCTCTTTCAATTTGAAAGCTATTGCAAATAAATACAGAATATTCTGAATATGCAAGAAAAAAGTGAGAAAAATGCAGAAATTTCTGCAAGAATAAAGACGATAATTGAAAATGAAAATATTAATCGAAATGTTTTTGCTCGTAAGTTAGGCTATGAGCGATCACAAACTATATATGATATACTAAATGCCAAGTCTGCTCCAAGCCATGATTTCTATGAGAGATTTATAAATACAGAATATTCTGAAGTATATAATGTTTCATGGATAATTTCAGGAAAGGGAGAAATGCTGAAAAGCAAAAAGAATAACGAATATACTTATACCGATTCACCGGTAATAGCGGATGAGCTTGCTGTATTCGGAGGGAAAAAGATTCTTTCGTCGGGAAAGGCAATACCTCTTTATGATATACGAACAAATATAGGGCTAAAGAGTATATTTGCTAATGTTCAACATAACTTTATCGATACGATTATAATTCCGAATATGACAAATGCCGATGGGGCAATGTATGTTATAGGAGATAGTATGGCTCCTTCACTTAAAGCCGGAGATATTGTCATATTTAAAAAAATCAATAACACCAAATATTTAATTCCGGGTGATATCTACGTCTTGTCCTATGAAATAGACGGTGATGAATATTGTGTGATAAAACGTGTAAATGAAGCCCCAAAGAGAGGTTTCCTGCAATTAACATCTGAAGATAGGGAACATAATCCTATCGTTATTCCGGCTAAATCTATAAATGCAATTGCATTAATAAAAGCTAGTATCCGATCTTATTCAATGGGATGAAAATTCAGTAATAATCATTTGTTAAGTTTTATTCATCTGGAATATGGCTCTTTATTGTTCTGTTTTTTTAGGGTAATAAATTGCGTAGGAATAATAATGCCACTCGTCTCCGGTCTTTGTTTTCCTTGCGAAATCTTCTCTGATTAATTGATTCTTAAGATTAAAAAATCGGGTATATCTGTTTTTTCTCTCAAGCCTTTTCGTTTTGCTGTTCCATTCATATTCTTCTTTTTCGATCTGATTTCCGTTATGGTCGTATTTGTTTATTGTTTTTCGGACAATCTTTTTTGATCCGTTATCTATCCTATAATCCGTGAAATGGCGGATTCTGTTGTGTTCGTCATATTCATATTCCCTGACAAATTCATTTATTCTCATCCATTTATTGTGCCAATCCCGAAAATAGTTTACGGTTCTGACTAAATAACTTTTTTCATTATATTCATAGGTGTATTTGTGATGATTATTTTTGTCAGTAATTGATTTATATTCAGCACAAATTAAACAACCGTTTTGGTCGTATTCAAAGGAATTTCTCTGGCATAAGAATGATCGTCCGTTAATGTTGCTATATGCCTTTAATAAAATACAGTTCCCGTTCTTATCATACGAAATACTATGTTTTGTAGGCACATCTCCGTCTATACTTTCGTATTCTACAGAGCACACTTTCCCTTTATTGTAAAGGCTGGTTGCAATAGATTTAAACCCGCCTAAATTTAAGGTATCGATACTTGTTTTAATAGAATCCTTATCGTCATAGAAAAGCTTTCCGGATATGTCTATAATGTTTTTGGTTAAAGTGTTGTTTTTTAAACATAAATGCTTGATGTTTGTCAGATTGCCGGCTGAATTATATTCATAAAAATACTTTTTTACAGCAGTCCCGTCTGCATATACAATCACACTATCCGGATGAAGGATATTATCCGGTTTCAATCCGGTATTATTAAAAAAATGAGTTTCCGATTTAAAACTTTTTGCATAAAACAACCATTCGTTAAACCGGTTACAAAACTCATATTCTTTTGTCTGTGCTAACCATTCCGATAAAAAATAAATAATGGGAATGATTAAAATAAAACCTATTTTTTTTATTATCATAAGAAATAGGATTTTAAATTTGTTGAACAATATATTTAAAAACACTGAAAATGTAATCATAGTTGCCGAAGGATAATTAAAAAAGCTTTAGATTACATTTTCTTTTTAACTGAAACTAAAATCCTCTACTTTCACAAGCGGAGGATTTTAATCTGAAGACCGGGAATTACCAAATAAGCCGGTCATCCATAAAAGAGGTCTTATTGATAGTCAATTATTCCTCTTCCTGCTTTCAGAATTTTAAGTCTATTGTCAATATCACAGTACAAAGAAAAGCCTCTGGCGTTGCTTGTCTGTGACAAAAAAGGATAAATTTTTATTTTTGAGTTTCTTTTTTCGTGTTTGATAAAATTAAATCTACGAATACCAATTATTGGCCGATTTTTATTTCCTGTATCTCGTATTCAATGATTTAAACTCTTTCCGGTTTTCATTGCTTTGCGGATATTTCTATGTACGGCACGTAAAGATGCAGGCAATAAATCCGGTTCTATTAATTCTATCGCAAAGCGAAACTCCTGAAGTAGCTCCGGGATTGTCAGGCATAGTTCATAAGCCAGTTTTATACAGAGCGTTTGTACTCCGGGCAATTCGGTGCGTGAAACCATTCGTTCCAAACAAAAATCCAGGAAATCAGTGCGTGGCGGATTGGCTGACGGTTGACGATAAAGCAAGGCCAATATGATTCGCCGTTTACCCGGATGCGGGCAAATAAGCACCTCTTCAATCAGATCGTTTTGCCGGTCGTATAACCATTGGTTATCTTGCGAAGATAAATGCGTAAGTACCCATGCCGCCTGATAAGCAACCGTTTCATCCGGATCAAAAACCAGATCATATATTTTCTTTATCTGCTTAGGATTATTTTGGATTGCAAAAATGATTGCATGGATATCATGCATTTGAATACGTTTGGAAAGTTTAGTCTTAAAGTTCATTTGTTCCGGAGGTTGTTTTAAATTTTAACAACAAACATTTTTAGAAATCATTTTTTCAAAGGTACGGATAAAACTCAAGCAAGGTGCGGATTACACTTTCAAAAATCCCCGGGAATTAATATCTTTACGTTCTGAAAGAAGAATCAAACACAATCTATCCATGAGATATTCAGAAAAAACAATTCCGCTCTTTTGTCTTTTAGCAGTTGCCTGCTTTTTTGTATCATGTACAGCAGACGATGATGCTACGGTTCGGATTGCCCGGTTTAAGGGCGATAAAACCTGTGCTATCAGTTATACGTATGATGATGGGATGAAAGAACATTATACGCTTGTAGCTCCTGAAATGGAGAAACGGAATTTTTATGGTACCTTCTGGGTGAATGGTAATGCTGTCGGAAGTGATGCTTACTATGCTACCTGGCCGGAACTTAAGGAAATGGCCCGGGCAGGACATGAAATTTCTAATCATTCCTGGTCACATGCCAACCTGACTCAAATTACTCATGATGAGGTCAGGGTTGAAATAGCAAAAAATGATAGTATAATTTTTGCAGAAACAGGTATGCCTTCATACACATTCTGCTATCCGTATAATGCAATGAACGATACGGTTATTCAAATTGCTGCAGAAAACAGGGTTGGAACCCGGTTAACGCAATATGCTATTGGTACGGCCTCTACTCCTGAAAAATTAAGCGAATGGGTAAACGGACTTTTGAAAACCGCCGGTTGGGGTATAGCAATGATACATGGTATTACTTCCGGATATGATGCTTTTACTTCGGATTCCATCCTCTGGAATCATTTTGATGAAGTTGCTGCACAGCAGGAGCAAATCTGGGTAGGAACATTCCGGGAAGTCGCAGCATATGAAAAAGAAAGAGAAAGTATCAGTCTGAATATTCAGAAGAAAAAGAGATATTGGCTTATTACTCCTTCTCTGGAGTTGGATAAAGACCTTTTTTATGAACGGCTTACGCTGGTAATTGATAAGGATAATATAAAAACAGCTATTGCAAAACAGGATGATGAGGATTTGCCTGTAAAAATCTTGCCGGAAAAGATTATGTTTGATTTTAATCCGTATGGAGGAAGAATAAAAGTACAATTGAAATAATGGTAATCCTATTAGTTATAAAATAATTGTATTGATACATGAAAAATCTGTATTTAATAAAATATATCCTGTTTTTGACAATTTGTACGTTTCTGAATGCTCAGGAGAGTAATCGCCTGGAACAGATTGAAGATTTACTTTTGAAGGGTGAAGAAATGTTGAAAGCCGATCCATCCAAAGCAATTTATTATTCCAATTCAGCCATCGTTGAGGCACAGAAAATCAAAAATCAGGGTTATGCAACAATGGCACAGGCAATATTGGGAGAAGCCTACATGAATCAGGGAGATTTTAATATGGGGTTCGAAGTGCTGACAAATGCCATGGAAACCTGTCCTCCTGATTGTTTACAAATACAAGCCCATATCTATGTGCATCTGGCAGGTGCCTATCAGAAATTAAAAGATTTGGATCAGGCATTTACATACGTAGATAAAGCTGCCGATATTTATGAAGCGCTGAACGATTCGCTTAATATGGCCCGTTGCTATAATTCAAGAGGGTTGGTCTATATACAAGTACCCGATAATGTGCGTGCCGAAGAAAATTTTAAAGAAGCATTGGCCATCAATCGTAAAATGAATAATATAACCGCTATAACTGCCAACCTGAATAATCTTTGTTTATATGAGGGTAATACGCAGGAAAAAATCGATATGTTATTTGAAGCCATTGCTATCAATCAATCGTTAGGGAAAATATGGTCGTTGGGAGAGAACTATAATAATCTGGGAACACAGTATTATTATGCGCACGACTATAATAAAGCATTGGCTGCTCTGGATACGGCTATGGACTATTCCCGGCAGATCAATGCTAAAGAGTTGATTTCAGATAACTACCGTTATAAATCGTGGGTATATGAAGCCCGGAAAGATTATGCCAATGCTTTTCATTATCTTCAGTTGCTCTACGAAACGGAAAAAGAACTGCTGACCATGAATGAGATGCGACAGATCGAACTCAATATCATTCAGAAGCGCTTGCGTGATAAAGAACAGCAAATGGTTATGCAGGAGCAGGCTTTTCAGATAAAGAATCTGCGATTGTGGATTTATATCACAATTCTGATTGTGGTAGCGCTTGTGTTGGTGCTGTTTTATGTAGCTTACCATTACCGTAATAGGAAAAAAATGCAATTGCTGGAAGCATCCGGGCGGTTGGAAAGTCGCGAAAAAGAATTGGTTACGCTTAAATTAAAACAATCTGAAACTGAAGCTCAGACAGCCCAACAAGAATTGGAGCATAATCGTAAAGAATTAACGAATCTTGCTTTTTTTATACGTAGCCGGAACGACTTGTTGACACAGATACAGGAAAAAATCAAGGCAGGGTACAAGCTTTCAGCTTCCCAAGCTGAGGGTCATCTGCGAAGTATCAATGCATATATTTCTCAGTTCAGTGCACAGGATACGGATGCCGAACTCCTGATAGATGAAATAAACGGACAATTTATTCACCGGCTATCTGTGTTGCATCCGAATCTGTCTAAAAACGAACAACGGTTAGCTTCCTTATTGCGTGTCGGGCTCTCAACAAAAGAAATCGCTTCGATTATAAACTCTACCCCTAAAACCGTAAATATGGCACGCTACCGCCTCCGAAAGCATCTGAACCTGGAAACCGATGATAGTCTTACGGAATATATGAAGCAGATATGAAACCGGCTATTATATTAAAGCCCTTTTCTAACAAAATTATATTTCCCGTCTTCAAAGTAAAGAGTGTCGGTCTCATATTCCGTTGATTCTTTTTCCTGGCAGTCCGGATCGTCTTTATTTATTTTACGATATGAGGTTGTCCTGATGGTGCTTTTTGAAATGATATTGTTATACCCATTGGTTTGCCGGTTTGATATCATAAGAATGTTCTCAGTCCATTCACTATATCCTACACAGCTCATATCATTTTCGCCCCGGAAACGAGAGACCGGATAATTATCCAATATTTTTACAAGCCTGTTTTCTTTGGGTATAAATAAGGAAATAACTGTCTCAGAGAATGGGAAGACCCTGCTACTGCCCATATAACTGACTCTGATGCCAAAGGCACGTGTAGACGGATTCAGTCTATAAGGGGCTGTATCGATCGTTATATCTGTTAATTGCATGGCATCTGATGTCCATGCATCACTCTCGTGATACCGATATACGATTTCATGTGTAAGATGATCTATTACCACTATGTTTGCATCCATAATAAAAAAACTCTCATCCTCCTTATGCGATATTTTAGGTATTACGACAATCGATTTATCCGTATCATAAGGCATAACTTTTTCTCTGATAAAGCTACTCTGGCAGTCTTCATGATTAATATTTAATTTTTCAAGAGCAATAAGAGCATATTCTTCAGCATCCGTTTCGGCTGCTATGGTTTTCGGAATCGTTATTGCCGGAGTCGTATTATTCTCAATTTTAGCTCTATTATCCGGCATCTTGTTTTCATTCGTTGTTGTTGAATTACAAGTTGATCCGAGAAGAAGAAGCAATATGAGTGAAGTGAATTTATTTTTCATTGTAGGTTAAAAAATTAGGTCTCTTTTGCAAAAGTAAGAAAATAAAAAGTATTGGGACTTTTTCGCCGGACGCAAATAACTTCTCCGGAATGTCTTTCTGTCCAGAAAAAGGTTATGCCCATTGGTAGATACTATTATGGCTCTGCCAACGGTATTTCTTTGAAATAATGTGTGGGCGAAAAGGCCGTTTCGGACTTATTTCCCCAAAAGCAATAGAGATAGGTATTTTTGCTGATATCCTCAAATGTAGAGAAGATAGCTTTTCTTTCCGAACGAGAAATTTCCAATTTATGTACTTTAGGCCATTCATGACTATGTAGCTCAACAACATACAAACGATCGGTAGGCGTATCAATATCTTCTTGCCTATCATATTCCCATTGTATCAGACAGTCCCTGTCATTATACCGTTCGATCAGCAGTCCTTCGGGAAGCGGTAGTGCTCCTGCACTAAACTGCAATCTGCTATAGTAGGCCACAGTCTTATCTTTTCCGAAAGCATGGATGTTATGCTGCATAAACATACTTCTGGCGTTTTTGCCAGTGTCTTTTGCTACCATTTTCCATACGTGCCTTAACATGGTGTCTTTTGTTTGCTTATAAAAAGCAGTACATCCCGAAAAACGTGCACGCATAGCTAATTGTTTGTCGGTTTTTGCATCACGGTATTTTCCGGGTTTGGTGCGCGCATACATAATACCATTCATCTCGTAAAACACGACATTGCCTACAGTTCCTGTCAGGCATTTTGAATCATCTGTTATTCTTGCCATAGAATATTGATATTGGGTTTATATTAAATCACTGCAAATTTAATGCAAATCACCGAATAAATTCTAATTAAAAATATAATAAATATTAATATTTGAGTCTTTGGTTGGAGTTTAGTGAGACTTTGTCTCGACTTTAATGAGCGTATATACATAAAAAATGTGCGCTAATATTCTGCTTGTTAATTTTTTAATTTATTTATTAGAATATATATATGTTTAATTGTGTTTTAACTCTGTGATTTCTGTCCCATTTTGCTATTCATAGCTTGCTGGTGCAGGTTTGGCTATGGCCAATCTGCGATTCCGAACCTGTCATAATCAAATGTCCGCGAGCAAAAAGCATAAGTTGCGAACTTGTGCAGGAAAGGGACCATAGCCAAATCGCAAAGGAAGAATAGAAAATATAGTGATCTCCGGAAACTACTAAATGTAGTATGAATTGCAAATGGTATATAGTTGTTTATGAATAATTTAATGTTTTGATATGTAGATATGATTTATCTGTTTTTCCGGTAAATGTAGATGTTAAATAGGAGTGGAAAAGCTTGACAGCCGGGGCTTGAAGCATTAAAATTGCAGAAATCTTTTTTTAATAAAACAAAGTATCATGAAATTAACACGAAGTCAAAACCGGTTACGTACCGGTTCAATTTTCAGGACCACTTTGGTGGGGATGTGTCTTATTCTTTTCTCTTCTGTCGTATTTGCACAAAACGTTTTGGTAAAGGGTGTCGTTTACGATGACCTGAACTTGCCGGCTATGGGTGTAAATATTTTGAAGAAAGGAACATCAGAAGGCACTATTACAGATATGGATGGCAAGTTTGAAATGTCTGCTCAGCGCGGAGATGTACTTGTTTTTTCTTACATCGGATTTGTTACACAGGAAATAACCTATAACGGGCAAACAAATCTTGAAATTAAGCTGAGGGAAGATTCCGAAGCATTGGAAGAAATTGTGGTGATAGGCTACGGAACCATGAAAAAAAGCGACCTGACCGGGGCTATTTCATCCGTAAATGTAGAAGAACTGGCCAGTCGGGCTACTACGAGTCCGGCAGAGGCTTTGCAGGGAAAGATTTCCGGTGTGAACATCCGTAAAGCAGGAGGAAATGCCGGTGCCGGTGTTTCTGTTAAAATTCGCGGTGTAAAATCATTCGGAGACAATGAGCCTTTATATATTATTGATGGTTTCCCGGGCAATATCAATAACATTAACCCGCAGGATATAGCCTCCATGGAAGTGCTTAAAGATGGTGCGGCAGCAGCCATCTACGGTTCTACGGCAGCAAATGGCGTGATAATCATAACGACCAAAAACGGGAAGAAAGGGGAATTAAAGGTTGATTTCAATGCATATCTGAATTCTACGCATGTGGCTAAAAAACTGGAAATGCTGGATGCTAATGGATATGTACAGGTTCATAAGCAGATGTATGAGAATTACAACGCGCAATTCCCGAATAATACGGTTGAACTACCCGGTTATATAACGAATCCGGGCAATGTGAATACCGATTGGCAGGATGAGGTGTTTCGTAGTGGATTATCCCAGAATTATATGATCAGCCTGCGGGGTGGTAGCGACCTGGCTCGGTATTCCGTTTCGTATAACCATGCAGACGACAAGGGTGTTTTATTAGGAAACAACTTCAAACAGGAAAATGCACGTATGAAACTTTCGGCAACTAAGAATATATTCGATATAGATGCCAATATAGGTTTCCGTGCAACTAAAAATAACCAACCACAATATTCATTGAAAGAAGCCTATATGATTTCGCCCTTGGTTCCGGTTTATGATGATACGAAGGAATATGGATATGGACTGACGGATAATAACGGCTTGCCGAGTAACCGGAATGTCGTGGCTGATGATCACTACCGGAAAGCTGTTACGAATAATTATTATGTAACTGCGAATGCATCGGTTACGGCAAATTTTACCGAATGGATTAATTTCCGTACTTCCTATTCTTATAGGGGCGATTACCAGCGTTACAAATATCATACGCCTCCGTATGTGGCTGATAGTAAGTCCCCAACGGAATATCCTTATCATAACGAATCTTCGTCTTACTGGCAGGAACAGGTGATTGATAATATATTGACATACAACGATACGTTCGGCAATCACTCGCTGAATGTAATGGCTGGTAATTCCGTGACATTACAGGATTATAACTGGAACAGTGTGGCGGTAGAAGGTAAGACAATTGTTTATGAAGTAGTCGATGGAAAACTGGTAAACACAGAGAAACCGGCCGGTTTTCTTGATCCCAATTTCGGAACGATTAATGCCGGTAAGGGCGGCACCTATACAGGCGAAGGTTCGCTTTACGAATACCGGCGTGTATCATTCTTTGGCCGTTTAAATTATGCCTATGCCGGTAAGTATATGTTGCAGGCTACATTCCGCCAGGACGGATCGTCTAAGTTTGGAAGTAGCAGCCGTTGGGGATTCTTCCCGTCCGTAGCATTGGGATGGAGGATTTCGGAAGAAGACTTTTTCCCGAAAGACGGAATCGTTAGTAACTTAAAACTACGCGCTAGCTGGGGACGCCTGGGGAATGAGCAGGCTCTGGGATATTACGATTTCCAGGCGTTAATCTCTACATACAATAACCTGTATGGAGGTTCCGTACAAGGTTCAGGTTCTACACCGTGGCCGGGTAGTACGGCTATGGGATTGGCAAACCGCAATCTGCAATGGGAAACTACGGATACCAAAAACGTTGGGGTGGATTATGGTTTAATAAACGGAAAACTTTCAGGTTCAGTTAACTATTATTATAACCAGACAGAAGATATGTTGATTACCAAGAAACTGGCTCCATCAGTAGGTTTGTTGGATCCGGTTATGAATGTGGGCAAAATCCGGAATACGGGAGTTGAATTTGAAGTAAACTGGCAGGATAGGGTAGGCGATTTCGATTATAACGTAGGATTTAACCTGACAACCACCAGCAATAAAGTGGTGGAATTATCAGACCCGAACCAGGCGTTATATGGTGAAGGTTTGAAATGGGGTACAGAACATTTTCCGACACAAACAAGGGTAGGAACTCCTATCGCCGGTTTCTATTTATATCGTCAGGATGGAATATTCCAGAGTGAAGCCGAAGTTGCTGCACATAAAAACAGTAACGGCGATTTACTGCAGCCGAATGCAAAACCGGGTGATATCCGTTTCCGGGATGTGAATGGTGACGGTTCGATTGACGAAGATGATAAAGAGTATTGCGGATCAGGTATACCTAAAGTGGAAGCAAACCTGACATTCGGCGCTAACTACAAGGGATTTGACCTTTCGTTCCTGATTGGCGGAGGATGGGGCAATAAGTTGTATAATGCCAACCGTTATTTCTACGAGGGTATGAGCTCGGGCTCTAACTTCCTGAAAACAACGTTGAATGCCTGGACACCCCAGAATACGAATACAAGTGTTCCCCGTGCCGTGTTGCAGGACATGAATGGAAATGCGCGCGAATCCGACCGTTTCCTTGAAAAAGGTGATTTTATCCGGATGCGCCAGTTGCAAATCGGGTATGCACTTCCTTCTTCGATATTGAAAAACCTGCATATTGAGCGTCTGCGAGTTTATGCAAGTGCGGAAAACCTGTTTACAATTACATCGTATAAGGGCATTGATCCTGAATTTTCACGTAAGAGTTCCAGCGATTCCACATCAGATGTATTGAATGCAGGAGTAGATACACATATTTATCCGTTTACACGGTCGTATATTGTTGGCTTGCAATTGACATTCTAAAAAAAGTAGTTAAAGAAGTCATTTTAAAAAGTAGTTAGTAGTTGGTAGCAAGTAGTTAGTAGAACTTATTGTTGAAACTTTGAACTTCGTGGACTACTGATTTTCATTAATCATTAACAATTAAAAATTAAATACATGAAATCATTCAAATATATAGCCGTTGCGCTTGTGTTATCAGGAGCTATGACAGGATGTGACGACTTTCTGAGCGTTGAATCTCCTGACGAATTAACGTCCGACTCTTTCTGGAGGGACAAGTCTGATGCCGAATCCGGACTGGCATCCGCTTACTCAAAGCTGGAAGCATCTACGGATACATGGGAATTCCCGGAAGTGTTTTTCC
Organism: Tannerella sp.; assembly: GCA_031285565.1. Taxonomy (GTDB): domain Bacteria; phylum Bacteroidota; class Bacteroidia; order Bacteroidales; family Tannerellaceae; genus Tannerella. The sequence goes on along the minus strand of JAITVY010000035.1, from coordinate 50,756 downwards.
CGGTAGAGGCATATCGCGAAGATATTATAAAACCAGGCACCGATGCCTATAATTATCCGAACTGGATTGAGTTGTACAATTTTAATTATACCAATGGAAATTCGCAGTTTACGGCTTACTGGCGCGATAATTACTATGGAATCAACTATAGTAACCAGGTAATAGAGAATTTACCTGATATACCGTCAGACAAAATTACGGATGAAGATCGCGCTACGATACAAAACGAGGCTTATTTTCTCCGTGGATACTATCATATGAAGCTTTTACTGAATTGGGAGCAGATTGTTATCCGTGATAAATATATTACTTCGACCGATGAGCTGGATAAACCTTTGGCAAGTCGTGAGGAAACCTGGGATTTTATTATTGATAATTTTACCAAAGCAACATCATTACCTGCAACACGCACATCTGAAGCATTGGGACGCGCAACGAAAGGTGCTGCGTATGCATTCCTGGGATGGGCGCACCTGACAAGGGCTTATGAAGAATCCGGGCAAAAAGATGCGCATTTAAACGCAGCTGTAAATGCCTTGAATAATGTAACGGGATATGAACTGGTGAAGGACTTACGTACGCTTTTTGACGGAACGAACAAAAATTCAAAAGAAAGTATATTCGAAATACAACTGACATTAAATACGTCTAACGGAGCACGTTATCGTACGCAAATCCATCGTTTTGTCGGTTGTGCCGAATTGAAAGGGTGGGATGAGATACTTCCGACTGACCACTTGATGGAGGCTTATAAAAAAGAAGGCAAGATTGCAACTACCGGTCGTTATGACAGCCGGTTATATGAAACCATCTTTTTCAAGGATGAATATTTTAATGATCCTGATGCCGGTCGTGTATATGGTCAGACATATGATGACTGGTTTGAAGGTGCGGATAAACCGGCTTTCCGCAAATACATGCCTGCCGATATAGATGGGCTGAATGCCAGCTATTTTGCGCCGAATATTGTTTTAATGCGATATGTGAATGTTTTGCTGATGAAAGCGGAAGCTTTAAATGAATTGGGACGTACTCCGGAGGCTATTCAGGTTATTAATGAAGTACGTGCACGTGCCGATATGCCGACTATGAAGGGCACTTCGCAGCAGGAAGTCCGCGAACAGATTGAACATGAATGTATGCTGGAATTCCCGTTGGAAAATAAACGTTTCTATGATTTGCGCCGTTGGGGTAAGGTTAAAGAAGCTTTGGTATCGGTAGGACGTACAAACTTTGACCCTGCGAAACATAATTTTTATCCGATTCCTATCCAGGAGATTAATTCGAATAATGCGATTGACTAAGTAACAAAAGCCCCTCTAAATCTCCCCCTAAGGAGAGAACTAATTGAGGGTGTGTCAAAAGTTGGATATTATCACGTCATTGCGAACCGTAGGTGAAGCAATCCAGTATATATAGCTTGTAGGCTGGATTACTTCGTAGGCTAATGGCTAGTAATGACAATGCGGACTTTTGACACACCTTCAGGGAGAGGCATATCTTAAATATATAAATATTAGGTGCTATGATTCTTCAGCATATTAAAAGCCTCCCTTTTGTTAGAGGGGTTCTTTTTTCCCTTTTTGAGAAGGTTGGTGGGATTTTTAAAGCCTCTCCTTTGGGGAGGTTTGGAGGGGCAGGGAGATTTAGAGGGCTCGCATGTTCTTTCTTAATTGGCTCAATGATGGTATCCGCCCAGACAAAAGAGTGGGAGGATCCGTCTGTGAATCAATTGAACAGGGAACCTATACACGCTCATTTTATCCCTTATGCCTCTGAAAAGGGAGCGTTGGATAAAGATATCTCCCGGATGCGACATTGTTCTCTGAATGGTACATGGAAGTTTCACTTTTCGAAAAACCCGGCTTCGCGTCCTGTTTCTTTTTATGAGGACGGATATGATATAACCGGATGGTCTGATATACAGGTTCCCGGCAGTTGGGAATTACAAGGATTTGATGCCCCTATCTACACTGATACACGTTATCCTTTTCCACCTGACCCTCCGTATGTGCCGAAGGATTATAATCCGGTAGGTTCTTATAAAACGACTTTTACGGTACCGGAAGCATTTAACGGACATGATATCTTTCTCCATTTCGGAGGAGTAGAGTCTGCTTTCTACTGCTGGATCAACGGGGAGTTTGTGGGCTATAGTGAAGATAGTCGTTTATCTGCAGAATTTCTGATTGGTAAATACCTGAGACCGGGTGAGAACACATTAGCTGTAGAAGTGTATCGTTACAGTGACGGTTCGTATCTGGAAGGACAGGATTATTGGCGGTATAGTGGTATTGAACGGGATGTGATGCTGGTAGCACGTCCGAAGATACGTATTAAGGATTTTGAACTAAAAGCTGATCTGACCAATCATTACCAGGATGGTGTATTGGATATAAATGTATTGCTGGATAACAGGACTGCAGTTAACGGAACAACGATACGGTTAAAATTATTTGATGGAGAGCAGTTGCTTGCATCATCCGATCTGAAAGCTAAAAGTAAGGTGGACACCATCCTTTCTTTTCATAAAGCGGTTCCACAGGTAAAACGCTGGACGGCTGAAACTCCAGATCTGTATACACTGGTAGTTTCGACCATCGATAAAAACGGAAAAGTAACGGAATCGTTTGCACATCGCTTCGGGTTTCGGAAAGTCGAGATGAGAAACGGAATGTTGCACGTAAATGGTGTACCTGTTCTGATAAAAGGAGTGAACCGGCATGAACATAATATGCATACGGGACGTACGATCACGGTTGAGAGTATGGTTGAAGATATTCGGTTGATGAAGCTTTTCAATATCAATGCAGTACGGTGTTCGCATTACCCGAATTATCCTGAATGGTATGCATTATGCGACGAATATGGATTGTATCTTGTAGATGAGGCAAATATTGAATCACATGGAATGGATGATCATCTGACAACGCAGACGCTTGCCGACTGGGAAAACTGGGATATTCCGTTTATGGAACGTATGCAGCGAATGGTGGAGCGTGATAAGAATTTTACATCCATTATAACCTGGAGTTTAGGAAACGAATCGGGCTACGGAAAGCATTTTGAAACGATCTACCGTTGGACAAAACAACGTGATCCGAGTCGTCCGGTTCAGTATGAAGGAGGAGGTGTTAAGAGCCTATCGGATATCTATTGCCCGATGTATGCCCGTGTATGGGCGTTGCGCCAGTGGGTAAATGAGAGGCAGGATCGTCCGTTAATCTTATGCGAATATGCACATGCCATGGGCAACAGTGTCGGTAATCTGCATGATTACTGGGATTTGGTGTACAAGTATGATAATCTGCAGGGTGGTTTTATTTGGGATTGGGTCGACCAGACATTTGCCAAGAAAGACGATAACGGACGCGATATTTGGGCTTACGGAGGTGATATGGGTTTTGTAGGAGTTGTGAATGATTCGAACTTTTGCGCAAACGGATTGGTGGCGGCCGACAGAAGCTTGCATCCGCATATATGGGAAGTGAAACGTGTTTATCAATACATTCACTTTGAGAATGTTCCTTTCTCCAATCAATTGATTAAGATCACCAACCGGCACGATTTTATTACATCGGATGCATATATGTATAAATGGACTATAAAGGCAGATGGCAGAGTTGTATATGAAGGAGAGTTGAATGTACCTGCTATCAAACCGCATCAGTCCGGAGAAATCAGTATACCGTACCCGGCAATTAAAGGTGAACCGGCGACCGAATATTTTTTACATCTGGCGGCATATACCAAAAATGATACACCTTTAGTCCCTGCGGGACATCTGGCGGCGGCAGCCCAGTGGAAGTTGCCGGTAGAATCTGCAAAGGCAGATGAACGGAAAGTTTCGGGAGTTTTGACGTTTACGGACAATAATGAAAGTGTGGTGTTTAATACTCCGGTTTCTTCAATCTCTTTTTCTAGAAAAACAGGAGAAATAATAAGCTATATAGTAAGCAACAAGGAATTTTTGCTGGAAGGACTTCGGCCTAATTTCTGGCGACCGATGACGGATAATGATGTGGCTAACCGTACCGGTGAGCGTTGTGAAATCTGGCGTGATGTAGGAAAAGAGTTGGTTTTGAAAGATTTTCAGTATAAGCTTTCGAAAGAGAAAGATAATGCTTCAGTTAAAGTGGTTTATGCCATGTCTGGGCAGGAATCCGAATGCTCTGTATTGTATACTATTTATGCGGATGGCGCTGTTAAGGTTGATTTTACATTCGAACCGGGAAGCAAGGCGTTGCCTGAAATTCCCCGTTTAGGTATGCGGATGGTTCTGAAAGATGAGTACGATCAAATGAGCTGGTTTGGACGGGGACCTCACGAAAATTACTGGGATCGTAAGAGTAGCGCTGATATTGATTTATATACAGCTACTGTTTGGGAACAGTATCATCCATATGTGCGGGCACAGGAAACTGCCAACAAAACCGATGTCCGTTGGACGGCATTGCAGGACAAAGAAGGAAACGGCTTATTGATAAAGACAACCGGGGAACCCCTGAATGTAAGTGCCTGGAATTTCCCGATGGAAGACATTATGTATATTCCTTCGACAGTGAAAAATGTTCACGGAGGTAGTATCGTGAAGAAACCGATGGTCTGGTTAAATATAGACAAACAACAAATGGGTGTTGGTGGAGACAATACATGGGGAGCAAAAACGCATCCGGAATATACTATAACGCCTATCAGACAGAGTTATGGTTTTCTGATGATCCCCGTGACCGGAGGTGATGATTTGCCGCAAAAAGCAAAGTAAACTAATTGACAATTGACAGTGGACAATTGACAATGAAAATGCACTATCGTCATGTCGAACCTTGTGTGAGACATCTCATTAACACTGTTCTTATGCGATGTCTCCCCTTTGGTCGACATGACGAAGGTGCTATTATGTCATAATGAAATTAAACATTTTATGAAACACATACATATTGTTTTAATAATACTGACAGGATTTTTTTCCTGCGCCCCAAAACAAAACAGTGCAACGGGAGATCCGATAGCGAATAGCTACGGCAATATTCTTGATATCCGTTACACGCCTCAGGCGGATAAACGGTGTTACGGATGGTTTACCGATGCAGGATCCTGGTATGGATTCACGCTTCCTGAAAAAGAGAAATGGGTAAACGGATTTTGCGGTCCGTTTCAATTAGATATGAATCAACGGGAGTGGATCTCAAAAAGCATCATCAATGTTTGTTTTGAAGAAGAAGACAGGTCGACTGTTTACCAGTCGGATACTACGATTTATTATCCGGGCAGATTATATATGAAGGCTTCGTCTGGTCAGGGTGTGATCGAACAGGAACTGATATTCATAAATGCATCCACTGTTTTGCTTTCGGTAAAAAGTAACCGGAAGTCTCTTTTCCGTTTTTGGGGAGATGCTTTTCCGGAGAATGCAATATGTAGTACGGAAAAGAATTCATTTCTGATCACATCTCCTTCGGGTGAAGGAGTAATGGTTACTTTTCCTCCGGAAACAGGGCTTCTGACAGGAAGTAACGGCTATGAAACACTCTCTCCCCACCCGGGGAGTGCAGAGGTTGTTATTTCCTTTTTTACAGATCCGGTTACTAAGTTATTGGCTGTTCAAAAGGCGACATCTGTTTTGGCGGAAACAGCGCCTTACCGTCAGGAAACGGCTGCCCGCTGGGAAGGTTATCTGGCAAATGCACTCCGGGATGATATGCCGGATGATTTTAACCGGGTTGCAGCAAAGGCGGTAGTAACGCTTATTTCGAATTGGAAAGTGGCTCGTGGCGATCTGTTCCATGATGGAGTAGTACCCAGTCATGGTGTCGGTTACTTTATGGGTTTCTGGGGATGGGATTCGTGGAAACATGCGGTTGCTTTGGCACGTTTTGCTCCCGATCTGGCAAAAGATCAGGTTCGTACGATGTTTGATTATCAGACCAGGGAAGGAATGATCATTGATTGTATTTACAGTGATGCATCCGAAAATAATGCACGAAATAGCAAGCCCCCTTTGGCATCGTGGGCTGTTAATGCTATCTTTGAAGCGACAAATGATACCGGATTTGTAAAAGAAATGTATCCGAAGCTGCTTACATACTATCAATGGTGGTATGAAAAGCGCGATCATGACGGAAACGGGATTTGCGAATTCGGTTCATGCGATGGAACACTCGAAGCAGCAGCATGGGAGAGTGGAATGGATAATGCCATCCGTTTTGATCATGCAGGGATGATTAAAAATGCTGATGACGCATGGAGCATAAATCAGGAGTCAGTTGATTTGAATTATTTCCTGGCTTACGAATACCGGTTGTTGAAAAAGATGGCTGGCATTGCAGACAAAGCATTTGAAGAAAAAGAACGTTACGGAAGTATAAAGGATTACTTTTTTGTACCGGAACCGGGCTTCTTCTTTGATAAACGATTGGATGGCTCTTATGTAATGGAAGAGGGGACAGAGGCTTGTATTCCTTTATGGACACAACTGGCTACGCCGGAACAGGCAGCTTCATGTGTGAAATTATTTACAGATACTGCTAAATTTGCAACTTATATACCTTTTCCAACGATTGCAGCAGATAATCCTGAATTTATGCCGGCTGGTTACTGGCGGGGGCCTATTTGGCTGGATCAGGTTTATTTTGGTATTTCCGGTTTACGTAATTACGGATACCGGGCTGAAGCCGATAAGTTTACGGAGCAGGTGTTTACACGTTTAGAGGGGTTGACAGGAGAAAAACCGATTCATGAGAATTACGATACTCATAACGGTAAAACCTTAAAAGCACCTCATTTTAGCTGGAGCGCAGCTCATTTATTGATGTTGTATTGGGAATATGGGAATACCAATGGACAATTAAGAGTGGACAATTGACAATTAAAAAGAACCGTCATGTCGACCGAATGGGAGACATCTCATTTTTACGGTTGAAAATTGAAAGTGGACAATTTAAAGTATGTATGGTTGATTTGTATTTTGTTCCAACTCATTTTCAATTTTCAATTCTTCACTTTCAATTGTTTTTAACTACTAACTACTTAAAAATATGTTTATAGTAATAGGAATTATGTTTTTGGGTATTGCTTTGGGATACTTATTCCGTAAAAAAGCAATACTCCAAAAATTAGGCAAGCCAATCAGTTATACGATTTACATGTTGTTATTCTTTCTGGGCGTATCGGTTGGCGGGAATAATGAGATTATCAGGAATCTACCTACGTTAGGCGGTCAGGCCTTACTGCTGGCGTTTGCCGGTACATTGGGTAGTGTTCTTGCTGCATGGGGAATAAGTTATTTCTTTAAAAAATGAAAGGAAGTATAACCGTTGTCGCTTTTTTTGTAGTAGGCTGTCTGACCGGATGGATATTGAATACGCAGGATATTACTATCGATGGAGATATCTCGCGGTATATATTGTATCTGTTAATGCTCCAGGTGGGACTTAGTATCGGAAGCGACAGGAATATAAGGCAGATACTGAGAAGCCTACGTCCGAGATTGTTACTTGTTCCACTCGCCACAATTGTCGGCACATTATCATTCTCTGCTTTGGCAGCATTTTTTATATCCAAATGGAGCCTGTTCGATTGTCTGGCAGTCGGTAGCGGGTTTGCCTATTATTCCTTATCATCTATTTTAATAACGGAATTAAAGACGGTATCTTTGGGCGTACAGTTAGCAACCGAATTGGGAACAATTGCATTGATAACCAATATTCTCCGTGAGATAATGGCATTATTGGGGGCGCCCATATTCGTCCGGTATTTCGGACGTCTGGCGCCAATATGTGCAGGAGGAGCTACCACCATGGATACCACCTTACCGATCATTACCAAATATTCCGGTAAAGATTTGGTCTTTGTAGCCATCCTGCATGGCATATTGGTTGATTTAAGCGTGCCTTTTTTAGTCTCTTTTTTCTGTTCGTTGTGATTATCCTTCGGTTTTTATCTCAAAAGTCGACAATGTCTTTTTTCCTGAATAGATGGTTATAACCATATTAGGTGTTTTGCCTTCCTCAACAGTACCTTTACAGGGAAAATTTAATACCTTTTTCTCGTAGGGTTGTAATGCCGGCACTTTACCTGTTGCCATGGTTATTTTTCTACCATTTTCAAGATATTCCACTTTTAAGGAGGCATCTTTGGATGCTATCTGACCAAAATTCTGCACCTCAATATTGCATATCGAGCCTTTATTGGCTTTAACAAATGACGGTTCCCGTGCAGAAAGGATCGGTTCTATATATTCGACTGACGGCAAACGGGTATATCCGTATAGCATTTTTCCTGATTTATATTTTCCGATCAGTTTAGGAGCAAATTCTTCCTCCGTGATTCCATGTCCGTTGGCATCGAAGGTTACGAGCAGGTCGTTTCCGTTATTTTCAGTTTTCTGGACTGTACAACCACGTCCGTAATTTACTTCTCCGGAAGCCCCAAAACGTAAGGATAAGATATCGATATCCGTTTGCGGATTAAAGCCATCTTCCGCCTGAATCCTTAAACGGATTGTTTTGGTTTTTGAAGTAATGGGCTTTTGGTCTATTATAGTTAATAGTAATCCCGGATTTAAAGGAATACCGATATTTTTGGAACTATGTTTATCATAGGGTTTATCTTCGTGCTTCAGTGTGTCGATAACGGCAAAATTCGCCTGTATGGCACGTCCGTATGAATCCTGGAACATTTTAATACGTTCAAATTTGAACCAGTCTTCTACCAATCCGTCATCATGCACAGCAATGCCGGGTACGTATGCTTCACCCGGATCAACCACCCATTGAATGCCATCTTTAGAACGAAGATAAAAGGCGATTCGCCCATACCAGTCGTTTACAATCATATGATATTGTATATGATCTTTCCATATCACAGGATCTTCAAAACGTCCGTCTACATCGGGATAGACACGCCGGTCGGTAATCTGGTTATATTCCGAAAGCCCGGTTTCACTGATCCATATTCCTCCTCCACGGCATACCATTACATATGAACCGTCTTCGCGTTGGGCAAAAGAAAGGTTTGACAAACCTTCAATGATTTTACGGTCGCGTGGGTTAAAGTCAAATTTTCCATATTCCCAGGGACCGTTGATATCGTTTGTTACATAACGCCCGTCAATAACATAGAGGACATAGCGTCCGTCTTTTAACTGAAACACTTCCGGGTTATGTCCTTTGCCGATTACATTACGGAGTTTAAAAGGACCTATAGGATTGTCGCAAACGGCATTGAATGCATATGAATTTCCCCATTCCATATGTCCTTTTGGGGAACATTCAAGCCATCCGCAGACAAAAAGATGATATTTCCCGTCTTCGCCTTTCTTTATATTGCCGCCCCAGTACGACCAGATGCGGTCTTCAATGCCATTATCTACATACCGTGGCAAAACGCACTCTGCTCCCCATGTATCGGAAGACAACGTATTTCCTTTTATGGGAAGGAAACGATCCATAAATTTTGCACCTTTTACCAGTTGATCCCATTCTTTCGGACGTTCGCGTTCGGTGACCTGTGAAAAACTGAAATGGCATATAAGCAGGCTTATTGTCAGTAAAAATAATTTAGTCTTTATCATTATATTTAAAGAAGTTGGTTGATGATTGTTAAATTGTAAATGTTCATTCTTTCTTATATTTCATTCTCAATTGTCAATTGTCATTTTTCCATTAAAAATTAACCGTGTTTCATTATCTCATTTGTCGCTTCGGATTCAAGATATTCGCCGACTTCTTTATCAAACGATATTTTGAATACATATGCATATTCACAAGGTCTCTTTGCCGGAAAAGAGATTTTTAATCCATCCGCTGTCTGTTCCCAATTGATTTTTTCGTCGGAGCCTAAAAGAGTTATGCTATTTATTTTTGCATCTGCAATTGTTTCCTTGTTTAGGGATTTGATGCATGTCCCGGCATCATCCCAGTTCAGTGTGATGGCATATAGGTCATTTCCTTTGGTTGTGAACCGGATATCGCGTGCAGTATAGGCTGTGGCATCATTATCCGTGAAAGAGCCTTGAGTTGGTTCGGCTTCTCCTTCCCCGAATTTTTTCCAGCAACGGGTACCATAAATCGATTCACCGTTTACTTTCAGCCATTTTCCGATTGATAATAAAACGTTTTTCTGATCTTCTGTGATGGTACCGTCGGCACGGGGACCAATATTCAGTAACAGATTTCCGTTTTTACTCACAATATCGATCAGGTCATGAACAATCTGTTCGGGAGTCTTATTTTCTTCCCCGTCAATATACGACCATGACTTTTTTCCAACGGATGTGTCGGTCTGCCATGGGAATAGCATCATTTTTCCTGATTTTCCACGTTCCACATCCCAAACCTGTATATTGGTAGGGTATCCTTGTTTGGTATTCACCACTACATTTTCTCCCCAATCCAGTGCATTATTATAATAATAGGCAAGGAATTTATTAAAGTAGGGCATTAATACAGGGTTATTTACTGTCCAGTCGAACCAGATAAGCTTCGGCTCATATTTACTTACCAATTCATAGGTATGTGTAAGCCATTCTTTAGCCATATCTTCCGTATATGCTTCATTTTTATAACGCCTGCCATACAATGAAATGCTCATATCCTGCACATCGGAAGGGAACTCCATTCCACCATTAAAGAACCATGCATTTTCGGCCCTGTGGGTAGATAAGCCAAATACCATATTTCTTTTCTCAATAGCTTCTTTCAGTAAGCCTATAATATCTTTATTCGGTCCCATTTTTACGGCATTCCATGGGTTTAATTCGCTATCATACATTGAGAAACCATCATGATGTTCAGCCACCGGAACCACATACCGTGCCCCTGCCTCTTTGAATAGTTCCGCCCATTCATCGGCATTGAATTTCTCTGCTTTAAACATCGGAATAAAATCTTTATAGCCGAATTCGGTTTGGGGACCCCAGGTTGCGATATGATGAGTATACTCAGGGCTGTCTTTCAGATACATATTGCGGGCATACCACTCATTTCTGAAAGCCGGAACCGCATATGCTCCCCAATGAATGAATATGCCGAATTTAGCATCCACAAACCATTCCGGGAAGTTGTAGTTGGTAGCAATGTTTTCCCAGTCGGGTTGAAATACCTCTGTACCTTTCGGTGACGCAACAGACTCTATATTGTAAGTAGTCTTGTTTGCCTGATTACATGATACGAATAAAATCGCAGTTAATAGGAATGTGAAAGTCTTTTTCATGGTGATGATATATTAGAAGTTAGTAGTCATACAAATAAAACATCCGATCCATCAGTTTCCATTTTTCGGCAGATGAAGCTTTAGGATCTGATTGCTGGAATATAGACATATATTCTTCCCACTCACTTTGGCGGGGTAGTCCGGCTAACTTTTCGAATGCGGAATCCCATTCAAAATCCAATGGTGTTTCGACAATCATAAACAGCCTGGTATCCAGAATATATATTTCCATTTCAAGAATACCGACCGACCGGATGCCTTCTCTTATTTCGGGCCAGGCATACATTTTACTATGGCGTTTTACATACTCTTTTATTAATTCCGGATCGTCTTTCAGATCCAATGTCTGGCAGTAACGTTTCACAGGCTGTGAGAAGTTTTTCTGAGGGTAACCGTCTTTTTTATTTTTCATATTATTCAGACATATTTTTAATGTAAGGTAATTTGATCAGATTATTGAAACCGTAGAATTTTTCTGCATTCTTTCCCAGAAACATCGATTTTTCTTCTTCGGTAAGCAGGGTGGATTTGACAATAAAATCGTATGACATACGGTAGGTGATGGCAGTGATTGTTCTGGGGTAATCGGAACCCCACATCAATTTATCAATTCCGACCAGTTCGATAGCTTCTTTTATTGCCCAAACAGCACCGGTAAAGGGATAGAACTCATCATTGAACAGCCAGGTTATTCCACCGGATTCGATCATGACATTTTCGTTACGTGCCAGCTTTATCTGTTCCTGCCAGTCTTTCCGGGTGACCATACCAAAATGCCCGATAGCTATTTTTAATGACGGATATGCGGATATAATTTCTTTCATTTCTGCTATCTGCTCTGCACCGTCAGCCAAATCGATGGATAGGATCATATTTTTTGTTTCCATCAGTTTAAATAGATCCATCATTTCGCTACCGGTAAGCAGGATCTTTCCATTTTGTGTGACCAGCCTGTTTGCCGGAATTTTCAAAGCCATGAATCCTTGTTCGGCAAGCTGTCTGGCGTGATCTACATATCCGGGCTTACGAACATCCACCAAGCCGCAGCAAAAGAAACGCTCAGGATATTTTGTTTGCACTTCCAGCAGGTAATCATTTTGTAATCCGTCAATATACTCCTGTGTAATGACAGCTGCTGATACCTGCGCATAGTCCATATTTGAAAGGAATATTTCGGCTGTATTTTTTCCGTCAATCATGAAAGGAGGGAGCATCTGACGGATTTCTCCCATAAACAGGGATTGACCATTCTCCAGCGTCTTTATTTTCTTTCCTTCCACCTCCGTATCCTGTGTGAGCCAGAGATGGGCATGTGCATCAATGATCGGATAAAACATAATCAGAAACGTATTAAGATTCGAAAAACATCCCCGGGATTTTTATCCCAGTTCTCAAGCGCTGTTTGTGCTTCTTCCGGGTCATAAACAGCAGTAATTAATTTATCTGCCGGGCAGGTCCCGCGTTTCATATATTCCATAACCGCTTTGAAATCGCATGGCATGGCATTTCGCGAACCGAGAATATCCAGTTCTTTCTTTACGAAATATTGCGTATCGAACGCTACTTTTTCTTTGGCATATCCTATATACACAATGCGTCCGGTAAAGGCAGCTTCGGAGACGGACGCAAGATATGTTTCAGGACGTCCTACGGCTTCAATGGTTACATCAACTCCGCGTTGATTGGTTATTTCCTGTAAGCATTCATGAAGATTTTCTTTTGCCGAATTGATTGTAAACTGTGCCCCAAGGCTTTTGGCAAGCCCGAGTTTGTTATCATCTACATCTACAGCAATAACTTTTGCTCCGCGTAAGGCAGAACGGACAATTGCTCCCACACCGATCATCCCGCAGCCGATGACCATCACCGTATCCGTGTCGATAACATTTGCACGGTTTACGGCATGAAATCCGACACTCATCGGTTCTACCAATGCCAGATCGCGAACCGATATCGTATTACCTGCAATTACTTTTTCCCAGGGAACGAGTAAGTATTCGGACATGGCCCCATCCCGTTGCACACCGAATGTCTGGTTGAATTCGCATGCATTCGGACGTCCATTTCCGCATGCCGGACAACTGCCACAGCTCGTATATGGGTTTACTGTAACGTTCATTCCCGGCTTCAGACCGGATGGAACGTCATCGGCAACAGATTCAATGGTAGCGCCTATTTCATGTCCGGGAATAATAGGTAATTTTACCAATGGGTTCAATCCTCTGAATGTATTCAGGTCTGAGCCGCAAAAACCTACATGTCCTATTTTCAGGATAACATGACCGGCTTTTAGTTCCGGTTTTCCGGTTTCGATTATCTCTGTTTTACCAGGTGCTGTTATGTGTATTGTTTTCATATAAATATTCAGTAGTAGTTAGTAGTCAGTAGCTGGTAGTTAGTAGAATTAATTGTTAATTTGTTTATCTGTTCAATTGTTTTAATTTATAATTAACCACTAACCATTAATAATTAATCATTATTTCAACTATTCACCCAGGTATCCCTGTAACCCGGTTCGAATATCTTTTGAACTTCTTTCAGCAATTCTTCATCTAATGCCGTATTTGCATATTGAATTGTTTTCAGAACATTTTCCGGATTGGTAGTACTGAAAAGGGTAGTTGCAATTCGCGGATTATGAACCGCAAAAGATACGGCCAGTTGTTCTATCGCAACTCCTTTTGATTTACAATATTCTACTGCTTTCACTGACAAACGTTTCAATGCTTCGGGTGCAGGATGCCAGTCAGGTATACCACGTTCGGTTAGAAGTCCCATAGAGTAGGGGGATGCATTAATTACGCCGATATTATTTGATTCGAAAAAATCAAGATAATCGACAATTGAATCGTCATTCAGCGTATAGTGGCAGAATGATAAGATACTTTCGACAGTACCTGCAGGAACGTGTTCTATCACATATTTGAAATGCCGTAAATTAAGATTGGTTATCCCGACATGACCAACAATTCCTTTACTCCTTAGTTCTACCAGAACAGGAAGCGTTTCATTACATACCTGTTCCAGATCGGCAAATTCAATGTCATGGATATTAATGATATCGATATAGTCGACGTTTAAACGATCCATGCTTTCAGAAACGCTTTCTTTGGCTTTTTTAGCAGAATAATCCCAGTAATTGATTCCGTCTTTCCCATAGCGGCCTACCTTTGTGGAAAGGTAATAACGGTTCCGGTCAAGATTCTTTAATGCTTTTCCGAGTACGATTTCTGCTTTTAAATGACCGTAGTATGGAGAAACATCTATAAAGTTGATGCCGTTATCAATGGCTGTATAAACCGCTTGAATGCCGGTTTCTTCTTTTAGCGAATGGAAGACTCCACCCAGCGAAGATGCTCCGAAACTTATGTTGGACACTTTGATGCCTGTTTTTCCTATTTCCCTGTATTCCACCGTATATTTTATTTATAAGTTATTTTTATATTCAGAGGGAGTTATACCCGTAATTCTTTTAAAGACCCTGTTGAAATAATAAACATTGTCAAATGAGAGACTGTAAGCAATATCTTTTATCGCCTGATTACTGGTTGTAAGCATCAATTGGGCACGCTCTATCTTCTTCTGGTGTATATATTGCACCGGAGTTATTTGCATTTCTTTTTTAAATAGTCTGATGAAATGGTCTTTCGATATAAAGCATATCGATGTTAATTCCTCCATAGTAATCCGTTTTTCAATATTTTTGCGGATATAACGTATTGTTTTCCGTATCCGGGTATCTGTAGTTGTATATTTATCTTTTGCATGCTCTAGGAAACGGGATAATAACTGAAATAGGATACCTTTCGTCTCCATGATAATGTGCAGGGGATTCTGACCATGTAAATTGATATTTTGCATCAGTTGAGGCGTATTATCATATGCAGAAGGATCATATTGTTTCAATTCCCTTCCCGGATTGATTTGCGCCAGGCGTTTAACCTGCAAACAATCCGTATGCGTAGCTTTTAACTCAACGGGATATATTAAATCTTCAAGTATTCGCCGGTTGGGTGAAGGCTCTTCGTATATATGTATGTAATAAAGGGAAAAGAATGCGTCACATTCGTAACTATGCCGTGTGAAAGGAGGAATTAAATACAAGTGTCCGGGTTGTAAATGGTATGTACATTCCGGTAAATGAAGTTTAGCAGCCCCTTCTGTAACGAGGTATATACGGGCGAACGGACTATTTACATTTTTATAATTCCAATCCGCATGATGCACCGCCAATCCGATATTTAACAGAATTAATTCCAATGTGTGCTTTTCTTTAATATTGCAATATTACATTTTAAATAGCAAATAACCTTGCCTGGAATCATGAAAAATCGATATTGTATTATTGTATGCATACATTATCCAACAATGGAAAATTGAATTGGAGCGAAGCGGAAATCGGCCATAGTCAAAGTGGAAAGTTTAAAATTATGTCTTTCACCTTTTCCCTTTCAGGGTTAGGGTGATTTATTCTTTTTTAATAGAGAAAAGCGAACATATTCTTTCAGTGAATGTTTTAAGTATAATGAAATGAATTATTAAAAAGCAGAGATTATGAATAAAGAAAATAAATCAGTCGATTATCTGGAAGATGAACATTTGAGTACGGAAACCAAAAAGTTTTTAAAGGTTCTGAATGCCGGTAGTCCTGTTGAATCATTACCTGTTGAAGAAGCGCGGGATGTACTTTTAGGGGCACAAACTACTGTACATGTCGATTTATCCGGTATCGAGGAATCGGAAAAAACAATCACAGAAGACGGTTATACCATTAAACTGAATATCGTTCGTCCGGAAGGTGTTCGTGGTAAACTTCCTGTTTTTATTTTTGTGCATGGTGGCGGATGGGTATTAGGAGATTATCCGACACATAAACGTTTGGTTCGTGATTTAGTGGTAGCTTCGGGTTATGCTGCCGTATTTGTGAACTATTCGTTGTCTCCCGAAGCTAAATTTCCACAGGCTGTGAATGAAGTTTATGCCGCAACGAAATGGGTTGCTGCCCATGGAAATGAGATAAATGTAGATGGAAAACGGTTAGGTATTGTGGGAAACAGCGCCGGAGGAAATATGTCGGCAGTCACCAGCTTTAGGGCAAAAGAAGAAGGGGGGGCGGATATTAAAGTACAGGTTTTATTATGGCCGGTTACAGATGCCGGTATGGATTATGAATCGTTTAAGTTGTATGGCGAACAGCGGTTTCTTACTACTCCGTTGTTGAAATGGATGACGGCAAAGTATTTATCAAAACCGGAGGATGGTGATAATATTTATCTTTCCATTTTGAGCGCTTCGGTTGATCAGCTTAGAGGATTACCACCTACTCTTATTGAAGTGTCTGAAAATGATATATTGAGGGATGAAGGCGAAGCTTTTGGGCGAAAACTGGATCAGGCAGGTGTAGAAGTGACAACTGTCCGTTTTAATAATACCATTCATGACTGGGGAATGCTTAATGGATTGGCTCATACTCCCGAGACAAAAACGCTTATAACGATTTCAGCAGCGATACTTAAAAAATATCTGAAGTAAAAGAAAGGTTGAAAGTATTAAAACATATAAAAAAAGAATGCTGTGCCGGATTAACCTGGCACAGCATGTTGCAAATTAAAAGGATCCTATAGCCGTTATCTTTTCAATACCTTGTGGACAGTGGATTTGGTATCGGTTGTTGCCCTGATAATATAAACCCCAGCCGGCCAATGGGCAGCTAAAATTCGGCAACAAGTAACGGCAGGTTCTGCCTGATAAACAATCCGGCCATTGATATCACTCACTATTAAATGATTAATAGTTTGACTCTCATTTTTGACAATCAATTCCTGTGTTTCGGGATCCAGGTAAATTTGCAGTGTTTCCGGTATAAGATGCTCTATGCCTGTTCCATATCCACCGTCCTGTGTTATTGAAATATTTCGGGATATGGTATAAGTTCCGCAAGGATGTTCCATTTCCACACTGAGTATCCCTTGACCAAGTGCATCGGCAGAAAATATGACATTCATTGTATGAGCATCATTTGAGATTATACTAAAATCCGCTCCGGGTTTCGAATAATTCCATTTATAACTGATAATATCAGGATAATATTCCAGGCTGATCCGATATGGTTGACCGATCATGACTGTGCCAGGACATTCAAGAAATTCAGGAAGTTTTGTCAAAGGTTCAGCTATCCAGATCTTTACTTTATTACTTGTAATAGTATCGGCATTATTCCAGACAACAACATAATAAGTATCACGGTCTTTAAATGAAGCATCAATTATTGAATATTCGCTATCCGTAGCTCCTTTTATTTCTGAATTTCCTTTATACCACTGATAATTTATATTCTGTCCATCAACTTTGATGCCCATCGTATAATCGTTTCCTTTACAAATTGGGGCGCCCTGAGGTTGGGATAAAACACTGATATATGATTTCTCGCCGTTTATAACTAACAGATGGTTACTGCTCATACATTCGATTCCGTTGTAATATAAACTACAAACCATAGGAATCGGAACTACTTCATCCAATCCGGCAAAACATTTAATGCTATATGTAAATGAATTATTTATTCCGGCAGTAAAAGTATAATGTGCTTCACCGTTGACAAACTTCAAATTGGATCTATCATCAAGATACATTTTGATGTGTGTGGAATCATTCGGATCCGATAATTTAAATATGACAGTACCAGCTGCCCCAGTCATGCACTCAGTCGTATTAATATCAGCAGTGAATATCAGGGAGTCGGAAGCGGCAAATGTTTCCTGGCTATTCATACCTATTGATAGTGTTGTGGCTACGGGAGTTTGTTGTAACCCTGCCGGATCTAATGTTATTCCGGAAAGTATTCCCATTTGGGCGGATGCATCTTTCAATAACTCATCCGCGTCCGTATAAGCTTTACAGCTTGTAATGCCGAAAGTCGAAGATTTGAAAGCTTGGTGTAATGGTTTGATTGTTACTTGATCCCGGAATTTACCATCTGCATCCAATTCAAACTCAAGCCTGATTTTATTCGTATTCCCCATAAAATCAATTACTGACCCGTTAGCCGATTCAATAGACACGGACGAAGACAATCCATTTCCGGAAGGGTTGTTAAATTCAGTGTCAAGCAAAATGTAACCATCCAGCCCCGACTGGCAATCATTAGAACTAATGAGCAGGTCTAAAACAAGCCCATTGCAACCAACCACATTACCCAATGAAGTGAGTTGTTCCTGTAAAGCGCTCAGGTTTTCAAGGGTTAAATTAGTTCCATGCAAGGCATTCATCGTTAAAGAATGATTCAAAGAACCGGTGCCCCATTGCTCAGGATTACTCTCTGACTCTACTATCCTGTATGCTAATATCACATTTTCATCTCTTGCGGCAGGAAGAGCCAGGATATTCAAATCAACTGAAGCATTCCCATTGTTGTCGAATGTCAATGGGATATAGGTCTTTAATTGATTAAATGAAACTGGTGTTTGCCCGTTTGCCAAACTGAAGACCGCACCGGGTGGAATGTTGCTTGTGATTTCTAAAGCACCGGCCGTAATATCTTTTGCAATCGAGGATGAAATATTGAGTGTGTAATTATAACCTTCACAATTAATTGCCGCACCAGGAGTTATATCTTCCTGTTGAGTATTAAATTTTACTTTTTCAAGAATACTTACAGTCTGGATAACAGAATCACTTTCCCAACGAACTAC
This sequence comes from Tannerella sp., assembly GCA_031285565.1. Taxonomy (GTDB): domain Bacteria; phylum Bacteroidota; class Bacteroidia; order Bacteroidales; family Tannerellaceae; genus Tannerella. Next base: position 31,851 of record JAITVY010000035.1, on the reverse strand, counting down.
ATTGGTTTCACCACCAAATACATAGTATGTAAATACAAATGTTGTATCAGGAGCATCGGATTTCGCACATATTTCTAAACCTTTGGCAATAGTGCTCCTGACACTGTCGCCCGATAGTGGTATATCCAGGAAATAATGACCTGAATTTTCCTGATTAAATTGCTGACCATTTATAGTCATATAATTAGTTGGATCTTCCGGCGAAACAACTCTCAGATATACTGATCCCCAGCTATCATTATAGCATTCGTTGCCGACATGAATATGAACAGTATCTTCTCCGATAGTAATGTCGTGATGTTCTACAGAGGAAAAATAAAGCATGGTCGATTCTGAAGCATGTAACCCGAATGTATGGTCTAACGAATCGGTGCCCCATGGACTGAGACCTTGTGCCGATTCAACCACCCGATATGTAAGTGTTATATCATTATCACTTTTTGCCACTAGTGGAACAATCCTCAGGTCAATGGTCGACGTACTATCACTGTCAAACAGAAGATTGATATACGCTTTCTGATTCGTAAATTCGATCGTATCCGGACCATATACCAGACTAAAAATACCGGCAGGATCAATATCGCTGGTTATTTCCAAAGTCCCGGCAGTTTCATCATGGTAAAACGGTGAAGAAATACAAAGAGAATAATCATGTCCTCCACAATCAATTACCGTATCCGGAGTTATATGTTCCGGTTGAGTAATGATTTTTACTTTCTCAAGAATATTCACAGTCTGGATAATCGATTCATTGCCCCAACGATCTTTATTTTGACCGCCAACTACATAATATGTAAATACGAACGATGTATCAGGAGCATTGGGTTCAGCTATTATTCTCAAATCTTTGGCTATTGAATTCTTTATACTGTCACCCGATAGTGGAATGTCCAGATAATATTCTTCCGGACTTCCAGGTGAAAACTGATAGCCATTGATTGACATAAAATTATTCGGATCTTTTGTGGATATTATCCTCAGGTATGGTATTCCCCATCCGCTATTGTAACACGGATTACCAACGTTAACCGGAACCGTCTTTTCTCCAATGGTAATATTATTATCCACCCCGTTGATTAAAGAAAGGGTAGTTGATTTCGATGTATGCAATCCGAAAGTATGGCTTAACGAACCGCTTCCCCATTGTGTGAGATCATCTTTTGACTCAACGACCCTGTATGTAAGTGTAATATCATTATCGCTTTTTGCTGTAAGAGGGATAATACTCAGGTTAATGGTTGATGCTCCGTCACTGCCAAACGGCAGATCGATATATGCCTTCTTGTTTGTAAATTCGATTGTGTCCTGACCATATACCAGACTGAAAATACCGGCAGGATCAATATCACTGGTAATTTCCAAAGCGCCGACAGTTACATTATGGTAAAACGGTGAAGAAACTTTAATAGAATAATCCCGTTCTGCACAATCGCTGATAACACTCGGCAATGTTTTTGGCATAGTTAATTTTGCCTTTCCAAGCACATGAACAACCTGATCAAAATATCCGCTTCCCCAGCGATCTTTACTTTGACCGCCGACCACATAATATCTGAAATTGAAAGTCCCATCAGGGGCATTTGGCTTTGCTTTCAAGGTCACCTGATTATCAGAACCATTCGTGATATTATTTTTCGGAAGTTCTATATCAATAATATATTCACCTGAATTTTCCAGTGTAAATTCATTGTCGTTCACAGTCAGATAACTGCGAGGATCTGCGGTCGATACAATCCTAAGGTATGGTTTCCCCCAAGTTGTAGAATAGCATGCGTTCTTTACATTAAAAGTAACTGCTTTTTCACCGATTTCTATTTCGCCATCACTGGCAGGTTTTAAGGCTATTGTTGTAGCATTCACTATGTTGTCAAAAAGTATTGTTCCTGACTCTGCAGTAGCAGAAACATTCAGTGCTCCCGTTCTACTTCTTCTGGCTGTAAATGCCACAGAACCGGATATACCGACTCCAATACTTTCGAATTTTATGTGAAAGGCTTGGGTTTTATTCTCGTATAATCCCTTGATATAGTTATTAAGGGAAGCTTTTACGATGCCATTCTGGGTAGAAAAATTAAGAGGTTTCCATGTCTCTTTATCCAAACTCAAACTAATCTGTATTCTTTTTTTTATTTCTGCAATTTGAAGATTAGCAATCTCTCCTTTCAATTCTACATGGACATTGTAATCTTGATAATTAAAGACTCCGTCACCGGAATAATACAAATACATTGAAAAAATCTGTTCACTGCATCCATTGATTAATGAAGGAAAATCATTTGGAGTTACTTGAGTTGTTCCTGTATTTGATATTCTCCATTCTTCTGCTTTGATAGTTTCGCTAACTATCAAAAGGATTGGTATTAAATATAAAAAGTAGTAAAAGTGTTTCATAATCGTCCTTTTTGTATACAAAAATCAATATAAACACAAAGAAAAATGTCCCAAAGTGTATGTTGGGACAAAAAATATGATAACTAAGTGGTAATTAGTAAAATAAATTTAATGTTGAATAAATGGTAATACTTGTGGGATGAATGTTTTTAAGATAAAGGGGCTATTTTCGTTTCCATTCTAAAGGTTTTGAACCGGTAACATTTTTGAAAGTCCGGTAAAAAGATGAACGGCTATTGAAACCACTTTGTTCAGCAAGGTCATCGACTAGTATATTTTTATATTTAGGATCAGACATCAGTTTAATAGCTTCTTTTACCCTGTAATCATTAACATATTGATTGAAATTTTTATCGGTGCACCGGTTGATTGCCTGCGACAAACAATTTCTTGGTATATCTAATCGATTACTCAAAGATTCCAGGGTCAGTCCGGCATCTTTAAAGAGTTTTTCATTAATCATACAATTTTGCAGTATGTCAAATATTTCCGTGTCTTTTTCATTCGGACATTCTTTATGCTTTTCAAATAAAGAATGGCTTTCTTTTCTTGATACTTCTCTTTTCGGCTTTTCTATGTCTGAGAGCAACGATTGGAAAGAAACCTGTTTCTTGTGATATAATCTGGAAATTATAAACAAGCAACAAAACGATAAAACAATTACAATAGTAATAGTCGTCAATTGTATTTTTTGTGACCGGATCTGTTTGTTTTTTTCATTTTCATGGAATTCGAATAACTTTTGTTCGCCCCGAAGTATATCAATTGTATTGTATTTTTTATTGCGGTTGTTTTCTGCAATTAATGAGGAGTCCATATAAGCTTTGGCTAGTTCAGGATTACCTGTTGCTGCATAATATTTATTCATTAACGGATAAAACATGCATAGCCGGGTGTAGCTTATCTTAGGAAGCCTACTTAGATATGTTCTTGTAAGATCAAGCATTTCTTTTGTTTTATCCAAATTATTTTCAGCAAGATAACACTCGGCTAACTGCATGGTGATTCTTGAAGCAAAAAAATATTTTTTTCTTTTGGTAACTTCTGGCAAATACATTGTTAGCATATCTGTTGCATGCCTGTAATCGCCTTTTTTTCGGAGATTTTCAGCGATATTGCACATCGCAATTGCATTATAAAGAGGGTGGAATTTTACGCTATCGTTGTTTTCAATAATCATATGAAAATAAGAATCCGATTTTTCCAAATCCCCAATAGAAGAATAGTACAAACCCAATAAATTACATGATTTCAAACTTGCATAATCATGAAAAAAGGAAGGGGGGCTATTCGATGCTTTTTCAAGGAAAAAAATGGCCCGGTCATAATCCTGGAACAAGTAATAAGCTTCCCCGATATAATAATAAATACTATTGATTTCCGGGAATTGTTCTTTTGTTGTCTTGTTTAATTCAGTAGTAAGCAATACTGCCAACATAAAGCATGTAGGATAATCGGACGGAACGGCTGTGTTATAAATTTTTAAGATCTCGGCCATTGCCCTTATTTTCATGCAGATGTCACCTCTTTTATCTGCATCATTGGCTATTTTTTTAAAAGCCGAAATTTTATGATGAGTCTCTTGATTTTCATTGAGTGATAAATGCATTGCTTTCATAAACGCAACTTCATTTGTTAACCCGATGTCTTTATACAGGCTAACCGCATCTTTCGCTTTCTTCTCTATCAGTTGTTTTTTCTCCTCAGATAAGTAAGGGAGTAGGTCAGTATAATAACAGGTCCATTCATCTATGCAATACAAATAGCCTTGCCGGGCATACTGCAAAAGCATAGTGTCCATATTGAAGCAACGTGATTCCTCCAATTTTTTTACGAAAAGGCTATCCGGATAATCTGAAACTTCCTGTTGGTAATGATATTCCTGGAAGTCGTCTCTTTTTAATAACAAATTATCTTTCCAATCAGCTTCAATTGTAAGTAATACAAACAGATTAATGATTAACGATATCATCGACAATAAATCAAACTCGTCACAAAGAGGGATGTGTACGATATGGTATAAATAATAGTATATTTTCAGTAAAACAAAAGTATAAAAAAGATGCTTACTTACATCTGTATTCTTATTTTTTTTGAAAAGAAATTTTTTGATTTTTATAATTGGGTCCTATTTGCGGTTGGATATTAAACTATAACAGCTTAACAAAGATGATCATAATATCAATAAATATTATTCATGCGAATCAACAGTCCACGAAGTTCAAAGTTTCTGAAATATAGTTTATGCGTAAATAATTGAGATATATTTTTTATCTGATGAAATACATTATTGGGGAGTATATTGATTGGGTATATTTACAGCTGTTTTTCCTGAATTATTTCATATAATTTTTGTTGTGTCTATCAGGGAATTCTTTTCGGGCTAATGCTGTAATTTCCCGGATAAAACCCGTTTTTGCCTGTGTATAACCATCGCGGTCATGTTCGAATTTATCTTTTAACTGTTGCTTTAACAGGGTATATCTATCAACCGTTTCAGGATGGGAAATCAGGAAGTCCCTGAAATAAAGCTCATCCCAGTCACCTGCATACCGGATATGCAGATGGTAGGGCTGCCCTTCAAATCCTCTTGTGGTATAACCTTTCATGAACATCATATGTGGAATCGGTTTGTCAGGTTGAGGTGAGTATATATATCCTGATTTTTCCAGTTTATTGATCAATTGATCCGTATCCGTATTGTCTTTTATTTCCAGTAAGATGTCAATGGTTGGTTTGGCCAATTGGCCGGGTACGGCTGTACTCCCGATGTGGTTTATCCGGATGATTGATTCTTTCCCGATAATGTTTTCCAGGTTCTGCTTTTCTGCAAGGTAATTTTTAGCCCAATCATTAGTATATTCGGATAGTATGATTGGGAACAATTGCCAAAGCTCTTCATTGGTCATTTCGGAAAGCTGTTTCAGTTTTTTACTCATATAAAAATCGGCTAGGCGATATTTACTATTTAAAGATAACTTTCTGCAATAAAAATATCAAAAATATACGGTTCGGAAAAATAATCGTACCTGTATTTCTTATTCACAATTTCTCATAAAAGATTCTTTAATGAAAGAATAAAATATATTAAATTTTTAACATATCCGTGGTTTTTTATTTATTTATGAAAAGTTTACAACGTGCTATGATACTGTATTTTAGGCGAATGCGTGTTTGGGGTTTTATGATGATATTGGAGAATAAATCTTTTATTTTTTTATTTGCATTCGAGTTTAAACTTTATACAAAAACAAAATATCTATATGAAGAGAAAATTACTTGTTGCGTTAGCACTAACAGGAATGTTGTATACAGCCATTCCTAAACTATGTGGGCAAACTATTGTAAATGACGTCGTAACGTTGCAAAGCGCGATAACTTCGGCAACAGAAGGAGAAGTGATTCAATTATCCTCATCTTTCCCGGCAGTTTTAGGATCAGCTATTAGTATAACAATCAATCATGCCAATAGCTTTATTATTGACGGTAATGGCAAAACGCTTACTATTAGTGGTAATTACCGGCATTTTTTGATCACAAAAACGACTTCGACCGGTACTTTCACACTGAAGAATATAGAGTTGAAAGGATTGAGGACTAATTCGAATGGTATAAACGGAGGAACTGCAGGGGGAGGTGTTACTATCAATAGTAGTAGCAAAGGGATTCTCGAATTTGATCAGGTTTATTTTAATTCGATTCAGCATGGAGCGCTTGGATTCTCGGATCTGGATGTAAGTGCAATTGTACGTGTGACAAATTCGACTTTCAGAAATAATAATAAAGGAGATCATGGTGGAGGTATCTATTATAAAGGTTCAGGTAATTTAGAGGTGCTGGATTGTACTTTTGATGAAAATTACAACGCTGGAGCCGGTTATTCGGGTGGTGCGATTGTTTGTTTTAACCATACCGGTCAGGTTAGTGTCAGGCGTTCGGTTTTCCTGAATAATCTGTCGGTTAACTGGGGAGGAGCTATCGGCGTTTATTCTCCGGCTGGAAATACATCGTCGGTATCTATCGACTCTTGTTATTTTGAAGGCAATCGTGTTACAATCCCAAACGGTAATGGTGACGGAGGCGCTGTCTCAGTCTATGGTAATGCTTCGCAGGTAACCAAATTTAATTTGCAAAACTCTACGTTTTATAAGAATTATGCTTCGGATGATGGCGGAGCACTCTTTATACAAAACTATGATACGGGTGCGGAAAACTATGTTACCAATTGCACGATGTATGAAAATTATGCGGATGACGTGAATCCGGCAAAATCCGGATCTTTCAATATTGCAACTTGCGGAGGGGCTATCCAATTTTCATTGAAAACGCCGGTCGTATTAGAACATAATACAATTGTTGAGAACTATACAAAAAGTGTATATCAGCGTGGTGGGGGGATAGGCTTTCATGCTGCAATGGCCGGAGCTCCCCAAGTCACATTAAAGAATAATATTATTCTCGGTAATTATATATTGGATGGAAGCAACAACAAAGTATATAATGCACATGCGAATGTTGGCTTCAAAGCTTTATTAAATCCGGGGGGGTCGCAATCCGGGAATATCGGATATGATAATGGCACCAGCCTACCGACAGATGTAACACTTTTGAATGCATTGGGAAATAATAATCCGGTTAAATGGGAGAATCACTGTAGTAGTAAAATCGGTAATCCGTATGAAACAAATACATCGTATTACAGAGTAATACCTACTATATCCATCAAACCTAATGATGGAATGGATGTATTTGGATTGGCAGACGGACAGGGCATTTCATCTACATTGACAGTTGATGGAAGAGGTTATTTACGTGATCAGACGAATCCCAATATTGGAGCAGTAGAAATCAGATGGGCAAAATTTAATGCAAATGGAGGCGATTGGACTTCTCTTCCGAATTTGACATATAATGGTACGACTTATTACGAAAAAGATGGTTCGGGGATGGTGCAGAATTGTTATCAGATCACGAATCATAATGGCAGTGTGACATTTCCTCATGCAGTACCGGAGAGGGCTGGTTATGTATTTCAGTGTTGGGCATTGGATGCTGTTAATGGAGCAGAATGGAACGGTTCGCCTTTAACCATTACTTCAAACCGTACACTATATGCCAGGTGGAGGGCCGGAATTTTTGAATTTGCTAATGATACAATATGTGAATCAGATAAAATGGATCTGACGAATTTAAAACTGCTCTCAGGAAGTCTGGTTGGTATAACGTTAAGCTATTATATGGATAGGCTTTGTACAATTCCGGTGGCAAATCCGAAATCGGTAGGAGGAGGAACTTATTATATTATAGGTGTAAATGCATCAAGCCAAAGGGATACAACTTCTGTAGATATTATTGAAAAGGAACGTGTGAAAATTGTTTTAAAACTGGAAAAAGATACTTGTTTCTACAAAAGAATAACCGGATTAATCCTGGAAATTACAGATACTTCCAAAATTATTATTGAAGGTACAGGACAATGGTTTTTAAAAGACCGCGAAATTGATCCGTATACATATGTCTTGTCTAAAAGTGATAAAGGTAAAAAGCTTTATTACCAGATAGACACAGAATGCGGAATAGCCCGGAGTAATCAGATTGAAATAAGCATTTGTGAATTAATACCCGAAATAACCCGCCCGGTCAGCATTCCGGAAGTTACCGGATTGAAGACAAGTTTGGAACCAGGGGTTCATTATGTGAAAAGCCATGATGATTTTGTTTTTACGATAACTCCTCTTCCCGGGTATAATTTAGACGGTGTTACCGTAAAAACGAATAATCCACTGTGGGATGATGAGGGAGGTGTAAAATTAATACGAATTGCAGATGATACGATTAAAGTCACGATCAGACAGGTGACAGAATCATTGGATCTGACGATTGAAGGTGTAAAATCAACAAGCAATGCTGTAATTGATAATACCGCGATCCGGACGAATGGCCGTCAATTATTTATAAATGTGGAAAAGCCTGTTACATTGTCTGTTTATACAATATACGGAAGCTTGTATCTCCAAAGGCGATTGGGTGCCGGAGAGACAACTTTATCATTAGCGTCAGGCATTTATATTGTAGTTTTAGATGGTAAGTCTTACTTAAAAGTGGTAATAAAATAATGTAGTAAGCAAATCTGATTAGCTAGATAAGGTTGATGATTATCCGTTAAATGAATTAGAGGCAATCTCATTGTGGGGTTGCCTCTATGCTTCTGTTGTATTGAGTTGCTTTTAACATCAAAGTTTTGGCACAACGCAAATAAAGCGCTTACAATAAGTATCGTTTTTTTACATCCGAAATGTATGTTTTTTGAACAAAAACGGTATCTTTATAGTTTTAGGAAACATGGATTTCCTGAATGAATGTTTTTGTATAATATTTTAAATTAATTTATTAGCTATGATTATTGATAAAGAATTGGAAATTATCCGGAATAAAGACTTAGAGGAACATTTTGGAATAGAAATTAAAAGATTGGGGTATACTATAGAGAAAGATGAGTATGCAGATTACGAAACGGGTGGAGAACTGAAATTTCATTGTGAAATTAAGTCTGTTAATGGAAATAATATAGGACAGGATATTTATCTGAGAATTGCAGCTCTTGATGATAAAGATGAGATTATTGCAACGAGTTCTACATTAAACCTTGAGCCGGATGAATTTTATATAGAAGCTTTATGGAGTGATTATTTCAGATTGAACTATGAAAACCTCAAAGCACTGAAGATATATATATCCAAAACAATGTATTGAATTTCAATTTGATTTTCGTAGTTTGTGTGTTATATCTTTATCTTACACAAAACTAATGCCTATTGTTTTTAATATGTTAGTCCCATTTGCCAAAGAGGAATAACATTTAAAAAGCCATTCTCGATATTATCTTTTATAATATACCCGTTTTCTACTTCTTTAATCTGTTTTTGCACTTCGAAGGTGCGTTTTTGAATATTTATTGCACTGTCATAGTGCATAAATTGCTTTAAGGGGAAATTATTCATATATTTACCCAATAACATGCCATTGCGAAGTGTTGCATAAATGAAAAACGGTTCATTTGCCAAATGCATAGTTTTGTTATGGATTGTCAGAATTTTTAACTCAAAGAACTTTTGATATCTGTATTCCTATACTTGTTGTTTTCATTTGATTTTATACCTTACTTCCCGATGCAAAACTTTGAGAATATATTTCCGAGAACTTCGTCAGTGGCGATTTCGCCACCTGTAATTTCACCTAAATAATGCAGGCATTCGCGTATATCCTGTGACAGGAAATCGCCTGATAGATTATTATTTAAGCCTTCAATAACACGGGCAATAGATGCCTGTGCATTGCAAAGAGCTTCGTAATGACGAATATTGGTTACAATGACATCGTGATTGCTTATTGATTTCAGGTCAATGATGGAAGTTATTTTATTTTTCAACCGCTCTATATCTGCCGGTTCTTTACAGGAAATATAAATTGACATTACATTGCCTGATGTATGCATCGGGCTTTTACGTGCGATATCGTTTTTAGTTCCTACCATTAATACTGGTTTCTGTAACTTATGCAACCATTGACTGGTTGAGACAACATCGGCTATATCTTCATTCGTCAGATCGAATAAGTACAATACAATAGCCGCTTTTTCTGCTTTTTCAAAACTTCGTTGAATACCGATAGCTTCAATTTGGTCATTTGTATTTTGACGTAGGCCGGCGGTATCGATAAACCGGAATAGCTGTCCGTTCAGATTTATAGTTTCTTCAATAGTATCACGTGTTGTGCCGGGGATGTCGGAAACAATTGCCCGTTCTTCGTTTAACAGCCCATTCAGGAGGGTAGATTTTCCCACATTGGGTTTGCCGATTATTGCTACCGGAATACCGTTTTTTATAGCATTTCCGGCACTGAATGAATCAGCCAGATCAGTAATCTTTTTATTGATTTTATCGGCCAGATCACGTAGCTGGGAACGGTCGGCGAATTCTACATCTTCTTCCGAGAAATCAAGTTCCAACTCAATTAATGATGTGAAATCCAGTAATTGGGTTCGAAGTTGGGTCAACTCAGCAGAAAATCCCCCACGCATTTGATTCATTGCTAATTTGTGCATTCCGGCAGACGTGGATGCTATCAGGTCGGCAACCGCTTCGGCCTGGCTAAGATCCATCTTGCCGTTGAGGAAAGCGCGTTGAGTAAATTCTCCCGGAAGAGCAGAGCGGGCTCCTTTCTCAATTAGCAATTGTAATATCTGCTGCTGTATATATATGGATCCATGGCAAGTAATTTCTATCGTATCTTCGCCCGTATATGAGTGCGGTGCATGGAATATGCTGACTAAAACCTCGTCAACAGTTGTATTACCTGAACGTATTTCACCGAAATGTATCGTTTGGGGTGAAAAGTCGGATAGTTTTTTGCCGGATGGTGAGAAAAACACCCTGTCGGCCAATTTGATACATCCTTCACCTGATAAACGTATAACAGCGATACCTCCACATCCGGGAGGTGTTGATACAGCACAAATAATAGCTTTATCCATATTCATAATTTCTGTTTATGCAAATGTACTGGTTTTAGACCAATGATTTATCAGGGGTTTTCCTTTTAGGCCAAATTTACAAAAAAAATAGTTGTATTTATAAGAAAAACAGGAGCAATTTATTGCCGGATAAAATTCAACGCGATTTCTAAAAAAAATGGTATTCTCTTAAACAAAATCGAAAAAGTAATTGTTACAAGTTCGTAAGGTATAAAATAAATCTGTAGTAATAATTTATAAATGAACAAGTATGGGAATTTTATGGTCGATTATTATTGGTATCCTGGCTGGTGCAATTGCTGGTTGGATAATGAAGGGTAGCGGATTCGGTATTATTCTAAATCTGGTTGTGGGCCTGGTTGGTAGTGTCTTAGGCGGATGGATTTATAGTTTGTTGGGATTCTCGACGACAAGCATACTCGGAACGTTAGTAATGTCTGTAATTGGTGCTGTCGTGTTGTTATGGATTGTGTCGCTGTTTACCAGACGTTCTGTCAAGTAAACATACTCAATCGTGAATAGGTAGGAAATATGTTTAATTTTAAAAAGTAAAAACTATGAACAAATTTGTAATGGGGGTAGCTTTGGGTGCAGCTATCGGTTATATTGCTTCCAGGATGCGGGAGCAAGGTTTTTTTGAAGAAGCATGTGACAGCTTTAATGACTTTGCATCCAAAACAAAGAAAAAAGCAAAAGATATTATTGATCAGGGTGTAAATGAGCTTGAGTATGTTAAAGACCGGGCAGAGTATAAAATGAAGGAAGGTAAAGCGAAAATTGATGAAGTGAAAAAGTGATTTTTGCAAAATAATAATGGAATTTAAGACACGGGGTTTATCATAAATCTCCGTGTTTTTTATCTGTATATCAGATTAAACGTAAGGAATTATGAAAGAAGATAAATTTAAACAAAATACAGAAAGACGTCTGATGATGCAAAATCCATTGACTCAATATCGTCAAGATGGTTATCAGAAGCAGTTGCAGGAATCGCCCGGAATACAGGAAGATATGATGCCTGTGCCTGATTGTGGCGAAGAAAGTTATAAAGGTAGTGGAAAATTGCAGGGGCGTAAGGCACTTATTACCGGGGGAGATTCCGGAATTGGAAGGGCTGCTGCCATTGCTTATGCACGTGAAGGTGCTGATATTGCTGTTAATTATGTAGAATCGGAGCATAAAGATGCAGAGTCGCTAAAAGATTTGCTGGAAAGAGAAGGGCGAAAAGTAATACTGATTCCGGGAGATCTCCGGGACGAGGCTTTTAATAAACAGATGGTGGGAGAGGCTTATAAAAAGCTGGGCGGTCTTGATATTCTTTGTCTGGTTGCTGGTAAGCAAGTGGCACAAGATGATATAATGAATATCACTACAGAGCAATTAAAGGCAACATTTGAAATAAATGTATATTCGTTGTTTTGGACAGTAAAGGCAGCATTGCCGTTAATGCCTCCTGGTGCAACAATTATAACAACAACTTCCATACAAGCTTATCAACCTAGTGAATATTTGTTGGATTATGCTGCTACAAAGAGCGCAATTGTCGCTTTTACCCGTGCATTGGCTAAGCAGGTTGCAAAAAAAGGTATCCGGGTAAACTCTATTGCTCCCGGACCTGTATGGACAGCACTTCAGGTATCCGGCGGACAGCCTCAGGATAAACTTCCTAAGTTCGGTCAAAATACGCCATTGCAGCGTGCAGGGCAGCCTGTTGAATTATCTGCTGTTTATGTATTGCTTGCTTCCCAGGAATCCAGTTTTACTACGGCAGAAGTATATGGTATAACAGGGGGTAATCATACGGCCTGATCTGGAAGGATCATTTTGTTATCAATTTATTCAGGGATACAGTGGCAGAATGTTGTTTACTGTATCTCTTTTTTTTTATAAAAAAACGGAATCCTTATTACCGGGATTCCGTGATTATTTATCCAAAAATGATGGGAGGGGCAATTAAATAGGAATTATTTCTCCTTCAATTCAGTTAATACAGTGTAGTTTAATAACTGATTCTTTTTGTCGTATGATTCTGCACGTATAATTCCTTTTCCTAAACTATACCATTCCACGTGTTTGAAGTCTTTTGTGGTTTTATCGTTCCCATTATATACTTCTACCCTGAAAGTGATTTTTGAGGTGTCGAAAGTGCCGGCAGGAGTGGTAATCGACTCGTTCTTTTCGTACTCGCGATTATAGATCCTTACTCTTACGGGTTTCTGGCTATTATCCTTTACTCTGAGAGTAAGATTGGCATCTTCCTGATCAAGTTCACCATCAAAATCCGGGAATGTATTCGGATAATCCAAATAGCTTCCCATAAGGTTTATATTGGCCGATAACATTTTTGTTATGTCTGCCACATCAGATTTACTTCTTGTCCTCATGTAAATATTACCATCATCACAATAGTTTTCAATTACACCAGCATTTACAACGTTACCTGATTTGTCTTTCATTGAATAAACAATTTCGGATGAAGAACTTGTGAAGTTGTCAGTTTCGTTACTAACTTCATACATGACTGTTGAAAGTAGTTGATTTTGTGCATCATAACATTTTGTTGTCATAGTTGTACCCTCTGTGTTAGGGTAAAGATAACTGCAATCACTCTGAGCATATGTTACACTAGTACACGCCATTAAAGTAACTGCCAAAAAAAATAACTTTTTCATATGTTCCCGTTTTTATTATTAAAAAAATAATTCTTATGCTACGATTTTTACGTAGTTCATTCTTTTATTATAACAATTCAAATGAAAAAATATTTGGTGTGTGAAAAAAAATGAATGTTTTAAGTAGCGAGGGCAGAAGCCAAACTTGTTTCTTAAAAGTGCGTTTACTTGTCTCGGCATAATCCGAACAAGTTCGGTTTCTGCTCTCACCTTCGTAAACGTTGGATTATGTCGAGTCACGTAAAACGACTGGAGAAGCCGAACAGTTTTGTTAAGCAAACACACATTTAAGAAAATCTGCTCTAATTATGCCACTGCGGGAAACCGCGCCTTAATGATGAATTATTAAAGTTATATGGATTTAGTAAGGCGACGATGTTGAAAGTGGCTATATATTAACTTATAAGCGTTGCTTATAACGTGTTTCTTGCCTATGACAAATTGTCACAATTCTTTATCTGGCACTCATTTTGAACAAATCCAAATAGAAAATGATTATAATAAGAAAGGAAATTTATATATGAACTTAAATAATTTTACAATTAAATCGCAGGAGGCTGTGCAACAGGCCGTGCAGTTGGTTAGTAGCTATAATCAACAAAGTATAGAGGCTACACATTTGTTAAAGTCAATTCTTTCTGTAGGTGAAAATGTGGTTCAGTTTCTTTTCCAAAAGCTTGGAGTAAGTTTACCTGTTTTGGAAAAGTCTTTAGAGCAAAAGATTGAAAGTTATCCGAAAGTTTCGGGCGGAGAACCATATTTGAGTCGTGAGGCTAATGCTGTATTACAGAAGGCAGTTGATTATTGCAGTAAGATGGGGGATCAATATGTTTCATTAGAACATTTGATTTTGGCATTACTTACTGAAAAAAGCGATGCCTCGCAGCTATTGAAGGATGTTGGTGTAACAGAAAAAGAATTGCGATTGGCTATTGAAGAATTGCGGAAGGGCAATAAAGTAACCAGCCAATCGGCAGAAGATACGTATGACTCGTTAAGTAAATACGCTGTAAATCTAAATGAGAGAGCGCGCTCAGGCAAACTGGACCCAGTGATCGGGCGTGATGATGAAATCCGCCGGGTATTACAGATTTTAAGCCGGCGAACAAAGAATAATCCGATCCTGATAGGAGAACCTGGTGTTGGGAAAACAGCTATTGCAGAAGGGTTAGCACACCGGATAGTGCGGGGTGATGTTCCGGAGAATCTGAAAAGTAAGCAGATATTCTCTTTGGATATGGGAGCTTTGATTGCCGGAGCAAAGTATAAAGGTGAATTTGAAGAACGATTAAAAGCTGTAGTAAACGAGGTAATTAAGTCCGACGGACAGATAATTCTCTTTATTGATGAAATCCATACATTAGTCGGAGCAGGGAAGAGTGATGGAGCAATGGATGCTGCAAATATCCTGAAACCGGCATTGGCGCGTGGTGAATTACGTGCGATCGGTGCAACGACTTTGGATGAGTATCAGAAATATTTTGAAAAAGATAAAGCATTGGAACGCCGTTTCCAGACCGTTTTGGTGGAGGAACCGGATGAGGCTGACACGATTTCGATTCTGCGCGGATTGAAAGAAAAATATGAGAATCATCATAAAGTACGGATCAAAGATGACGCTATTATTGCGGCTGTACAATTATCGACCCGCTACATTACGGATCGTTTTCTGCCGGATAAAGCGATTGACCTGATGGACGAAGCCGCTGCCCGTCTGCGTATTCAGGTGGATTCGGTGCCGGAATCGTTAGACGAAATATCCCGTCGTGTTAAGCAACTGGAAATCGAACGTGAAGCAATCAAGCGTGAAAACGATCAGCCTAAACTCGAAATGCTGAGTAAACAGATTGCTGACCTGAAGGAAGATGAAAAGAAACAAATGGCCAAATGGCAAAGTGAAAAGGAGTTGATCAACCGGATTCAGCAGAATAAAATCGATATCGAGGATATGAAATTTGAAGCTGAGAAGGCTGAGCGTGAGGGGGATTATGGTAAAGTCGCTGAGATACGTTATGGTAAGCTGCAGGAAAAAGAGGCAGAGATAGAAGATATACAGACGCAATTGCATACGATGCAGGGTGCTTCGGCTATGATCAAAGAAGAAGTGGATAGCGAGGATATTGCCGATGTTGTATCACGTTGGACGGGCATTCCTGTCAACAAAATGATGCAAAGTGAACGGGATAAATTATTACATCTCGAAGATGACCTGCATAAGCGTGTGATTGGTCAGGAAGATGCTATCAAAGCGATAGCAGATGCTGTACGTCGCAGCAGGGCGGGATTACAAGATCCGAAACGTCCGATCGGTTCATTTATTTTTCTGGGAACTACCGGAGTCGGTAAGACTGAACTGGCGAAAGCATTAGCCGAATATTTGTTTGACGATGAGAATATGATGACGCGAATTGATATGAGTGAATATCAGGAAAAATTCAGCGCCAGCCGTCTGGTAGGAGCGCCTCCGGGATATGTGGGGTATGACGAAGGCGGACAATTAACGGAAGCTATACGTCGTAAACCTTACTCGGTTGTGTTATTTGATGAAATAGAGAAAGCGCATCCGGATGTTTTCAATATACTGTTGCAAGTATTGGATGATGGACGTCTGACAGATAATAAAGGTCGTACCGTAAACTTTAAAAATACGATTATTATCATGACCAGCAATATGGGATCTTCGTTGATTCGTGAAAATTTCGAGAAGATCACACCTGTAAACCGTGAACAGATAATTGAGGATACGCGAAATCAGGTACTTGATTTGTTGAAAAAGACAATTCGTCCTGAGTTTCTGAATCGTATTGATGAAGTTATTATGTTTACTCCGTTGGATGAATCTGAAATACGTCAGATTGTAGGTTTACAGTTGAATAGTATTCAACAAATGTTGCAAAAAAATGGTGTAATACTTCAGTTTACTGATGCAGCCACCGATTTGATCAGTGAAAAAGGGTATGATCCGCAATTTGGTGCACGGCCAGTCAAACGGGCTATTCAGGATCTTGTATTAAATGAATTATCAAAGCAGATCCTTGGTTCAACGATCGATCGTACCCGTCCGATTATAATTGATGTGGCAGATGGCCAATTGACATTTAAAAATTAATGCCAATTAGTAGTTAAAGTAGTCAAGTAGTATCAGTTGCTTCGCAACTTTGTGGTTAAGAAAAGAAAGTCGTTTATTATGAGCACTTATGTCATTTTTTTGACATAAGTGTTTTTTTTATTCCCTACACTTGGAGAAAAACCATTCCAGATAGTCAGGCTCAACGAAAGCTTTGTCCCAGCAGTGATGTTTAAGATTGCCATATTCGTTGTATCGGTAATTGGTAATACCTCGTTCTTCGAGTTGTTTTACTACTGCCCTTGAAGATTCTACCGGAACGATCGGGTCTTTATTACCATGCACAATCCATACAGGGACTTTGCCTGCCCAATTATCGAGTGTAGTGGGATCTGCACCTCCGGCCATGGAAGCCGCAGCAGCAAAAATAGGATATTCTGAAATAAGCTGGAAGGTACAAAATGCTCCCATGGAAGCTCCTCCAATGTATATTCTACTCGTATCTACAACATTCTCTGTAATCAATTGGCTTATCACTTCGTGTACCATTTTGCCATATGGAGACAAAGACATTTCTAGTTTTTCACTATCCGGTTTTTCTTTTGTGAACTTTCTGAATCCACGAAATAATAATGGCCTTCCGTTTTTTGTGATTTTTACAAAAGACTTACCAAGCGGAGCTTGCGGATATAATACAATACACGGATATTTTGTACGGTTTTCGGGTGTTAAAAACAATTCTGCTCCACGTTTTAATTGTTTCTTATTATCCTTTCCCCCAAGACCCATTCCATGAAGGAAAATAAACAAGGGGTATTTCTCTCCTTCTTCCATTGTTTCCGGCCACAATATACGGTATCGTAATTTTTGTTTTCCATTCGTATATATATTTTTCTCGAATAGACTATAATCAGGTTTGGATGCCTGCGCGCATAAAACACTATTAGCCAATAATAGACATAAGGGTATGCAATAAGCTATTTTATTTCTTACCATTTTCAGATTGTCGAAAAAACGACATTTTATAATAACAGGAAGTGTTTGCTTACCAAACTTTGAATTCAAATGCATCATATTCAAATTTAGCAGTTTTGCTACTGTTTGCAGTAGTAAACTGATGTTCAACATCTAAATGCCTTAGAACTAATGTCTCAAAATTTATTCGTGATACGATAAAACAATTAATAACCAATGCATTTATCAACTTTCTTCAAAAATATATCTATTACATGTAATCCCGTTTTTTTGTTGTAGGATGTACCGCATTTTAACATTTATTGAAAATATGAGGCTCAAAGAATTAACTCAGCTAACAGGTTGTGAGTACCCATTTTTTTATCTTATATGCAAAACAGTTCTTTTTTTAGGTATAATATCTTATACTTAAGCCTTTTTTTCGGGACAATTATTAAACTTTTTGTATCTTGCGCTGTTTTTAATAAAAGAGTAATATGAGCGAAGAAAAAGATTTCATTTATGATGATGATGAGGCTGTGAAGTTTATCAAAAACTTTCTTCCTCTGGAATTGAAAAACAAATTCAGTGATGACAATATAAATTATATTGTTGATCTGATATATGAGTTTTATGACTCTAAGGGACTTCTTGATGGGGATGATGATTCGATGGTTGAGTTTGATGAAGAAGAACTGATTGAGTTTGTTATAAAAAATGCACAGAGAGACGGGTTTGGAAAGTATAGTCCGGATGAAATTACTTATATTGTACAAGGGGAATTGGCATATTGCGATTCCATCGAATTGTTCGATTAAGTTCGACTAAATTAGTCGTATTCTAATACATTACAGATTTATCTAAATTAATAAAGGCAAAAAGAGTTACATTAAAACAGTTTAGTGATGAAAGATTTAAAGGTTTTATCAGTATCATTAGTATGTGCAGCCGTTTTACTTTCAGGTTGCGGAGCAAGTAATACCGTAAAAGGAACAGCAATTGGTGTAGGTGGTGGCGCTGCAGTTGGTGCAGGTGTCGGTAAGATTGCAGGAAATACAGCTTTGGGAGCAGTGATTGGTGCTGCTGTTGGTGGAACAGCCGGAGCGCTTATCGGCAAAAAAATGGATAAGCAAAAAAAGGAGCTTGAACAGGTGTTGCCTGAAGATACCCAGGTTGAAATGATAGAAGAAGAAGGACAGGCACCGGCATTGAAAGTAACTTTCGACTCTGGTATTTTGTTTGCAACCAATTCAAGTACAGTAAGTGATGCATCTAAAAGTGCTTTACGTAATTTTGCCAGGAACCTGGATCAAAATCCTGATACGGATATTAGGATTGTAGGTCATACAGACAACACAGGAAGTGTGGACTATAATCAGACTTTGTCTGAGAAACGAGCCAAGAGTGTATATGATTATCTTCTTGATCAGGGTTTAAGCAGCAGACGTATGGTATACGAAGGTAAAGGTATCCATCAACCTGTAGCAAGTAATAATACTCCTGAAGGACGTTCAAGTAATCGTCGTGTGGAAATTATGATTATGGCCAATGAGAAAATGGTTGAGGATGCTAAAAAGGAAGCTGGAGAATAATTTTTCCGGTCAATAAAGAACATAGAAGAGGCAGTCTCACAATGAGGTTGTCTCTTTCTTTTTCTATCAGCCTTGTTTTTTACAAATATATATCCTGTTCCTTGTTTTCTTTTCCAAAGGGCTTTCCCTGAATGATAGGGATATCGATTATATGATTACTTACGGTTTCATCACAGTCAAATTTTAGCCTGATCACCAGGTCATTTATCTGAGCTTTATTGTTTATCCCGTTTAAAGACCATAACGGATATTCATTTCTTGTCTCTGAAAGTATATTTTCCCCCTTTTCATAAATTTCTATATCAGGAGAAAAGGGAGAACAATGACTTTCTAATTCTATCTTCGATTTGATCCGGATAATATATTTCTCAGTACTATTATATGAAATCATGAGGGTACTTATATCTAAAGAGTCATTAATCGCTTGTTGACTACCAATATATAATTTGATTTCAGAATTAGGAGCATAACCAATGATAATTTGATTGTCAGCTTGTATGATTGACTGGTTGTTGTAATCAAAAATCTCAAGTTCGTTTTCTGCACCACAACAACCGTATTTGATTGTTTGGTAATTGTGAAAATATAAATCTAATTGATCACAATTCTGATCGATAGTTAACGCAGTCTTTTCCGGATCTTCAAAAGGTCTTAATAATACTTTTATATTTCGCTCTTGTCCTTCGCATGCAGTACAGGTGTTTGTTGTTATTGTGTATCTGGCAAAGTAGTTATTGAAACTATCCTGTCCGGGTAGTAATAAAAAAGCATGTTTATAACTGATATCTATGGTTTTATATTCAAAACCCATATTTTTGTTGCCCGGTATAATTTCGAAAGAAGAAGTGCTTTTTTCCTGAAATAGTCGGTTCGCTGAAATAGTGTCTGTTTGTGATGTGTTTTTTGTTTGAATATTTGAAACAGGTTCATTTTGTTCAGCCCATACTTTACCGGCACTATAACCGGTCAGTTGAATTGCAATCAATATATTTATCAATAAATGTTTCATTGTTTATATATAGTGAGGATTAGTTTTATATATACAAGATAACTAAAATGACCTGGTTTCCATAAAAACTTATGTTTTTTTTACACGCGTGGCAAATAAGTCAAAAATAAAGGGAAATACAATGATAATCGCATTTCCCCTTTGTTTGATTGATGAACATTTTAAGTAGTGAGTGCAGAAACCGAACTTGTTCGGTTTCTGCCGAGTCACGCAAAACGACTAATGTAATTGAACGTTTGTTATCCGTTTATTTCGCTCAGGATTTCTTCAATATCAGGTTGGCAACCTCCGCAGCCGGTACCGGCACTTGTTGCTTCTCCGACTTCATCTACTGTTTTAAGACCTTGTTCTTTGATTGCATCCATGATCTCTCCGCGTGTTACGCCCATACAGTGACAAATAGTTTCGTTTCTATCTACAGCCATAGCTTTACTTTTTAATATTAATATTTACTTTTCTTATTTCAATTACAAATATAACAGGTAGTGGCCTATATTTGTTATTGTAAAAATTGATAATCAGATCAATTTTACTTATCCTCATTTAACATGTAAATCGCTTAATATAGATTATATTTGTAATAATGAAATTATATCATTAATTTCAACCTGAAAGGATTATTTAATTTTAAAACATAAACTTATGGAACTTACAAAGAAATTATCGGATGCTTTTAATGCACAAATTAATGCTGAAATGTGGTCTTCAAACTTGTATTTGTCGATGGCTGTCTATTTTATGGATATGGGATTGGATGGTTGTGCACATTGGATGAAAAAGCAGGTTGAAGAAGAGACGGAACATGCTCATAAGTTAATTGAATATGCCGTGAAACGTGGTGGCAAAGTACTCATTAAACAGATTAATGAAGTGCCGGCAGAGTGGGAAGGACCTCAGGCGGTTTTTGAAGCTGTGTATAAACATGAACTTCATGTCTCACAATTGATTGATAAATTAATGGATCTGGCGATTGAAGAAAATGATAAGGCCACCCAGGAGTTTTTGAGATGGTTTGTAACTGAACAAGTGGAAGAAGAAGAATCAGCAAAATCAATCCTGGATAAGTTTAAAATTTATGGTGTGCATGGTTTGTACAGTGTGGATCGTGAACTTGGGAAACGATAATGCTTAATTAAAAATGAATGTTCGATGAAAGAAATAAAAAATGCAATAGAAAAGAGAAGGTCCTGCTATAATATATCAGCTAAGAGCCCGATATCAGATAGTGAATTAAAGGAATTGATTGATTTTGCTGTATTACACGTACCTTCGGTATTTAATTCACAATCTACACGTACTGTTCTTTTATTGAATAGTCATCATAAGAAATTATGGGAGATCGTAAAAGCAGAACTTCAGAAACTGACGACTCCTGAAGCTTTTGAGAATACGAAAGCAAAGATTGACGGAGCGTTTGAAGCTGGTTACGGGACGATACTGTTTTACGAAGACCAACGGACAGTAAGGGGATTGCAGGAACAATTCCCGAGTTATCAGGCTAACTTTCCGGTTTGGTCGGAACATACGTCTGCCATGCATCAACTTGCTGTTTGGTTACTACTTGAGGATGCCGGATTCGGTGCTTCACTTCAGCATTATAATCCGTTGATTGATGCAGCTGTGGCGAAAACCTGGAATATTCCTGCAGAATGGAAACTCGTGGCGGAAATGCCGTTTGGAACGCCTACTGCTGAATTCGGTCAAAAAGAATTTGACTCGTTAGAAGAGCGAAGTCTTATCTTTGAATAAAAAAAGCATTTGTTTTACTAACTAAACACGACCTTTTCTTGTTTTTTTAATGGAATTTAAAGAAAACGTATTGATTATGAAAACACATTTATTATTATTGGGTCTGTGCCTTTCCGGATTTGTGGTTGCTTCTGATTATCCCGGCAATTCTCAGGATGAGGATGAAAAGGATAAAAAAGTTGTACTAAAAGATTACGGAAAGGAACCGACGGTGTTGGATATTGATGCTTATACACTGGCAAATACTACTTTCAGAACTGTCCTTTGGACAGGAGATAATTTGCAGGTGACGCTGATGTCCATTCCGGTAGGTGGAGAAGTTGGATTAGAAATCCATGCGGGTATTGACCAGTTTTTACGTATTGAAGAGGGGGAAGGTCAGGTGATGATGGGAGATAGTAAGGAGTCGTTGACGTTTATACAATCAGTGAGTGGTGATTTTGCTATTATGGTACCGGCCGGCAAATGGCATAATATTGTAAATACAGGGAATAAGCCCCTGAAGTTATATTCAATTTATGCACCACCTGAACATCCGCATGGAACGGTACATAAAACTTACGAAGATGCGATGGAAGCAGAACATAACCATTGATTAACGAGCATAAAAACGTAAAAGCGGTTGTTCGTAAATAAACTGGCCCCCGGAAGTTGGATCACACCTTTTCGGGGGCCAGCTTATTTTGGATTATATTTAAAAGCGGAATCGGATTCCTGTAGTAAAACCAATATAAAGATGCTGTAATTTTGTAGGACTTTCTTTATCCCATAAAGTAATACCTTTCTTCAGGAGTTTCTCGTTTCCTGTATGCTGGGTTTGCATGTAACCAATATCGGGTCCGATATATATTTCACATTGATCGGTTAGTTTTATTCCGGGTAACAAACTGATAGTGTATTGCGTTGTCTTTATTTCTTTAAATGTTGAATAAAAAGTAGCTTTTAATTCAACGTCCGTATTGAATAAGAAACCGTGACCGATATGTGCACCGGCTCCTACTTTCCATACCATGGCATCATCGCTGATGGCTCTCCAATTATATCCGATACCTGCAATCCCATAGAAGATCTTACCACCGGCACGAAAGGATGCGGTTGTAGATCCTACATTATCATAGTCCAGTGCAACTGTGAATTCCGGACTCGTTCTGAAATCGTTTGATTGTGCGAACAAACCGGCAGGATAAATGATAAGAATCAGACAGCACAGGATCATGTATTTATTCATATTCATCAGTCGTTTTTTGTATGACACGGCACTTAAAAGAGTCGAGGAACTATCGCTTCCATTCTAACCTTCGCAAACGTTCGTTTCTGTCTGGTTCGCTTAATGAAAACGTTTAAGTTATATGGATACAAAGATAATAATTTTATATTAAGCTTTCAATTTTAGGACAGTAGAGTGCTACGATTGAATCTTGTGTTGTTTAACAAGACAATACTTACAGCTTAAGAACAAGGGTGTCGCAGTTAAACAACCTCACGTGTAATTGACGATGAAAGAATAATTTGATTACCTTTGTTTGACTAAAATGATTGAATGGAACCTTCAAAAGTAAAAGCCTGGGTGTTGGCTGCCCGTCCGAAAACATTAGCTGCTTCTGTCAGTCCGGTATTAATCGGTGCAGCATTGGCATATCGACATGGCTCGTTTATTATAATCCCTGCTATATTATGTTTGTGTGTTGCTTTATTTGCCCAGATTGCATCGAATTTTGCCAATGATTATTTTGATTTTAAGAAAGGTGCAGATGGAGAAGAACGATTGGGACAGCCTCGTGCGGTGGCTTCAGGATGGATTCAACCCCGGATGATGCTGTATGCTACTTTTATTATTTTAGGATTGGCTTGTCTTTGTGGTTGTGGATTGTTGTTTTATGGCGGATGGGAGTTGATTTTAGTTGGTATTGCAATTGTGCTGGGTGTTCTGGCTTATTCTGCAGGACCTTATCCTTTGGCATATCGTGGTTGGGGTGATGTGTGTGTGTTGGTTTTTTATGGTATTGTTCCGGTTTGTTTTACCTATTATGTACAAACGGGAGAGTTTAACTGGAGTGCCCTGTGGCTTTCATTAGCAATCGGACTTCAATCTGTAAATATTTTAATGGTGAATAATTATCGCGATTGCGAGCAGGATAAAACTGTCGGGAAACGGACTTCTATTGTTATTTTCGGACGTTCATTCGGGCGTATTATGTATCTTGTAAATATAATACTTGCATATGCTTTTGCATTCCCGGTTTATTTATATCGTGATTGGACCAGCAGGTTTTTATTTTTGTTCTTTTTTATTTTGCAGTTATTTACATGGCAGGATTTTATTCGGTTGCAAGGTGTTGAGTTAAATAAAGTACTGGAGCAAACAGCCCGGAATGTATTTTTGTTTGCATTGTTGCTATCGACTTTATTGTTTTTTTAGGGATTGTTTAAAAGCTTGTTTAGAGCCTTTTAGCCTTTTAAGCTTTTTAAAGAAACGCTTTTTTATCCATGAGATGCAGCTTTTTTATGAAAGATTGCATCATATATAATATAATCAGTGTTTAAATATATTGTTATATTCTATAAATTCATGATAACATATCGTATGAAAAAATCAACCCGGCTTACAGTGCTTTTGTCTTTTATAGGGCTTTTCATAGCCTGCGAATCTGATGACAATATTGATAATAATCAGAAATTACCGGATGCTGAACCTATTGAGCTTCGGTTAAGTGAAAAAGTAAAAACAGATAACCAATTTGCGGTTGATCTGTTCAAAACCACATATAAATCTACGTCAGGAACAAATGTTTTCATTTCTCCATTGAGTGTAAGTATGGCATTGAATATGACGTTGAACGGCGCTGTGGACGAAACGGGAAAAGAAATGCTCGAAGCATTACGTGCATCGGATTATTCGATCGATCAGATCAATGAATATAGCCAATCGTTGCGTAAAGCATTATTGGAGGTCGATCCTTCAACGGAGTTAACGATAGCCAATTCGATATGGTATGATGAAAATTTATCTGTGAAAAATGATTTTATTGCGGTCAATACAAGTAGTTACAATGCCGAAGTTAACGCCATTGATTTCTTATCTCCTGATGCTGCGACACAAATTAATAACTGGTGTGCAAAACAAACGAATGATAAGATTCCGGAAATAATTGAAAATGTATCGGGTGTAATGTATCTGATTAATGCGATTTATTTTAAAGGGATATGGGTGGCTAAATTTGATAAAAGCAATACCCGTAAGGAGGCATTTTTTCAGGCAGACGGACAAAAAGTGCAGGTTGATATGATGCGTCAGACGGATCGCTTCAATTATAGTTCGGATGAGAATTGTGGTTATCTGGAGTTGCCTTATGGAAATAACGCATTCAGCATGATTCTGATGCTCCCGCATGAGGGGAAGACGACAGATGATGTAGTCCGGCATTTAGATAATGACAGTTGGCAAATTACAAACGCGATGCGTGGTCGTGAGGTGAATATACGTTTGCCGCGGTTTAAAATGGAATGTGAATATAAAATGCAGGATGATATTTTACCGGCAATGGGTATGAAGATTCCATTTACAAAGATGGCTGATTTTAGCGGAATAAGTGATGCTCCTTTATTTATTTCGAAAGTTGTTCATAAAACATTTGTGGAAGTGAATGAAGAAGGAACGGAAGCAGCAGCTGCGACAAGTGTCGAAATGGAGTTGTCTGCCGGACCTGTTGAAATAATTCCGATTGATTATTTTGTAAATAAACCGTTTCTGTTTGCAATACGTGAAAACAGTACAGGCGCTATCTTGTTTTTTGGTAATGTCATAAAGATATAAAAGGGTAATTATAATATGAAAAGGCAAATACTAATCTTAGGATTATTGATATCTGCTATTACATATGCATTTGGCCAGTCTAACTTAACTCCGGAACAAATTAGCAACAGAAATTACCAGGAAGTTGTTATGCCTCCTAATCCTAATGATCCTGCTCATCCCGACTCCGTCCCTGATAAATTCCCAATGTATCCTGATGGGGTTCAAGGCTTGGTGAATCATGTTTCAACCCATATGACTTATCCACGAAATGCTTATCTTAATGGAGTGCAGGGTCGGGTGATTTTGAATTTTGTAGTAGAAAAAGATGGTACTATTGGTGATATTGAAATCTTGCAGAGTGCTGGCTCCGAGCTGGATGAAGAAGCAATCAGGGTAGTAAGAAGTACGGGAATATGGGTCCCCGGATATAAAAATGAAAAACCTGTAAAAGTAAAGTATACTTTTCCTTTTAATTTTAAAATATAACAACTATCCGGTAAAAGGATTGTTTGTATTTATACTTTCCGGTAATTGGCATAATACATGTGAGGATCGGGGAATTCAAAACATTTCTTTATATGCGAGACTGGAACTAATATAATTCCAGCCATTCATAGGCGTTTTTCGTATAATCGAGAAATCGAATGAAATCTTCTTTCGAAATGATCAGCGAAGCTGTATTAATACAGGGATGAAAGCTGATACGTGAGGCTTTTTGAAGATTATTATCAAGAAAAACGTGTACATGATGTTCTGTGTCTTTGATAAGTCCGAAAGGTGTAACCGAACCCGGAGTTACTCCTAAATACTTCATCATACGTTTCTCGGAAGCAAAACTTAACTTCCCCTGATGCAGCATTTTTTCAATTGAGTGAATATCCATGTCGCATTCGCAATCCAGAATGACTAAGTAGTGCTTATTACCTTTATGATTGCGAAAAAATAAATTCTTACAATGTTGTGCATTATGTCCTGCCCAATATTGACGTGCAATCTCTATTGTTGGAGCCGGTGGATGCTCAATATATTCGAATTGGATATCTAATTCGTTTAATAAGTTATAAAGGTTTTTATCTCCATTCATTTTCTAGTCTAAAAAATAGGCTGTCTAAATGATTTTTCAATATCAGACAGCCTTTTAATCCTATGATGTTTTGTTTATTTCAAAAGTAGGTCACCGGCTACACTATCGGCGGTTTCTTTACCTTGCATTATCTCAAGAATCATTAATCCGAAATTAAAGACCAACCCAGGGCCTTTTCCGGTAATAATATTGCCATCTTTTACTGCGGGTTCGTCTGTTATAATAGCACCGGTAAGTTGCGGTTCTACTCCCGGGTAACAAATTGCTTTTTTACCTTCCAGCAACCCTAATCCACCCAGTACTAATGGTGCAGCACAAATGGCAGCAATCAGTTTGTTCTGCTTGTTCTGAGCAATCAGCAGTTCTTTAAGTTTATCATGACCATTCAGCATCTGACTACCAGGGCCACCGCCAGGGAGAATCAATATATCTGCCATGGTATAGTTTGCTTCATCGAACAATTTATCAGCTGTCACAGGTATATTGTGTACACCAAGTACTGTTTTATCGCCCGTAATGGATATCGTTGTAACGTCTACTCCTCCACGACGTAAGATGTCGATTGTCCCAATTGCTTCCATTTCTTCGAAGCCGGTTGCTAAAAATACAAATGCTTGTTTCATATCTCTGATATTTATTTTAAATTAAACCGGTAAGTGATTGTTCCGCTTTGATTATTCGTACCCTGGATACTATTGAATTTTGCCTGCTGGGCAGCTTCAGTAGCGCTTTTCCGTAATGCAGTATCATCTATATTCGTTCCTTTTCCGATAACGGCATTAATGACATCTCCTCGCGGATTTACTGTGATTTCTATCACAATACGGCCTTCTACCTGCGAGGTATACGTGGGAGAAGGTAAACCACCACCTCTTAAGGTTCGTCCATTTAAATTAAATGAACCACCAAAACCGCCAACTCCTTCTGTTGGTCCTGTATTTGAATTGCCGAACGGATTTCCCTGATTTCCGGTTCCGGATGCTGCATCACCCTGACTACCATCAGAATTTCCTGACCCGAAAGCGCCTGCTACCTGGTCGCGGATGGCTTGTTCACGCCTGTTCTGTTCTTCTTCTCTGCGTTTTTGCTCGGCTTGAGCTTGTCGTTCTCTCTCCCTGCGTTCTTCCTCCTTGCGGCGTTCTTCTTCTTTCTTTTTATCTGCAAGTGATACGGTTTCTTCCATATCCTGTATCACCATTTCTTCAGGTGTCGTTTGGGGTAGTTGGGGAGGAGGAATATTCTCTTGTATCGGAGTTGTTTCCTCTATAGGTCTGCCTGTTCCTTGCGGCTCAAAAGTGCCGGCAGCGAAATCAATATTTCCGAAATTGACCAGTATGCCCTCATCGTCTTCCGGAACACTTGATTTGATAACCGTCAAAAACAGAATGATGAATATAATCAAATGAAAGATTATACTTCCAATGATCGAAATTCTGTCGTTTTTATCAAATTTCATATATCTATATGTTTATTCCAGATTTAAAATTCCCTAAATTTACAAAATACCATAATCTGCAAAATTTACAGAACAATTAAAAATCCCCTTTAGGGGTCTGGGCTTCTTTTAATTTCATTTCAGCGGACGTGTAATCAACACTATTTTAAACTTATTTTCGTTGACAAGATTCAATACTTTTACGATTTCACGATAAGGAACAGTCTCATCTGCATATAGTGCGACATACATTTCGGGTTCTTTATCATATTGCTCCTGTAGAAAGGGCGTAATATCGTCAAATGTCACCTGCTGTTCCCGTTGATTTCCGAAAGCTACATAATAATTTAAATTAGCATCAATCGTTACACGCGAAAGAGGTTTGGCTGCCGTTTGTTGTTGTGCTTGCGGTAGCGTAAGTTTAATAGCATTGGGTACGACTACTGTTGAGGTTACCATGAAGAAAATCAGCAATAAGAAGATGACATCTGTCATGGATGCCATACTGAATGCTTCATTTACTTTTGCTTTTCGTTTAAGTGCCATTCGTTTTTAATTTGCAGGTTCGTTCAATAAGTCCATAAAGTCCATTGTACGTGCTTCAAGCTTATTAACAACATTATCTACCAGTGAGACCAGGTAATTATATGCAAATAATGCAATGATACCTACAACTAATCCTCCTACTGTGGTAACCAATGCTTCGTAAATACCGTTAGAAAGTAATGATACATCCACATTGGATCCGGCATTCGCCATATCGAAGAATGCACGAACCATCCCTGTTACCGTACCCAGGAATCCGATCATTGGAGCTCCTGCAGCAATGGTAGCAATGATAGGAAATCCTCTTTCTAATTTAGCTACTTCAAGGTTGCCGGCGTTTTCGACGATCGATAATATATCGCTGGTGGGGCGTCCTAAACGACTGATCCCTTTCCCAATCATGCGAGCTGTCGGAGTATGCGTTGCTTTGCATAAATTTAAAGCCGATTCTATTTTTCCATCATGAATATAGTCTTTTATGCGATTCATAAATTCTTCATCGCTTTTTCCGGCCTGCCGTATAGTCATTAAGCGTTGGATAAAGATATAAACTGCAATCAGCGATAAGATCAACAGTACGATCATGATCCATCCGCCTTTGAATGCCAGATCAATTATGTTCATTTGGGCTTCGGTTGGCACTGTTTCCATTTGTGTCAGATCAATCGGAGCATTTGGGTCTGCTGCAGGTATTTGTAATAATACAGATAAAATGTTCATACGTTATTTGTTTTTATTTATTTTAAGCATGCTTTATATAGTGCAATAGTTTTCTCTAACCCATAATATAGCGCATCACTAATTAGTGCATGGCCTATGGACACTTCTTCCAGCCAATAAATATTCCGGGCAAAAAAGTTAAGATTTTCCAATGAAAGATCATGACCGGCATTGATACCCATGCCCAGTTTTTTTGCTAATTTGGCTGCACTGATAAAGGGGGCAATAGCAGTTTCTTTGTTTGCTTTGTATCCGGATGCATAGGGCTCGGTATATAATTCTATGCGGTCAACTCCGGTTTTTGCAGCCCATTCGATATCTTCCGCTTCGGTTCCGACGAAGATAGAAGATCGAATGCCTTTTTCCCTGAATTTATTTACCAGGTCATCCAGAAATTCAAAATGGTCTTGCACTTTCCATCCGGCATTTGAGGTTATTGCATCCGGAGCATCCGGTACCAGTGTGACCTGATTGGGCCTCACCTTTAATACTAAATTGATAAAAGATTCATTCGGGTAACCTTCTATGTTCAATTCAGTATGAATAATCGGTCTGAGGGCATATACATCACTATAGCGGATATGACGTTCGTCAGGTCGGGGATGTACGGTAATCCCATCTGCACCGAATGATTCACAGTCACGTGCAACTTTCAGTACATCAGGTATATTCCCCCCACGCGCATTTCGGATAGTAGCAACTTTATTTATATTTACACTTAATTTTGTCATCTATAAATGTTTCTTGTATATTCTTTGATTACATTTGTATACAAATTGTAATGTGCAAATGTAAAATGATTTAGGCAATTATTAAAGAAATCTTTGTGAAAGATTTTATAATAAGCAGATACTGATGTTAAAAAGAACGAATGCGATGATGAAAATAGGAGTGTTTGGTAATGATTACCAGTCTGATAAGCTTTCTCAGATTCAGCGGTTGTTTAATAAATTGAATGTTCTGGAAGCAGAAATATATGTTAAGCGTGAATTTTATGATTTTCTGACAGGGAAATTAGCATATCAACCATTGATAACCGGGGTTTTAGAAGGTCCGGAGTTTGATTTGGACCTTGCATTGAGTGTAGGAGGAGACGGCACATTTCTGCGCACTGCGGAACAAATCAATAATCAACATATACCGGTTTTAGGGATTAATACGGGACGATTAGGTTTTCTGGCTGATGTAGGTGGAGATCAGATAGAGGAAACATTGGATGAATTATTCCTCCGGAAGTATCAGATAGAAGAACGTATGTTATTGCAATTGCAGACTGTAAAACCGGTTTTTCAAAATAACTGTGCTTTGAATGATATAGCTATAATAAAACGTGATACATCATCTATGATAACTATTCATACATACTTGAATGATGACTATCTGACTTCTTATCAGGCGGATGGCTTGATTATTGCTACACCTACGGGTTCAACTGCTTATTCAATGAGTGTGAATGGGCCTATTATCCTTCCTCAATGTGATAATATTGTCTTAACTCCTGTTGCGCCTCACAGTTTAAATGTACGTCCATTGGTAATTTCTGGTTCATCCCGGTTAACATTTAATGTGGAAAGCCGTACACAATCTTTTTTGGTTTCTTTAGACGGACGTTCAGAAGTATTTTCAGTAGGAATGAGGTTGGATGTATGTAAAGCTTCTTTTACAATGCCGGTAGTGAAGCGTTGTAATCAAAGTTTTTATCAGATTTTGCGAGAAAAATTGTTGTGGGGAGTAGACCGAAGAGTTAAATAATATTAAATGCTGAATTTTTATGCCAGAAAGTTATGTTGAATAACATAAAATGCTTTATCTTTGCAATGTGTTTTTCATGGTATTAGATTTAAGGTTAACAATGAAGATTGTGGTTGTCGGGAGACAACCTCTTCTTTTTTATAGACGTTTGTAATTCTTTCACTACTATAATTTCCGAATATTTCTTTTTTTCAACTGTAGAACTATTTTGCTAGTGCATATTGCAAACTAGTACGAAAGTGTAAACCGACGATCAGGATAGGTACAATATCAGTCAGCTAAAATGGATCACCGTAAAAAGTTGAGGGATTTTTGTATTATGCATACAATTTACTCAATCTAAACAAGAAAAAGGCTTTATCTTTCCCCCCCCTGAAGACTCTTCTAAACGCTTTGATTTTTGCATTGAATGATTCAGATGCTGCATTCGTTGAACGCCTGTCAAAGAAGTTAATGATGTTTTGGTAATGCGATTGTATTGTTCTTGCAATCGTTCCAAAGGATAAGAATCCGGATCGATCCACCTGGTCATACCATCTGGCTAACCGGGT
>JAITVY010000077.1 GCA_031285565.1 Tannerella sp. | reverse complement strand
TTTCTTGTTTTGTATACATACTTATCATTTTTATGGAACGAACTTTTTTTTCATTCCGGTTTATAAGTGGTATACTTTTCGATTGAAATGTGGACTACTTCCTAAGTAATATTTACAGCTTTCGCCCAAAACGCAGTGCTTACCAAGCCTTGCTGCGCGCCCAATCCTATATATGTAGCGGTAATAACTACTGTGTAGACTTGGACTTGGAAAAGTTCTTCGACACGGTTAACCACAGTAAGCTGATAGAGATTTTGTCCCGTAGCGTAAAGGATGGTCGTGTTGTTTCGCTCATCCATAAATACCTACTCTCTGGGGTAATGGTAGGTGATCACTACGAAAGCCGTGTTCAGGGCACTGTCCAAGGCGGCCCCCTAAGTCCCTTATTGGGAAACATAATGCTGAACGAGTTGGATAAGGAATTGGAACGTCGTGGTCATAAATTCGTACGTTACTGCGATGACTGTATGATTTTCTGTAAGAGTAAACGATCTGCCGTGCGTGTAAAGAAGAGCATAACAACCTTTATCGAAAAGACTCTTTATCTAAAAGTGAATGCCGGTAAAACACAGGTTGGTTATGCTCGTGGAATGAAGTATCTGGGTTACTCCTTTTATGTACAAAAAGGAGAGTGCCGTTTATCTGTCCATCCTAAAAGTTATCTTAAATTGAAAACTCGCTTGAAAGAGTTGACTGGAAGAAGCAATGGCATGGGATATGATAAGCGCAAAGCCAAGCTTCATCAGTTAATACGTGGGTGGATAGAATACTTTCAATTGGCAGACATGCAGAATCGTCTGAAACGTATAGATGAATGGCTTCGTCGTCGGATCCGCATGTGTGCATGGAAATGTTGGAAGAAAGTCAAGACAAGGTTTGAAAATTTGCAGAAAAGTGGCATCAGCCAAAACAATGCCTGGCAATATGCTAATACTCGCCTTGGTTATTGGCGTATAGCAGGTAGTGTAATATTGAATGCGGCAATGAATAATGACAAGATGAAGCTGGCGGGATATCCTACCCTGATGGATTATTACAGTAAATTGCATCGTAGATAAGGAACTGCTTGTCCGGTGGTGTGAGAGGTCGGAAAACGAAAGTAGGAAGAATACTACTGCGTTTTCCTCCTACTCGATTTGTGAGAAGCGAATATTCTCTTTTTTATTTAATATTTTTTTATTATTGATATATTATATTTATATTTGTAATAGTGTAAATTGTGAAATCTTAATATTATTTACCATGAAAAAGAACTGTTTGAGAGCCTTACTTATAATCGCTTTAATGAATTTTGCCTCTTGTGATAATGTGGATAATAATATCATTTACATGGAGGATGTGAAGATTGCTGCAATTAAAGATGATCCGGCATCTACTATTAACGTATATGCATTGAGTGTAAGTGATATTGTTCAGGTAGCAGATCTATATAAAGAGATGCTTTCTGAAGACCAAGGAGTGATAAGTGACGTTAAATACACAATCAGAAAAATAGATAGGGGAATATCTGCCAGAAATGTAATGAAGAGAGGTTCTCTGAAAGAAGATGTTCCATTATATAATGTAGATTATACTTCGGAAATGGGAACCAAAGGATTCCTTTTACTAGTAGGCGATAATCGTGTAAAAAATCGTGTTATTGCTTATTCTGATAATAGCTCTTTTAATGAAAATGCATTAGATGATAATGGGGTGTTAATGGATCTTATTGATAATTATATCCAAAGGTCAATTCTGGAAGCAGAGAATAATAGAGAAGATAAAGTTTCGACAAATGCCGGTAGTATTCCGATAGGAGAACCAGTTTGTTTTACAAAAGGAAAAATGACTCTTTTAAACGATTTCCTAGATTGGCATGGAGGTGCTGCTCCAGCGAATTCATTGACTCCATTATGTCCTACTGCGAATTCTCATACTCCTGTAGGATGTGTCGCTCTTGCTGGTGCTCAGATAATGGCATATCACCAATGGCCACGCCGCGGTTGTTATGTAAGGAGAGCGTCATTATCAAGTGACAACGGCACATTTGTTACCGTAAACCCATATATATATGGGCAAAAAGACGGACAATATATGAGTTCATTAACTCCGGATAATACCATCTCAAATTTATGTGCGGAGGTAGGCTATAGATGCGGGGTTATATATGCCTGTGGTAATTCTGTGGTATCATATCGTTTCGGATATTTGCCAGAAGCATTTCAATCTATGGGTTATTACGCCGTATCTTATATGGGTTATATACAGAATACAATACAGAGGGTTGATAGTGAAATAAATAGTGGTAGACCTGGTTTATATGCATGCATGTAGGAAAGTTCTGGAAAATGGAAAAGAGAAATATTATGGACATGCATGGGTTGTAGATGGAGTGATTGATCCTAATTCTCCGAATTGTGCAAATATACATATTGTATATGGAAATGGAACATATAACAATGGATGGTACTATAATTCTATTTTTTTAAACCATGAAGCAACGGATATTATGCCTTATGTATATGAAACGGAAATCATCTATAATATACGTCCTAATCCAAGTAACCCGGGTGCAACAAGCACTGTAAAACCATAAATTATTATGAGATACCTTATATTTTTATCTGTTTTTATTTTATCGGCTACCTGTATTTTTGCCAAAAGATTTGAGTTGCCTCATCCTTCTTATATTCAGAAGACTCCTTTTTCCGGAATGTTTCTGGATAAACGAATGTTGGCCGACAAAGAAGTATATAAGAAATTTGATGCCAATGGGCAGCTTATTCCCAATGGTAGTGGTACTTGTATGGATGATTATGATGATGGCATCACTATTTATCATCACGATCCGGGAGGTTTAATTGATACTATCGATGGAGGCGGCTGTGTGAACATACCTCAAATCTTAAAATATTCTATTGACGGGAAGTTGCAAGCATGGGAATTTCTGTCAGGTACATTTACTGATTTTAAATATGATGAGCAGGGGCGCATCTTATCCATAACGAGCGGATATAGCCGTTCTACAATACATGAAGAGGGTGAGATTATATTGTATGATTATGAGGCAAATGTAATTACTTCAGAGAGTATAAGAAATGGAGCTTCTACTTCTTCTGTTATCTGCCGGATTCAATATACGGATAGTGGTTATGTGGCGGAGTATGAAGATGATGGTGTGATTGAATATGTTTATGATAAGCAAAGCCGTTTGACCCGGGGAGGGGATGTTTTATATACCTATACGGACCATGGCTATATTAAAACGGAAGGAGATGAACGTACGGAATTTATTTTCGAAGAGGAATCTGGTTATATTTCTGAAATAAAGCATTATAAAAAGGAATTGGATGAATGGGTATTTATGGGTTCGAGCCAATCTAGTTATATATTTTCACCGACATCGGCTAATGAACCGGTAATAGATAAAGATAAAGTATATGGGACGTATGGTGCCTTAATGGTTGAATTATTAAAAAGCTCAGAAATAGCCATCTATTCATTAGAAGGGCAATTAGTTATGTCGCAGTGGATTGAAGTAGGTGAACCGGTGTCAATTCGGTTACCAAGAGGACTTTATATAATCCGTACGAAATACGGATCATATAAAGTTTATGTAAAATAGATGTTATAAATAAATTCTCAGAATAATTTCTTTTCAGAAATCATGTTTATGTAATCAGATCTGTCTATCTCCCAGGAAATTCCACACCATAAATGGTTGCTTCATTGCTGGTAAGGCTAAAGCAACTGTTGCTTTGAACATTCCCATTTGGAGAATAGGCATTAACCGATTCGGAGATATTGGATGTAACGCGAGCATTACATAGTTGAATGACAGCAGGTGCTATTTGCCCATTTTCCAACCGACTATACGTGATGGAAACTTCCAGTCCTGTTGGTTTTCCATGGTGGTCGCGTCTCAGCGATTTGACAGATGGTGATGTTTTTTCTTTTTTCTCACTGATCGAATGGCTCACTAACCGCAGGATAAACGGGTCGATAGCTTGCTCCATGGTGGCAGCCAGGCTGATTTCGAACGTTTCATAATCATTGATTGTATAACTGAAATTGCTTACTCCGAGGCTATACGTTTCGCCTTGCTTGGTTTTGAATGTAATCTGTACCATTGGAAATAAAATTTTGAATTAGGGGTGACTGTTGAGAACTTCGGCCATGCGTGCCAGCAAAAGCGAGCCTGCATTGTATGGGCATTTCTTTTCTACTTCGCAACTTTCGTGTGAGAAAAGGCAAAGCAATGGTTCACCCTGCGGGTTCTTTTCTGTAGGATGGTAAATCCACCAGTCGGAATAATCGGTGAATGGATTCAGGATCTCTTCCGGAGAATCAACGAGTGAAAGGAGTCTTTCGTTATCGCCTTCTTCCAGGAAACTGTAGTCGAAACCACCCATATCGCCGAGGTTGAGCGCCCAACCACTGTCGTCAGGGAAACTTATAAAGCCATGTACGGCTACCAACCGACAAAACGATTCCGGCCAGGAGGTATAGATTTCCGGGTCTTCGGGTGGACGACATGTCAGCCTTTTTTCACCGGAGAATTGCACCACAAGGTTTTCGTCCTCATCAAGTGTTACGCTCTGAGCCTGCACCATAATGGCGGAAAGTACAGGCTCAAAACCTCCGGTATCGGCCAGATACCGGAAATGTTTTATCAGGCCTTGTTGTCGTGAAGGTGCTTCTCTTATCATGTTATATGCTGTTTGGTTTGACATATTTCATTGGAATTAAGAATTACTACTTTATGTTTACTATTTTCGCAATATGTTTTCGCCATTTCTCAATGCATTTGCAATAGCCCTGCTATCGAATGATTCGTCTTTATAGAATTTTGGCAGAAGCATTTGCGCTGCTTCTTCCTCATTATCACAATCGATATATGTTCCTTCTTTCGGTTTTCCAAAATTCATAATGAAATAATACATTTCAACAACTATTGGGGCTTTTGTTTCGCCATCAACATAAAGTTGTCCGCCATCATCGCCGTAATAGCCCATTATTCCATTTTCAGCTTCCAGATTGCCGAGAATAACTACTTGAGGGTTACCTTCTAATATCACATTTTGAGCAGTTACATTGCCGGTTACATAAATAAACGAACCGTTATTGCCTTCCGCCCAGTCGATATCGCCATCTACTATTAAATTTCCGTCCACTATCAAACTGAATAAATTCCAGTCGCGCTTCATGGCTGATTGGATTCCCGATACATGTAAATCGCCTTTAAAAATGCGGATTTCCTGATATTCATCATCGTATTCATTGGTTTCGGCTTCTGTGCTGGCAAAATCCATAAACGGATACGATATATGTTTGGTTAGCTGATAATATTTTTCAGCAGTTTTATTGGCGATCAGTTCGGTATATTTGGGGAATGTGTTATCGTCCAATACTGTGCCGGCAGGCGGCACAGGCGTTTTATGTGCTTTGTATTTCTTTTCGGCATTTGCTTGCTTTTCGGCAAGGTTGTTGTCTTTTACCCAAAACTCTGTGCCGTGAATGTCGATAAAGGCATATTTTTCGAAATCATCGGGGCAGGTAACCCACGCCACTCCTTCTATAAAGGCATAAACATTTTCGTAACGAAATCCCGAAAGGGGCTTACCCGTTTTATCAATAATTCCGTATTTGGCTGTTTCTCCATATTCTTTGGCCGGTACTTGCACAGTGGAGATTCCGTTTTCGAAAGGCGTTGCGGAAATGCAATTATCTATTTTTCCAACTACTTTTCCTGTTTTATCAATAATGGAATAGTTGTGTTCGTCGGCAAACTGCTTGGTTTGTACTTGACTTGCAGTGCCTGCTTTGCCGTAAATTACAGTAACTTTTGTTCCTTCAACTTCTATTGTCCAGAATTTGTTAGACTTATCGTCTGTGAAGACAAATGTACGTTTCATATCGCTGTTCATTATTTAGATTAACTTAACATGTACCTTTTCCCGTACATCTTTATTTAGCAACATTGAGTATTGCTCTACAAGTGGTGCGGGAACGCTGAATACGGCATCAGGAGAAATGCCTTTGAATGTCCACATTATCATTTTGATAGCAGACTATCCTGTCGATTACTTTTACTTTTTAAGTACGCTTTTGCCTTCGCGCAGCAGATCTTTAAACTCGTCTTCTTCAATAATGCCTTCCTCTTCAGGGAAACAAACAGGGTCTATGGCTTTGGCAACCATATCGTAATCAGTTTCGTCAAGGTCAACGTCAAATTTAAAGTCTCTACTATCAGCAATAATGAAGGCTTCGGGGCGGCTGGCAAACTCCATGCCAAAATAGGTGGTACAAAGCATTGCTTGCGCTTTTGTGCGGCCCAACACGGTCAGCATCCCACCATTGTCGCCGCGCGAGCCTACAATGCCATTGTCTGCAATCAAATCGCCTAGTACTACCACTTCGGGGCAACCCGACATAAATAGGTTACGTACATGCAAATTGCCTGTTACAACCAGAAACGAGCCGCTGCCCCATTCCGCCCAATCAATATCCTCGTCAACC
Organism: Tannerella sp.; assembly: GCA_031285565.1. GTDB lineage: Bacteria > Bacteroidota > Bacteroidia > Bacteroidales > Tannerellaceae > Tannerella. The sequence goes on along the minus strand of JAITVY010000077.1, from coordinate 85,009 downwards.
GTTAAGTTGCCGTTAACAATCAGGTTAAAGGGGCACCAATCCTGCTTGCTTACCACTAGGCTTTTAATGTGGCAGTCGCCCTCAATAAGGCGGGTAGCTTGCTTCCCGGCAAAGGAGGTAAACGGAAAATTTACGTTGTCTGAAATACTGTATTGGCTATCGGTCTCCGCAGTATTAACGGTCTTAGCATACTGCTCAATGTTTGCTTCGTTTAGCATTAAATTTTTGTCTGTTGTCATAGTGTTTGATGTTTTAGTGTTATGATTAATAGTTGTATGTGTCATTTCTTCTTTAAGTTTTTTAGATAATCCACTATTTCGGTATGTTTATTTTCTTTGGCAAGCTCTAACGGGCCTTTACTCCAATTGTTTTTCAATGCGGGGTCGGCTCCGGCTTCAATAAGGGTTTTTACAATTTCAAGATGCCCCTTCTCAGCAGCCCATTGTAGGGCGGTTGAGTTGTCGGTAGTTTGCGCATTAATGGGGCTGCCCATTGCCAGCAGGCGTTGTACTACATCGTGCCCGCCGTTCTCGGCGGCAAGCTGCATGGGGTATTGCTTGTATTTATCGGTAAGCAAAATAGCTGCTCCGGCATCAATTAGCAGCATGGCAATTTCCTGTTGATTCTTTAGACATGCTTGGGCAAGTGGGGTGCTACCGTAGTAGTTTTTTGGGTTTAAGTCGCTGCCTTCGGTAATCAGCTTTTTTACGGCCTCAACGTCGTTCTTGTCCACTGCTTGAAGGAGTCGCTTGTCAGCGGTTTTCGATTTTTCTCCTTTTTGTTTTTTCAAAATGCTTTTACCGGCACGGAGGGCGTCGCCAATTTTGTCGCTATCCAGTGTGCCGTCTTCGTCCCAATATTTAGGTAGAAGGATTTGCAGCAGCGGTTCGGCTTCCGCATTGTCTTCATCGTACTCAAATTCATCACTATAATCAACCGCGCAGCCGGTGCGGAAGGTATCACCAATAACAATGGCGTTGGGTTGATGCCCAAAACTCATGCTGAAGTAGGTGGTGTTTACAATAACCGGAGCTTTGGTTGTGCCACCTATGGTGAGCGAACCGCCATCATCGCCCGTATGTCCCATGATGCCGCATTCCGCCTCCACATTGCCTTTTACGTAAAACTCTACCGTGCCACCCAATACCATGCTTTTGGCTTTCAGGTTTCCGGTTACAACTACGTAGCTGTCGTTAAGTTCATTGTACCAGTCAATGTTACCGTCAACGGTTAAATCGCCGTCAACAATGAGTTTGTACAGCGTGGTGTCTGACTTGTCGCCTGCACTGATGCTGCTTACATGTAAGTTGCCCTTGTACAAGCCCACGGGCGATATTTCCTCATTGTCGTCATAGCCGGCATGTAATTCCGGCGCGCCGTACAACTTTTCAGCATCTTCTTGACTGATTATGGTTAGCAGCTCTCCAAAGTTGTCTTCGTTCAGTTCCTGTAGGTTGGTTTTTGTTTTCATTGTGTGTTATTTATTTTGATTGTTCTGGTGAAGTAGTAAACAAACTATCAGTTTCAATATCTCCGGCCCCCCTCTGCTTTCCGAATCCCTCCTCATCAAGTGGTATTTTCCATCCTTAACGATTAAAGTATCAAAATACATAATGGGCTTGCCTATATGAAGCGCGGGTGTTCCGGATGTAAACTTTTAGTGTTGTCATTTTTTTATTTGCTATGTAATTATTTATTCTTTCAGCTCCTGACGGAGTAGTTATTGCCATGGTTACGAGCATAGCAAAGCAATCTGCTATATCTAGAAGATTGCTTCGCAATCTAAAAACAAGTCACTCGCAATGACGACCAAACTTTACCAAACCATGGGATCGTGGCCAGCCATAAAGACATACCGTTTTTCGTCAATCACGGGCAGGTTGGTAATCAGATAGGGGTCAACACGCGGATTTTTACCCTCCTCCTGTTCGCGTTCATCCCAACGCAATACTACTACCTGGCCGCTATGAGTCCCAGCAATCAGGTAGCTGTTGTCCGGCGATATGTCTATGGACATTATTGTGCCGCCAATATATAAATAGTCGGCTTCATTGTATACCATTTTACGCCAGATGTAGCCATCGTTTGCACCAAGGTAAAAGCCCTGGCCTGAGGGATACATACTGAATATCCATTTGCTGTCGTCAATCACCCAGATAGCCTCACTGTCCATCTCCCAGCCCGATGCTTCCAAACCTTCGATTTGTTCCACATATACGCCCAGTGTACCACTTTGCTGGAAGTGGCATGAGCCAAGCCCCAGTATAGGCACTCGTGTACGGTCGTTGAAGCAAGCAATATTGGGGTACTCCGAACGTGGAACAATGTTGGCTGTCTCTACCCACTCGCCCTCTTGCTCTTTAAGTACAATATGTGAAGAAGACTGAGAGCCTACTGCGATATATTTGTCATCGGGTGATACGGCGGCATGCGGATAATCGAGGAATTTATATTTATGGCCTCCATCGTCATCGAAACTTCCGAGTTTCTCGATAATATGATTTTTCAAAGCTTCATAGGGAGACATATCTTCGTTATCAATAGGTGAAGTTACGTTGAACGCCTCGCGGAGCTGGTCGCGGGCCTCTTCCCAGTCGTCGCCGGAGATGGCAAGCTGAGCCTTTATGTAATACGCGAAGCGCAGAGCCGAACGCGCAATATTGAATTCGCTCAGGAAAGGCCACAGAGTAAACGAATAAAGATCGAGTATCGTGTCAGCATCTTCTTCCAGATCGGTTATATTTTCCTTGCCGGCCAGCTGATATGAAGCATACGTTTTATAGTATGTCACTTTCATCTGATCCATGTCGTCGTCCTCGGCCTCGCCGCTTTCGATAAGTTCATCAGCGGCTTCGAGCAGGTGTTTCCAATCCTTTTCGATGTAGAAACGGTCGATAACGCTCATCTTTTTGAGCAATTCTGACATTTCGACGTTGGAAATATAAGGCTCCTGGCATTCGTTGCCCTGCTTGTCGTAGTAATGCTCCTCGGCCTTGCAGCCATTCTTGTTGGCAATTACCGTTCTGTAAACATCAGGACCTGCTTTGGCCGGATAATCTTCGGTCGTGGGATTGTCGCTACGATAGTAGGTCAAATCCCCGAAAAGCTGGCCGCCGATATATCTGCCTGTTTCAGATAGAGTGCCGTCCTCGTGATAACGCGTAAATGTGAAGTCATTGCCGCTGTCGCCCTCATATGTCGTATCGCAGACAAGATGCCCCGTAGGAGCTGTCCACCATTTCCACTCGCCCACAGAGTTGCCATCGGCATTATTTTTACCCCACGCCCATTCGCCGTCGCCGCACCATACCGCTTCGGAGGGAATATGCGCCGGACGCTCGGGTTCGTCATCGGCAGACGCAGTGTGCCAGAATTCCTGCGGTTTTTCTTCTCCCTCAAGCGATCCGTGGATCATAGTGCACGATTTTTCATCAATGATGAAGATTCCGCGGTGGCTTACCAAAACGATGCGTTTGCCATCGGAAAGTACTTCCACACTGTCGAACTCTATTTCGCGAGCGTTACTTCCTTCAGGGAAACCAAAGGTGCTTACCACAAGACCATCCCAACCTTCGTGTACATCGATGCGATCGTTGTACACTTTAGCAAAGTATTTTTTGTCCTTGCTGAATCCGAAGCCCAACAAGCCTTCTGCTTCGGTTATTTCATCGCCGTTCATCACATAAACTCCCTGCCACTCATGGTAGTTGCCCAGTTTGGCCAGTACGCGGCCATCAGATAGCATCGCCACCTTGCGTATGGAGTACCAACTGCCATTGTTGAGCACATCGTTACCCAGTGGGTCGTTATCTGGCGGGAATAACTCGCGGAACTCTTTGTGCTTTCCTTCCTCGTTGAACTTTACCAACTGCTCAAGAACATACCCAGCCATGTCCTTACGGGTTTCCTCGGGACATTCCGTATCAGTATCTTCACCATCGATATAAATGATATCCAGCCATGCATTGATTTCGTCTTTAAATATTTTCCCTTCACGAATCCATCGTTCTGAAGCTTTTTTTAATTCCTGTTCCATTATTTTATCTGATTAAAGATTTTAAAATTGTTTATTGAACTATGAGTTGATAGGTTATTATAACCTGATGGGTTTTGGGGTTATACTAGTTTTTATTTACATCTTCTTTTGCTTTTTTGATGTATGGGGTATGATTTTATGTTCCATTTTTGATATTGAATATTGATTGCAAATATCCGGGATGAATTTCATTTGGTGTACTTTTTTTGCGCTACATTCTGTATGCAAAAGAGTGAAAAAGTTGTATACAGTTTGTCTACAAAATGGTTATTTCGCTTTAAATCAGTCTGTTTTCAATGTGATTAGAATCTGGAATTATGAAGTAGGATGCTATACTTATTACTTACTGAAGAGCTTGGTGAACAAAATTTACTTTTTCTTTTAGAAATATTCGGTTCCATCAATTCCTAAGTATCCAAAGCCATTATCAACATATACAGAAGTTAAACCGTCTTCAAACGGATGCACCAACTTGTAGCGGGGTGGTATTACCCATTCATCATTTTTGTTGATATATCCCCAGCGTCCATCAATAAATGCGGCCGCCAATCCTTCGGAAAAGTGCTGTAATTTACTATATACTTTTGAGCATGTTTTCCCCTCTCTATCAATAAAAAAGAGCGATCCATACCGCTCACGGGAAACAATGGCGCGGCCTTCTTTAAAATCATTTGCTTGCGAAAATGCCAACGGTATAACAATTTCCCCGGTAGTATTCATATAACCGTATTGACTAACATGATTTACAGTTTTACAAATTACCGCTAAGTTTTCCGAAAAAGGTCCGATTATGCAATACTCGCAGGGAAGAACTTCCTTTCCGGCATCGTTAATCAGCCCGCAATTCAGCATACAGATCGTTCGCTCATTGGTAAAATCGAATTTCTCACGGAATATTTTTGCCAGTTTTCCATTAAAGCGCTCCACTTTGTCGTATTTGCAGGGAATAACGATGTTTTTTTGTGCATCGCAAAAGCCCCATTTGGAGCCATTGTAATAAGGTATCAGTTTTGATTTTTCCATTTCGATCGCATTTTATTTTATTGTGTTTGACAAAGGTGGACGATATCTTTTATTTAATATCAAAAAGGGTGTATACAGTTTGTATATAGGAAACATTTCATATTTTTGTATTCCTATAAATCAAGATTTTATATGATCCGCACAATACTTCTGTTTATGGCTTTCATGGCTCCTATCTATGGATTGGGGCAACAAAAGCTGATTGATTCGTTACAAAAGCAGGTCACACTTCCTAATGTTTCCACAGAACAACGGGTGGTGGATTTAGCCGATTTGGGGTTTATGCTACGAAGCACCCAGTCTGCAGAAGCCATTGACTATGGTCGTAAGGCGGTTGAGATAAGCCTGTCGCTCGAAGACAAGAAGTATGCTTCTTATGCCTGGTCGAAATTATACTATAGCTACCGTATGGCCGACAGTATTTCCTGTGTATTGGATGCAGTTGACAGCACGATGTGGTTTGCCAAAGAGTCGGACGACCCGGTTGCTTTGGGAAATGCTTACCGGGTAGCAGGGAATTACGCTTATGCCACGGACGATGCTGTAAAAGCAGTTGATAATCTGCTTCAAGCATTGGAATTACTGGAAGGTACAGACAATGCTCCTGTTTTAGCTAATATTTATTACATGCTTTCCGGTACTTTTGTGGTAAGTGAGGATCTTGATAATGCCGGGAAATATGCCCGACGTTCTGCACAACTTGATAAAACGGGAAATCCGGATGTATTGTGCCTTAGTGGACTTTCCATGGCTGAGTATTTCAGGTACCGGTTTGAACAAGATGGGAACAGGTCTGACCTCGACTCGGTGATGTATTATGGGCTCCGGACTGTAACTGTTTATGAACGGTCGAGTGATGTGATGAATGAACAGTTTACCGGTTGTACTGCTGCATTAAATTATGCAAGCTACCTGTGGTCGTATTTTCCGGATACACCCAAAGATACGGTTTTTTCCCTGTTGAACAAGGCAATCGTGTGGGCAACAGCTATCAAGAACTATGCGGTGGTGGCCAATTGCTACGGACTAATGAGTGAATACCTTAGCATGGAAGGCAAAAACATCGAGGCAGAGAATCTTTTGCTGTCCGCTTTTGATATCCTGGTTCAGGAAAGGGCGCTTAATTCCAATATTTACAACATCACAGCCGGCTTACTCCGTTTGGCTGAACGGACGGGTGATAAGGATAAAATTATCAAATACCAGAAATTATATCATGATTATTACCGTAAGGTGTTTGATGACAGGCAGGCTATTACCACCCGAACCCTGGAAGCCAAGTATAATCATAAAAAAAAAGAACAGGAAGTAATAGCACTACAGAAACAGACTGAACATGAGAAGAATATTGCCCTTTTTAGTATAGGGCTTACAGTTATAAGCATCCTCGCTTTGCTTTTATTGTTTCTGTATCACCGGTTGAAATTGCGTTCGGCCAAACAGGAAAAGAAACTTTTGGAAACACAGGCACGGGATGCCTTGTTGCAAAAGCAGCTGAAAGAAGAGGAGACCCGCCGATTGGAACTTGAGCAGGAATTGACCAGGCAGCAGAATGAACAACTTCAGAAAGAAGTATTTGCAGGAACTATACAACTTAAGCAAAAGAATGAGGTGTTAGAGACTGTAAGGAAAGAAATATCCGCCAGCCAATCCAATGGCCATGTGAGCAAAATTATTCAAGACAACCTTCAATCCGATGATTATTTTGATGAATACAAAATGTTGATCAAGGAGACTCATCCCAATTTTTATAATTCGCTGCAAACCAAAGCAGATGGAAAGTTAACCGACCTGGATCTGAAATATTGCACTTATATTTATATGAAGATTCCCGCCAAGCAGATGGCTAGCTTGCTTCATGTGGAATATAATACGATTCGCATGACCAAATACAGGATGAAGCAGAAATTCAAACTGAAAAAGGAGGACGATCTGGATAAGTTTATCCAGGATTTGTCGTTAATGTAAAGCACGAAAGCGCCATGTTCAATCAAACAGGCGCTTTTCTTTATATATTAAAAATAGATTTTCCCGAAGAACTCCGGGCAATGATAGTTAGGTTTCGGCAGGTCAATCGGACTCCAGGTTGTGTAATGTGGATTTTCCGTTCCGTCAGCGCATTTATAGAAGTTGCCGCTAATCATTTCCGGTAAATTATTGGGGTCTAATCCCATTAATTTGAATGGTATGGCTACAGTGAGTTCCCATGAATGGATGCCTTTTTGTTCGGCGAACGCCTCGCTTTGTATGGTAGTATAACGGCGGATACTGCGATATTCATCGGTTGTAAAAGAAGTGCTTTGCTGGCGTGTTTCGTGGTGAGCAGCGTAACAGGTCCCAATACAGTTGAATTCGAAATTAATGTAATTCATCTCGTTGGCTTTGCGCATAAAGAACTCCACACAACTATCTTCGTGCACAAAATTACCGTCCTTATCAGCCAATGCTTTAATGGATAACCCCCGCGTAAAATAGTGAATATACAATATATCTTTTCCCCTGGCGATATCGAATACTACCACTGGTTTGTAGGGAAATTCTTCTTTCCAGTTGAGTGTGTCAATACTTTCACGGGTAGCGTGTAATTCCATGATCCTGTCTGCTTCGGACAAGTCATTATTATCTAATGCTGCAATAAATGGGACTTTTAATTGTTTCATACGAATATATATTGATTTTTTATACTAAGGTCGTATGGAACTCGTACGATTTTTATTGTGGATTTTGGTGATTTATAAAAAATCATACTTCGTTTCATGGTTCGGTATTTGATGATTGGCACGGAAGGAGAGGCTCGAACTCCCGACACCTGGTTTTGGAGACCAGTGCTCTACCAACTGAGCTACTTCCGTAAGAATTATTAAGGACGTGACAAAGGTAATACTTTTTCCGGTAAATTTAAGAAGCTGTTTTGACTTTTACATTCGATTTCATCAGTCATTTTGGTTATGACCGATTTACAATTGGCTATGGCCGATCTCCGATTGCTGCTAAGCAGCTAACGTTGTTTCTGGCAGTGGCATAACCAAAGTGAACTTTGCTTCTGCTCACCTGCTTAACGAAAATGTTCATTTATATCATATCATTCTAAACGTTAGTGAAAGATCTAAATTATTTAAAAGGGATCCTTCACTACGTTCAGGATGACATGATAATAATCAGTGTTCTTTTTTGACACTTCCTCTATTACAATGTTTTATTTAACACAACAACGCGTGGGTTTCAATTGCTTAAAGAAGTCATTTCCTTTGTTATCGACCAGGATAAATGCGGGGAAGTTTTCTACTTCAATTTTCCAGATGGCTTCCATTCCTAACTCAGGATATTCAAGACATTCTACATTCTTAATACTTTCGAGCGCCAAGATAGCTGCCGGACCACCGATACTACCTAAATAGAACCCTCCGTATTTGTGACAGGCATCCGTCACTTGTTGGCTACGGTTTCCTTTGGCAATCATTACCATGCTGCCACCCTGCGATTGAAATAAGTCTACATATGAATCCATCCGGCCTGCTGTCGTTGGTCCGAATGAACCTGATGCCATTCCTTTAGGTGTTTTAGCAGGACCTGCATAATAGATCGGATGATCTTTAATGTATTGTGGTAGCCCTTCGCCACGGTCGATACGTTCTTTTAATTTAGCATGTGCAATGTCTCGACCTACAATAATGGTTCCGTTGAGCGACAGGCGTGTAGCCACCGGATATTTATCCAATTCTTTCAGAATTTCGCTCATCGGTTGGTTCAGATCGATCTGGACAGCATTTCCTTCGCCTGCCTGGCGCAGTTCTTCGGGGATGAAACGTCCCGGATTATCTTCTAGCTTCTCGATCCAGATACCGTCTTTGTTAATCTTTGCTTTGATATTGCGGTCGGCCGAACACGAAACGCCCATACCGATCGGGCACGATGCACCATGACGCGGCAGACGAACGATGCGTATGTCATGCGCAAAATATTTACCACCGAACTGAGCTCCCAGACCGATATTATAGGCTTCTTCGAGCACTTGTTTTTCGAGTTCGATGTCGCGGAAAGCTTGCCCGCCTTCATTCCCTTTGTTTGGCAGGTTGTCATAATACTTGGCAGAGGCCAGTTTCACCGTTTTAAGGTTTACTTCTGCTGAAGTGCCACCGATCACAAACGCAATATGATATGGGGGGCAGGCTGCTGTTCCCAATGATTTCATTTTTTCTACCAGAAATGGCACTAATGTGTCGGGATTCAGCGTGGCTTTCGTTTCCTGATATAAATATGTTTTATTGGCTGATCCTCCCCCTTTTGCTATGCAAAGGAATTTATATTCTGCACCTTGTATAGCATATAAATCAATTTGCGCAGGTAAGTTACAGCCTGTATTTTTTTCATCATACATATTCAGAGGTACATTTTGAGAGTACCTCAGGTTTTCTTCGGTATAGGTCTTATATACACCTTTTGAAAGCGCCTCTTCATCGTTTCCTTCGGTCCATACCTGTTGACCTTTTTTACCCATAATAATGGCTGTACCTGTATCCTGGCAGAAAGGTAATTGGCCCTTGGCAGATACTTCGGCATTACGCAGGAATGTTAATGCAACGAATTTATCATTTTCGCTGGCTTCAGGGTCGGATAGAATTTTTGCTACCTGCTCCTGGTGTTCGGTGCGTAAAAGAAAAGCGACGTCGCGAAATGCGGTATTCACCAGTTTTGTTAATCCTTCAGCTTCTACTTTGAGGATTTCTTTTCCTTCGAAAGTAGTGGTTGAAACATGTTCTTTCGTAAGTAAATAATACTCGGTAGTGTCTTTTCCCATTGGAAAAGGCTCTTGATACTTAAATTCAGGTATAGCCATATCAATCTTCAATTTAGTTTATTGCAAAGATAGTGCAAGCCGAAAGCAGTACAAAATGAAAACTAGTTTTTATTTTGTACTGCTGAGGCACTGCTTATTTTCGCTTTGTGTAGCAAATATAGGAATGATTTGGAAAGAATGTGGCTAGTTTGGTTAGAATTTAGTTGAAATAATAAGCTATCTTATTTTATCTAAGAATAGATTTATTTCATCGAAATATTTTTCTGATAGTGTTAGAAAACCGCAGCCATGTTCTCCTTCATAAATAATAATCTTGCACTGATTATTTTCCGAAAGTGCGTAGGAGTCTTCTAAAGTGGTAACTCTATCCAAACTGGAAGAAAAGACAAGTACCGGTGTTTTAATCTTTTTTATTTTCGACAAATATTCATCGTTCGTTAAATCTTCCGGTAATAAAAAAGGTGAATGATGTTTGGGTATATTTTTAAGTCGTTCTCTAACAGTATAAATATTTGTCACATAATTTTCGGCAATAATGAAATCTATTGGATCGACATCATTAATCAGAGTAGTTATTATTGTGCCCATTGAAAAAGCCATTACACCAACCAAGTTTTGAGGATATCTTGATTTTGTCTCATTAATAACAGCAGATAAATCTTTTGCAAATTCTGTATAAAAAAGCTGCTCCTTGTTTATTTTGAATTCGTCACTTTTACCAAATCCTCTATAATCAAAAAGAACAACAGAATATCCACATCTTGTTAATCGTCTCGCATATGAAAAACAATAAGATAAATTTCCCGCATCACCATAAGAAATAATTATTGTTTTCCTCAAATTTTTCCCACTTGGATCAAAAAAATAAGTAAATATATTGTATCCATCAGATGTGCTAATTTTCAAACTATCGGAGAAGTTTATACCATAGTCATCTACGGTATATTTATAACTCTTTTCGGGATTTAAACTATATCCATATATAAAAAAGGAATGAAAAAGGAGGATGAATAATATCAAGTTGGAATATTTCATTTTTTTATAAAACTGCACAATTGATTGATTGTAAATATACTTGATTACATTTTTATTTCGATTCTGTTTTTGATAAAAATAACAATTATGCTAAAGTTCATTGACTTTTGTATAAAAAACGATAGATGGTGGTATGGAAATTTCCGAATTGCTTTAAGTTGAATATTTGTGAAACTTTAATATATAATTATTACCCCTGTCAGTAAAACTAATATTCCTATGGCTGTCAGAAATATTCCATATATCAGGCACTCCTGTTTTGCTGCCTGTTCATCTTTAATGATTTTTCTCCCAAATGCGAGGTCGAATGGAGTTATTGTCCACTGGCTTATCATCAGAATGATTGTCCAGTGGTATTTTGAGGCAAGTATATTTATAATGCCCTATATTATCAGAATTATCGGGAGAATACCAAAAAATAATATGTAAGCAAACAGACCTCTTATTGCGTATTTTGTGGCTAAAAATACGCTTTTTATTTGAAAGGAGCCAGCAAAATGCGTCTTTCGCGTTCTGCTTTCTGCCAATAGACAAATTGATTGGGCTTTAGTATCTTTTGCATTTTTTTTTCCAACGCTTCAATCTGTTCAGGAGACTCTTCATTTATCATTTGTTTTTCACCAGGCATTGGGCTGGCATCATTTAGTCCATTTCTGTCAGGGGGAGCTTGTTGTCTATGCCCCATGTCCGGTCCGCCTCCGGGACCCCTATCAGGTCTGCGTTCACCTTCGCCTCCCATACCTCCGGGTTCTCTGCCTCCACCCATCATCATAGGAGGAGCTATATCCGGATGCCCTGCCTTCATTCCGGCTTGCATTTCACGTGCCTGTTTGAGATATAGTTTATACACTTTTTTGCGTTGTTTTTTTGTTAACGATAGTTCTCTGTCAAGCATATCGGTTTGCATCTGAGCTATTTTTTCAGGATCGTGTTCAATTGGAGGGCGTTGAGCCTGCATTGTCCATCCAATGACAGTAATAAATAAAAAGAGTAAAATACTTTTTTTCATGCGCTTTTGTTTTTTAGTTAGTCGAATATTTTTTGAACTGCAATAATATAGATATCCTGATTCCCGAAAAAATAAAATCGATAAACAGGTCTATTGTCCCTACAAAAAGAATGTATTAAATAGCGAGAGCAGAAGCTAAGCTAATGATTAATGGTAAGTGATTAGTGGTTAATGCACATCATGAATCAAATCGTATGTTGTATCGGTGAGTTGTTTAATCGTGTAAACGTAAACTTTGAATCTTGAACCTGATACTTTGAACAGCTTAAATACCGAGTCATGTAAAACGACTAATAACATTGTTTTTTCTGATTTTGGACTTGTAAAAATGGTCATATCGTATTTTTCCGATAGTAATATTCATCGGGCAAAACCTCCTTTTCGTCTATATAAACACGTCTTCAATCTATTATAGTTGCATTAGGAGGGGTTAGTAATGTATTTTCGTGTAAAAAATAATACTAAAGAGATGAGACGATTAAAATCTATTTTATTTTTTCTGGTAGCTGTTGTTGCTGTGCAAGCACAGGAAAATATGAAATCCTGGACATTACATGACTGCATAGATTATGCATTGGAGCATAATATTCAGGTAAAGAGGAGTAAAGTGAGTCAATTATCCGGTCAGGAGGATTTACAGCTATCTAAAGCACAGTTATTTCCATCGTTATCAGCTGGTGTTTCTCAGAATTTTGTGAATTATCCTTCGGGTAATGTAGAAACGAATAATTCGTATACAGGCAATTATAATGTTAGCGCCAACCTGAATATATTCGATGGCGGCCGTCGTTTAAATGCAATTAAACAAAATGAAATACAGCAGGATGTGAACGAATTGTCTGTCCAACAGAGTGAAAATGATATTCGGATTTCACTTGTCCAGGCATATATGCAGGTTCTTTATGCTATTGAATCTATACGGATTAATGAGAATACGGTTGAAGTATCGCGTGTACAGCGCGACCGGGGAGAGGAATTATTGAAGGCTGGTTCCATCTCAAGGGTGGATCTGGCGCAGTTGGAAAGTCAATATAGTTCTGATAAGTACCGTCTGGTTGCAGCACAGACAAATCTGGATAATTACAAGATGCAGCTTAAACAGTTGTTGGAGTTAGATATTACAGAAGAAATTATGATTCATGTGCCGGAACTGGGGGTTGAAGCGATTATGAAGCCATTGTCTGATAAGGAAACAATCTATCAAACATCGCTTGCTGTTATGCCGGAAATCAGGAGTGGAGAATTAGGAGTAGAAATCGCGGATCTGGATATCAAGAGAGCACGTGCAGGTTATCTTCCATCATTGTCGATGAGTGCAGGAATCGGCACAGGACATGCTTCGGGAACAGGCACCCGATTTGATGATCAGGTTTGGAACCGTTTTAACGAAAGTGTCGGATTGACGCTGAGCATTCCTATTTACAGTAATCGTGAGAATAAAACGGCTGTTAATAAAGCTAAGTTGGCATCAATTACCAGTGAGTTGGAACTGATTAATTCGCAAAAGCAATTGTTGCGGACAGTTGAGGGAGTATATTTAGATGCTACATCTTCGCAGAATCAATATCTTGCTGCTGTGGAGCAGGTAAAGGCGGTTGAAGAAACTTATAATCTGATTGAAGAACAGTTTAGCCTGGGGATGATAAATACACTCGAATTGTTAACGGCTAAAAACAATTTTCTGACTGCACAACAGGAAATGTTACAGTCCAAGTATATGTCGGTTATGAGTATTCAGCTCTTGAATATTTACCAGGATAAGCCGGTTGAACAAATGTAAGAAATCAATGGACAATTGAGAGTTGACAATTGACAATGAGGGATTTGATAAATGGATTGATAAAGAAGAAATAAATATTGAAATTATATAACGATGAAAAAGAAAAAAATCATTATTGGAGGCGTTGTTGTTCTTGCCGTTGTTTTATGCTACTTTTTATTTTTCGGGAAATCGAAAAAGAGTAGTATGCAATTAGTGATGACAAAAACCAGTCGTAGCACCATTGAAAATTCAGTTACGGCTACCGGAACCGTTGAGCCAGTGGTAAAAGTGGAAGTGGGTACACAGGTATCGGGGATTATTGATAAGATATACGTTGATTTTAATAGTGAAGTGACAAAAGGTCAATTGATTGCTGAGATGGATAAAGTTAACCTGCAGGCTGAACTAGTGTCTAAAAATGCGGAGCTGTCCAGTAGTAAAACAGAATATGACTATCAGCAAAGTAATTATGCCCGAAGTAAAGTACTTCATGATAAACAGCTGATTAGTGATACGGATTTTGAAACTGCCACCTATAATTATGAAAAGGCAAAGAGTAGTTATGAACGTGTTCAATCTGAAATGATAAAGGTTCGCCGGAATCTGGAGTACGCAATCATCACGAGTCCTATTGATGGAGTCGTTATCAACCGGGCTGTTGAAGAGGGACAAACCGTAGCTGCCGGCTTCAGTACTCCTACTTTGTTTACAATAGCGAATGATTTGACACAGATGCGCGTAATCGCCGATGTGGATGAAGCTGACATTGGTCAGGTGGAAGAGGGACAAAATGCACAATTTTCTGTAGATGCATATCCGAATGATATTTTTGAAGGAAAAGTTACGCAGGTTCGCCTGGAAGCTACGACAACATCGAATGTGGTTACTTATGAGGTTGTGATTAGCGCTTATAATCCTGATTTGAAATTAAAACCGGGATTGACGGCTAATGTGACGATTTTTACATTGCAACGTCCGAATGTTTTAACTGTTCCCAGCAAAGCTTTACGATTTGTTCCGGATGAAGAAATCCTTGCATCCATGGGTTTGACTGTTGAGAATCCGGGTCAGGAAGCTCCGGCGGGCAAACGAATTGTTTGGTTGCGAAACGGGAATGTATTACAACCAAAAGTGATTACGGTCGGAACTTCAAGCCTGAATGTGACGGAGGTTGTAGATGGACTTAGTGATAATGACGAAATTGTACAGGAACTTTCGGCAGAAGCGCCTGCTATGGCTAATGGTTCTTCTGAAAGAAGTCCTTTTATGCCAGGCCCTCCGGGAGGAAACCGGAATAGGAGATAGCCTGAAAGAATTATGAATTATGAGGTATGAATTATGAAAGAAATTATTCGATTGGAACATATAGCCCGTGACTTTATAGTTGGTGATGAAACTGTCCATGCTTTGCGTGACATATCATTTACGATTTATGAGGGAGAGTTTGTCACGATTATGGGAACATCGGGTTCGGGGAAAAGTACATTGCTGAATACGCTTGGTTGCCTGGATACTCCGACCCGTGGTGAATATTACCTGGATGGGGTGGCTGTACGAAGTATGGGAAAGAATGCCAGGGCTACGCTTCGCAATCGTAAGATAGGTTTTGTTTTCCAAAGCTATAATTTGTTAGCAAAAACAACGGCGATTGAGAATGTTGAATTACCCTTGATGTATAATCCATCATATAGCGCCGCAGCCCGCAGGGAAAAGGCTATTGAGTCGTTGGTTGCTGTGGGTTTAGGGGATCGTTTGAATCATAAAAGTAATCAGATGTCAGGAGGACAGATGCAACGTGTTGCCATTGCCCGGGCATTGGTAAATGATCCGGCTGTTATTCTGGCGGATGAAGCGACCGGTAACCTGGATACACGGACGAGTTATGATATTTTAGTACTTTTCCAACGGTTACATGCTGAAGGACGGACTATTATTTTTGTTACGCATAACCCGGAAATAGCGCAATATAGTGGGCGGAATATTTTACTTAAAGATGGGCGTGTTGTCAGTGATGTGCAAAATGAACATATTCAATCGGCTGCCGAAGTGCTGACTAAATTGCCGGTGGAGAAAGACTAATTAATTGACAATGAATAATTGACAATTGACAATTAAAAACAAAAGGGAAAAGGGATTAGACTTCTCTGGCTCTTTTAACTACTTGAAAAATGAATGGAACAAATTTAATAAAAATAGCCCTTAAGGCATTGGTAAATAATAAGATGAGGGGATTCCTCACCATGCTGGGGATTATTATCGGAGTAGCATCTGTAATCACCATGCTGGCGATTGGTCAAGGTTCGAAGAAAAGTATCCAGTCGCAGATCAGTGAGATGGGATCGAATATGATCATGATACAACCAGGTGGAGATATGCGTGGCGGAGTGCGCCAGAGTGCATCATCTATGGAAACACTTAAGATGGCAGATTATGAAAGTATCGCCAATGAGACACGCTTTTTAGCTGCTGTATCGCCAACGGTAAACAGTAGTGGGCAGCTGATTTATGGAGCCAATAATAAACCGAGTACGGTATACGGTGTTAATCAGGATTATCTTGAGATACGGCGTTATAGTATTGACGATGGCAGTATGTTTACTGAACAGGATATCGCTTCGGCAGCAAAAGTATGTATTGTTGGTAAAACGGTTGTTGATGAGTTGTTTACGAATGGTGAAAATCCTGTTGGTAAAGTTATTCGTTTCAATAAGATTCCGTTCCGTATTATTGGGGTGCTTACGAGTAAAGGGTATAATAGTATGGGTATGGACCAGGATGATGTTGTGCTGGCTCCATACACGACTATTCAAAAACGGGTATTGGCGATTACTCATTTACAGGGGATAAATGCCTCGGCTATTAAAGAAGAATATACAGATCAAGCTATTGATGAAATATCGGAAATATTACGTCGTAATCATAAATTGAAGCTAACTGACGATGACGATTTTACAATTCGTTCGATGCAGGAATTGAGCTCAATGATGACGACGACAACGGATCTGATGACTGTTTTACTTGCTGCTGTGGCAGGTATTTCGTTATTAGTGGGAGGTATCGGTATTATGAATATTATGTATGTTTCGGTTACTGAACGAACACGTGAGATTGGACTTAGAATGAGTATTGGTGCCAAAGGGATTGATATATTGGCTCAGTTTTTGATTGAGTCGATCCTGATAAGTGTTACCGGTGGATTAATAGGAGTCATTTTCGGTGTAGGTGCTGCTTTGGCAGTCAATATTATTGTACATTTCCCGATTTATATTCAACCCTGGAGTGTATTCCTGTCATTTGCCGTGTGTACTGTAACCGGTGTTTTCTTCGGATGGTATCCGGCTAAGAAAGCGGCTCAGTTAGATCCGATTGAAGCTATTCGTTATGAATAGTTAACCCCTATCCCCTGAAGGGAAATTTTTAATTAACAATGAAGAATTAAAAAAAGGGACAAGATTAATTGAGAATTGACAGGATAAGGAGAAAGTCTCGTATGACTGACTCCTGAAAAATGAAGTGACTAATGATTTCTATGGTTTTATCTTGATTCGTATTATATTTGTATCTTATGAATATGAAAAAAAATATTTCTGTTAAGAAGAAAGGTTTTAATGCTGTTACGACATCCGGCTTCCCCAACCGATTGGGATGGCTGATTCATTTGGTTATCTGGAGTATCGTTTTTTTATTTCCATTTTTCTTTTCAAACAGAGATTCTCATACTATCACATGGCCGGACTATTTGCGTTTTTTTGTGAACGTAATAGGTATTGTTGTCGTATTTTATGTAAACTACTTTTATTTAATTAAGCGGTTTCTGTTTACCAAGCAGACATGGCAGTATATTCTGAGTAATTTTTTATTGTTTACTTTATTAGCAATTGTCAGTCATTTTCTGATGGAGCTGATTCCTCCTCCCGAAGATCATCACAGAGGGCCTAAACCTGAGTTTATGGTGCTTTGGTTTTTCATTATTGATTATATTAAATACATATTTGTAGCAGGCTTGAGTGTGGCATTAAAGATGACAGCCAGATGGTATCAGGTAGAAGCGGAGAGGAAAGAACTGGAAAGGAGCCGGGGTGAGGCTGAATTACAAAACCTGAAAAGTCAGCTAAATCCACATTTCCTGTTTAATACGTTGAATAATATTTATAGCCTGATTGCAATCAGCCAGGATCGTGCGCAGGAGGCCGTACACGAATTAAGCCGTTTGCTCAGGTATATGCTTTATGATAGCAGCCAGCCATTGATCTCTGTTGAAAAGGATATCGATTTTATCCGTAATTATATTGAATTGATGCGTATACGTTTGCCTGAACATATTGATTTGAAGACTGATATTGAAATTCAAAATACGAATATGCAGATTGCGCCTTTGTTATTTATTTCGCTCATTGAAAATGCATTTAAACATGGAGTAAGTAATAATAAACCATCTTTTATTCATTTGAATATTACTGCGGATAACAAACGGATAAACTGTTCTATACAAAATAGCTATTTTCCTAAAGACGAGCAGGATAAAAGTGGTTCGGGAATTGGTATGGTAAATCTCCGTAAGAGATTGAATTTGTTGTATCCGAATACACATATACTTGTTTGTGAACATGATGATGATGTTTTTCGAAGTGAATTAACGATCATTTTATCCAAATAATTATTTATGAAACTGACATGCACAATTATTGATGACGAACCGTTGGCTGTGAGCCTGCTTGAAACGTATGTGCTTAAAACGCCTTTTCTGGAATTAAGAGGTACTTATAACAGCGCTATTAATGCATTGTCGGATTTGAGTATTGCTCCGGTTGATTTACTTTTTTTAGATATTCAGATGCCGGAACTGAACGGGATAGAGTTTTCGCGTTTGTTGCCGGAAAATATACGCATTATTTTTACAACGGCTTTTGAACAGTATGCACTCGATAGTTATAAGGTGAATGCCCTTGATTACCTTTTGAAACCTATCAGTTATCCGGATTTTCTGAAATCGGCTCAGAAGGCTATGCAATGGTATGAGATGCTGCATCAAAAGGAACAGACAAAGGTTTCTGTACCTGAAAAAGCGGAACCGGAAAGTATTTTTGTTAAGGCGGATCGTAAATTGATTCAGATCGAGTTAAATAAAATCCTATATATTGAAGGATTAAAAGATTATGTAAAAATTTATATAGAAGGGGAATCACACCCGGTTCTTTCGCTGATGAGTATGAAGTCGATGGAGGAAATGTTGCCCGAAAGCCGGTTTATCCGTGTACACCGTTCGTTTATTGTACAGTCAGAGAAAATAAAAGTAATTGATCGTAACCGGATTGTTTTCGGCAAAGAGTATATCCCTATTTCGGATAGTTATAAGGATAAATTTGTAGAATTTCTTTCGCGACGCTCGTTATTTCCAAATAAAGAGTAACATACGCTTTCGTGTAAAATATAAAAGGCTTAACTATGCGAATAATACTTCGGATAGGATTGTTTATTGAGCAATTTTTATGGGAGATGCCAACTGAAAAGGATTATATAGGTTTTTTTATAAATAGAAAAGAGCATCTTTTGAATGCTCTTGTTTAATTTGTTTCTTGTGTATATGTTTTATAAGTCTGTGGCTTTCACGCGGAAAACTTGTCCGTTACGAGCAAAAACTAATTCACCGTTTTCTTCTTTTCTTTTCTTTACTAAACGTTGAAACGCTAAACTCGCCCCTTTTACAACATTTTCTTCAAACTTACTTAACTCCCGTTCATTCATAATCCTGTAGTTTATTATAAATTAAACTGTTATAGATTTCATTTTTCTGGTCTCTAAACCCTTTGGCTATAACTTCCATCGGAGACAGCGAATTGTCAGTGATCATCCAGTAATCGCATATAGGCAAATATAATTCAAAGAGGTTGTGAATACCTGCATCGTAACGACGACGAACCGTGACCTCTGTAACATTATGTCCACCTGCAGCTACCCTGTTTTTTACACGTTCTACTGCTAAATCCGGCGTGTTTAACCAAAAATACAATAACGTAACATAGTAACCTTTTTCTTGAGCTCCTATCAACAATTTTGCGATTGAACGACTTGCTAATGTTGTTTCAAGTGCAAATGTTTTTTCTGCCGCGATTAGCTCTCTAATCCGCCTATACATAATCCGGCTAGCTTCTACGGCTACGGTGATACTATCCGAGTTAAAAGGAGACAATCCTTTAGCAATTTCGTCAGAATTGACAAACTCCTTACATCCCAGCATTTCGGGCAGAATGGTATACGAAGCTGTCGTTTTACCTGCGCCATTGCATCCGGCTATTACATATAAATACGGCACAATTACTCAACTTAGGCTGGCAAATATATGTAATATTTTTGTAACAACAATCATTTTGACTGAAAAAAATTATGGGATGTACTCGATTTCGTTAGTTTTGTACTTAAAAGCGCCGGTTTTGTACAAATTTTTGTTCTTATTTTATCAAATCCCGGAAGATACTGTCGGAGATAAAAATTCCTTTTGTGGATAGTTTGACTGTTTCTTTATTTTTTTCGAGTAATTTTTTTTCCAAATAGGGTTTGGATTGTGTTGAAAAATAGTCGTAAAGATTCTGTCCGAATTTATCATGTAGTTCATTCAATTGAATGCCCCATATAGTCCGGAGGTGTGTCAGTATATAGTCATTGTACCGGGATTTCAGATCAAGAATTTCTTCTTCGAAGAATGTTTTATCATTTAGTATATTCGTTATATAATCAGTCAATGAAGAGACATTCCATTGGCGTGAATGATTATTGTATGAATGTGCTGCGGGACCAATGCCTATATATTTATGATCTGTCCAATAGATTGAATTATGTTTTGCGAAATTACCGGGTGTGCAGAAATTGGAAATTTCGTAATGCAAATAGCCTGCTGTCCCCAGTTTATCAATTAATATATTAAAGAGGAGTATACTTGTTTCTTCATCGATGGGACTGACTGTCCCTGCCTCCATTTTTTCATAAAGATTGGTCCCTTCTTCATATGATAGATGGTATGCTGAGAAGTGAGGAATTTTTAAATCGAGGGCTTCTGATAGATCTGCATCCCAGCTTTCTGGGCTTTGTTGTGGCAGTCCATACATCAGGTCAATGCTAAGATTCGTGAAGCCGGCTTCCTGGCATAGATGAACTGCATTTATTGCTTGCTTCCGGTTATGACGACGATTTAGAAAATGCAGGGCTTTATCATCGAAACTTTGTACTCCCAGGCTGATACGGTTAAAAGGGAATTGTTTTATCTTTTTAAGATATTCGTCTGAAATATCATCAGGATTAGCTTCCAAAGTTATTTCTTCACACGGGGAAATATCATAGAGGTTTGCTATTGCATTGAATATTTGTTCAAAATCGTTTGCCTGTAATTGAGAAGGAGTGCCTCCTCCAAAGTAGATTGTTTTCAGGGGATCACCGTTCAGATAGTTTTTTCGCAGATTAAGTTCACGGATGACTGCTTTTATGTATTCTTCTTTGTATTTTGTGTTTGTTTGCGAATAAAAATCACAATAGATACACCGTTTCGCACAGAAAGGGACATGAATATATAATCCGGCCATATTCCAAAGAAACTTTTTAGCTAGCTAGTTAATTCGGAAATGCTTTTTAGCAAAAGCGATATAACAATCCCAATCAAAATCCGTAACATCATGAACTCCTGTGCGAATGTGATATCCGATATGATTCATAATGGGTTTATTCGGTTCCGGCATGGTCATTGTGTTAATGCCTTCTAATCCGTAAAGGTTATATGCCGGAGTAGCATAAACACCTGCAAGGAACTCTCCTTTTGGGTCAGCCCATAGGTCTTCCTGAGCACTGGCAATATAAACGGGACGAGGGGCTATTAAAGCAATCAGTTCGTGCTGATCGAATGGTAGGTATTCTTCTCTGTTTGCATATTGGTTAAATGCTTTGCAGAACCAATGAGGAAATCGGGAGGTGATAAGGGCTATGTTTTCGCCGAATTTCCGTTTAGAAAGGGCTGCACCTCCACAACCTGAGTTGTTTGATATAACAATCGAAAAGCGATCGTCTATAGCGCCTGCCCACAAAGCGGCTTTTCCCTGCCTGGAATGTCCCATCAGAGCTATCCGATCTTTATCAATTTGCTCTTCATTTGTGATCAAATAATCCAACACAAGACTTAATCCCCATGCCCATGCGCCAATAGCCTGTTCGGAGTGGGCGTCGTCTTTGTATTCTTCATAATCGTCGCTAAGACATAGAAAACTCTCGTCTTTCATTCCTTCTTTATCCGGGTAAATGTCGTGATAGCATAGCGTTACTACGCCAAATCCGTTATCAATGATTTTTTCAACAGGCCAACGATCCGATTGACTTCCCCGTTTTTCAGATTGATCTTCATCAGAGACTTTATCTAAAGAAGGAGAGATTATGATTTGTGAGTCAGAAC
Source organism: Tannerella sp. (assembly GCA_031285565.1). Classification (GTDB taxonomy): domain Bacteria; phylum Bacteroidota; class Bacteroidia; order Bacteroidales; family Tannerellaceae; genus Tannerella. The sequence goes on along the minus strand of JAITVY010000077.1, from coordinate 62,915 downwards.
TGATAGAATGATTTCCCTGAAAATTATATGATAGGAAGACCGGTACTTTATTCGTTGTTTTGGGTAAATAGATCAAAAGCAGGGCTTCTCTTTCGATATCGTCTAATTGGAAAGTGAGTTTAATCTGTTTACAAATTGCTTTTCCGTTTAAACTACCCGGATCTTCGTCGATTGTACTGTATTCCCGATCTATGTCAGAGGCAATTGATGAGAAGGATTCACCATACATCTGGTTTGCAAATAAATTGATGAGTTCGGGACGTCTATTCTGTTCCCATTCGGTAGCAGAAGTTATTTTTTGTCCATCCTGACTGGTTAACAATTCAGGTAAAACAAAATCCTGAACTTTACTTTCATCCTGATTAGCCTCCTGGCTTTGTCCTGTTATACAGAAAATAGATAGAAACAGGAAAGAATATAGGGCAGATTTTTTCATCGGACAGTTTTATGTTAGAATAAACAAAAGTAAATATTTTTACAAAGAAATGAGGATATAAGGATAAAAATAGAATAATGTTCAACAACATTGTTTTCAAACACTTTAGATATCATTGGTAAATTCGTTAACAATCTCTATTTTGCGACAAATGGTGATAGATGCACCATTTTTTCTTTTTGTATTATCCATTATATAAATAAATGTAATATTATGAAAGTCTATCAAACTGACGAAATTAAGAACATTTCTATTTTGGGAAGTTCTGGCTCTGGGAAAACCACTCTCGCTGAAGCTATGCTTTTCGAGGGTGGGGTTATAAAACGTCGTGGAACTGTAGATGCAGGAAATACGGTGAGTGATTATTTCCCGGTTGAAAAAGAGTATGGTTACTCTGTTTTTTCAACCGTTTTTAGTGTTGAATGGAATGGATTGAAACTGAATTTTATTGATTGTCCGGGTTCGGATGATTTTATTGGTGGAGCTGTTTCAGCCTTGAATGTTACGGATACTGCATTGATGGTCTTAAATGCACAATATGGGGTTGAAGTAGGAACAATTAATCAATTCCGTTATACAGAACAGTTTCATAAGCCGGTTATTTTTGTTATTAACCAATTAGATAATGATAAGGCTGATTATGATAATACAGTTGCGCAATTAAAAGATAATTATGGTGACAAGGCTGTTCAGATCCAATATCCGATAAATACCGGAGCATCTTTTAATGCAGTGGTTGATGTTTTGAAGATGAAAATGTATCGTTGGAAACCTGAGGGCGGCGTTCCTGAAGTATTGGAAATACCGGCGGATCAAATTGAAAAAGCTAACGAATTACATCGGATTCTGGTTGAAGCTGCTGCCGAACATGATGATGCTTTGATGGAAAAGTTTTTTGATGAAGGTACATTGTCGGAAGATGATATGCGTGCAGGGATCCGTGTCGGATTGATTCACCGTGGTATGTTTCCGATTTTCTGCGTAAGTGCAGGAAAAGACATGTGTGTACGTCGTACATTGGAGTTTTTGGGAAATGTTGTTCCTTGTACGGATAAAATGCCTCGTTTGGTAACTACCGAAGGAGTAGAAGTTACTCCGGAGACTAATGGCCCAACCAGTTTGTTTTTCTTTAAAACCACTATTGAACCACATATAGGACAGGTCTCTTATTTTAAAGTCATTTCCGGAAAAGTGAAAGCCGGTGATGATTTGACAAATGCTGACCGTGGATCGAAAGAGCGTATTGCCCAGTTATTCTCCGTAGCCGGACAAAATAGGACAGAAGTTCCTGAGATGGTTGCCGGTGATATTGGTGCAACTGTAAAACTAAAAGATGTTCGTCTTGGTAATACATTAAATGGGAAAGGAGCTGATTATCGTTTCGATTTTGTAAAATATCCGGAACCAAAATTCCGTAGAGCGATCCGGCCGGTAAATGAATCGGATGCAGAAAAGTTAAGTGAGATTTTAACCCGTATGCATGAAGAAGATCCGACCTGGTTGGTTGAACAATCAAAGGAGTTGAAACAAACGATTGTATCCGGTCAGGGAGAGTTTCATTTACGTACATTGAAATGGCGTATTGAAAATAATGATAAGATACAGATTGAATTTATAGAACCACGTATTCCGTATCGTGAAACGATTACCAAAGCTGCCCGTGCTGACTACCGGCATAAGAAACAATCGGGTGGAGCTGGTCAGTTTGGAGAAGTACATATGATCGTTGAGCCTTATTATGAAGGAATGCCTGCTCCGACGATGTATAAATTTGGCGGACAGGAATTTAAAATTACAGCCCGTGATACACAAGTCTATGATTTGGATTGGGGTGGAAAGTTGGTTTTTGTGAACAGTATCGTTGGTGGATCTATTGATGCTCGTTTTTTACCGGCTATTTTAAAAGGTATTATGGCACGAATGGAGCAAGGTCCGTTGACCGGTTCGTATGCCCGTGATGTTCGTATTATTGTATATGATGGGAAGATGCATCCGGTAGATAGCAATGAAATTTCGTTTATGCTGGCCGGACGAAATGCATTTAGTACTGCATTTAAGGAAGCCGGTCCAAAAATTCTGGAACCGATTTATGATGTGGAAGTGTTAGTTCCGGGTGATTACCTGGGTGATGTAATGAGTGATCTGCAAGGTCGTCGTGCCATTATCATGGGTATGAATAGTGAAAAAGGTTATGAGAAACTGATGGCTAAAGTGCCTTTGAAAGAAATGGCAAGTTATTCAACTTCATTAAGTTCAAACACGGGTGGACGTGCTTCATTTACAATGAAATTCTCCGGCTATGAACTTGTACCGACTGACGTACAGGATAAATTGTTGAAAGAGTACGCAGAATCACAAGCTGAGGATTAAAACAGTAAGAAATATTAGTTTCTATGCAAGGTTGAATCATAAAGGTACAACCTTGCTTCATTTTTTGAATCAAACAATCTTTTCATTCATTGTTGACCTTAAAAAAACGCTGTTATGCGATAATAAATAAAGCAAATCCATCAAAAGAGAACTCAGAAATAATTCGAAAAAAATCAAAATAACTTCTTAAACAGTATTTTTATATTTGCATTGTTCTTTAGAATAATCTTATCTTAGCGCGTTAAATAGGAAGTAATCCAATATGATTAAAAAAGAATTAAACGGATTATATTATTCATATACAGGTTCGAAGGCGGAAGATATAGCAGAATTGCCTTCTTCAGGATCGAACAGACGTTATTTCCGATTGTCGGGAAAGACGACCTTGATTGGTGTAAGTGGTACTTCGCGAGAAGAGAACTGCACTTTTCTGTATATGGCGAATCATTTTCGATCAAAAGGGTTGCCTGTACCGGAAGTATATTGCCACACGGATGATAACTTATTTTACCTGCAGGAAGATTTAGGTAGTACCCTTCTTTTTGATGCAATAGCTAAAGGACGGCAGAATTCGATGTTTGATGAGTGTGAGCGCCGATTATTGTGCAAGACGATTTCTCTTTTGCCGGCTATTCAGGTTTCCGGAGCGGAGGGATTTGATTTTAACCGTTGCTATTCCCAGGTATCGTTTAACAGTCGGTTGATTATGTGGGATCTGAATTATTTCAAATACTGCTTTCTGAAAGCGACCGGCATGGATTTTCCGGAAAGTCGTCTGGAAGATGATTTTCACCATATGTGTGACGTATTACTTGAAGATGGGTCGACCACATTTTTATATCGTGATTTTCAATCACGCAATGTAATGATAAAAAATGATGAACCCTATTTTATCGATTTTCAGGGAGGATTTCAGGGGCCTGTTTATTACGATGTAGCATCTTTTCTTTGGCAGGCAAAGGCTAAATACCCTAAAGACTTACGTGAGGATTTACTTAATAAATATATTCAGGCTCTGCGAAATTATATTGATGTTGATGAGGCGTATTTTCGTGAAAAGCTTCGTCATTTTGTACTGTTTCGTACTTTGCAGGTTTTGGGGGCTTATGGTTTTCGGGGTTATTTTGAAAAGAAACCCCATTTTATACAGAGTGTTCCATATGCCATTGAAAACCTGCGGGAGCTACTTTATGAAGATTTTCCGGAATATCCATATCTTTGCGAAGTTCTGCGGAAACTAACTGAACTGAAACAATTTTCCGACGAACGTCAGAGGCGTATGTTAGAAGTAAAAGTAATGAGTTTTGCTTATAAAAAGGGAGTTCCTGATGATCCTAGCGGAAACGGCGGCGGTTTTATCTTTGATTGCCGTGCAATCAATAATCCGGGTAAATATGAGCGTTATACACCATTTACCGGATTGGATGAACCTGTAATTCGTTTTCTAGAAGATGAGGGAGAGATTTTTACATTTTTGGATCATGTATATTCTTTGGTAGAGGCATCCGTAAAACGTTATATGGATCGCGGTTTTACAAATCTGATGGTTTGTTTTGGGTGTACCGGGGGGCGGCATCGCTCGGTTTATTCCGCACAACATTTGGCGGAACATTTACATAAGAAATTTGGAATTAAGGTACATCTTGTTCATCGTGAACAAAATATCGAACAATTTTTGGACCCAACTATATAAAATTAGAACTTATGAAAGCAATGATTTTTGCAGCGGGAATCGGAAGCCGATTGAAACCCCTGACAGACGAAATGCCGAAAGCGCTGGTTCCGATCAACGGGAAGCCAATGCTTCAACATGTTCTATTAAAACTGAAAGCTGCCGGTTTCTTTGATATTGTGATTAATATACATCATTTTGGCGGGCAAATTATACAGTTTCTGGAGTCGAATGATAATTTCAAGATGAATATTGTAATATCCGACGAACGTGATTATCTCATGGATACCGGAGGCGGGATTAAGCATGCATTTCCTTATCTGAAAGGAGATGAGCCTTTTCTCGTGCATAATGCGGACATTTTGTCCAATGTTGATCTGAAAGCAATGTATCAGCATCATTTAGAGACTGACTCATTGGCTACGTTGCTTGTTAGTAATCGTTCATCAACACGTCAACTTCTTTTTGATAAAAGCAAGAATCTTTGTGGTTGGCGGAATAATGAGACCGGTGAAGTTAAACCGGCGTATCCATATATTGATTGTTCAAAACTTTCCGAATTCGCTTTTGGTGGTGTTCATGTGATTTCGCCAAAAATTTTTGAACATATGGATGAATGGACCGGTAAATTTTCCATCATTAATTTTTATCTATCTATTTGCCCTAAAGCTCCCATTCGCTGCTATACTACCGATGATGTGGAACTAATGGACATAGGAAAGCCTGAAGCGTTAGCAGAGGCTGGTGAGTGGATAAAGAAGCATTATTTAAGTGGTTTCTAGATACTGATTTCTCCACGGATGGGTTGCTTCAGCTTTTGAATTATTCCTTCATATGATAAGTCCAGGGCGAGTAAATACATTAGTTTTGTAACTGCGGCTTCCAATGTTGAATCGAGTCCACTGGTTACCCCGGCTTTTTGCATGCGATAACCGGTTTCGTACATATCCATTGCTACCGACCCGCTATGGCATTGGGTTACGTTTACTACCGGGACACGGCGTTCTACTGTTTCCTTTATAATGTTTATAAACCAATCTTCTGTAGGTGCATTGCCTGCGCCATATGTTTGCAGTACTATACCTCTGACTTGTTCAATTGCAAACATAGACTTAAGAATATGTTCTGTAATTCCGGGAAACATATTTACGACCATTACATTCTGTTCCATCTCGGTTTGAATATGCAATTCTTTTTCGTACGAATCCGGATAAATAATATGTGAAGGATGGTATGTTATGTTTACTCCCACGTCGGCTAGAGACGGATAATTGTCCGAACGAAAGGCATTTAATTCTTCTACGCTGTATTTTGTAGTACGGTTTGCGCGGAACAGCCGGTTTTGAAAATAAAGAGACACTTCCGGAACAATGGCATGGCCTTCCCGGTCTCGTGCTGCAGCTATTTCGATGGCTGTGATCAGATTTTCGCGACCATCGGTACGCATTACTCCGATTGGGATCTGGCTTCCTGTGAAAACGACCGGTTTTGAAAGGTTTTCGAGCATAAAGCTAAGTGCTGATGCTGTAAACGACATGGTGTCAGTCCCATGTAAAATGACAAATCCATCAAATGTATTATAACTATCCCGGATGATGCGTGCAAGTGTACTCCAGAGTTCGGGAGTAACGTTGCTACTATCAATAGGGGGAAAGGTCATAACTTCAATCTCCACACCTAATTTGCTTACGTATGGAAATTCCTCGTAAATATCATTGAAGTCGAAAGGGGTTAATACGCCTGTAACCGGATCTGTTTTCATCCCGATTGTCCCACCTGTATAAATGAGTAATATAGATGATTTCATATTACATTTTATTCTTTAAAGTTTATTTCTTTGAGGTTGGGAGTTTCTTCTTTCATTACAACCCCTAAACTTCGCCGTCCATCAATTTTTATTGTAATCGGATGGTCGAAATGTACCAAACGCAGATATTTTGTTTCCAGTTCTGCCGGTAATGCGTTCAGGTAGTCTTCATCAAACCATCCGTCCCCAATTGTAGGATTAACAGTAAAGTACCCTACGCCAAAAGAAGTTAGATTCTGGAAAAAATGAGTGCCCTGACTCGGATCAATCCGGTAGTTTTCCAGACTACTTTCTACGATTACACGTGCATTGCTGATGTGAGGCCATTTAACCGGGATTCCTAACCATGGATCTTCACTTCCCCAGCGACCGGGACCTACCAGCACATAATTTTTTTCTTTTTCTGTGAATAATTTGTTTATTTTTTCGAGATCATAGACAATCAGTTGGTTATTGGAGGGATTGAATGATTCGGTTTTGACATACAAGATATCCTGTACATTGTTTGTAATACCATGTCCAAGCGCACTGGTTGAATATAATAATGTATCTTCTTTGTTTATCAGTGTCAGGTCTTCTTCTATCATTTCAGACTGATCTACGATTGGTCGGATTTGTAGAAAATAAAATGAAGCACGGTCGCGGTTTGCTGGATTGATATTCACAGCGAATTCTATCTCAACAGGTCGTCCCATTTCTTTTTGCCCGATTTGCAACAGATTGTCTAACGTGGATGCTAAGGGAAATAAATTATGTTCGAGAATATTGGCAAATGATAGGATTTTGCGCCCCCCCGGATAGTAACCTTCACGTATAATCATGTCATAAGGGTCGTATGTGGATGTAATATATTTAAGAGCACCATCTTCATCAGCATCTTTAAGTGTTAACCGTAATAAATTAAACGCATCATCAACCATGATTTTTGTCGGCATATTTTTCAGGTCAAGCGCGAGAAAACGGGTTTGTGTTTCACGCAAAGCAAATTCGGTTGTGCTCATTTGTAATATATTTTGTGGGTGCCGCGGAGAGAAACGAAGTGTCATGCCTCCATCGACAATGTATTTCCCTAGGCCTAATGCTATATTTGCAATGCCGTCTTCAGCCTTTTCGTGTCCTATCGGATAAAAGTTTAACGAACGGGCCACTCCACTGATCAACGGATATAGCCGGTCTCCGAACTGTGTCCCGACAACTTCCTGTAGTACTACTGCCATCTTTTCCTGGTCGATTATATTGCTGGTTGCTGTCATGTATGCTTTGCTATCCTTGAAGAAAACAGATGCATATACGCCTTTGATAGCATCGCTTACTGCACGTAGCATTTCATACCGGTCGGGAATATTGGGCACCATATATGTTGAATACACCCCGGCAAATGGCTGATAATGAGCGTCTTCCAAGAGGCTGGAAGAGCGTATGGCGATCGGGCGTTTCAGTACATCGAAAAATGCCATCAGGTCATCAATCAAATGAGTTGGTAGGCTGGCTCTTAAAAAGTAATCCAGAATCACTTCATCATCCATATTGCTTAAAGCGACCTGATAAAGATCGTTTGATTCCATAAACTCATCAAAGATATCGGTACAGAGTACGACTGTTTTCGGAATATTTACGGAAAAATTGTCTTGTTCGAGTTGTGGGTAACGCTTAATCATTGCACCAATAAAGGCCAGACCTCTGCCTTTTCCTCCCAACGAACCTTCTCCAATACGTGCAAAGTTGCTGTATTCATCAAAGCGGTCGCGTTGATAGACTGCAACAACTCCTGAATTTTTCATCCGGCGATATTGGACTATGATATCAAATATAAACTGGCGGGCTTCATCCATGTCTTTGTATTCACTGACATCTACCTGCTTTAGTAATTCGGCAGGAGGGAACATTGCCCTTGAGTAGAAAAAGCGTGAAAAATGATTGCGTGATAAGTGATAAGCCAGCGAATCGTCGGGTATTTGAAAAACCTTGTTTTGTAGATCTTTAAGATCTTTTATCCGCATTATTTCTTGCATATTCTGTGGATTTAGTATGACGAAATCACCAAATCCGAAGCGTTGCATGATCTTTTTCCGCAGATCCTGCGGATAGCTCTTGGAGTTTTTGTCTATAAATGAAGCCCGTAGTTGTTTTGCGAGCTTTACATTTTCCGGATCAGAAGACTCCAGTATGAATGGTGTTATTAAACCTGTCTGACGTACATATTGCCCGAAGTGATATCCGGCCATAGCATCTTTTATCCCATTGCGCGCAAAACTTACATCGGAAATGATTCCAAGAATATTATCACGATATTGATCATATATACGAATGGCTTCTTCATAGGTTCTGGCGAGCTTAATTTTCGGACGTCCACGCATCCGGAGTGTTTTCTGATGCGCATTTAATGCTTCTTTGGCAAATTCCCGACTTTGTGCCAGCACAAATTTATAAAGATGTGGTAATGCCGAGGAGTAAAAGCGAATGGAATCTTCTACCAGCAAAATAATCTGTACACCTACACTTGCCGTATCATCCGGCGCGTTCATTTTGTCTTCAATCAGTTTAATAATTGCTAGCAATAGTTCGGCATTGCCTAACCAGCTGAATATGTAATCGATGGCGGATAAGTCTTCGTCAGCCACCCGCTTGGTAACTTCTTTTGAAAAAGGAGTTAATACGACAATCGAAATAGATGGGTAGAGTTGTTTGATTTTTTTCGGAGTGGCAAAAATGTCCGAATCTACCATGTTGGGCATGAAAATTACCAGTTCAAACCGTCGTTCAGCCAATTCAGATAAAGCTTCTTCTTCTGTGGTTACCTGTGTAAAACGGGGGGGATAACGAAGGCTTAGTGCTGTATATTCATTGAAAATCTGTTCATCGACACGCCCGTCATCTTCCAGCATAAAGGCATCATATTTAGTAGCAATCAGCAATACATTAAAAATACGCTGATTCATTAAATCAGCGAAAGAAGTATCTTTAAATGCAACTTTCCGAAAGTCTTGTATTCCACTCATATAAATCAACTATTATAAATAAATTCAAAAGTAAGCATAAAGATATTGTTTTGACATTTTAAATTGCTTTCTTTATGAAAGAAATTTGTTGCCTTATATGGCAAAACAAGATGCAGGTATTTTTGTTGAGTTGTAATGCAAATATACTTGATTTTGTTGAATTTCAGGTATAAAAATATCAAAATGTCAACAAAAGGCTTTTTTGAATCCCGAAAATAATTATATTTGTATCAAAATGTTATATAACTTTTAAATTAAGCGCTATGAAAACAGAGTTAATATTGACTGCCTTGGAAGCAAGGCATCCAGGCGAACAGGAATACTTACAAGCCATAGAGGAAGTATTATCTACTATTGAAGAAGTCTATAATCAACATCCTGAATTTGAGAAGGCAAAGATAATCGAACGATTGGTGGAGCCGGATCGTATTTTTACATTTCGCGTTCCCTGGGTTGACGATAAAGGGGATGTGCAGGTAAACTTAGGTTATCGTGTACAATTCAATAATGCGATAGGTCCTTATAAAGGCGGACTACGTTTTCATCCATCAGTTAATGTTTCCATTCTGAAATTTTTGGGCTTTGAACAAACCTTTAAAAATGCGTTGACGACACTTCCGATGGGAGGAGCAAAAGGTGGTGCAGACTTTAGCTGTCGTGGAAAAAGTAATAGTGAGATCATGCGGTTTTGCCAGTCTTATATGCTGGAATTGTGGAGGAATATTGGTCCTGAAACTGATGTGCCAGCCGGTGATCTTGGCGTTGGTGCTCGTGAAATAGGTTATTTATTTGGCATGTATAAGAAACTGGCTCGTGTGCATACCGGCTCTTTTACCGGAAAAGGAATGGAGTTTGGAGGTTCTATTTTGCGTCCCGAAGCAACCGGGTTTGGTGCACTTTATTTTGTGGACCAAATGTTAAAAACTAATGGTATTGATATTAAAGGGAAAACAGTTGGTATTTCCGGTTTTGGTAATGTAGCCTGGGGATCTGCACTCAAAGCTACAGAATTAGGTGCTAAAGTGATAACATTATCCGGCCCCGATGGATATATTTATGATCCTAAGGGTATTTCGGGTGCGAAGATTGATTATATGTTAGAACTCCGGAATTCGGGTGAAGATATTATTGCTCCTTACGTGGAAAAATATCCTGAAGCCATGTTTTTTGCTAACAAACGTCCGTGGGAACAGAAAATGGATATAGCATTACCATGTGCTACGCAAAACGAGTTGGATGTAGATGATGCACGTACATTAATTAATAACGGAGTCATTTGTCTGGCTGAAGTATCCAATATGGGTTTGACTACGGAAGCTACCGACTTGTTTCTTAAACACAAAATTCTATATGCTCCCGGTAAAGCTGCAAATGCAGGTGGAGTTGCAACATCCGGTCTGGAAATGACTCAAAATGCCATGCACATTTCCTGGACGGCACAGGAAGTAGATGATAAATTAAAACAAATCATGAGTAGTATACATGATCAATGTGTTATTTATGGAAAAGAGGGTGATTATGTAAATTATGCGAAAGGAGCTAATATAGCAGGATTTATGAAAGTTGCCCGTGCTATGATGGCGCAGGGAGTCGTATAAGGTAAAAGGATAAAGAGAACCCCTAACCCCTGAAGGGGAACTAAAAAAAGGGATAAAAGAACAAGAGGAAAGGTAAAAGTATAATTTCGGTACTTTTACCTTTTTGCTTTATACGAATGCTTATTTCCGTATTTTATTTGGATTTTTAGCGATGAAGTCTTTCCAGCTGGAATAGCTTTTTTCCTGTTTAGGCCGGTCTGTTTGTAGATAATGACAGAATGCGGCCGCTAATCCGTCGGTTGCATCCAGTTGAGGCAGCATATTTTCATCTGCTATATGCAGGATATGTTGAAGCATTCCGGCCACTTGCTCCTTTGCGGCTTTCCCGTTACCTGTAATAGCCATTTTTATTTTTAACGGTGCATATTCGAAAATCGGAATGTCGCGGTTAAGGGCGGCAGCAATAGCTGCACCTTGTGCCCGTCCCAATTTTAGCATACTTTGTACATTTTTCCCGAAGAATGGTGCCTCAATAGCCAGCTCATCAGGATGATATTCGTCTATCAGCGAAAGGACGCGTTCGTATATCCTGCGAAGTCGCACATAATGGTCGGCGTAACGATCTAAGCTTAAAACGCCCATGGTTATCAATTCAGGCTTACGTGCTTTGATAAACAATACACCATATCCCATTACGATGGTTCCCGGATCGATTCCCAATATAATGCGATCACTTGCCATTATAAATCAATTTCATCAAGTAATGTTGAAAATCCGGCCATTTTAGTGCCGAAGCGTTCAACGAGTTTCTGTTGTATAGCGATGCCTTCGTGCCTGATCCATTCATGTAATGTCGGCTGATCCTTCACACGAAACTGTACACACAGACTTGTTCCGGCCTCAGAATTCTGCAAGACACGTTGCAGTACGGGATGGGAGAGTATGCCGCTATGGATTGAGGAAGGAATGAATTCCTGTTTCAGGTATTCAATGCTTTCGTTCAGTATTTCATCATCGACATGGAAGGTTGTATTGTAAACAATCATATGTTTAAAATTTGAACAAAGATAGCAGATATATCAATAAAATCCGTTATCTTTGGCTGTGAAAAAGTACGATCTGGGGTATTAGCTCATCTGGCTAGAGCGTTAGACTGGCAGTCTAAAGGTGATCGGTTCGAGTCCGATATACTCCACTGAATTTATCCTCAAGCAGAAATGTTTGGGGATATTTATTTTAAAGTTGGGGATTTCAGTGCTATTTTCCACGAATATATTTTAGTATGCTGTAGCGCCTGATCATCTTTAAAAGAGTGAACAGGCGCTATGTTGTTTTTAACAAATTAATGCGGATATTTTAATAAAACGAAGTGTTTATTTAACCACAGCAATTTTAGCGACTACGCTTTCTTTTGCTTTTTCGGTAGAAGAGAGCACCAGATAGATACCGGTAGCCACACGATTTCCACTGCGGTTACGACAATCCCAAACCATTTGTCCTCCGGCTGATTTTCCCTGGTAAATGAGGTTGCCTGATAAATCGGTTATTTTTACATTCGAGTTAGCCATTAATCCGGTAATAACTACCTGATTGTCGAAATCCGGGCGTACCGGATTCGGATAGGCATATACGTCGGAATAACTTTCACTTGCTTCTGTTGATTCACTTTGATAAGAAATTAAACCTTTGTCGGTTCCGATAAATACCTCACCGGTTTGATGATTAATGGCTATACTTTGAATCGTATTTGAATAAAGATCTGAATTTTCGGCAGTGAAGTGGTGAATCGTTTCTTTTCCATCTTCACTAATGACATATACACCAGAGCCGGATGTACCTAACCACTTACGGTTTCCACCATCTACTGCTATGGCATTAATTTGTTCGCTTTCCAGAAAGACATAGTTTTCATCATTGTCATCTTGTAATATGATATGACTAAAAGTCAGTGCATCCGGTCTGTCAATAGCATTACTTGGGCTAGAACAATATACAGGTCCTTGGGATGTGCCAATCCAGATGGTGCCATTGAGGTCTTCGGCCATTGAAAGGCATACATTTGACCGGATACTGGTTCCTGATGAACCACTTGATAATGTGCTTACAAAATTGTAATTCTTGTCATCATCAAAAATTAAGATACCCGGAGTTGAACGGGGTACATTTACCCATTTATGCCCTTTGGAGGTGATCAGGATTTTATCAACCAAATCAGCATTTCTTACGCCCGGAAAGGAAAATGATGAATCCCAGGTGCCGTCTGAAGTCAGTTTTAAAATACCCTTATCAACCGAACAGTTTGTCATCCAGAGGTTTCCAGATTTATCATAGGTTACACTACCTACGCGAACATAGTTTCCTACAGATGATGACTTGGGAAGAGCTGATTGCAACGGTGAGTTTTTATGACTATATTGTTGTACAAATTCATTGTTTTTAAACTCTAAAATTCCTTCCCCAAACGTAGACACAAAATAATGGTTTTCATCATTAGGGTCTACGGCCACACTGGTATAATCTCTGCATGTGCCGACTTTATTGTTTACCTTTCTTTCGTCAAAATTGAACCATTTACCATCTTCATAGACCATTAAGGTTCCTGCATTTCCGTATCGATTTTCCCAGCGTCCACCACCTGTGATTAATAATTTGCCATTATGAACGGTCATATATGCATCCAGATTTCGTTTAGGTCCTTCAACAGTTGAGCCTGAAGCAAAAATATCATATTGGTTTTCTGTGGTGCGTTTTACCCCGAGTATTCCATTTCCACCTGAGGCTACCCAAAAGTTGCCATTGTTTTTCAGGCTGGAGATGTCATTTATAGCAGTCAACATTTTTTCTACAGGATTAGCTAATGATTTGTAAAAATAAGCAGTTGCAGATGTAAATGGTATCAGATAGTCGGACTCCAGCTTCATTCCGATCAGATTTTTGTCACTTCTCATCGTGTGTATTTTATCATTTTCATCCAGATAATATACACCACTGCTATCTGCACGAAAGCAAACCATATTATTGAATAAATAAAGTTCACGAATATTATATGACTTGAAATCCGAAGAATTTGTGTTTACTGTTGCCCAGTTGGCCGGGTCACGTAAATTGGCATTGACAGACCCCTTTTGTATGCCTGTCGGAGTAGATGCATAAATAAATTCGTTGCGTATACATACTCCGTATGATGATGTATTCAGATAGGTTCCTACTGCATCCCCTTTGTCCATCTGGTATACCCATATACCAAAACCTGCGGCCAGATAGGCTGTATTTCCGTCAAAATAGATGAAATTAACGGTTTTGTCCTGGATGATACTGGAATTTTTTATAGAGGGAATATTTGTGATGTTATCATCTTCATCCATCATGTCTATATTCCCATTCCTATATACAACCAGCAGTTTCTTTAAAGAAGGGTTGTATCTAATGATCTTGATATCCGTATCATTTAATCCGGTCTGGGTAGAATAAACTTTGTTAATACTTTTATCGTCTTTTCCATAGCGATATAATGTACCATCTGCAACTGCATAAACAAAGTTCTCGGTTTCGGCTACACTGGTTGTAGTATAGCAAGCCAGATAGGTCGTCCATGTGCCAACTTTTTGTGCATTCAGTGTGCAGAACACAACTAAAAAACAAGCTGTAAAGAAAAATCGTATCTTCATTTGTCGAAAAAATCAAATATTTATAAAACGTAGATAAGTACGGAATATGATTCCATAATTCATTAAAAAATGTTTATTCTTTTGTTGCAGCCAGGAAAGCTGCCAGCTTTTGGACTGCTTTTGCCCGATGGCTGATTTTATTTTTTATTTCATCTCCTAACTCTGCGAATGTTTCTTTATATCCATCCGGAACAAAAATCGGATCGTATCCGAATCCCTTGATCCCTCGCATAGTTTGCGTGATATACCCGTTAATGATACCTTCAAACAGATATTCGGAATCATTCAGGATAAGCGCGATCACTGTCCTGAAGCGGGCATTCCGGTTTGTTTTGCTTGATAAACTGCGAAGCAGTTTTTGCATATTCGCAATGTTGTTACAGTCTTTGCCTGCATAACGTGCCGAATAAACGCCCGGTTCGCCATTTAGTATATCGACTTCAAGTCCGGTATCATCAGCAAAACAGTCACATCTGAACTTCTGATGGATAAATCGTGCTTTCTGTAAAGCATTTCCTTCAAGTGTATTAGCTGTCTCGGGAATATTTTCCGAACATCCCAAGTCTGCAAGGCTGATCACCTCTATATGGGAAGGCATGATAGATCTTACCTCCTTTAACTTATGATCATTGTTTGTAGCAAAAACAATCGTTTTCATGTGATCTTTATTATTGCATTAAAGCGACATGGAACGGATGGAGTCCAAATTGGCTATGGCCGATCTTTGATTCCAGATTCAAAATATTGAATGTTTCGTTTCATGTATAAGCCCCTTCAACTTCCCCTTGGGAAAGCCTTTTGTTACTGATTCTCTGCATAAAATATGCGATTTGCATATTAATGTAACGTGGCTTTTTGTATAAAATTGTATGTTCAGGTTTTGATAGGATCGAATCCTTCACCATATACTCCCCGAACAATGCTTTGTGAGATAAATGCTTGAGGGTCGATTTCTTTTACCAGCCGGAAAACGGTAAGGGATTCTGATTTCTTTACCAGCAGCACAACTACTTTTGTCGGCTGTTTTGAATAACCGCCTTCACCATCCAATAAAGTGCATCCCCGGTCCATATCCCTTAGGATCCGGTCAACGATTTTCTGATACTTACTCGAAAAAATCAGGAATTGTACGGATTGCCTGTTGCCGTTAATGATCTGGTCGAGCATATAATTGCTGATTATCATTTCTACGAAACCGAATACAATCTTATCTACATTATGGAAGAGTAAATACGAGGAGCTGATAATCAAAAAATCAACCATCAATAGCCCGGTTCCGATTGATATATTTTTGTATTTATTGATAATAGCGGCAATGATGTCTGTTCCTCCGGTACTTCCATTCGCAGAAAAGATTAAACCTAACCCTGTTCCGCAAATTGCTCCACCAATTATGATCGACATAAAAACTTCATCTTTGATGATTGGTACACCACCCAGTAACCATTCGAAAAAAGATAGGGAGGCAGAGAGTGAAATAACACCAAAGATTGTTTTGATCAGGAATTTAAGCCCGAGAATCTTGAAAGCTATAGCCAATAAAACGACATTAATGGCCAAATAAGAAATAGAAACCGGAATACCGGAAGCAAAATATATCAGGGCGCTGATACCGCTAACACCTCCGGTAACAATTTCATTCGAAAGAATAAATCCGTTGAAACCAAACCCATACAAAACTGTGCCAATGAAAATAATGACATAGTCCTGTGTGGAATGGTAGATTTTATGGATTCCTTTTTTTATCATTAAACGACAATATTTACTATTTTTCCGGGAACGACGATTACTTTCTTCGGTGTTTTCCCTTCAAGCCATTTGGCTGCGTTTTCGTGTGCTAATGTGAATTTTTCCACTTCTTCACGCGACCAGTCAGTTGGCATTTCAAGGCTGAAACGTGTCTTTCCATTAAATGAAATGGCGTATGTAGCCGCATTTTCTTTTAAGTATGCTTCGTTATGCTCCGGCCATACAGCATTACATATTGTAGATTTGTGCCCCAATGCATGCCATAATTCTTCTGCAATATGTGGAGCAAAAGGAGCTAATACAATCAGGACAGTTTCCAGTATCTCACGTTTATGACATTTTAATCCACCCAATTCATTGATGCAAATCATGAATGCACTGACTGATGTATTAAATGAAAAATGATCAATGTCATACGTTACTTTTTTAATCAGTTTATGAAGCGATTTCAGTTCATCGGCTGTTGCTTTTTCTTCTGTAATCAGCCATGTACCGGTATTATCATAAAAGAATCCCCATAGTTTCTTCAGGAAGCGATGTACTCCGTCGATACCATTTGTGTCCCAGGGTTTGGATTGTTCAAGTGGGCCCAGGAACATTTCGTACATACGTAGGGTGTCGGCACCGAACTTTTCGACAATAACATCCGGGTTTACCACATTAAACATCGACTTCGACATTTTTTCGACTGCCCATCCGCAGATATATTTACCATCTTCCAGTATAAATTCGGCATCGGTAAATTCTGGCCTCCATGCTTTGAATTGTTCTAAATCCAGCATATCGTTGCTTACGATATTTACATCTACGTGTAATGGAGTTACTTCGTATTGATCTTTCAGATTGAGTGACACGAATTTATTTGTACCGCTAATGCGATATACAAAATTCGAACGTCCCTGAATCATTCCCTGGTTGATCAGTTTTTTGAAAGGCTCTTCATCACAAATAGTTCCTAAGTCGAATAAGAATTTATTCCAGAAACGACTGTAAATCAGGTGCCCTGTTGCATGCTCTGTTCCGCCCAGATATAAATCTACATTTCGCCAGTATTCGTTTTTTTGCTTGTCAACCAGTCCTTTGTTGTTGTGCGGATCTTCGTACCGGATATAATATGCCGAAGAACCAGCGAATCCGGGCATCGTATTCAGTTCGAGCGGAAATATCGTTTTGTTATCGATTGCAGATGTTTCTACTACTTTCAGATTAACGGTGTCCCAGGCCCATTTTTCTGCACGTCCTAAAGGTGGTTCACCTGTCTCGGTCGGAAGAAATTTATCCACATCGGGTAATTCCAATGGCAGAGATTCCATTGGCAATGGCTGAGGCAGTCCGTCAGCATCATAATAAATCGGGAAAGGTTCTCCCCAGTAACGCTGGCGGCTGAAGATTGCATCGCGCAAACGGTAATTTACTTTGATACGTCCCAGCCCTTTATCTTTGATATATTCTTTTGTTTTTGAGATAGCTTCATATACTTCGAGCCCGTTTAAAACTAATCCGCCTTCGATTCCTTTGCCAGGCTGGGGTGAGTTCATCATCTTTCCTTCTTTCGCATCGAAGCTTTCTTCCGAAATATCACAGCCTTCGATCAGCGGAACGATAGGCAAGTTAAAATGCTTAGCAAATGCGTAGTCGCGACTGTCATGCGCAGGCACAGCCATAATGGCGCCTGTACCATAGCCAGCTAATACGTAATCGCTGATCCAAACCGGAATGGCTTCGTTTGTCAACGGGTTAATAGCATATGAGCCAGAGAATACACCAGTGACTTTTTTATCCATCTGGCGTTCGCGTTCGGTTTTCTTTTTTGCCGCAGTTTTATAGGCTTCTACAGTGGCTTTTTGTTCCGGTGTAGTCAACAGGTCGACCAGCTCACTTTCGGGAGCAAGAACCATGAAGGTAACTCCGAAAATCGTATCGGCACGTGTTGTAAATATCGTAAATTCCGTATCCGAATCTTTTACTTTAAATTGCATTTCTGCTCCTTCACTACGACCAATCCAGTAACGTTGTGTTTCTTTCAGGGAGTCTGTCCAGTCAATCGTATCCAGCCCATCCAGTAAACGTTGTGCATATGCGGATACGCGGAGACACCATTGGCGCATTACTTTTTGCTCAACGGGATGACCTCCCCGTTCGGAAACTCCATTGATGACTTCATCATTAGCTAATACGGTTCCTAATGCCGGGCACCAGTTCACCATCATATCTCCCAGATAGGCCAAACGATAATTCAACAGTATTTCCTGCTTTTCTTTTTCAGTCTTCGCATTCCATTCGTTGGGTGTAAATGTGAGTTCACAACCACAGGCAATATTCATACCATCTGTGCCTACTTGTTCAAAGGCTTGTACTAACTCTTCAATGGGTCGTGCCTGCTGCTCATCATAGCAATAATAGCTGTTGAACATTTGAATGAACGCCCATTGTGTCCAGTGATAGTATTCAGGCTCAGATGTGCGGACTTCACGGCTCCAATCATAGCTGAAGCCGATTTTATCCATTTGTTCGCGGTAGCGGTTGATATTTTTTTCGGTTGTGATAGCCGGATGCTGACCTGTCTGGATTGCATATTGTTCAGCCGGTAGTCCGTATGCATCATATCCCATCGGGTGGAGGACATTGAAACCTTGTAAGTGTTTGAAACGTGAATATATATCGGATGCTATATATCCCAGGGGGTGTCCGACATGCAGACCTGCTCCTGAAGGGTACGGAAACATATCCAATACATATAATTTGGGTTTACCAGCGTCTTCTTTGACTTTGTATGTCTTGTCGGCAACCCATTTTGCCTGCCATTTCTTCTCGATTTCCTTAAAGTTGTATTCCATAACTTTTTTATGTCCTGCCATTTAAATTTCACAAAATTAGTGCAAAGATAGTGCAAGCTGAGAGCAATGCAAAATGAAACTTGTTTTAATTTTGCATTGCCGAAGCGCCGCCTATGTTCTGGAAAGATAGTGCAAGTCGAATGTAATGGCAAAAGCAAAGTTATTTTCTTTTGTCATTGCTGAGATGCCGCTTATGTTCAGAAAAAATAGTGCAAGTCGAATGTAATTCAAAATGAAATGAGTTCTGATTTTGATAGCTGGTAGCTATCTGTTTTCTATAAAGATAATATAACCTAAAAGCAATGAGGCTGTTTCAATTTTATTTTGAAACAGCCTCATTTGTATTTATAATGTAACCTGATTTTTATTTAATCACTATTTTATGTGTTTTTGCAGCCATTTTTACAATATAGAAACCACGGGGCAAACTTGTTATAGTTGTTTCTCCGGAATTAAGATTTATTGATTTGAATAATTCTCCGGAAACCGTATAAATATTTGCAGTCTCATTTTGATCGGACTGGATATACAACTGATCATTATTTGTCCATATTTTATGGTTTTGAACAGATGCATTTGACGTTACAAAGTCAACATATACATTAATAGGTTCTTGTACCTGTCGAATCGTTATTTTATAACTTCCGTCAGCTAGTTTTTCAATAATCAGCCCTTCACTATCCGGAACGGAGGTTCTTGATGTTGTAACGACCAGTTCTAAGCCGACATTGGAACCTGTAGGAGTAATTGTAAATACAAAATCGTCTCTACTATCAACAAAGTTTTCGCCTGCCGGAACACTGCATATGGCTCCCGGGATTTCGGGCATATATATGGGGCGTGTTATTACAGGTTCACCCGTAGCTTTTGATAATATAATTGTATCAATCAGATAACAGGTATTCGGTTCTCTTAATAAAATTACAGCCTGTTCGCCTGCATTCGCTATTTCTGACTTTGTAAATGGTATTGACGCTAATTTCCATTCGCCATCGTTTAATTTTCGATGTAATTGTGGAGAACCGCCGGATAGTTCCAATACAATTTTTCCGGCATAGTTAGCTGTTGTTTTGTAATATTTTTTTTCTCCGATAGTTACCTTGTTGTATAAATTATAGAGCATGGCAGTATCACGTGCTCCACCAATGTTTGCTACGATACCTATTTGTACTCCGTTTTCTATATCTTTTGGCAGAACAGCCTGAAATGGATAATAACGGATTGTGTCTGTTGCTCCTGTTAACTGAACCGTATCATTCGGGAAAAGTTTGTTTCCTTCCGCATCCAGGAAAGAGTCGCCGCCAATACCAATATATTCAATCTCTACCATAGGCATACTGGATGCTGTAGCAGAATCGAAACTCAGGATCAGCGTTTGGACGCAACCGTCATATAAGAACTCTTCTCCCAAATAGTCAAAAGCAGTCAGCAGATAAGGATGTTCAATGTCTGCATTGGGAGTACCTAAATCCAGGTTATTTAAAAAACAAGCTGAACCGTGCCAAATATCCGGTCCTCCAACCTGAGCGACTGCCAGTTTCAAATGATACCATTGATTGGGTACTAACCGGTCTGCTACAGCTTGTAATGTAATAGAGTAGCCATCATATTCCATTAAATCATCATCCTGATAGACAACCCGGTGGGTCTCGGGATTAGTTGGCATCCTTCCTCCTAAATAATATGAAGAAGGTTGTGGGGACACATTTGGATCAGGGAGATTTGCAGGTGTTATTGCAGCTCCACCAGTCATTGGAATAGAAACAGGACGTCCCCAGTTTGTGTAGTCAACTCCTACATATGTGGTGTCTTGTGTAGCCGGATCAATATTTAAAATAGCAATATTGTTATTTTTCGGATTATTCGGGTATTGATATTGACCACTAGCTGCATTTTCAACTCCTCCTTCCGATTTGGGTTTATCGTAAGGCCCTGTAACAAAGAAACCAAATACATCATTATATCCCTGGTATACCCATTCCGGGTACTCTTCAGAAGCAAAAATATAATCAAACGTTGCTTTTTCTATATAAGGCTGAAAATCAAACTCCAGAATACTACCTTCGGTAGTCCAGTTTCCAGGGAAAGCAGCGATTAAACTATCTAAATCTCCATCAAATGTATCATTGAAAGTAGGGCCCTGATGAACATCATTTGCAGTTGCCGCATAACCTCCTGCCGGACCATAAGCCCAGGCTTTTGTGCCATCACGCCTGGCTCCATATGATAAACTGCTACTGTTTACATTATTCCAGGAAGAAGTTGCAACATCCCAACGATAATAACCTACACTTTGGTTGGGTCCTTCAGCGTTTAGTGCAGGTCCGGTTGCCAGTAATAAACCTTTTTCCAATTCAAATATGGAAGGGTCTACCAAGTTACCCCGTTCAAAATACAATAATGACCGATCTTCTGCCGTAAAAACGACATTACCATTCATTGCATCGGTAGCACTCACCGCCTGATTTTGCCATTGTTGCGCAGTTTGATCCCAGTTCCAGCCACTGAATTGTACATTTCTGATCCTGCTTTTGTCTGATCCTGCTTTTAACAGAACATCTGTTACAAATTGAGTAGGGGTTAATGAGGTGTTTGCCCTACCCACTTTTATACTGTTTTCATTTGGAGTTGCGGGGCGACCACTGATTTCTGTTCTGAGTTGAACGTCTTGCTGACTTGCAATAGCTTGTGCTCTTTTCTCTGCAAATTGCGCGGGGTATCCTTCGTTAACATATTTTTGATATATGCTATCCATTTTGGATAATTGAGGTATATTTTGATCCTGTGCATGGATCAAAATACCACTACTACATAAAAGTAATGCCCCCATTAATTGTTTGCGAAGTAGTTTTTTTTTCATCTAAAAATATTTATTAGTAATTAATGAGGATACAAACTTATCTATTTTGATACAA
Organism: Tannerella sp.; assembly: GCA_031285565.1. Lineage (GTDB taxonomy): Bacteria > Bacteroidota > Bacteroidia > Bacteroidales > Tannerellaceae > Tannerella. Next base: position 40,924 of record JAITVY010000077.1, on the reverse strand, counting down.
TAAAAAAATATTTTACTTATTTAATATTCATTTCGTTAACCAGATATTTTGCATTTGCATATTTATCAATAATGAAAAGTACATAGCGGATATCTACAATAATGCTTCTTTGATAATCAGGTAAATATTGAATATCGCCACCTACACCTTCCCAATTACGGTCGAAGTTTATTCCGATTAATTCGCCGTTTGCATTTAACACAGGGCTGCCGGAATTGCCACCGGTTGAATGGGTAGATGCACAAAAGCATACAGGCATTTTATTTTCTGTAGCATATGGTCCGAAATCTTTATTTGTATATAAGTCCTTTAAGCGCTTCGGTACGACGAACTCCCAATTGTCCGGATCTTCCTTTTGCATTACACCATCTAACGTAGTTTGATGGGAATAGGTGACAGCGTCTTTTGGTTTATATCCTTTCACTTGTCCGTATGTTAACCGCATTGATAAATTGGCATCGGGAAAGTGTACCTGATCCTGTTCCATTTCTAATAATCCTTTGATATAATTTCGGTGTGCATTTGCATAAGCAGCATCAAAACCTTTAAGAGCTTCCGTTAATTTGCTTTTTTCGTCTCGCACGGATTGGGCGAATAAAACCATAGGATCTTGTTGGAGCGCTTTTGCAGATGGGCGGGCTATGAAACGATTAAAATTTTCTTTGCTTCCGAAAATTGATTTCTTAAACAGATCATCAACAAACCGGTTTACATCTCCTTTATATTGCTGTCGGATAATGGTAAAATAAGTCGGTTGGTTTTCAGTCGGGATCCATTGTAAATATTCCGCCAACATAATTTTGGCGATTTTATTATCGACCTGGGGGGCATAATTCGCATCAAAAAATGTTTCGAATGCAATTTCCAGCGCTTGCAGATATTTCTGTTGTGCGGCTTTATCTTTTCCATTCAGCACGTCGATTAGGCTTTGCAAGCCTGTGGGGACATTTGCAAATTCGATTCCCCGCAGGATTGCTTCGTCGAGTGCCCAACTACGGCGCCGTAAATCTGCCCGGTCTTTTATTATTTGTTCGATTTGATCCAAAGCTTGCACGTATTCATTGCGTTGCTTTTGTTTGGCCCAATTATATAGACGATCCTGACGTTCTTTTTTAGAAGTCTCGAATTGTTGATAATTGATAGCCCAACTGGAGCCGATTGCATTTTTATATGCATTGGTAGAGGATGCATATTTTCCGGAGTATTGAATACGGGTAGCCGGATCACTTAACATTTCTTCCAGCATGGCTTGCTGTCGTAGTTCCCGGAAATGAATGCGTATCTGGTTGTCAATATCACGACGTTCGGCGACTTCCCATGAAGTATAATACTGATTGGTACGTCCCGGAAAACCAATCATCATGGCAAAATCTCCTTCATTGACTCCTTTTACGGATATGTTTAACCAACGTTTCGGACGAAGAGGTTGATTTGTTTCGGCATACTCGACCGGTTGTCCGTTTGCATCGGCATAAATGCGGAAAATAGCGAAATCTCCCGTATGGCGCGGCCACATCCAATTATCCGTATCTGCTCCGAATTTACCGATAGAAGAGGGGGGAGCTCCTACCATGCGCACATCGGAGTAGACCTTTTTAGTAAACATATAATATTGGTTACCTCCGTAAAATGCTTTGATCTCTACCTCAATATACGGATTATTCTGTAGGAATTTGTCTCCTGCTAATGTCTCTGCCAGACCGTTGAGGTAAGTTGGCGACAAATAATTCATGGATGCAGGATCCGTCTCTTTTTCAAGCTCCTTTTTGACATAATCTGTAACGTCTTCAATCTTTTCGATGAATGTTACATAGAGGCCCGGACAAGGTAACTCTTCCTGGCGCGACATTGCCCAAAAACCATCTGTCAGGTAATCGTGTTCGACAGAACTATGTGCCTGAATCTGATTGTAGCCGCAATGATGATTTGTCAGAACAAGGCCTTCGGAAGAAATAATCTCGCCTGTACATCCTCCTCCGAACTGAACGATTGCGTCTTTGATGGACGATGAATCCGGATTATAGATATCATAGTCCTGCAGTTTTAAACCTAATGCCTGCATTTCGGCTGATCGTTGATTCAATAACGGGAGCGGCCACATGCCTTCATCCGCGAACAGTTGAATGCTGATCAGGCTACTTATTAAAAAGAGGGTTAACTTTTTCATACGATAATATTTTATTTTTTTACACCAAGGTCGCATGGAACTCGCACGATTTTTTTATCAAGGACTTTGGTGATTTTATAAAAATAATGCTTCGTTTCATACGTATAATTCGGTATTTTAAATTATAGATTCCAATTGCTGTAAGGATGTGTTGATAACATTGCATTATAGTATTTCGGATCGCCGGTAACTTCGTTCCCAATCCACTCGGGAATTTCAAAAGTTTCATTCTCGGATTCCAGTTCAATTTCGGCAACTATCAGTCCTTCATTTTCGCCATGGAATACATCCACTTCCCAGGTGTGATTCCCGAACGGAATCAGGTAGCGTACTTTATCTATTATTCCGGGAAGGCATAACTTCAGCAATTCTTCCGCATCTGTTAATGAAATGGTTTGTTCAAACTCATAACGGCTCCAGCCGTGTTCATTGGGGGCATTTTTAATGGTCAGAAACCCCTTTTCACCACGAATACGTATCCGGACAGTCCGATCTTTGTCTGTACAAATATATCCCTGCACAATCCGGTTTTGCATCTGAACAAATGGTTTAAAATCTCCTTTGACTAAGAATTTCCGTTCTATTTCAAGGCCCATTTTTATCTGATTTTTACGAGTGTTGCACCAAATCCGTATTCCTGAAATGAGGCATCCTGATATGTGTATGATTTATAGCGTGTTTTTAGTTCTTTTTCGATAGCTGTACGTAGTACTCCTTCTCCTTTGCCATGGATGAATACGATCTTCTGCCCTTTTTTATCGGCATTTTCTTTTAATATCTTATGAAATGTCTCCATCTGATAGTTTAAAATGTCAGCAGGACTCATTCCCTGAGTTGTATCTAATAATTGATTGATATGCAAGTCTATTTCAATAGCCGGTTTTTCCTTATTTTGCTTTTTTGCCGGTGCGGATGAAATTCTGGGCCGTTCGTGTTTCTTTTCCATCATGGCTTCCTGGATTTCGGTGGCAGATACCAGCATTTGCTTTTCGGGCACATCATACTGTATAACCGGAAATATCAGTGCGCCTTCGTCGAAAAAGTCATTTTCGGTAAAACAATGGAATTTGTAGAATTTTACGGTGTCTAACCGGAGCTCTACCGAATAGGTGTTTTTCAAAGAAAAAGGTTTATCTTTTTTGTAGGCAACCAGTTGTATGCAAATCCTTTCTAAACTATTCAGTTCGCTTTTTTCAAACTCTTCCAGAAATATTTTTGTATGTGGTTCTATAATGCCGTGGTAGCGGCTTGTCCAACTATTGTTACTACGGTTCATATAGTTGAAAAAGAGGTAGTAATTACTTTCATTAATGAAGTATGCTTCATAACTTGTTTCAACCATTGATTTCGGGTCGATGGGTAAATACGCCAGATATGCATTTAAACGTTCACCCTGGGGAGTTTCTTCGATTTTGAGCTCTACCTTAGGTTCTTCTGCTTTTTGTTGTGGAATTACCGGTGTCTCTTTTTGGGGTATTGAGCTGCTTTTTAATGAGTCGTCGCTGCCTACTACTACGCATTCGGTAATCAGTGCCGGGAAATCGAAACCGTTGTCGTCTTCAACCAATATCATATTTTTGCCTTGGAAAGCTCTTACTACGCCTCCACCCACACTATTCAGAAAGCGTACTTTATCTCCTATTTTTACCATCTTTATCTTTTTTCTGCAAATTACGTAAAATTTCGTGTAACTCTATATGCTTTTTACCAAATTTACGGTTGTAGGTCAAAAGTCTGATAACATTTTGTTCGCTTTTGCAGGAAAATAAATGTGCATGTGCGAAAACACACACTATGTGATAATATATTGAGCATGTATATAAATAATGAAAAGGCATAAAAAGAGATGTGTGTTGTAGTTCGTTGATTGTTAGCTAGATGCATTGTTTTTGCTGTTTGTATTTATTTATATAATAATACAATTATTTGCCAAATTGACCTGTTTTTATCTGATATCCGACCGTCTTTTCTTCATGGTGTGTCCGTAGTGTGTCCGAGGTGTGTCCGAGATCATTGTTTGTTTTTGGTTTTTATAATAAGATGCACTTGTTGACATTTATTTGCATTGTATGCTTTTGCTCTCTGGCTTTACTGTTTATTGAATATGATGAAGCTATTTTTCTGGTTTAAATTCCGTATTTTTGCAGCAAGATGGAAACACCTCAGGAAATTCAAATTGCTGCATATAATTATCCATTACCGGATGAACGGATCGCAAAATATCCATTAACCGAACGTGATGCTTCTAAACTTCTGGTTTATGAAAAAGGAATTATAGAAGAAACTTGTTTTAAACAATTACCGGATTATTTACCGGAAGGGTCATTGTTGGTTTTTAATAATACCCGTGTGATTCATGCCCGTTTGTTGTTTCAAAAAGCAACGGGTGCTCATATTGAGATTTTTTGCCTTGAACCGGTTGAGCCTTCGGATTATGTGCTTGTATTTCAGCAACGGGAGCAATGTACATGGAAATGCCTGGTTGGTAACCAGAAACGGTGGAAAGAGGATGTATTACAGCGAACCGTAAAAATAAAGGATGAACAGGTTCTTTTAACGGCAGAAAAAAAAGAAACAGGTATAGAAAGTGTATTGATCACTTTTTCATGGGATCATCCGGATTATACATTTGCAGAGATTCTTGAAGCGGCAGGTGTTTTGCCGATTCCACCCTACTTGCATCGTGAGACGGAAGAGACCGATTTACAAACGTATCAAACGGTATATTCTAAGATTAAAGGTTCGGTAGCAGCGCCTACTGCCGGTTTGCATTTTACACCTGAAGTATTATCTGCACTAACCAGGAGAGGTATTATATGCGAAGAGGTTACATTGCATGTCGGGGCCGGTACATTTAAGCCTGTAAAATCGGAAACAATCGGCGAGCATTCGATGCATACGGAATCGTTTATTGTATTGCGAAGTACAGTCGAACGGATCATTGAGCGTTTAGGGAATGTGATTGCTGTCGGCACAACTTCTGTTCGCACATTGGAAAGTCTTTATTATATGGGATTAAAACTATTGAGTAATCCCGGAATAAATGAAGAGGAACTTGTTGTCAAACAGTGGGAACCATATCAGGTAAATCCGGATGCCGAACCAGAAATGGCATTGCAGGCTATATTGGATTATCTTGACCGGAAACAGGTTAATCAATTGGTTACGGCTACTCAGATTATGATTGTACCAGGTTATTCGTTCCGGATTGTCAGGGGTATTGTAACCAATTTTCATCAACCGCAAAGTACGTTATTATTGTTGGTCTCCGCTTTTGTTAAAGGGGAGTGGAAGAAGATTTATGATTATGCACTGGATCATGATTTCCGGTTTCTGAGTTATGGTGATAGTTCTTTATTGCTTTAGAACTGCTAACCCCTAAGCTAGTAAAAAGGAGAAAGACACCCTAAATCCCTAAAGGGACTTAAGAAGAAAAGTAAAAGGGATATTCAATTGAAAATTGAAACAACATTCGCTGCTTGGCAACAATTGGAGCGAAGTGGGAATCGGCCATAATCGAAGTGGAAAATTGAAAATGAAAGTGAAGAACAGAAATAGGGGAGGTGAAAGAGTTTTGTCTTGAACCAGACTGAATTTTGAATTGTTCTGAAAGACAATAACAAGTGTGGTTTTTCGTTATTTATTAATTATGAAACGGTATAGTATTATATATTTAATCGGATGCATGCTTGCATGTATGTTGTTTTCGTGTAAAACGCCTAAATTAAAAGATGCGATTGCCAAACAAGAGCTTGGCGAATATTACGAAGCGGCTGCTATTTATCGTAAATTATATACGAAATCTAAACCTGACCAAAAAGAATTGCGTTCCTACATAGCCTATCGAATGGGTGATTGTAACCGTTTGGTTAATAATATACCCCGTGCAACAAGCGCTTATCTGAATGCACTTCGTTATGATTATCCCGACAGTACCTTGTATTTGCGATTGGGACAGATGTATCAACGGAATGGTGGTTATGCGGATGCGATTAAATACTATAATCAGTATCTGGAATTAGATTCAGGCAATATGATTGCCCGGAACGGAATCATTGGTAGTGAGATGGCGCCTTTAAGGAATCAGAATCCGACACTATATAAAGTGGCTAAAATGGAGATTTTTAATTCACGACGTAGTGAATTTTGTCCGATGTTGTATGGAGATAAGGGTAAATATGATCAGCTTTATTTTAATTCCACCCGTGGAATTGTAAATAAAGATTCGGTCAGTGGCATTACGGGAATGAAGAACAATGCTCTTTTTCTTGCAACGAAAAATGAACATGGAGTCTGGCAAAAACCGGAAGAGGTGGATGATCCGGTTACGACTGAATTTGATCATGGTACACCATCATTCCCGAGAGACGGGAAAACAATGTACTATACTTATTGTTCGTATGATGGAACAGATCCCCGGACTGCTGAAATCTACGTTTCGAGTCGTAGTGGAGCCTCCTGGGGGAAAGGACAACGGGTCAATATTATTAAAGATTCGGTTACATTGCTTGCTCATCCGGCAGTTTCGCCTGACGGAATGTATTTATATTTTGTAACAGATGCAGTAGGCGGATATGGGGGGAAAGATTTGTTTCGTACACGCCTGGTTGGTGGAAATGATTTTAGTGGTTTAGAAAATCTGGGGCCGGAGATTAATACAAGCGGTGATGAAATGTTTCCTTATGTTCGTGATTCTGCTACTATTTATTTTGCCTCGAACGGACATCCGGGAATGGGAGGTTTGGATCTTTTTAAAGCGACGCTTGATAGTACTGGCAAGTGGAATGTCGAGAATATGGGTGTACCTATTAATTCGATGGCCGATGATTTTGGTATTACATTCGAAGGCGAGAAAGAAAGTGGGTTCTTTTCATCCAACCGGAACGACGGCCGGGGCTGGGATCATATTTATTCATTTGAATATCCTACTGTTACTATTTTTATTGAAGGGTATGTTTCGGACGTAGAAGAATATGTTATTGATGGCGCAATGGTGCATATTGTTGGTAAAGACGGGCTGAATGTAAAAGTTCCGGTGAAGCCTGACGGGTCGTACAGGGTTGAACTGGAGCGCGACATCAGTTATGTGATGATGGCAAGCGCACCGGGATATCTGAACCAGCATTTTGAACTTAAAACGGATCCGGAGGAACGTAATGAGACATATTATGTGGATTTTTACCTTTCACCGATTGATAAGCCGGTCGTGGTTGAAAATATCTTTTATGACTTTGATAAAGCTACTTTACGTCCCGAATCAAAGGAGGCATTGGATCAAATAATTAAAGTGCTGAATGAGAACCCAAATGTCACCATTGAACTTGGGGCACATACTGACCGTAAAGGATCTGAAAAATATAATGAAGGATTAGCACAACGCCGGGCACAATCTGTAGTAGATTATCTGATTGAATCAGGTATTGATTCCGAACGGCTAACGGCTAAGGGTTATGGAAAATTAGTACCCAAAGTGATCCACAAAAAGCTGGCGGAAAAATATCCGTTCTTACCGGAAGATACGGTGTTGACTGAGGAATTTGTAGGGACGCTTACTCCCGAACAGCAGGAGATTGCTGATCAGCTTAACCGGCGTACGGAATTTCAGGTTACCGGATTGGAGTATAATTTGCGGTAGGCTTGGCTGTTTTTATTGTCCCGAGGCAGACTAAACAGATATGACATGAATATGGTTAGACTTATTTTTTTATTCGTAGTACTGATGTTTGCTACTGATGGCTATGCTTGCGAAAAAGAACATGGTTTTATTGATCAGGAATCGTTGGATAGGATTAAAGAAATGATTGTTCTACATGTTGGGGCGGATACGGAAATAGCTGCTATAAAATTGTTATCTGGTGATACTACATTGGTTAGTGATATTATTGTACACTATTTTAAACCTGGTGAAGATAAGATTGCTTCCAAAGGAATCGTTCTTGAGTCGGGGGAGACTTTCGAGAGTAACTTTGCCGGTTTGGTGCCTCTACCCGGAAATGGATGTAAAATTCAGGATGTTGACTTCTCAATGATTTCATCAAATATTGAGGAAGCGATAGGTCTAATAGAACAAAAAGGACTTTTTGCAAAAAAGGGAACAGAGTTTCAATGTGTTTCTTCTTATCAAATAAATTGTAGCAAAGAACCGCTTTATGTTAGTCATGAATATGAAATTGAAAGTAAGGATTTCTTGTTGGAGACCCGGCAAGGTTCAACCGAAGAAGCCCAGATGATTATTGAGTTTCGCGCACAATCCGATGGCAGAGTGTATATCTTTTCAAGTTCTACTGTGTGGTAGGGGAGAGAAGGCGGAATATTCGATATAAAAAAAGCGGCAATGATTATTACTTCATTGCCGCTTTTTTCAAGATATATTATCTTATTATTTTTTATAATTATCAGCTTTTTCTTTCATTCGTTTTGAGCGTTTTTCGCTGTCCGGATGTGAAGAAAACATTTTTTGAATTTTTGAAGCCTCTGCTCCCTGGGAAAGGTCTACCAATTTCTGCAAAGAATTTGCCATTCCATAAGGGCTGAAACCGTTTTCGACACATGTTTTAAATCCATAATCATCGGCTGCAAATTCTTGTTTTTGTGAGAATTGAGCACCCATAAACGATTTTGTTAAGTCTCCTAATTGTGTTTCTGATAATGCACTGACTGTTTCGCTTGCAGCTCCGGCAGCATTAATTGCTGCAGATGTAAGATATGCATTTTTCATAGCATCTTTCACATCTGTATGTGCGACATGGCCAATTTCGTGACCGATGATAGCCATCAGTTCATCGTCATCCATCAAATCCATTAAAGCACTAAATACACGAATGCTTCCATCTCCACATGCAAATGCATTTATATCAATTACATGATATACTTTGAAGTTTAGCGGCAGTCCGTTTACTTCTTTTAAATTCTCGGTCAGACGGGCTAACCGTTCTCCATATTCGGTTGATTCATCTAGAACCGGATTGTTTGCATCCATCCATTCTACTGACTCCCTGCATAATGTAATGATATCAGCATCACTGAGTGTAACAGCAGAAGCTACATCTTTTACAGCTTTCTCTGCTTTATTGACATCAATTTTTTTTCCGCCTATTTTGATCTGAGCCTGAGTAGTGGAAACTCCGATTATTAGTGCGAAAAGTAAGATAATTTTCTTCATAGTTCTATTGCTTTAGTTTAATATGCAAGTACAAAAATATAAAAATCTATTTAAAAACCGTTTTGAATTTTATGAAATTAATTTTTTAATCTATACCGTGCTAAATCAACCTTCTTTTTGCAAATGCAATCAGGTTAATTTGCTATTTCTTTAGCATCTTGACTACTTCGTCAACAAAATAATATGTGTCGGTATCTAAATGGCCTTTTCCTAAAGAGCGCTTGTCTTTCATTTTTCCTAACCGGACGATAACCGTATTATATTCAGGAATGATAATGATTCGTTGGCCTAAATGTCCCATCATACCGTAGAAAGCCGGTTGATGGTTTTCGTCTGTCCAGATTGAATATCCGTATTTTTTCGGCTCGTTTGCATCAAAGGCTTTGTAATTAGGAGTAACCATTTGTTTGACAAATGCTGTATCCAATAATTGCGTGCCGTTCCAGTTTCCTTCTTGCAATAAAAGCTGGCCCAGGCGGGCGAAGTCGCGAATATTACTATGTATGCAGCAAAAGGATTTTTCAATCCCACCACTTATTGACCATAAAGCGTCATGCTCCATACCCATAGGTGTCCAGAACTTTTCGGAAAGGTAATCTGCCAGATTTTTTCTGGTAGCACGTTTCAGGACAATGGCTAATAGTTGTGTATCGGCAGAAGAATATTTGAATTTTCCACCCGGTTGATGCGAAAATTTGCGTTTAAGTAGCATTTTCTCAATATCCTTGCCAAAATATGCTTCAGTAGTCGGATTAAACGGCGTGTAATATTCTTCGCTCCAGTCAAATCCGGAAGTCATTGCCGATAAGTCGCCGACAGTACATAATTTTCCTAAGGAATCATTTTGAAATTCGGGAATGAAATCGGTGATGGGTTGATGCAGACTTTTGATATATCCTTCTTCAATCGCTTTGCCTAATAGGAAAGTAGTAACCGATTTTGCCATGGAGAATGAATTGGTCAGACTTTCATCAGAGTAATTATCCCAGTATTCCTCATACAATAATTTCCCGTCTTGAATGATGGCAAAACCGATTGTTTGGAATGTTTCCAATTCGTTCCGGAGTGTATCCGTCAGTTGTATCTGATTGTATTTTTCATGTAAGGGCCAGAGTTGTGGGTTCCCGGCATGGATCACATGATTTTTGAAGTCCGGATGATCATCGATATTGGTTGTCGTATATCCTTTCAGGATTGTTTTTTGGATAGCAGTGATTACATAACCATGACCGCTGATATATATAGCAATAATAGCCAGAATAATCATCCCGGCTATTATCAAAAGTATATTCTTTAGAAACTTACCGATTTTTTTCATTTATCAGTCGTCAAAAGGGCGGATTGATCATCCTCCACGACGAACACTACGTGTCGGAGCAGAGCGTTCGGTTTTCGGCGCTTTGGTTTTTGGTGTTTTAGAAGAACCTGAAGATTTAGTGGACGATTTGTCCTTTTGTACTTTTTCTTGCTTTGCACGACCCGTACTTGCAGATTTCTTTGCTTCTTTTTTGTCTGTTGTTGCAACTTGTGTTGTATCAGGTTGGAACCATAATGACTTGTTGAAGTCAACCAGTTGTTGTTCTATTTTTTCCTGCTCGCTTTTCATAGAATCCGGCGTCGGAATATAAGCTTGTAGAGGCAAATTCAGTAAATTCTCTGTTTTAATGATTTCTCCATCAAACATTCGTCGGCGAAAATAGTCATCCATCGTAAATGTACGGGCATTATTAAGATTGGATGTCATGATATAGCTGCTTGATACATAAGGGCGAACAGATTCGTAGGGGAGCCAGAACATGGGTGTAGTCTGATCGCCGAAATCCATAGACCGGGTAATAATGGGGCAAATAGCCATAATTTTCACATCGTATAACGAGTTGTTTTGATCGAAATACCAGGCTTCTTTTATATAAAATGCTTTCACTTCGGCAGATGGGATATCACTTTCACTGATAACATACCGTTCTTCCCCACTGCGTCCCCGGATTTCGTCATAATATATTTCAAAACGATCCAATATGTCTTCTTTGAAATTTAACAGATGATCTTCGTCGAAAGCTTCATATCCATCTACATATCTGTATAAAGGTAATTTCCCTTCGGCGGCTAACTGAAAAATAGTTGTAAAAAGATTCATGGAGCCATTTACGGGAGTCACCGGATAATATAAGGGGGCATTTTTTTCGGTCAGCATATCTATTTCACGATAGATGGTACGCATCCATCGTGCATTGTCGATATCGCGCGTTAATTGTTCGTTCATATTTTGTGCCCGAACAGTCAGTTCCGGTAAACCGCTCGCATTCTCATTTGCCTGTTGGTCACGGCTACCCTTTCTTACCTGTGGGGTACGACGTTCTTCTTCCTGTGCCTGCACAAGTGTTATCCCAACAAAAAGTAAAACTAATACAAAATATAAGCGCTTCATATTTTATTTATTTCAATATTCTTAATTCACTATGACTTCAATGGTTGTTAGGTTTTCGGATTTCCCGCTCGGTCCGGTAGCTTTCCCACGTGTGATGTAAAAACGTTTTCCACGCGCTAAGTTACGAATCATTTCTTTCTGTCGGTCGGTAAATTTGCCGCTTTGTGAGATTTCAGGAATAGCATTCCCCATCGAATCATAGAATGTTAATTCAAATCCGGTTACACCAAACTGGATATCCAGAATACCATCATCGATTGCAGCCATAACACCTTCTGCTTCTATTAAGCTGCGTTTAGCGATGGTTCCCCCTGTAAATTTACGTAGCGTTCCCGAAGCATCCCGATAGGCTATATAAGGCATTGGAGGAGGTAACGGGCGAACACGAAATTCTTTTGTCATTGAAATCGGACTTCCTCCGGCTACATTTGCTGTCAGTGTAACACTAACTGTAGTAGAGTTGGCAGGTGGTCGGGCTGTCCAGACATTTCCGGCTTTCTGAGTCATTGTACCGGCAGAAATAGATGCTCTTACACTACCGCTGGGTACACCGGGAATTGCTATTTCTATATCGTTATCTATACTTTCGTATAGCACATTCATCATAGTCGGAGCAATGGTTGCCGTTTGTTCGGTTACATAATATGTTTCTGAAAAAGGATATTTCTTAGGTGCTCCATCCGATTGAGGTAGTTCAATATATCCGGAGAATGATTGTGAACCAATCGCTCCAGCACCTCCGACATATGTTCCGTTTTCTGATTCCAGTTTTTTCCCTCCGATGAAAATATCGGGTTTCTTCGTTGAATCTACAGCAGCTAATACAATTTGTGCCCGGTAGGGGGTTCCACGCATCACAATCTGACTTTGCGGAATTACCATCGCCCGAATATCATTTACACGGTAATCACCTACATCTATGCTTCTTAATAATGATGAGAGGGCTTCTCCTTCTACATTCCGGACATCACCTTGTAATTTTGTTAAAAGCGTCAAAGCTGCAGCCACAGGCATTTTCTCGAACATTGCTGTTTCCCAGTTTTTGGATGCTAGTTTGTTTCCTTTCGGAATATCCAGATTTAAAAGGGTATATATCATTTGTTCCTGAACCGAATCCTGTACCAACCGAATCAATTCGTCTCTATATCCTTCAACTTCTTCGCGTAATTTCTTGCCTTTTTTAGTTACCGGATTCAACATTACAACGGATGCCGCATCTAAATGTTCTTTTTTCTTAACATCGTCAAGAGTGCCGTCTTTTCCATCCGCCTCTTTTACGATCTGAAGTTTCAGATCTTCAATATAATTATATAAGCTATCCGATTGTTCCTTTACAGTAACGCCATAATTATACCAATCTCCGGCTTTTGATTCATTTTCTTTGCGGTAGGAATCCAGCTGGTCCATTATGAACTCGTTACGGCGAGCTGCATCATCAATTGTTTTTTGTAGGCTACCTTCAACCAATTCGAAACTGTCAATGACTTCCTTGGGTATTTGCATCGCCATCATCGCGATGAACACCAAGTACATCAAATTGATCATTTTTTGACGTGCAGAATTGGGATTACTAACTCCAGCCATTTTATTTTTTTATTAATTGCTATTTGTTAATGATAAGAATAATTTATTCATTAACGATTTTATCTCATTGGATTCTGATAAGGTGGTTGCTGCGGATATCCTCCCTGATAAGGTGGTTGTTGGGGCGGATACATACTTGCTCCTCCGGGCATATTTACCGTCATAGCTTGTAACAGACGGGCGTATACCTGATTCAATTGATTCAGAAGTTGTGCCATCCGTTCATTTTCGTTTCGGAAAGCAGTACTATCCATTACTGAGTTGTCATACATTTCACGAATCCGGTTCAGACCTGAATTTATATGATGTATTGTATCCATTTGTGAACGAAGTCCATTCAAATGTACATCGTAGAATTGATTCAGACCGGATAGTTTTTCGTTCAGTTGTTCCATTTGTTGCACGTAGCCCAATGTTTTATCTTCTGATCCTTCCGCATCTGTACCTGATATTGCTTTACATGAATTTACTAATGTGTCTGATACTTCGCTTAATGAACTGGTTACCGTATTAAATCGTTCCAGGTTTTGAGATACTGTTGTTATTTGTTCGGCATATTGTTGGGTTGCATCTGTTAAATCTGCCATTTTAGAAATCTGTTCGGCAGCTTCGCTTAGTTTCTGAATACTATTTGACAGATTTTTAGCATCTTCTTCCGATACATTTAATCCCATAGCTGCTAGTCCTATATTGGTACTTTCTTCCGGTGATACGCCTCCACTTGCATATATAGGACCTCTTCCGCCTCCGGAGTATCCTCCGGCAGCAATCGGACTTCCTTGAAAATTACCAACAACAGGAGATGCATTTTCAGAGGAACTCCCATTTTCAATACCATTTCCTGATGTAAAATCCGGACGATCTAACGGATTTTTTGATTTCAATACAGGAAATACTTCTTCCCAATTATATTCGCTGCTCGGACGTTCGAATGCTGAAATGAAAAACACCAATGCTTCAAAAACCAATGATCCTCCTAATACTATATCGGCCGGACCCAAGTGTAAGATTTTAAACATAGCGCCGAGTACAACGAAGGATGCTCCAATACTATAAGCGCGGTTCAGGTACCGTTTACCTTTCTCACTTGAAAGGAACATTTCGACCCCGTTTTTATATCTTCTATACTTACCCATATTGTGTAATTCTAATGTTCTTAATTTTGTTTGTGGTTATTTCTTTTTCCCTTTTGCGTTTGAAAAACCTACCTGCGTACGTACACAGCGAAAACCTATGTATGAACGTGTTTCGTTTTGATATTCGTATGTACGCATATCCGAACGGATAAACTGTGCTACGTCTTTCCATGATCCTCCGCGTACTACTTTTTTCTTCATATCGTATGGATCTTCTTTAGCCGCGTTATAGTTGAGATCCGGATTTAAGTCACTTGTCTGGCTCTGTCCTGATTCGGTATAAATGGAAGATGTCCATTCCGCTACATTACCGGCCATATCGTATAAACCAAACTCGTTTGGAGGAAATGAAGCTACCCGCGCTGTGATTAAGTGACCGTCTTCCGTATAGTTACCGTCTCCCGGTTTGAAGTTCGCCATGAAACATCCTTTATCATTTTGCAGTGTAGCATCCGACCATGGATATTTATTTTCACTTTTTCCGGCACGTGCCGCATATTCCCATTCACTTTCTGTGGGTAACCGGAATGATTGAACTACTTGCCCAGCCGGTAAGTTCGATGATTTTTTATAATATTCGGTTCGCCATACACAAAATGCAGTAGCTTGTTCCCATGAAGTACCTACTACGGGATAGTCATCGTAGCCCGGATGCGTAAAGTACATTCTCAGGTAAGGTTCATTGTATGCATTTTTGAAGTCATTAATCCAACTGGTTTCATCCGGATAAATATTCACTATACGTGTATGCAGAAAATCAGCAGGTGTACTTAACGGACGTGTGATTGTTAGGTTTACCGGACGACCATTATCATCAAAATAAGCTGTATCTTTCGAAATCATTATAACCTGATTCGGGTCGATTTGTATATCTGTGTTTCGTTCCCTTGCATATGGATCTAACTGATTTCGTCGTAATGCTTCGGCCGTATAATCAAACCATTCGTATTTATAGTTCATTTGCCGTTTGTCTATATCTTTTTCACCAGTCACCGGATGTGTGTAATATACACTTTCAATGGCCCGTAGTTCGTCTTCGTTGGCCCGTTTCCAGGGAATCGGACGATTCCAGTCCAGGTGAGGCGTTACAGGGTCACCATAACGGTCTTCTGTAATTTTGAACAGATCATTTCCGCCATATTCGGGATCGGCCAGGCGTTCACGGATAATGGAATCACGTACCCAATAAACAAACTGCCGATATTTGGCATTTGTGATTTCCGTTTCGTCCATCCAGAATGCTTCAAAAGAAACTCCTTTTGTTTCTGCAGTAAATCCCCATAAGCTGTCATTATCGGCCGGACCCATTTCAAAAGATCCTCTTTTTACCAGGACCATTCCATATGGCGCCGGTTCATTAAACGCGGCCAGCCGGGCTCCTACAACCTCTCCTCCGTCGCCGGAAAGTAATTTTCCGCAGGAAGTTAATGAGGTGAATAATGCGGTAACAGCAAGTACTAAAGCTATTTTTTTCATGATTAGCACATATTTATTTTATCTTTTTTATAAGATGCGTATACTTTTATGTTTGTTCTTATTCCCATCTTTCTTGTTCAAGTTTATGCGATACGTCACCATAAATTCGTGACTTCCGGAGCTGACATTACTAATCGCCGAAGTCGGATATTCATAAGCATATCCTACATGGAATTTTTTGATGGACGCTCCTAAATAAAGGATGAGTGCATTAAATTTTCCATTGTCGCTTATACGAGTACCCAAACCTCCGTTAAACATATTATTATATACAACCCTTGCAGTAATATCTCCAGCTACCATCCATGAACTCATCTGCACAAAAACCGACGGTTGTAATTGTATTAACGGATTCCTGGTTTGAATATTGTATCCAGCTGTTAAATTATATCCGCGGGATACTTTGCGTTCTATATTTTCGCTTAGTTTAAGCGTCGGTTCTAAAATTCGCGAAGATGCTAAGCCGATGTAATATTTGTCGGTCGAGTAGAACAGTCCGAGAGCTAAATCCAATCCTTTCGCATCCATTTTAACTTGTTCAATATCTTCCTGGGCATGATCATTACTTTCTCCTAATTTCAGACTGTCGGCTCTGAATGACTTACTCATCAAACCCAACTGTAATCCAATGCTAAGTGTTCCTTTTCCTATTTTCTTTTTATAGGCGTATTGCCCTGATATATATAAGTCTTCGTCTAAACCAATCTTTTCACTTAATACGGATAGTCCTACTCCATGGTTCGTTTTCTTGATTTTAAAAGGCATATCTCCTACCACTACTATTGACCGGGGTGTGTTTCCATCCATGCCGAGCCATTGCATCCGATATAGTGCGTTAGCATTCAGATCACCTGTTTTTCCGGCATATGCGGGATTATAATATCCCATTATCCTGAAATAATGATTGAATTGCGAATCTGATTGTGATAAAGCACTTATCACACAGATACTACAGAGCATTATTATAATCCAACATCGTTTCATATCCATTTACCCAGAACAAAATCCATGGATATGTATAACTCTAAAATTTACAAGAAATTGTGTAAAGCTGTAAAAAAACAAACGGAACCACGCATTAATGCATTGTTCCGTGTATTTTTTAAAGGAAATAAAAGTCACAGCTTCTTAATATTCTTCTTCATTAAAGAAGAAATCTTCTTTACTCGGATAATCGGGCCAAATATCTTCCATACATTCATATATTTCGCCTTCATCTTCCATTTCCTGTAAATTCTCAATTACTTCCAACGGAGCACCCGAACGTTGTGCATAATCGATCAACTCATCCTTTGTCGCAGGCCAAGGTGCGTCTTCTAATTTTGAGGCCAATTCTAATGTCCAATACATAACAATCTGTTTTTACATGAATTACCTAACACAATCCGACATGGGGACTGAAATTTCCGCAAAAGTAAAATTTTATTTGTTAGTAACAAGCATTATTCCATATTATTTCATCTTTATTTTTTAACAGGCATTCGTTCCGGGCGATAACGAACAGTAGATCAGAGAGTCTGTTGATGAAGGTCAAAACCGCATCATCTACCTCTGTTATTTCGGAAAGACGGCATATTTGTCGTTCTGCCCGCCGACAAATTGTCCTGCAAACATGCGCGAGTGAGGCTGAGCGACAGCCTCCAGGCAGAATAAATCCTTTCATTTTAGGCAAACGACTGTCAATTTCATCGATTTTTTGTTCGAGACGTTCAATGTCGTTTATTGAAATATGACTGGACGGACGTAGGTCTGTCGTTGTTGTGTCTGTCGCTAAATATGATCCGATCGAGAACAGCCGGTGCTGTACAAACTGCAAAACGTCAGTTGTTTCCGGATCATCTATTTCGGAAATAAGCAGACCCAGAAATGAATTTAATTCATCAATTGTGCCATATGATTCGAGACGTATGTCACCTTTTGAAACTCGTTGTCCTCCAACTAATGAGGTTGTTCCTTTATCTCCTCCCCGCGTATATAGCGAACTTTTTTTCATACTTCTAGTTTTGAACAGTTTGCTCGGGATTAACCGGAGTATTTGCCATAGGCAGGTTCAGCATATTCGCCAGATAATATTCTACATAATAGAGCGAAGTTTCCTTCATAATAACCATGTGATCTTTATCTAACAGATAGAGTGATGGTATATTGAACAGTGCATATGTTTCCTGTTTGTCAATTTCAGCATCATGGTCGTATCCTTTTGTCCACCATGCAGGCATACCTGCCTGATATTTTTTCCATTCATCAACTTCGGGGCCGGGATATATCGCTAAAACCGTTATTTTACCCATATTTTTCAATGCCTTTATTACCTCGGATGCGTCTATCGCTTTTGTGAGTTCTTTACAAGCATCACACTCTATACTATGAAACATTAGCAGTGTATAATCGGACTTAATATCGTATAAAGCTTTTTTTGCACCGGCAGAAGTGGTAAAATGAATATCTGTTGCTTTTGTTCCGGGACGGTTTTTAGTTAGTTGAGTTAATAATATCCTGGGACGTGCTTTACGACGTTCATCCAAATGTTCTGATGCAAGCATATGTTCTAATACAGGAATATAGAATTCATAATTGCGTAATGGTGAATTCATATTGTCGAAAAGATAGTGACTCATCACAGTGTAAAAATAAATATACATGGCTTTGTTTTGCGACGCCATATCTAAAGTATGCTTTATCCCTTTGTATATAACGTCATACGATGCGTACGGTAATGCAGACAGATAGTCTGCAATTGCCTGTTCGGAAATTAATGTCGCACTTTCGACATAAGCTGTATCATTAAAATCAAATTTGTCCCAGAAATGCATTGCCAGATATTCGGCCCGCGTCTGAGGGTCGGTATAGATTACCGGGACTTCCACCATTGGAAATGTTTTTTTGGTGGGAACCTGGGGCTTTTTAGTACATTCGGTAAATAAGACAATGCTTATGACACTACACAATATTGCAATTAAATATCCTTTTTTCATATGGTAATAATTATTTGTTTACACTAAAGTCGTATGGAACGAATCTAATAAGTGATTAACGGTTAGTGGTGAGCGATTAATTAACCACTAATCATTAACAATTAACCACTAACTTACATGTATCGTTTCATTCAGTTTATAAAATTATGTAAAACTTCAATTCGCAAAAGTACAAAATTAATATTCAAACAGAGAATAATTTAAAAAGACTCTATTACCATATATCGTCAGAAAAACGGTTTCCTAAGTCTATGGTAATACCGATCTTATTAGCAGTCGGAACTCCATTTACATATATATAGTTATAGTCGCTATTATCATCAATCTGTATGTCTTTATCTTTTAATGATACTTCATGTATTATAGTTCCTTCGGAATTTAAAAGGGTTATTTTTACATTATTCTTATTTTTATTTGTCAGCCTTAATGAATTAAAAACGAATGATGATTCATAATTTGACCATGATGCTTTAGGATAATAACTTTTAGAAGTCGATTGGGAATTCATACTGAAATCAAAAGAAAAAGGTAATCCTGATACTCTGATTTCATGGTATTCAGTCATTCCTTTTATATTGACTGTAAACTGGGTATGCGCAGCTTTAAAATTTATGTTTTCAGTTACATATGTATAATCTGATGTTACTTTAGCCGTAGTCCGGGCAAAATATAAATTGTCATTTGTTGCTATAGGTTCGTTGTTGTAGGAATTTGTATGGGTTAGCATAGCTGATTCCAGCTGAGATTGATCTGTAATCCGTGTGTTTCCCTTCACGTTTGCCCAACAACAAATTTCATATTCCTGAGAAGTTGTATCTATAGAATTGATAGGAGGAAGGGCTAGTCTAATGCCTTGGAAATTAATCAATTCATTCTGCGATATAGCATTCTTCCCTGTAGAGACCAAATTACCAGACATTTTGTCGTACACATAAATGTATACAGAGTTGATTTCTTTTGCGAAGATATCATTCTTGTTGTTATACAGATAGAAAAAAAGTCCTTGTTCATCAATGTCCGGTACCGTTGGAGGATCTATTGGTGGAGGCTGGATTGTAGGAACTGTATCTGGTAATTGTATTTGAATTGTAGGGAATGAGGTGATTCCGGAAGTAACTCCGGAGAGCGAATCGGGTATGGATAAAATGTTATTCTCTTTTTGCGGATTGATACTTATTCCTTTTGCTTTCATCCAGGTACCCAGATTAACTGAGTTTATAAGTGTATCGGCAACAGGATCATTTATTCTGATTTCAATATTGTTTGTGATATCGTAGTTTATATTTCCTTGTATATATGCTGTCCGGAGGATATTGAGTTCGGCTCTTTTGATAGAATGATTTGACTCTTTAATTGTTTTCACCTCAGGGAAGTAAGATGTGTTACTGTCTACATTCCTCATTCCAAAATTAAATGTTGAGACGAGATTCCGCACTTCAACTTTAGGAATCATGTCGGTTTTTCCATTAAATTCCATTGTCAGATGAAGATGTGCTGTTTTAAAATGTATGGTGTCGGATATGCTAACGGCTTCGAATCCTTCTTCGGGTACAGTCAGGGTAGTTGCTCCATAGTACAATGGATCGTCTGTGACTATACTTCCCTGATTCAGATAATTTTTTACGTTCGTAAGACGTGCCGTACTGAGTGTATTCTGATTATATATGAATGTTTGTGAACCGACATTTCCCCAACAACGTATTTCATATTCTCCGGGATCAAAAGAAAGTGTTACACCTTGAAATTTACCAAGGTCACTTTTCGAAATGTTCTTTTCGCCCACTATTTCTCCTGTCGATTTATTGTATATATACAAAGAAACAGCTTTCTCTTGTATAGTAGTGGCCGAATTGTTTGTGATTTCTTGTGCAAAGATGTCAAGGGACTGATCATCGAGGCATTGGAAGGCCAGTTTTGTTTCATAAACACCCTCAACCGGAGGTTTTTCCGGTTCTTCCGGATCTTTAGCGGTTTTCGGATCTTCGAAAATACATCCGGATAACAGACAAATAAATAAAAAAATACTTATTGTTTTTATTATCATGGACTTTGGCGATTTTACAAAAATCATGATTCGTTTCATAGCAGACGTGTATTTGGATAAAACATCTTTTTACTTATTCATTTTCTTTTACAAATACTTCTCCATCGATAGTGATTCTTTTCCTATTGGATGAACGTGAATTCATATCCGGAGAGGATTTTGAATCTTTCTGAGTGGGATACATATTGCCTTTTTGCGTCCGTAGTCTATTTAGTTCGTTCAAATTGTGAGTTGCTTCTGTAATGCCTGCTGCCTGAGCCCGTTTTAAATAAACTTCAGCCACATTATAGTCTCCTTTTAATGTAGATAGGATCCCCATGCTGTTAGCATATTCCGGAGACTTTGTATTTTTTACCTGCGACAGATAGGCTTCTGCTAATTCTACATCTTTATGAGATAATGCAACAATTGCTGCATTGAGGTTTGCCGCATCATTATCCGGAAAATGTTTTTGTGCAGTTACTAATGTCTGGTTAAAATCGTCACTTCCTTCCGAATAAGTGCGTGCAACCTGATACATTTCATTTTGGCTCAGCATTTTGGGCTTGTTTCTGATCCGTTCTTTTCCTTCGTCAATAGTGAAATTACGCACGATGTAATTGATCTGGCAATCTACACGACGAAGCTGGGGATAAAGATCTCTGTATATTTGTTGGTAAGGCGCTCCACCTCCTACATTCTTTATCCTATCTTCGCGTAGATCTAAGTCCTGAACAGTATTAATGATATTCAGAATTTCATTCCGGTGTGATACCGGATAATCCATTAATAAACTTGTTAACCCATCCCAGTCTTCACCACCACTTCCGACCTGGTATAGGTTTGCCGGAATGAGTGTTGTTAAATGTGCAAAATAATCGCGCATTGCCATGGCTCTCCGGGAAGACAGGTTGTAATTAAAAGATTGCGAACTTTCCGGAGATGCATATCCTCTCATTTCGATACTTTTAATGCTGACATCGGGGTCTGAAGCGAGCATTACGATCATTTGATTGATTTTATCGAGCTCCTGACGATTATTACGGAATAAAGGGTCAATAGTACTTTTTCCCTGTGGAAAATCCAGATAGGCTTTTCCAATCTCGTAACGTTTTTTTTCCTGTTCTTTTTCCGGGGTGATATAGCAAAATTTAGGGTGTATATCATCGTATTGTTTATCAGTTTCCTGAATTGTATTCTGATGCATTACGGTCCGTAGCAACTTACCACAACATCCGTAAACATCTTCCCGCAATTTTAGTGATGCTTCTCCCATCCAGTCTTTATAGACAATTGATGTATGATAAGGAATGCGATTATTCCTGTTGTATTTTTCTACTGCATAGATAGATGAATTCCTGGTGTTTGGATGATTTGCAGGAGTAAAGAGCGGGCGTCCGCTTAATACATCTTCCCTGTGATCTGCTTTATATCGCCGGCTGCCTTTGATAATAACGACAGGGAGTTCAATTTCTTTTTTATGTTTTACGGAGACAAGAATGGGGGTATATATCCGGCTTTCTGTCTTTCGTATAAGAAGATTACTCATGTCTAAGGTCATTTCTATATTCAGGTTTTCTCCATTTTTCTCCATCGTTTTCGGAAGAATCCGTATATACCCGCTTTGCTGTGCCTGTAAAGCAAGATGTCCTGTCAATAAGAATAGTATCAGGAAAGTATATTTTATGATGGCTTTCATTTTTATTCCTCCTTATTTAAGCATAAATACTGCAGTAATACCTGCTTTTGTTGGACCAAAATAGTGCATATATTTACTGGCTTCTTTCAGATCAGAGTCCTGGATGCCAAATTTATCATAGCTTAAATAAGCGTAACCCAGGCCTAGTGTGAACTCCAGGCTGAATCGGTCAGTGAGCATCCAATGATAACCATAAGAAACTCCAGCCCCGGTTATCCAGCCCTGGAAACGTTTATATTGCACCCCGTCGTATATATGTTCTCCATCGTCTCCAGTAGTTCCGTCACCCCATCCGCCGGGCAGGGATGTCAGGCCTCCGACATTGAATTGTCCGACCTGTCCATGGAAACCGATAAAATGGCCTTGGAATTTTTCACATGTCCACAAACGAAGTTCGGGTTGTATCATCCAATACTTTAACCTGGCAGTATGTTCCGGAATAATCGTTCCATCTACTTCTTTTTCACCTTGTGAGAATTTCCATGGATTATAATTACCGCTGATATCGAGTGTTAAACGGTCAGTTAAAGCAAATTCCACACCAAGATTAATCGTTGTTGTTGCATCGTATAGAATGTTGCTTTTAATGGCGAAATTTTGAGAATGTACTTTTAATCCCACCAAACATATTCCACATAAAAGAATCCATTTTTGCATCATTATGTCGGCCATTTTTTATAAGATAAAATCCATTGTGCATCTCGGAATCCGGTCATCAAAAGTAATAAATATAATTATATTTTCTTCTATTGTTACAATTTAAACAGATTCTAAGATTGGTCATCTCCGACGAAACCATCCATGCAATGAGTACCTGTGGTTTGTTGGAAACATGGTGGGATTATCCGCCGCGTTTATCAGGTCCTTGGTGTTCTTACTGTTCAAACTCAAAACTTCATGGGGTTTCGGGTTTTAATAATTCCTTGCGTGCTGACGCTGTTGCAGTAATTATGAGAGCCGGCGCTTATGCGCCTTGTTTGGATGAAGTGGGAACACATTGGGAAGAGTCTACATTCGGTTATGAAATCTGCTTTACCAAAGAAAAATATACAAAACGGTATTTAAATGAACAAAAAATCAATATTATGATAAAATAGCTTTTGTAGCGGATTATATTAAAAAAATCCATATATTGCAATACGTTAAACCATAATCCAACCAAAAGCATGAGGATAAACAGGTAGACCACACATTTCCTGCGCGTGCGGCAAGGCCGAACCGGCAGGCAGGGGTTAGGGCTTTTCACTGACGTAAAAACCCGGAAAAGACAACTTAGTATTAATATCAAACAGAGTAAACAATGAAACGAATTACATTATTTAGTATTTTCTGTCTTACCTTCGGTATGTTGCATGCACAAATGGTAAAGACGGTATGGGATTATCCGGTGAAACCAGGAAGTGAAGAGTGGAGGAATACTTCTTACGCTGAAAAAGTAAAAAAGTCACAGCCTCCGAAAGAACTGTTGGATAGTTGGAATACTGAAACCCTTTTTAAATGCTGTACCAATTATCCATTCAATAAGGTAACATTGATGTTTAATAATCCGAATGATGGATTTAAACGTGTATATGAACAATCTATAGTCTGGCAGGAATTTATACAGCGAAAAGATGCATTTGCAGTTTTTTCCAATTATTTTGAAGCTCGTCCGTATGAACGTATATTGGAGATGAAAAATATCGAAACCCGTAATGATGAGTTATTCACGTTGTTTTTTCTGGAAAAAATAGCTTCGGAAACAAATTTTGCCATAAATCTTAATCCGTCAGACAAGAAAAAATTAGCAAATGTTATTCTACAAAGTCATCGGAATAAACAAGATTATCCCAAAGAATTTACCGGGTTTCATTATAATTCTTCTTTAACTGCGCTTCTTAAGATACTGGAAAGTGCTCAGATGATATCCTCCAAAGATGAAATATCGTTAACAAAATTCCGCGAAAAGACAGGTAATGAATATTTCACGGATGATGCGATGGATGCTGCAATTATCAAAACAACTGTTAACTATATCAATAAATAGTATGAGGTACCTTACGGTTTTATTACTATCAATGTTGCTTGTTTCGTGTACGAAGGACAATATGTCCGGCGAAAGCAACGATTATTGGAATGAAGAACAAATGCTTAGTACTTCCGCGTTGAATTTATATTCTTTCGTCCCATTCACCGATGAAGAATGGAAGGAAATGAGTTTTGTCTATAAATTGGAACAGCGGCAAATACCCGAAGCCTTTTTGCATAAGATGAGTACGAAGGAATTATTTTACCAGTATGTATACTGCGATTTATCAAAAAGCGTACTTGTATTCAACACGATTCAACAGGGATTTGAAAATACCAAGCCGCTGAATATGCTTCCCGAATTACTGAACCGCCCCGATGCAGGGCATGTTCTTTTGGACTTGTTGCAAAAGGTAGACCCTGCAAAAATCAAAAGCCCTGATTGTCATTGGTTTTACTTATGTTTGAATATGATCGGTGCACAACCGGAAATTATTAACCGGATGACAGACGAGGATATTGACAATTATATTGAGCAGCAAATGCGCTGTCATAATACTATTAAACACCTGTCTGCAATTGATGAAAACTGGGAATACCCTGCAAGTGTAAAAACACTGTTATTCGGTTTGGGTAATGTAATGATCCGGTATGAATATGACACATTTGTACAGACGCTTGGCAGGCATCCGGATACAAACGAATTGATATGGAATACACAGTATATGACAGAACAGGATGTCGCACAGGTAATAGATGGTGTAAAACAATTCAAAAACAGAAAGAAATGAAAAAGATACTTTTCGCAATATTTATTTGCAGTCTTTATAGTTTGTGTGTGCAAGCACAATGTTATAATTTTTATGTCAAAACACCCAAGAACAGTAATGTTAAAGCATGTACAAGCGGAGGATATTCACCTTCTCAAGTACAAAGCGCCGATACATATTCCAGAACGTTTGCAATATCTTCCAGCTATGTTTACGAAGCGGGGACAAACAGCTATAACTGTCATGGTTATGCCTGGCATGTAAAAGAAGGAGGGAGCAAGGTCTGGATCAATAATGTAAGATATGAAGCTAACAATCTTAACACATATTGGACGGATGGAAGTTACTCTGCTTACAATTACGCCAGTCAACCACATGTTGAAAATTTAAAGGTTTTCTATGGAAATGATGACCATACGGCAATAACTACGTCAAACTCAAATATTTTCATTTCTAAAATGGGATGTGGGGCTTTGGTGGGTCATCACAGAGATAATTCCCCTTATACAGAAGGAAACTTCACTTATTATAAAAGAATTCCCACTCTCTCCGGCCCGACGCTTGTGTTGAATGCCGGCAGCACATACACTTTGAGCGGTGGTGGAGGAGGAACCGTGACATGGACATACAGCCCCAGCCTGCAAAAGCTAAGCAGCAGCAATACTTCAATTACCGTTAAACCCAACTACAACGCCGCCGGATGGATACAGGCTTCGGTGGGAGGCATTTCTACCCCCCGGTTCGAAGTTTGGGCTGGGAAACCGGTCGTTAAGGTAGAGGGGCCCAACATAGGATTTACTTACCAATCTACCTATTTTAGCGCAACCGTTGACGATAAGGCGGCTGTTTTTGATTACGACTGGACTTTAAGCCCCGTGTACAGCAATTTAGTCTTTGATAACAATTTGCGCTTTGTTGAGATGGTCTTTTATAATTCCGGATATTATTCGGTAAGCGCCCGTGCGACCAATGCGAACGGAACCGGATTGTTTGCACAATACCCTGCAATAATCAACGACCGGTCCCGCACTTCGGCCTTTAAGGTATATCCCAATCCGGCGGATAATGAGTTGACCGTAAGCCTGAATACGTCATCCGTTACTCCATCCCCACCCCTTTCGCCGGCGGCAAGCGTAGCGCCGGCAAACAAGTCCTGCACCGTTTACCTGCAAAATGCGAACGGAACCACTGTACGGCAATCGGTTGTACAAACAGGAGAGGTACGCTTGGATGTATCCGGACTGCCCAACGGCATCTACTATTTGATCATCGACACCGGCGATGGCGCCAGGCCCGAGTCGCACAAGATTATCGTGAAACATTGATATGGCTTCTTCCCCTGAGTCCGGTATAAGGAAATCGGACTCAGGGGAACTTGAAAAAAATACATCTGTGATTTTCATTGTATTATCAGGTTATGTCAAAAAGGCCATTACCTTCCGGGCAAAAGGATACTACCTTTTACCCAAAAGCCCGTCAGCTTTTTTGAAAAGCTGACGGGCTTTTGGATTGGTTGCTTGCGTGTGTTTTACTTTGTCTTTTCCCGGATTATTAAAACATGTGCAACTGCCGTAATTGATCTAATATCAAAGTTTATAAAATGAAAACAGCAGATATAAAGAACATTTTCAATTTATCTCAATATGCTTTATACGGATATAATTATCAAAAACCATCGAATTTTGTGTTCCGGTTTCTGTTTTCTAACAGTTTCTAAGAGTTGAAATTGCCTCCTCCCAGAAACTCCCGCAATAAAGATGTTCTGGGTAGTTCTTCTAACGGGATATAGTTGAAATAACGGAGGAAACGTAATAGCCGGTAGGCTTCGGCATTTTCATCGTCCATCTCACGGATTTCACTTAGGATGGGTTCGGCAAATTTGCGCAAAACAGCAAGTTCGTAGATCATAGCACTGTTGAATGTGGCATCTGCGTTTTCCTGATAAGGAAAGATCCATTTGTCCTCGCCTTTGCGTACACGCGGCCACATAGCTATTGTTTCTTTTGCCGAATATCCCCGAGAGCGATAATCACGAACAATGCGTCTGAGCAACCGGTTGTCGGATGTAGGAATCCAGTTATGTCCATCGAGTGAGATTGTTGTCAGAGCTGAAACATATACACGGAAAATATTTTCATTCGGGATCTTTGCTGTCAATTCGGGGTTCAATCCATGGATTCCTTCTAAAAGAAGGATGGAGTTTTTCTTCATTTGAAGTTTTTCACCCAGGTACACCCGTTTGCCCGATTCAAAATTAAATGAAGGTATTTCAATTTCTTCTCCGGCAATCAGTTTATTCAGGTCGCTATCGAAGTAGGGCAGATCGATGGCATAGAGTGATTCGAAATCATAGTCACCATTTTCATCTTTAGGCGTATCTTCACGATTCACGTAGTAATCGTCTAATGAGATTCCAACCGGGTGCAACAGGTTGGTTATTAATTGTACTTGTAACCGTTTGCAAAACGTTGTTTTCCCGGAAGATGACGGTCCAGAGATCAGAACGATCCGTACTCCGTTTTTGTAGCGTTCTGCGATTTCTTCGGCAATATTCGCAATTTGTTTTTCCTGCATTGCTTCTGAGACCATTACGATGTCTTGTGCTCTTCCCTGTTCAGTAGCCCGATTCAGATCGCCTACATAGTTCAGGTTTAACATCCGTTGAAGTGTTAAATGTTCTTTGTAGGCATTGAACATTTTCGTTTGGGGCACCATTTCATCCAATTGATTCGGATCGTTTCTTTTGGGGATTTGTAGTAAGACTCCGTCTTCATATGGAATTAAGTCAAACAGATAAATGTAGCCGGAAGAGGGGACTAAAGAACCATAAAAATAGTCGATATATCCATCCATTTCATAATAGGAGGTGTAGGCCATTCCGACAGTTTCGATGAGTAACGCTTTATCATGCAATCCGCATCTGCGGAATAATTCAATGGCATCTGTGGTACGGATGTTATGCTGGATGAACGGGACATCAGCGGAAATAATTTCCAGCATCCTGCTTTTAATTCTTTGGACATCTTTGGGTGATATTTCACTGCGATCTTCGAAAGCGCAATAAAATCCTTTGGAAACAGGATGTTCTAATGTGAAAGGGATGCCAGGGTACAGGTCATTAACTGCTTTTACAAGTATAAAACAAAGCGACCGGAGATACGTACGGTATCCGGATGAATTTGTATAATCTACAAATTCTATATCTTTCGGATTCCAGCAGCGGTAATCTAATTCGTGTACACGATGGTTTACACGTGCACTTAACGGACGGTAACGGAGTGGTGCACCAACCAGTTGATATATTTCACTTAAAGAAGAACCGATCGGCACTTCTTTATATAGATGATTGTTTTTACAATAGATGGTGATTGATTCAGATTCGTTTTTAGTCATGTTCTATACTTGTTTTGTTAGTATGTTATAAGTTAGGTGAAAGAAAATAATTTTGTATTCTCAATAATCTTCACTTCCTAATTTCATTTTAATTCGTATTTTTGTCCGCAAAATAAGAATTTTTTTATAAAAACATTTTTAATGGACTATTCTTTTTTAGACTTTCTTACCCTTGTCGGTTCGTTGGGTATGTTCCTTTATGGAATGAAAACGATGAGCGAGGGCTTGCAGAAGGTAGCGGGAGATAAGCTTCGAAGCATACTCTCCGTTATGACAACGAATCGTGTTACAGGTGTATTTACAGGTCTTTTAATTACAGCTTTAATTCAATCGTCGAGTGCTACTACCGTGATGGTGGTTAGTTTTGTTAATGCCGGATTGTTATCATTGGCCCAGTCTATTAGTGTGATTATGGGTGCTAATGTCGGAACGACCGTAACAGCATGGATTATTTCTATTCTTGGATTTAAAGTAGATATTAGTGTATTGGCATTGCCATTAATTGGAATTAGTATTCCGATGTTGTTTTCAAGTAAGAGCAGGTGGAAATCATGGGGCGAATTCATAATGGGATTTGCTCTTTTGTTTTTAGGGCTTTCATATCTGAAATCGTCGGTTCCCGATTTACAAAATAATCCCGAAGCGTTAGCTTTTATACAGAATTACACTTCGATGGGATTTCTTTCCATTTTAATTTTTCTTTGTATCGGAACCTTTCTTACTGTAATCGTACAGTCTTCAAGTGCAACAGTTGCTATCACACTAATCATGTGTACGCAGGGATGGATTCCTTTTGAAATGGCTGCCGCTATGGTGTTAGGAGAAAATATAGGAACTACGATTACGGCGAATATTGCGGCCTTTTCTGCGAATACATCCGCCAAACGGGCTGCTTTGGCGCATTTAATGTTCAATGTGTTTGGCGTATGTTGGTGTATGCTCTTTTTCTATCCGTTTACAAGTATGGTTTCGTGGATTGTTACCAATTACGGTCCGGGAGATCCGCATGCATTAACGGCGTTCATTAATTCCCTGGATCCTGAAACTGTAAAATTGATTACTTCTGAGCAAAAGATAACTGATCCTGATCTACTTGCGCTTCAAAAGCAATTGATGATGCTTCAGGTTTCAGTATCGTATAGCCTTTCTTTATTCCATACGATGTTTAATATATTGAATGTTTGTATTATGATATGGTTTGTAAATCTGTATGTACGGATCTGTTCGGCCATCATCAAGCCTCCGCGTGAAAATGAAGACGAGGAGTTCAAACTGCAGTATATTTCTTCCGGTATGCTTTCAACATCAGAATTGTCATTAATGCAAGCTAAAAAAGAAATGGCATCGTTTGGGGAACGGACATACCGGATGCTGGGAATGGTAAAAGAAATGTATGATGAAGCAAACGAAGAAAAGTTCCTTAAAATATTAAACAGGGTTGAGAAGTATGAACAGATCAGCGACCGGATGGAAGTTGAAATTGCCAACTACTTAACGAAAGTAATGGAAGGACGGCTTAGTGACGAAGGTAAGGAGGAAGTACGTGTGATGTTACGCGCCGTATCTGAAATTGAAAGTGTAGCCGACTCCTGTAAAAACCTGGCTCGTGCTATTAAACGACGGAATGATGCTAAATCAGTCTTTACAGAAGAACAAAATCATGATGTTAAACATCTGTTCTTATTAGCTGATAAAGCAGTGGTACATATGAATGAAATATTAAATAAACAGGAAACATCACGTGATGATGTTTCTTTGTCATACAATCTGGAAAATGAAATAAACTCATACCGTGATATGCTGAGAAATAAGAATATTGATAATATTGATAATAAAGCATATAGTTATTCGGATGCAGTTTATTATATGGATATTGTGTCTGAATGTGAAAGATTGGGAGATTATGTACTGAATGTTGTTCAGGCAGTTGTAGAAAAGAAGATATAAAAAAATATATATGATATGGCACGATTTAATAAAATGCAAGTTTTAAAAGCGGTTTCCTCTACAGGGATGGTACCGGTTTATTACCACCAGGATGCTGAAATTGCGAAAAAAGTGTTGAAAGCCTGTTATGAGGGTGGAGTACGCGCTTTTGAATTCACGAACCGTGGTGATTTTGCACAGGAGGTGTTTGGTGATTTGATAAAGTTCTCGGCTAAAGAATGCCCGGATATGATATTGGGTATTGGCTCCATTGTTGATGCCGGAACAGCTTCCCTGTATTTACAGATGGGGGCTAATTTTATAGTGGGGCCTTTATTCAACCCGGAAATCGCGAAGGTTTGTAACCGTCGGTTAGTTCCTTATATTCCCGGATGCGGAACGGTTTCTGAAATTGGTTTTGCACAGGAAGCAGGATGCGATGTATGTAAAATTTTCCCTGCCGGTTGTGTAGGAGGACCTTCTTTTGTAAGTAATATTAAGGCTCCAATGCCTTGGTCGATGATTATGGCAACAGGGGCTGTTGAACCTACTAAAGAAAATCTGTCGGAATGGTTTAAGGCTGGCGTAACATGTGTGGGTATGGGCTCTAAATTATTTCCTAATGAGGCTATCCGACAGGAAAACTGGCAAATGATTACCGGTCTTTGCCGCGAAGCGCTTTCATATATTCAGGAGAGCAGAGGATAAATATAAGTAGAAAGTATAAAGGGAAAAGGTGGAAGTGAAACTCCTCACTTTTCCCTGTTGCATAAAAAATACTTCGTTCATGCATAAACGTAACTGTTAAATATGCATGAACGATTTTGTTTTCATGCGAGAATATTTGTTGTAGCAAAGTATATTCCGGCATTGCTTTTTTCTTGCTATTTAAAATTTATATCCTATATTCAATCCGTATGTCTGATTTTTGGAAAAATCTCCGATAGCCGACTTAAGCCCCCATTCACCAACTAAACCGATTGTATATTTGTTCCTGAATTCTAATGTTGCCCCACCCACTATACCTGTATCAAATTTATCAGTAGTGTTCTTAGCGAAAGTATTATATTTATCAGTTGCTGTATGGCCATCTTTTAACGTAATATTATTCTTGTGTTTTCCGGCGATGCCGTAACTGATATATCCTCCACTGCTTAATATCAGGTTGATATGAGCGGCAATTTTGAATTTATAGGCTAGCGTAACCGGTAGTTCAATGTAAACCCTGTTTTCTGTCCGGTCATATGTTTTTGCCGGCGCTTCCCATGCCGGAGGATAATTATAGTCCCCCTTACTTTTATATCCTTTACTGATCAGCATCAACGAAGACTGGATTCCCCAATGGTCATTAAAGAAATAATCCATCCCTGCACCTACCTGATATCCCGGCTTCAGATCAATATCCATTTGATCGTTTGTTACTCTGCTTAAGTTCATACCTGCTTTTACATTCCAGGTTAATTGACTGTGTCCATAGAAGGTGGAAAATAGAAACATTAATAAGATAAATCCTTTTTTGTTCATAGTGTGTAAAATTTATATGATAAATATCTTTTGATTTTGCTCATTTTTATGGTACTTATCTATAAAGAGACAGGAAAAGCAATATATCCCTATTCTATATGTTGGGATTGTATTATAAATTGTTTGCATTAATATACTCTCAATTTATTTGTTGGCGTAGCAAGGGGCTTACTATGAGCTAGTAAGGTGGCAGAACGTTTTTAGGACTTATATACAAGTATTCAACCTGTAGGTTTAAATACTGTATTTTATGACAAATAATTATTAAAAATATCTCGTGTATGAAAAAGAAGGCAGGAAGGGTATTAATAAAAATGCTTTATATTGGCCGTTTTTATTGCGGTAAACTGCATAAGGATTCACATGACCAGTCATATTTAATAGTGAAAATTGCCAAACCCTTTGTCCTTTATTTTTTAGTTTTTTTTCCATTGTGAAGTTCAGATCTGTCCTGAAATAATCTGGTAAACGGGTGTTGGGATTTTTGGGTATATAACTAATCTGTGAAGTGTTAAAAAAGGGGTATCCGCTGGAATAGGATGGTAAACCGATACTTGGATAATCAACAGAAGAGACATAGTACGGGACTCCTGTATGATATTGCATATTCATTGATAGATAATTTTTTATAGAACCTTTCTTCCATATGTCATAAGATACAAATAGAGAGAGATCATTTGGAGTATCATACTTAAATGGATGAGTGGTATTGTCAAAAGTACGTGTTGATTTGGATAAAGTGTAAGATAACCATGTTGAAAAACGATTGTATTCATATTGAATCATTAGTTCCAAACCAATAGAACTACCTTTGCCAATAGAAAAATCAGTGTGATAGTCAAGATAATTTTCCAGATTATCTATTCGCAGAAGATTTTTCATTTCTTTCCAGTATCCTTCAACTGATACTGTTAGTCCCTGATACGTATAGTTTTTCCATCCAAGAGACAATTGTTGAGCAGCAGGTAACTTGCTTTCACGAAATGGAACCCAGAAATCACTTTTTGCACTATAATTCATCTCATTGATAGAATGAATTGGCTGACTTGTATAATCATAGGCTATCATGATCTTATTGTTACCTATCAGTCTGTTAATTTTTACACGAGGTTCTATTACAAAAAGACTTTTTTCTTCATTATTATACAAAGAGGCACGCAATCCCGTTCCAATATGCCATTTACCCCAGCTTATTTCATTGTAGATATAACCCCCAACCGTATTTAAACCCAAAGTCTTCGTTTTATAAATAATATCCTTCTTATCTATGGTCTTTTTCATAAAATCCGGCTCAAAGCTTTGCCTTGTAGCCTCTAATCCGTAAGACAATGTATTTTGATTACAGGTTTTATGTTCAAATTTCATTTTCAGCCCAAATTCTTCCAAATCTGAATATATATCATTCCTTAGTTTTGATTTATCATCGGACGACTTGTTTTTTTGTTGATAATATTGGAAGTTATTCAAGTGTGTATAATATATATTGGTAGAGAAAAATAAATTCGGTAGTAAAGAGGATGTTAAGCGGACGGAAGTCATGGTTGTTTTCCAACCGAAACCAAATTTTTCTTTATACCTGCTATTACTGGAAGTATAATCTTTATTTATAGCATATAAATCGTCCATGCCATTGTAAAATTGTGTTGATATATTAGTTTTAGGATTAAGGCTCCACACTAATTTTGCATTAATATCGTGAAAAGCAAATAAAGACATGCCGGAACTATGGTCTCTCATTGCCATAATCCCTCTTGCAAAAAGATCAAGTATTGAACGACGAGCAGTTAAGCTATAGGATAATTTATTTTTTATTGCAGGTCCTTCCAGATGAAGAGATCCTGCTAATAAGCCTATGGATAAGGACTGACGATGTTCGTGCATATTGCCATCCTTTAATGAAATAGCAGCGACACCAGAAAGACGATTACCGTACATAGTCGGAATGCCTCCTTTATAGAGGTCTGCGGTTCGTAATATTTCAGGGTTAAAAATAGACAATAAACCGAATGTGTGATTCTGATTGTAAACAGGGACATCATCCATCAAATAAAGTGTCTGGTCATTAGTGCCCCCACGAATATTTAAGTTTGACGAGCCTTCCATTCCGGAAGATACACCCGGTAAAAATTGCATTGTTTTAATAATATCGCGTTCACCTAAAAATAACGGGGTTTTCCGGAGTTGTGTAACATCTATCTGAATGTTACCTAAACCTTTATTTCTTAACGCAGCTTGTTGCTGGGTGACAACAACTTCGTATAATTCTAAACCCTCTTCCAGTTCAATAATTAATGTTGTATCTTTTTGTATATTAAGCGTTTCTTTATATGATTTAAAACCAGTATAAGAAACCTGCAGTTCTTGTTGTTTGCGAAGTGTCTTTAAGGAGAAAAAGCCTCGTTCATTTGATATTGCAACCTGGCCCGACAGCTGAATGGTTGCGTTAACAAGTACCTCCCTGGTTGATTTTTCGCGAATGATACCACTAATTGAAATTTGTTCCTGCGAATATCCTTTAAAGAAAACGATAAGAATAAAAACGGATAGAATGACAAGCTTAATTTTCATAATATGTTAGTTCGTTTCTTCAAAAAAATAACCGATATCAGATTTCCCTGCAAAAATTCCCAGCCCTCCAATTATGTTACTATACACATGTACCGGTTGATACAATATTGCTGATATATCATCTGATATGGGAATATCTAATAGTTGATAATATGTTTTACAGTATTGATCGTATTCTTTGCTTGCCGCAATGAGGCGAATTTCTATACCGGAAAAATTTTCCCATAAGATAGACCGGTTTAACATAGGTAAGAATTGGATCGTTTCTAATCTTATTTGATTTTCAGTTTTTATTCTTAGAAAAGATTCATGATAACCTGAACCCACTTGTTTATTAACAATATCGCTACCTTCTTCCCTGTTGAAATTATCTACCAAAAGATTATTGCAGTATAATTCGGCAAATTGCAATGGATCTGTATCTGTAAAAAGTGCTGAAGCTGTGATCCAAAGAGGAACTCTGTTGTCAGGAATATCAAATTCATACAAATCAATAATCCTCTCTTCATCACAATCTACTTTGCAATAGATAGGGGTAGGAATACTTGTTTCTGCATGAACCTGCGAATAACCTGCATGTATAGCTTCGATGGAATAAAGTGCGCCTGTTTTCGGATAAATATTTAAATTTAATACGCTATCAACTACCCCTTCAAATATTACAACTTGATTCTCTTTCAATATAACATACGCATTTTGTAAAGGAATAGTTTTCATTCCTCTATCTTCAACTACGGCGGCATAAAGCCGGACTGTAATAAGGCTGTCTGGTTGTAATAAGCTGTTGATAACTATGCATTCAGATGCTTTGTCAATCGTAGGGTTAAAATCAACAGAGCATCCGCTGATTGATGCGATGATACATAAATAGACGGCCGCTTTTTTCATCTCCCTCTTTTAAAAGCGCCAACCCAAATTAAACTGGAATGCAGAATTGCGGCAATTCCGGCTTTCATGAGCAACAGTACTATAGAAACCTTGATCATTAGATGTAAATCCGGCAACATAATTAGCCGAAAGCACAAGGCCAAAATTAAATTGATAACCCAGGCCGATTATGCCGCTAAAGTCAAAATCCTTTCCATAATTGAGTATACTAACCGGCTTTTCCGATGAGCTTATTTTATATCCTGCTTGTGGACCGGCAAATGCATGCAGCCCTTTATAAGCATAATATTTGACTACTAAAGGTAGTTGTAAGTAACCAGCTTTTACAGTTGCCGAAGTGTTACTGTTTTCCAAAGTGACATTGTCTGCACCCAAATTCGCATAATAAAGCCCACTTTCAAACCCTATTTTGGAAAAAGGAAGCCATTCAACTCCACATCCTATATTCAATCCGGATTTCCAGTCGCTATCAACATTTGTAATGGTTGACAGGTTTAATCCGATTTTGGGGGTTACAAAGAACTTTTTTTGAGCGCAAACATGCAATGTTGATAATAACAATAGGTAAATTAAAAAAGCATTTTTCTTAGACATAATGATTGTTAATTAAAAGGTTTTATATATGTGATTCTTTGTTTTTATTTCAAAAAATCATACCAATAATGAAATTATATTTTGTATTCTGAATTTAATAATATCAACTATTGGCATGTTTTATTCGAAGTTATTATAAAGCCATTATTCCTATCCCTCTTGCTTCATAAGAGACGCCTCGTGACCATATTTCAAATGTTCCACTCGCTGGATCAAGACCTGGGATCATCCCTATTTTTATGGTAATATTTCCAGATAGTTCCTTGGTTTCACTTTTAACTGAAGCACCCGGATATACTCTAACATAAGTTTCTTGTCCATTAGAAGCTGTATGGTGTAAATGTCGATAATCACCACTCTTTATTTTAATTTCAAAATAATATTCGGTACTATAACGTACCCATCCAAATATATTTTTCTTCTGAGCAGTAAAGTTCGCATATACGGCTGATTGTGTTCTGCTTAATACATTCCAACTTTTCGTTTATCTTCTTTTACATGAGCACGATTGACTTCGTCAGCACGAGTCGAAATGTAGGAATCATCAGTATCTAACATAGCATAGGAAATTTTTGAAGAAAAATCAGAAAAAGTTTCGAAACAATCACATTTAACTAAGCTGTCTCCGATCATAAATTTACCATCGTTATTTGCAAAAATACTTAGATCTAATTGCTCTAAGCGGCAATACGGAGAAAGGTCAGTCTTTTCAATATCATTGAACATGAATAGCCCTTCATATTTTTCTTTAAATATCTTATAACCATGGCTGAAAACATCAGCACTTTCGCTTGTACAAAGAGATTCCAACTCCTGATCAGCTTCATTCATGATATATAACTGTGATCTAAAACCAACTGAATCCAGAAATGATATTTTATCTGAAAGACCTGCTCCATTCAATCTACGTTCGGTTGATTCATAAACTGATTGATCTTTAAAAACTAACATTCCATTTTTTACAGTAATATCTGGTAAGTTTCCCTTTTCATTTGAAGATACTACATCCTCATCATTCGTACACGAAAAAAACACAAATGTACAAACTGCAAGTATTAATATATTTTTATTCATTTAAATTGTTCTGATTTAATATGCTTATTTAATTTGAAAATTCTATTTTTGTTGTGCCTTCTTATTGTGTGAGTATGAGCTTGGTGTCGTTTCCTGTGATTATTTGCCTTTAAGAAGGTTTTTTTATGTTCAGGCTTTTCATCACACCATCAAAAACGGTTATCAGCTATTGTCGTGTGTTGCGAAAGCACTCCTGACAATAACCTAAGTGTGCTTAAGTTGGTTTTGCACAGCCAGTGGATGTCCATGCGGTATGATATAATCATTGTTATTACATTTTTCATTATGGGGGAAGATTTTAATTTCGGGTACAAAAATCACTTATTCAAAAAAAACAACCAAATAAATATGAAAAAAAGATAGGGACAACTCTAATTTTTTATTTGCTGAAAATGAATCGATTAACATTGTTTAATTGGGACAGGGTGTACTTATAATACACTTACTGTAAGCAAGATACGCACATCATGTTTTTCGCATCCATAACCCGTTCAAAGTAAGGAACGTCCTTTTATAGCATTTTATCACAAAAATACCGATGGATTCGTGTTTTTTTCGTCATGTTTAACTGTGATATTTCTCAACAGGCATTGTTATCGTATTGCCTGTATGATAATTCCATACTGCTCATATATCAAAATAATAGCTAATCCCAACTTCGCATTCCATAGGATTTTTCACTTTACTTGGAAATGCGGTTTTATTTATAAAATTATTTACCCCTCTTTGAATACCACTAAAGAATACTGCTATTTTGTTCGCTTTTATCCCTAATCGTGCACCATAAGTTGGATATAATTTAACAGCATTTTTTGTATCACTATGAACATTTTGTAAGTTGCCTCCTAGTTGGATATCAATAAAGGTATATAAGTTATAATAACCTATATTATAATAAAAGCGAGGTAATATTGACAAGCCTAATATCAAATCATTGTATTCCGATGGTTCAAAAATAAATCCACTTGTAAAACGACCTTCTAGTGCAAAATAATTTTTGTGAGAAGATGTTACTTTATATTCATAACCACCATTTATGTAGCCCCCATATGGATATCCATTAACCATATTGGTAGTCCCACTTAATCCAATAATTATATTATTTTCTTGCGAGTAAATACTTCTACTTAAAGGGGGAAACAGTAATAACAGCATCAAAATTTTGCATTTCATAGTATTTGTTCCTTTTTTGATTTCAAAACTAAAGGATTAATCTGATATTATAAAAATGAAATGTAAGATAATTTAGTTCATTTTTATAAAATGGATAGTTAATCAAATTGCCCTTTCTGTATAGTTGTTCCACTACTGTGAAGAGCTGTTCCCCAAATAGAACCACCAATCAAATAGTATTTGAATCTATGCATAAAAACGCCACCAACTTCTCCAAATGTTTTCTTATCAGAAGAGCCTGTGTCGTATTTGTAACCATTTCCAAAACGTGAAATCTGCCCCATACCATTATCATCCTTTGATTTGTGTGTTGTTACAATACCTTGCCAATACATGCCTAAATTTGTATTATACCCCTGCAACTTGCCTTTGTTATTAGCCTCTTTATATGATATTTCCACTCCACAACCATTAAAAATAAAATTACTTGTACTCCAAAAAGAAACCTTTAATTCGTAAGGATTTAAAGCAGCTCTCGTTATTATTTTGTCATTATTTATAATATCATCTGTAATGTCTTGTTCTTCTACAAGTGGTTCACCACTATAATGCAAAATTAGCCCTTCATCGATCTCTGATACAGTTCCTCCTCAATCTTCTTATAGCTACTTAAATTAATTAATAATGAGCTCTCGTTTTTGATAAAGCATAATGCACTTTCGTAATATGGCACATCAATTATATAAGTAGTATAACCTGATTTTCCTAACTTAATAATTTGGTTGTCTATTTGAAATTCATGATTTTCATTAAAAATCTGATCTAAGGAACTTAAATAAAGAAACTTTTCAACTATGGTCTGATTTTTTTCTTCCGATGAAACTTTGTTTGAACGAAGTTCAGTTTTATCAGCATTAGCAAATTCTTCCAAGCATTTTTTGTATTCGTCAACATTAACGAATACTTTTCTTGTATGATCTATATTATCATTGTCAGATAACAAATTACCGTTTTCTTCATACTGGCAGGCATTGATAGCAAACATCGCAATGAACATTGCTAAAAACATAAAATTCTTTTTCATATTTATTATTTTTTTGGTTTGTAGTAATTGAATCTAATTGTTGGGATAGGTTTAAATTCCTGTATATAAAATATTTAAATTAAAAGTTTGTTGTGCATAAAGTTGTTTTTACATAACCGTAAAAAGTAGAATACTTTTACTTAAAATAATATGCTAACGATACAGATAAAGTCTGACTTTTCAATTGATAACCCAAAAAATTCCGGTTGATTAGTCCCCATTTATATGCACTACGTAATGCCCATTTATCCCACATTAAATCAAAACCAATCAAAGTCCCGGCATCAAGTTGTTGCAATTTATCTCTATAATCCGGAGGATTAACCTGATATCCCCATTCAATCAAATTAGAAAATAAATCAAATTCTGACCGGAAAGGCTCACTGTCAGAATCAATCCCTTCTGTAATGGCTTTTCCCCAAATATCCATTGATAAAAAAAAGACCGCCTTTGGGTAGTATTGAAAAATCTTTGCTTAAATTAATTTTTACGCCTATCCACAATGGCATTTCAATACTATTTGTTTTTACCTCAAATTTCGAGAATGGGTCGTACGTTTCTTCGTCCGTATCAATGTAACCATTGGTTAAATCAGGGTCAAAGGATATTCCTTGGCACTCAAATGTTAATCCTGACTCCAACCATAATATATCGTTATGTAAATATGACGCAATTACTGTGAATTGAAACCCAGGGCATTCCTTAGATGTTATTTTAATATCCTTGGGATTTTTAACATTAAAATGACTGTTTGTATAACCGGCATCTGCACCGAAATGAAATTGCGCCTGTGTAGGTATTGCATTGAATGCAATAAACAATAGTATCAATGTATATTTTACAGTAACCCTTCGGCGAATCCCGTCTTTGCGTCATATGTATTCGCCTTTACCTTTGCATAAATCAATATTAATGTATTATGCAATTAGATCGAAAACGCTTTGAGGAGATATACACCCGCTACCGTTCATCAGGTTTAACGGTAAATGGTTTCTGCTCGAACGAAGGCATTCACCCAAGTAAATTCTATTATTGGCAAAAGCGCATCCGTGTATCATC
This sequence comes from Tannerella sp., assembly GCA_031285565.1. GTDB lineage: Bacteria > Bacteroidota > Bacteroidia > Bacteroidales > Tannerellaceae > Tannerella. The sequence continues at coordinate 274 of JAITVY010000077.1, read as the reverse complement.
TTCCCATCCGCTAGTCGGCAATGGCTTCCTGCCTCTTGCGGTAGATACTCCGGCAAAATCTTCCTCCGGCTTCTGCGGGACAGAGAACCAATTGGAGATCACCTACCCGGAGGGTACCACCCTGCGTTTGCGTGGCAACATTACCGTTGAAGATGTCCTTACCCTGTTAAAGCCCCGTTGATATGCTGCATCTGACTCCTTCGATGAACTATTACCTGTATCCTTATCCGGCAGACATGCGCCGGGGCTTCTATTCCCTGAGTGGCCTGATCCA
>JAITVY010000039.1 GCA_031285565.1 Tannerella sp. | reverse complement strand
CTTTAAGATAGTGATTCCCAGAAGATTGAGCAAATATTTAATGCGTTTATTTTATTGATAATTAATATTTTAACATAATAATCGGCGAGCAGTTTCAACTACTGATTCGCATTAATAATTATTATTGTCTAATTTAATACGTAAAAAAAATGAAAAAGTTAGGAAAACTAAAGTTGAATCAATTCAGCAAAGATGAATTAGATCGTCGTAAAATGAGTGCGTTAAAAGGTGGTTGTGGCTGCAGTGGCAATGGCAGTTGTAGTTGTGGTGGCACATCCGACTGGTCTTACTACAGTAATTATGGATCCAGCAATAAGGCTTACCACTATTAATCTATTTTTAGTTCAAAAACAGGAATTCTTTTTTGTAAAGAAGATGAATTCTGGTTATTTAAAAAAATCTGCAACCGATAGATATAATATTGGTTGCATTTATAACGATTAATCTAATATGATACAAACCTTTATTTGTACATCAGAAAATAAAAATCTCTATATATACGATGATCAGAGCAGATTATCTATGTTGGCACATCCGGAATTAGAGAAGGCTTCTGAAAAATCAACGGAAGTTGATCCATATTATTTGAAAAAATATGCGTATTTAAAAACTCATGGGTTCTTTGCAAAACCAAAACCAAGTGAGTTTGCGGCATTAGAAGAGTCTGTGGTGAGTGATAATATAAAGAATACCAAGCAGATAGTGTTTGAAGTGACAGATTCTTGTAATCTAAGTTGTACGTATTGTGCATTTGGAGAATTATATGAAGGATATGATGAAAGGATCAGTAAAAAAATTAATACTCGTAAGGCCATTAATTTACTGAAATTCATTTTTGACCATAAACCTAAAAATAAAAATGATAAATTGGCAATTAGTTTTTATGGTGGTGAACCGCTTTTGAATATAAAGTTTATCAAACAAATCGTAGAGCTTTCTAAACAATTAAACATTGATAAGCAATTTGATCTTGAATATACTATGACAACTAACACTACGTTGCTTCATAAATACATTGATTTTTTAGTTACAAATAATTTCCGTTTGTTAATCAGTTTAGATGGTAATGAGAAATGCCATAGTTATCGGACTTTTAGTAAAAATAAAAAAAACTCTTTTCAAAAAGTCGTTGAAAATCTGGATATACTTCGGAGGGATTATCCGGAATATTTTTTAACTAATGTTTCTTTCAATGCCGTTTTGCACAATAAAAATTCAATAAAAGAAATTTATGATTTTATTTACACGCGGTATGATCAAATTCCAAGAATATCAGAATTAAATACAAGGAATGCTAGATCATGTAATAAAAATATACTTGACAGTATGTATCAAAGTGTGGCAGAAGGCGAAGCTGAATTCCGCAAGGAGGATTCCGACTTAACTCGTTTGACGCACAGGAATTCGCTGTCATTTATAGAGTTAACGAATCACCTAAAATATATTTCTATAAATTATTACATATCCAATATAAGAGAATTGTTATATAATATTGAAAGACAATTGCCTACAAGTACTTGTACACCTTTTTCAAAAAAGATTTTACTGACTAATCGCAACAAATTGTTACCCTGTGAAAGAATTGACTATAGATATTCGATGGGAAAAGTAAGTGAAGATATAGAATTAAATATCCCGGAAATTACGCGGCAATACAATTTTTATTATGAACATATCCAAAAGTTTTGCCAAACCTGTTATGCCTATAGGTTTTGTGGTACTTGTCTATTTCATATTGATAATATAGATAAAGCAAATGAAGAAGGGTTTGTTTGTCAATACTTCCAAAATCAAAGGGCTTTTAAAAATAATTTAAAAAATATTTTTACTTTCCTTGAAAAATATCCGACGAATTATTCCGAAATATTAGAAAATGTAGTAATAGAATAATAATTATGAAAACAGTATCCGATTATTGGTTTGCTATTGAACCATATGTGTTTATTGATATAAAAAATAAAAATGCCCTATTGTATAACACTCTTGATAGGGCTACAATCGAATCAACCAATGAAAAGATTATAGAAATATTACATGATACTCTTAAAGAAGAAAATTGTGGTGTTGCTTTATTAACAAATGAGCAATATCAGCAAAAAGAGGTCAATTGTTTTATTTGTGAACTTCGTGAAAAATTTATGGGCGATGTGATTGATGTATCCTTATCGAATGGCAAACCCGTTCAATTGTTACCTTTTTATAATTATTCAAAGGAACAGGAAGTATACAAAAAAAATAATTTTTCTTCGTATAAAAATGTGTTGGAAAAACTATTCGAAATATCTATACATGTAGATATAACGACTGATATAACAAACTTAATTCGTTTTTTAGCCTCAATTCCGCAAAATCTAACACTTAATATCATAGGAAATATTGGGGAGGTACCAAAGTATAGTGAATTGTTATCTTATTTAGATCAATATTCTTCACCGAAAAATCTTTTGTGCTCGTATGAAAATGTAATCGCTCTTCAACCTATTTATGAGAATAATTTTTCATACCAGATTACTGTTAGTTTCCCGATAGACGTGAAACAATGGAATCGTGCAACTGAGATATTACTTAGTCAGACTTTACCTTTTGAATTTGTGTTTAATGTATCATCCGAAGATAATATTCAACAGTCTGAGCAACTTATTGAACAATATCAGATAGAAAAATACAAATTAAAACCCAATTATACCGGAAATAATATCCGTTTTTTTGAAGAAGAGGTTTTTCTCTCGAAAGAAGATATTTTATCCACTTCCATGACTATAAAAGATTTTTTCGCTCATCAGGCTGTGAATATTTATGACTTTGGGAAAATCAACATCATGCCTAATGGAGATACATATGCCAATCTTAACCACCCTTTGCTGGGAAATATCTATGTTAATAATATCCATGAAATCTTACACAAAGAAGTGGAAGAGGGCAAATCATGGCTACGTATTCGTAATGAAGCACCATGCACTGATTGTGTTTATCAATGGATTTGTCCGCCTCCATCTAATTATGAAATAGCCATCGGGCGCCCAAATCTTTGTCATGTAAAAGAATAGCGAAGTAAACAAAATGATGTGCAGATGAAAATATTAACTTTTATTGAGGTAATCATCCTGTTTGTGATGACAGGGTGTGGAGGAGGTAACCAATCAATTGATGATTTTATAACAGTAGATATAAATAAAAGTTATTCCTCCAAAAAAGAACTGATTCTTCAGGACTTTATGGATGTGGAATATATTGCGTTGGAAACAAACGATGATTTTGTTAATCAGGGGTTTGTGCAGGCTATAGGCAAAGAAGTCATATTAGTAAAAAACTATAAGAATGACGGTGATATTTTTGTTTATGACCGGACAGGGAAAGCCATCCGTAAGATAAACCGTAAAGGGCAAGGGGGGGAAGAATACACATATTGTAGAAGTATTACATTGGATGATGACAACAATGAAATGTTTATAAACGATCACTATGCAAGAAAAATACAGGTCTATGATCTGGAGGGAAATTTTAAGCGAAGTCTTAAACAGAAGGATGGAGGCGGAACCCAGTTTTATTGGGAAATATTTAATTATGATAAAGATAATCTGATTTGTTACGATGAATGCAATGAAGAGATACCGTTCCTTCTCGTATCGAAGCAAGATGGGAGCATAACCAAAGAGATTAAAACCCCATTTAAAGAGAAGAAGATCTTTATTCAAACTTTAAGAACAGAAGACGGTATAAGAGCTGCCGGACCAGATAATTACAGTAGGATTACCCCATTTAATGGTAATTGGATACTATTAGAGCCATCATCTGATACTATCTTTACTTTAATGCCTGACTACAGTTTGCGTCCGTTTATTGCGCGAACGCCTCCTGTCCACTCTATGAATCCGGAAGTTTTCTTGATTTTGAAGTTGGTTTCCGATCGCTATTATTTTATGGAAAGTATTAAAAACGTATATGATTTTAACAAAGAAGAAGGGTTTCCGAAAACATACTTCGTGTATGATACACAAGAAAAGGATTTTTCTAGGTATGTCACATACAATGGTGATTATTCTTATAAAAAAGAAGTCTATATGGTTGCCCTGACTCCTATAAGTCACAAAAGCGAATCATGGAGTTCTATAGATGCTTCCAAACTTCGCGAGGACTATGAAAAAGGAAAGTTGAAAGGCAAGTTAAAAGAAATTGCCGCAACCTTAGATGAAGATTCGAATTCGGTAATTATGTTGGTAAAACACAAAAATCAGTAGTTGAAGGAAGCTTCACTTACTCTGTTTGTTAGTAGTTAGTTAAAGTTAATATGAAATTATAGTGGATAGTAATGTAATAAAACAAAATTTAGAGCAAATAGCCGATATGCTTCTGCTTAATGGTACATTAACAGAATGTTCGGGTTTGGTGCATGGTAAGATAGGGATTGCTGTTTTCTTTTTTCATTACGCGCAATATACAGATAATATGTTGTATGCAGATTATGCAATGGATTTGATTGGTGAAATGTTGAATCAAATGCATGTCAATAGTCCGGCTGATTATGAAAGAGGGATAGCAGGTATCGGTGTTGGACTTGATTACATGATCCGGAATAATTTTTTGGATGTAGAAGATGATATTTGCGAAGATTTTGATTACAGAATGTATCGGGCTATAATGCATGACCCCTGGCAGGATTTTAGTCAATACAAAGGATTAACCGGTTACGGACGCTATTGGATGACACGATTGCGTTATCAAGCGCCGTCGGCGCAGGCGCGGGTATGTTTATTACACATTGTTAAATTGATTGAGGAAAATTTATCGGATATTCCCGAAGAAAATCAAACGGATGTATATTGTTTTCTATATGATTTGCAAAAAATAGCAGGCCTTGAGCTTTGTAGCGGACTTTTAGAGCAATGCGGAAGGGAATGGGGTATCCAATCATTGGCTGTTGAACGAAGTTTTCCCCGGTTGAACGATTCTGCTATTGACAACGTTATACGGTCTTATCAATACTGCTTATATTTCAATGCTGCCTTACAAGATGAAATGGAAATTGCATTGAAACAAATACCTGATTTGGATATGGAAAAATCTCCTGCCGGTACAGGGTTGCTGAATGGATATGCCGGTGAAGGGTTACTGCGATTGACAGCGCTTGGACAAACAAATAAATCATGGATGCTTCTCCTTTAATAAAGAGAGACTTATTAATTCATCAATATGATACCTAGAATAATCCATCAAATTTGGGAAGGACGTACAGAACGCCTGGATGATGAATATAAAGTATTAGCTAGCACATGGAAAGAACATCATCCAACCTGGAAATATGAGTTTTGGGATAGAAACAGATTAGAGGATTTTGTTTATAATAACTATCCCGAAATGATTGATATCTATTTTGGATATCCATACAGTGCTCAGCGCTGGAATGTAATCCGTTACCTGATCTTATATAAGATGGGAGGTTTATATGCGGATTTTGATTATGAGTGCCTGGAATCTTTCGAAAAACATATAGGAGATGAAAGTAAATGTTATTTTGCATTGGAGCCGGAACAACATTGTCGTTCTTTCTCTAAAAACATCTTTTTTAACAACGCACTGATGGCCTCACCTCCCCATCATCTGTTTTTTAGCTATGTGATAGCATTTTTGCAAATCATACCCATAACCTATAAAGATGGCAAATATCTGGATGTGTTAAATTCAACCGGCAAGTTAATGCTAACCAATTTGTATGAAGATTATTCAGACAAAAACAAGATCGGTTTTTTTACAGCCGAACAGGTATCTCCTTTTTCAAAAAATGAAATACAGGATTATATACATGGAAAAGCTAATGAAGAAATATTAGAAATGAAATTGCAAAAAGCCATCGCAGTTCATTATTTCTGGGGCTCATGGATATATAAACAAGATACTTATACATCCCCAAAACATAGATTAACATGTATGCATATTTCTGATCTTTACCAGATTTTCAGGCAATATCCAGTCATTTGTTTACTCCCCCAAGACTGTTCTCCGGATTCTCTTTTTTTCGTGGTACGAAGCCTGACTTACGACATAGATAAATCAGCCCAGGAAGCGTTGAATGCAGGTTGCCGCTATGTCATCGTAGACGATCCCACGGTAATAACTGACAATCGTTATATATTAGTAGACGATACCCATCAAACTTTACAACAATTAGCCAACCATCATCATCAAATCCTAAAAACACCGGTTATTGGCATTACAGGAACATGTGGTAAAACTACTACAACAGAACTGTTGTCTATTGTCCTTTCAAGTAAGTATAAAGTGGTTTATACGCAGGAAAACGATAATTCTTCTCTCGGTGTAATTTCTACTTTATTGCGTCTGACACCCGAGCATGAAATGGCTATTATCGAGATGGGTGCTGGTGGTCCCGGAGGAATAAGGGAATTAGCTCAGATTGCCCGACCGAACTATGGTATTGTTACCAATGTCGGATTAGCGCATCTTGACGGCTTCGGTTCGTTGGAAGGAGTAATCCGCACTAAGGGGGAACTTTATGATTATCTACGTCGATCAGACGGTAAGATCTTTATCCATAATGAAAATATGTATCTAAAACCTATGGCCGAAGGCTTGGAGCAAATCTCTTATGGTGAAAGTAAAGACGCTTTTGTCTCCGGACAATTAGTGAACTCGGATCCTTGTCTCTGTTTTGAGTGGGAAAATGCAGGAGAACGGCATGTTGTATCAACGCATCTGGCTGGTGATTATAATTTATTTAATGCACTGGCAGCAATTACTGTCGGGCTTTATTTCGATGTTTCTGCATCAGAGATCAACCGGACGATTAGTGAATATGTACCAACTAACTATCGTTCCCAGTGGAAAAGGACTATATATAACGAACTACTCATTGATTGTTTCAATGCAAATCCATGTAGCATGCAAGCAGCATTGGCTAACTTTGCGAAGTTGACCGCTACTCCCAAAGCAGTTATTCTGGGAGATATGCATGAACTGGGTGTAAATAGTGCAAAATTGTATGCCGAAATAATAGAGACACTTAATGAATTTCGTTTTGAGAAGGTACTCCTTTGTGGTGATAAATTCACGGCTATTTATTCCAACTATCAGTGTTTTCCTGATATTAAGGCATTATACTGCCATTTGTCGGAAAATCAACTTCAAGGGTATCATATCCTGCTTAAAGGTGGAATTAAAATGGATATGAATATTATTATTGATTTGCTGTAATACATTAATAATGACGACAAACCTATATATTTTCAATCAAACCCGCCGTGGGGCTGTATTTGGTGTTGGTACTTATATTCGCGAACTGACTGCTGCGCTGAAAGAAAGCGATATAAATATTTGCGTGGTAAATCTGATATCAGAAAAGTCTCAAATACAGACAGAGGATATAGACGGAATCAAACATTGGTATTTTCCTTTAGCTATATCAGATCAACGAACAACAAGTAATGATAAGCAATGGGAGTTATATTTTCGCAATATTGTGTATTTGCTCCGGTTACATATTGAGGACAAAAAGAATTTGATATTCCATCTGAATTTTCATCAAAATATTAGCCTTGTAGAAGAACTGAAAAATGCATTTGACTGTCGAATTGTTTCGGCTGTGCATTTTACAGACTGGGGGTTTACAGTTTTTGATAATCTGCCTCGATTACGAAACATACTGAATGAAGAATATCCGGATAGTTTTGATGAAAATGTAAAAAAAGCGTTTGAAGAAGAGATATTATATTACGCAAAGGTAGATCATGTTATTTGTTTATCAGATTACATGAAAGAAATTTTGTGCCTGGATTATGGACTGGATGAGACTAAAATATCGGTTATTCCAAATGGGTTAGAAGATAATGGAGAGTTGAATATTGAGAATGGAGAATCCACCAAGGGTGCATTGCGAAAAAAGTGGAATATTCTACACTGGGAAAAGATTATCCTTTTTGTCGGTCGCATTGACGAAGTCAAAGGAGTGATTTATTTAATAAGGGCTTTTCGTGAGATAATAAAAAAAAATCAGGCTTTTCGCCTGATAATAGCTGGTAGTGGCGATTATGATAAATGCTTTCAGAAAGCTAAAGGTATTTGTTCTAAAATAACATTTACTGGACTATTGGCAAAGGAAGACTTGCATGAAATCTATCAGATCGCAGATGTGGGGGTAGTACCTTCATTGTTCGAGCCTTTTGGCTACGTACCTGTTGAAATGATGATGCACAAACTACCCATAGTTGCCACAGCAACCTCGGGAATAAACGAAGTGGTAGATAATACTTGCGGATTAAAAATTCCTCTCATCATGCTACCTGATCGTGTGGAAATAGACACAATGTTGTTAGCTGAAAAAATCTTATACTTGTTGCGACATCCAATAGAAGCCAAACAGATGGGGAAAAATGGACGGAAAAGGTATCTTAACAACTATTCCTCGAAAATATTTCGTAGGAATATGTTACAAATATATAAATCAATGTGCAAATAACATGAATCTGTATATTTTTAACGAAATTCGTCTAGGAGCAGTATATGGAATAGGAACTTATATTCGGGAGTTGAGTTCTGCATTGAAAAATAGTGATATACACGTTTGTATAGTAAATTTGGCGTCGGAAAAGCCTCAAATACAAATAGAGGAAATAGACGGAATCAAACAGTGGAATTTCCCTTCGCCCGTACAATGGATATCAAGTAGCGAAGAACAATGGGATTTATATCACCATAATGTAGTATATTTACTCCAATTGCGTATCAAGGACAAAAAGAACCTGATATTCCATTTAAATTATAACCAAAAAAGCCGACTTGCAGAAGAATTGAAAAAAGCATTCGATTGTAAGATTATGCTAACGATACATTATTTCGATTGGTGTTTCAATCTATCCGGTAATTTAACTCGTTTTAGAGATATATTGGAAACACAACAAACGGATAAGGATATAGAAGAATTGAAGGAGGTGTTCCAAAAGGAAAAAAAACTTTGCAAGTAGTAGACCACATCATTTGTCTTTCGGAAAACACACGGTACATATTGCAGGACGATTACAAAATAAAACCGGATAAAATTATCGTAATATACAATGGATTGACTGATAATAACTCTATTCTCGAAAAATCCGTGTTGCGAAAAAAATATCGTATACCCGATATCCCCATCATTTTGTTTGCTGGAAGATTGGATAGTATAAAAGGCTTAACATATGCTTTAAGAGCTTTCAGAATAGTATTAAAAACGCATCCGGAATGTCGTTTCATCATTGCTGGGAATGGAGAGTTTAATACCCACATGATAGAATGTGAAGATATCTGGATGAATATTACTTGGACAGGACTGATAAACAAAGAAAAACTTTACGAATTATATACAATAGCCGATGTCGGTGTCATGCCTTCCTTTCATGAACAATGCAGTTATGTCGCCATAGAAATGATGATGCATGGACTACCGATCGTTGGCAGTACTTCTACCGGTCTGCGTGAGATGGTAGAGGATAATATTACGGGCCTACACATTCCGGTAATAGAGCATTCTGATAGTACGGAAATTGACAGCTCACTATTGGCGGAAAAGATATTATACATACTGCAACATCCAACTGAGACCAGACAGATGGGGCAAAACGGACGGAAAAGATATCTTGACAACTATTCTTCGGAAATATTCCGTATTAATATGTTAAAAACGTATAATTCTTTATTTTAGTCATGAATCTATATATTTTTCACACATCAAGCGAAGCAGCAGTATATGGGATTGGTACATATATTCGCGAATTAACTACTGCGCTTCGTCATAGTAAGATTAAGGTATGCGTGATAAATTTAAGAGCCCACATATCTCAAATACGAATAGAGGAAACAAGCGATGGTATAAAGCGTTGGTATTTTCCAGAGCCTATGGAACAACTGGCAACTGATCACCTAAGTGATTTGTATTACAGAAATATTGTATACCTGTTGCAATTATACATTGAGGATAAAAGTAATTTGATATTCCATTTGAATGCCAATCAAAGTAGCAAATTTGCAGAAGAATTAAAAAAAGTGTTTGATTGCAAGATCGTATTAACTATACACTATTTCGATTGGTGTTTCAAACTATCAGGCAATTTAACTCATTTCAGGCAATTATGGGAAACACAACAGGTAGTTCAAGGTAATGAAGATACAGAGAATTTGAAAGAGGCGTTTCAAAAAGAAAAAGAGACTTTTGAAGTCGTGGACCATATTATTTGTCTTTCGAAAAATACAAAGCATATATTGCAGGATGATTACAAAATAAAACCGGATAAAATAACAGTAGTATACAATGGACTTACTGATAGTAAAATCATTGTTGAAAAATCAGTATTAAGGCAAAAGTACGGTATATCTGATGTTCCAGTAATTCTGTTTGCCGGAAGATTGGACAGTATAAAAGGATTAACATATGCTTTAAGAGCTTTCAGAATAGTATTAAAAACGCATCCGGAATGTCGTTTCATCATTGCTGGGAGTGGAGAGTTTAATACCCACATGATAGAATGTGAAGATATTTGGATGAATGTTATCTGGACAGGATTGATAAACAGGGAGAAACTTTATGAATTATATGCAATTGCAGATTTAGGTATCATGCCTTCCTTTCATGAACAATGCAGTTATGTAGCTATAGAAATGATGATGCATGGATTACCAATCATAGGTAGTACTTCTACCGGTTTGTCTGAGATGATAGAGAATAACATTACGGGCTTACACATTCCGGTGATCGAGTATACCGATGGGACGGAAATTGACAGTTCATTATTGGCTGAAAAAGTATTATACCTATTGCAACATTCAATAGAAACTAAGCAAATGGGGCAAAATGGACGAAAAAAGTATCTTAACAACTATTCTTTGGAGATATTTCGCACGAATATGTTAAGAGTTTATGAGTCTATATGTTGTGGTGATAGCGACAAGATTAAAACATTGGTTGTAACAGGGCAGCATAATCATAAATGGGAGGTTAGTCATATGGCGATAAAGCAGATTCTTGAAAACTCCGGACTTTTTGCAGTCGATATAGCCGTATCACCAAAACCTGGTGAATATATGTTTAATTTCAAACCGAATTTTGCATCTTATCAGTTAGTTGTGCTCGATTATTACGGCGATAGATGGCCGGAAGAAACAGAAAAATCCTTTTTAAATTTTGTTGGGGATGAGGGAGGCGTAGTAGTCTATCATGCGGCGAATAATGCTTTCAGGGATTGGAAAGAGTATAATCGGATAATCGGTTTCGGAGGATGGGAAAACCGAAACGAAGCAGATGGCCCTTATATTTATATGAAAGAGGGTAAACTTGTATATGATAAAGAAACTCCCGGACCTGGCGGGTCGCATGGTCCACAGCACGAGTTCATGCTTCAATGCAGCAATTCGGATCATCCGGTAACAAAGGGTTTACCTACTGGGTGGCGTCATGCAAAAGATGAATTATATGATCGTATGCGCGGTCCGGGTATTGTGAATGATGTTTTGTTTTGGGCTCATTCCGATCCGGCAACGAGAGGTTCAGGACGTGATGAGATGGCTATATTTACCGTTGATTATAGAGACGCACGTATTTTCCATACGACTTTAGGCCATGCCGGAAATACACTTGAAGACAATATTGCCATGCAGTGTACCGGATTTCAGGTGACGTTGCTTCGTGGCGCCGAATGGGCTGCAACCGGAAAAGTTACACAGCAGGTGCCGGATGATTTTCCGACAGCGACAAACATTTCTTTGCGCAAAAATTATAAGTAATATTATAACAATGAGAAACGTTTCTAAAAGAAATACTATAGAAAAAGGCACAACAACTTTTACGGTAGCCCCATGTTCAGTTTTAGGGAAAAGCCATGGATATACGGCTCCATCGGACAAATTGAATATTGCCGTTGTTGGTCTTGGTGGTGTGGGTATTACCAACATTCAGGCAGTTTTTGAGACAGAAAATATCGTTGCTCTCTGCGATGTAGATTGGAAATATTCAAAACCAGTATTAGACTGCTTTTCGCGGGCAAAGAAATACAAGGATTTTCGTAAAATGTACGATGAGATGAGTAGGGATATTGACGCGGTCATCGTTGCAACGCCTGACCATACTCACGCCATTATTGCTGCTACCGCTATGACATTAGGCAAACACGTGTATGTTCAAAAGCCGTTAACCCATTCGGTTTACGAATCAAGATTACTTACCAGACTGGCTGCTAGATACAATGTTGCCACACAAATGGGGAATCAGGGCTCTTCGGACGAAAGCGTTGATTTGACTTGCGAATGGATCTGGAACGGTGAGATTGGCGAAGTAAAAAAAGTGGAAGTTGCTACTAACCGTCCTATGTGGCCGCAAGGACTGGAAACTCCTTCTAAAATACATAAGATTCCTCCTACGTTGGATTGGGATTTGTTTATCGGACCTGCCAAAATGAGGCCTTTCAATTCCATTTATCATCCCTGGAACTGGCGTGGCTGGTGGGATTTCGGAACCGGCGTTTTGGGCGATATGGGTTGTCATATCCTGCATCCTGCGTTCAAAACGCTTAAATTGGGCCATCCTGTTTCGGTAGAAGCGGTATCCTCACCATTGCTTATTGATTGCGCTCCACAGTCGGAATATATAAAGTTTGTTTATCCGGTACGCGAAAGTATGCCAAAAGTGGATTTTCCGGAGGTTGAAATCCATTGGTATGATGGTGGATTTATGCCTCAACGTCCGGCAGGATTTCCGCAAGGGCGTCCATTGATGGGTATAAGCGGTGGTTTAACTATTTTCCATGGAACGAAAGATACACTGCTTTGCGGTTCTTATGGACTTAGGCCCTGGTTGCTATCCGGGCGTGTGCCTGATGTACCAAAAACTATTCGCCGTGTAGATAGAGCGATGAATCACGGTCACGAAATGGACTGGGTGCGCGCTTGTAAGGAAAGCCCGGAAAATCGCGTAAAAACCAAGTCCGACTTCTCGGAAGCAGGTCCATTCAACGAAATGATTATGATGGGTGTATTAGCAGTTCGCTTGCAATCTCTGCATAAAATATTGGAATGGGATGGAATGAACATGCAATTTACCAATATTGGCGACGATGAACAAATTAGGTTTATGATTTCAGAAGGTTTTATAATCAAACAAGGCCATCCGTTGTTTAACGCTAAAATGTCGGAGCCAACGAATGCCAAAGAATTTGCCTCTGAATTAATTAAGCATAATTATCGTACAGGTTGGAGTCTTCCGGTAATGCCATAACTTATCCACAAACCTTATTTAGACTTTTAAATAAATGATACTATAGATCTGTTATCGGGCATTCTTTTTTGACAGACAAAGTGCTATAATAGCCAAAATTACCGAAAACTTTACCTTCTGTGAAGTTTTGATTGTTTTTAATGGGGTTACTATTTCTTATTTTGTTTCGGGTAGATCAACCGGTGATAACGGGCAAATTCGATCGCTTCCTGCATGGAATGTACATCCAATTTAGAAAATAACGATTTTATCTGATTGCGTATGGTGTTATGCCCTTTGCATAAATCACTGGATATTTCTCCGGAATTTTTACCTTGCCCGGCAAGTATGAGTATCGCCTTTTCGCGTTCGGTAAGAAGCCCTATCGTTTTCTGTTTCCAGCGTTTGGTTATGAAATTGTATTCTCTATATGTCAAATGGTCTTTATTGTACATACATAGATTACCTGTTTTTTTACTGGTTGAACCCCTGACTGAACAAATCAAATAGCGCAATTCACCATCTTCCAAAATGTGCTTTATCCGATGGTATACCATTTGTGACAAAGGTCGTTGAGGTAGGAAAGAATAAACCCGTTGTAGACGAAATGTACAGGAAAAGTAGTCTATATCAGACTGTTTTTCGTTAAAATCTTTTAGATATCGTAAGATGGCATTTTGAATATCTGTCCACAAGGATAAATCTTCGGGATAAACTATTTTGGAATAAAAACCATATCCTTCTTTTAATGCATCGTCGATAGAAAAACCGCACAGAAAAAGATCATCTGGTTTGATGTGACAAAACTGTTTTTGTTGTATATCCAATACATAGAAACTTTCTATGGCAATGTGAGAGAATATGTCGAGATACCGGTTGAGTGTAGAAGTTTGTTCGTCCGAAACAATCGGTTCTTTTAGTGCATGTTCAAAGAAATGGTCTTTTAGGGGGTTCATGACTCTGCGATATTAGATATTTATACAATGATATGGAAAATATTTTAAAACTACGGTAAAAAGGTGAAATAAAAAAACTATATAATGTGTTATTTGTTTATTTTTTTTATTTTATTTTCATTTTGAAACACAGAATATCGAAAGGAGGTGCATGGAAGTAATGGACAATGAAAGATGTTGTGATTTTCAATTGTTTAGATTTCATGTCTTACAAAGAGGTTCGACATGCTGAAAAGCATAAAGAGAAAAGTTTTATATGAGACTTCAATAGATTCAGGATGAGAAAGTGCACATGCTGAAAAATAAGTAGTTATTCTTCTGATAAAGAGGTATCGACAGGTTGGTCAACAATAAAACTGTTTTGTATATTTTTAAATTTATCATGTTTCAGGTCGTAGTGCCTTTCACTTTGTTCTACTACAAGAAGAGTCTTTCCACCAGCGTTGAAAGTATAAGCATTTCCGTATGATTTTGTGGTGAGCGCCGATATTTCATAATTTACCATTTGACAATCGTAGTTGCCATATTTTCTGAATGAGAAAAACTTTGTTGTGACATTTACTCTTTCGGAACTTTCATTAACTCCATCCAAATAATTCATAAGTAATTCGGCCGGCTCACTTTCTCCCTCGAAAAAAGATACTAACAACATCGTGCCGCTACTGAATCGTTCTTCGCATTTGATATAGTAAGCACTTTCTGCCACAACTTCTGTTTCCGATTTCCAATAGGATGGATATTTGAAATACACGCCATGAAACGACATTTCATTGTCGGGAGTTTTGGATGCTCCTCCAAAACATGATTGTAAAAGAATAATTGAAACAGATATAATAAATCCTTTAATAAGAGTGTCCATCTATATACAGCATGAATAAATAATATTGCAAATATATGCAATACTATTTATTCATGCCAATTAGGAGTTAGAGGAGTCAAGAAAAGTAGAAAGTAGTTGGTAGTAAGTGGTTCGTAGAATTCGTCAAACTATTTTAATAGCTGTTTCTAGCCAAGATATTCTGATCTTCTGTAAATTATGGGGGAAATACCCATGCTTTTCTTAAAAAACCTCCGGAATGCGGACTGATCATTGAAATTTAAAGCATATGCAACTTCCTGGATGTTGGAACTGGGTGATTTTATTAACTTTTTAGCTTCAAAAACCAGTGTGTCGCTTATCCATTTACTGCCGGTTTTACCCGTTAGCTTTTTCAGGATTACAGTGAGATACTTGGGAGTAATAAAGAGTTTATCTGCATAGAAGGAAAGTAGATGCTGTTCTTTGGCATGCTTGGCAAGTAGTTTGAAAAATTTATCTACAAGGTCTTCCTGCCTTGAAAACATGGTATGGATAAAATCATTTTTTTTCTTCGCTAACACGTTCAGGAATTCTAATAATAGTGTTTCTGTTATGTTACGTATTAATTCTTTGTAGAAAAAGTGTGTATGTGACCTGATTTTTTCCTGAAGCAATAAAAAGACTTTTTGTAAATCTGCATTTTCATTTAACTCTAGCTTGACAACCGGGTTTCTTTTAAAAGAAATATAATTGAAAGAACTATTTATTTCCTGCATAACTTCTTCGAAGAAGGATCTGTCAATCGTCAGGACTTTGGCTATAAAATCACTACTCATATTATAAATCCGGAAAAGATGATTCGGTATGATGAATGCCATTTTATCGGATGTAATGTGATATGTTTTATAATCAAGGCTGATTTCTGCATTTCCTTTTTCTACCAGAATCATTATAAAAGTGCTGACCTCAATTAAATCTGCCGGCATTAATTTCTTGTCTTCCGTGTTTACAGCGTTTATATGACTGCTGCTGTTAGAAAATGAATGTTGAAATCGAACGATCGAAATAAGATCCTGATAGTTATCAATTGTCTCTATATTATCAATTGGTAAAATTGTTTGTAAATCACTTTCTATATTTATTGTTTTCATATTCTGATCATTAAGTTTGAAATAATTCATATCTCTTAATTCATAATTCCTTTATTGGGTTCCTCCTCCTAATGCTTTGTATAGATTGATTGTATATTGTAGTTGTTCCAGTCTGTCATTTACCTGACTAAGCTGTGCTGAGAGCAAATTTTGTTCTGCATTTAAGACTTCCGTATAGTTGGCGACACCTGCTTTCAGCAATTCATGAGTGAATGAAACCGAGTTTTTACATGCATCTATTTGTTTTTGCCGTGTTTCATTCTTTTTCAGTGATGATTCGAAAGAATAGAATATATCCGTGACTTCCTGTCCTGCTTCTAATATGGTTTGTTCAAATGTCAATAGCGCTTCCTGTTGCTGGGCTTTGGCTATTTTCAGGTTTCCGGTTAGTTGTTTTTTTGCAAAGAGGGGTTGAGTCAATCCTCCGATAATACTGGCAAAAATGTTTTCCGGTTTAAAGAAATTAGACAACGTATTAGCAGTTGCATAACCTATTGTTCCGGAACTGAGCGTAATGGAAGGATAGAAACTTGCCTGCGCAGCATTCGTTAATTCAAAGGCGGAACGAAAAGCTAACTCTGCCTGTTGTACATCCGGACGTTTAGCCAATGCTTGCATCGGTATGCCATATTCGAGTTGATTGGGGTATTGTTGTTCGTTTATATTTTGCCGTTCGATTTGTCCCGGTTTTCGTCCAAGCATCGTACATATTGAATTTTCCATTTGCCTTATCTGGCTTTCCAGATCCGGAACACTTGCTTGTGTGCTGTATAATAACGATTTGCTTTGTTCAACAGCAGCTCCGTTTTGTAGTCCGGCATTTTTCAGGTCTTCCATTGTCTCTACATTTTCCTGCATCAGTTTGATGGATTCTACTGTAATAGCCAGTTTTTCATCGAGTGCCATCAACGAATAGTAGGAGGTTGCGATATTCGCAATTAAAGATGTTTGAATCAGGTTTTTATAAGCATGACTATTCAGGAATTGTGCATATTTAGCTTTTGATTGCCTGTTGAGCTTTCCCCATATGTCAAGTTCCCAACTCGCCGATACGCCGAGGGTATAATTGGTGGAAGGATAACCCAGTACATCTTTTCCTCTTTCTCCGTTACTGTAACGTGATTGATTTACCTGTCCGACTAATGCAACATCGGGGAAATAAGCCGTTTTTGCTATACTTAGGTTTGCTTCTGCCTGTTGTATACGGCTGTAAGCTATCTGCAGATTATAATTATTCTCAATCCCTTCTTCAATCAGTGCCACAAGATAAGGATCTGAAAAATATTCCCTCCAGGGTATATTAGCTATGGTAGTTGTATCGGTAGAAGGCATTTCCCTGTATAGGTTTTCAGTATCCAATTCAGGCGATTTATACTGGTTTACTACCTGGCAGGAAGATAATCCTACCAGGGCTGTAAGCCCCAGTAGAACAATCTTTTTTGTATATTTAATCTTATTCATGATTCTTGTTCATTTAAATGTTTTATAGTTTCATCGTTTGAGTTTATCATTCCCGATTTACTGAACCTGTCTTGTATAGACTGGAATATGATATACAGGGATGGAATGACTAATACACCTATCATCGTACCGATGAACATACCTCCGATAGCGCTGATCCCTATTGAGCGGTTGCCAATAGCTCCGGCACCTGTAGCGATTGCCAGGGGAAGCAGACCGAAGATAAAGGCAAAAGAGGTCATCAGGATCGGACGAAAACGGGCTACGGCTCCATTAACGGCTGCTTCTACGATACTCATTCCCTGCTTGCGGCGTTGTATAGCATATTCAACTATCAGGATTGCATTTTTAGCCAGTAAGCCTATAAGCATAATCAGTGATATCTGAACATAAATATTATTGGTAATACCCTGGCTTAATCCAAATGCCGAAAGGAATATAAATACGCCTGCCAGTCCCACGGGCAATGAGAATATAACAGCTAATGGCAGAATATAACTTTCGTATAATGCAGCCAGCAGCAGATAAACAAATATCAGGCAAAGCCCAAATATAAGTACCGTTTGGCTGTTACTATCGGCTTCTTCGCGTGTCATACCTGAAAATTCATAGCTATAACCAGAAGGCAGCGACTGTTCTTTCACTTCTTCAATGGCTTTAATAACATCTCCTGTACTGTAACTTCCATAATAATTAGGAATAATAGTCAGTTCCATAGATGAATACAGGTTGAACCGTGTACGGGTTTCCGGACCGGTCATATCGGTTATAGTGATAAATTCCGTTACGGGAGCCATCTCACCGCTTGTTGTTTTTACAAATATACCATCCAGATCATCTAATTTCGAGCGGTATTCTGGAGCTGCCTGTACCATAACCCTGAATTGTTTCCCATACAGGTTGAAGTTAGATATATACTGGCTACCGATATATGCCTGCAGTGTACCCATTACATCGTTTAATGTCAGGCCCGCTTCTTTTATTTTCGCCATATTAGCTTCGATCTGTTTCTGGGGGAAATTAGGGTTGAAGGTGGTCATAGCCATCATCACTTCTTCCCGCTCATTCATTTTGGCAATGAAATCGTTTGTAATATCATAGAACTTATAAATATCGCCACCGGTTCTGTCCTGCAGGTTTACCGACACCCCGTTGCTCAGACCGAATCCCTGAATCGTAGGAGTACCGAAGAACATGAAAGTTGCGTTATTTATCGATTTTGTTTTTTCGGTCATTATGGCTGCCACTTCATTAGCCGTTATTTTACGGTCGTCCCAGTGATCCATTTTTATGATCATGGAGCCATAGGAACTTCCCATTCCGCTCATAAAACTGATCCCACTAATAGTTCCGAGGTTTTTCACTTCAGGTATCTCATTCGCCATTTCGACGACTGCGTGTATGACGGAGTCGGTTCTTTCCATGGATGATCCCGGCGCGAGGGTTATCATTCCCATTACACCTCCACTGTCTTCCTGCGGAACGAAACCGGTAGGCAATACTTTCATTAACCCAAACAGGATAACTGAACTGACAGCAATGATGCCGACAGTAATCCAGCGGTGTCCTTTTTTACCCAGGAAAACCAGGGCTTTTTTATATTTTGAAGTAGTTGCAGTGAATCCTATATTAAAATAATGGTAGAATCGTTGAAGGAAATTTTTGTTGGCATGTTCGCCACTATGTGGCTTAAGGAACAGGGCGCAAAGTGCCGGGCTTAATGTCAGGGCATTGATTGCCGAAATACCAATTGCAACAGCAAGTGTAAGACCGAATTGCTGGTAGAAGATACCGCTTGTACCACCGATAAAACTAACGGGAATAAATACCGAAGCCATAACCAGTGTAATGGAAATAATAGCAGGGGCAATTTCTTTCATCGCTTTTACTGAAGCCTCCTTGGGGTCTCTTGCTCCGCTTTCAAGTTCGGCATGCACGGCTTCGACAACGACTATGGCATCGTCTACTACTATACCGATCGCCAGTACAAGTGCAAAGAGGGTAAGGATGTTAATGGAAAAGCCCATTATCCAGAGGAAGAAGAAGGTTCCAACGATTGCTACCGGTACGGCAATAGCAGGTATCAATGTAGACCTGAAATTTTGCAGGAATATAAATACAACTAAAAATACCAGCAGGAATGCTTCAAGCAAAGTGGTTATCACCTTGCTGATAGAGGCATTAAGAAAATCGCTGACATCCATCAGGTAAGTAAATTTCAATCCCGGAGGAAGGTCTTTTGATGCTTTATCTAATTCCGCTTTTACATTACTGAGAACTTCCTGTGCATTGGAACCTGCTGTTTGGGTGATTGCCATCATAATAGACGGCTTTCCGTCTGTAGTTGTTGATACACTGTACATGAGCGAACCCAATTCAACATCGGCAACATCGCTCATCCTTACTATTTTTCCATCCTGTGAACGTACTATTATATTTTCAAATTCTTCTACGGTAGAGAGTCTACCGGTATATTTCAAGGTGTATTGAAATGCCTGGTTACTATTCTCTCCCAACTGACCGGGAGCAGCTTCAATATTCTGATCCTGCAGGGCGGCAATAACTTCGTTGGTTGATATTTTGTACGAAGCCATAACATCAGGTTTCAGCCACATACGCATCGAGTAGTCATTTGCTCCGTATACCTGAGCATTACCTACACCATATACGCGTTTTATCTGGGGAATAATATTGATATTGGCATAATTTTGCAGAAATTTAGCGTCATAGTCCGGGTTTTCCGAGACGAAGGACATCATCAGAATGTTACTTGTCTGCTGCTTGCGGACGGTTACTCCCATCTGTGTTACTTCGGCAGGTAATAGTGGAGAGGCCTGGTTAACCAGGTTCTGTACGTTTACCGTAGCCATATCGGGGTTGGTTCCCTGCTTGAAGTATACGGTTATGTTTGCAGAACCCGTTTCGGCTGACGAAGTCATGTAGGTCATTCCTTCCACGCCATTGATCGCTTCTTCGAGGGGTATGATGACACTGTTCATCATTACATCGGCATTGGCTCCGTTGTATGAGGCTTCAACCTGTACGGTGGGTGGCGCAATATCGGGATATTGCTCTATCGGTAACATATTCAGCCCGATAATTCCTAAAACCACTATGATAATGGATATAACGGTGGATAATACGGGCCGTTCTATAAATGTTTTCAGCATATCTGTTTGTTTTTTTGATTATAAAACTCCCTGTCCTCCTGTAAAGCAGGAGGATAAAAGGTTGTTTTTGTGTATATTGTTTGTTAATTAGAGGATAATGCTGTTAAATCTCCCTTGATTGATATTTTCGCACCGTCCCTAAGAGTAGCAATTCCGTCTGATACGATCTTATCTCCATTCGATAAACCTTGTATTACGGCATAATCCTGCCCGTTCGGCATCGATTGCACCAATATGAGTTGTTGTTTTACAGAATCGCCTTCGACTTTATAAACCAATATTTTATCTTGTTGGCTTAGTGTAGCTTTTTGAGGTATTACAAAAACTTCACTGAGTGTTTTCGGAATGATAACCTTTCCGCTGGTACCACTTCTTAGTTTGCCTGCTTTATTAGGAAATTCTGCACGGAAATTAGCCGAACCTGTCGTAATATCCACTGTTCCGGTTATCGTTTCTATCCGTCCTCTTTCTTCGTAAGTAGAACCATCCGCCAGTATCAGGGAAACAGCCGGCATGTTTTTTATCTTTTCAGACTGTGTTGAGCCTTCTATACCATCCATAAAGTCCATCAATTTGCGTTCGTTCAGTGAGAAATACGCATATACATTTCCTGTATTTGCTATACTGGTCAATGTATTGCTGCTGTTTACCAAGCTTCCTGTGCGGTAAGGAATCGAACCTACTACACCGTCTACAGGGCTGGTTACCGTAGCCCAACTCATGGTTGCTTCCGCGTTTTTGAGTGTAGCCTCTGCCTGTTCAAGCGTTGCCAATGCTGTTTGATAAGCATTCTCATACGTTTGCAATTGTACCTCACTGACAATACCTTTTTCAGCTAACGGACGAAAACGTTCCACATCTACTTTTGCAGTATTGACGCGTGCTTTTTCGCTGTTAACAGTGGCTCTTGCAGATGTCAGCAATTGCTCTGACGATGGTGAGTTGATTTTGAATAAAGCCTGACCGGTCTTTACTACAGAACCTTCATCTACATAGATGGCTTCTATATGACCGTCTACACGGGGTTTGATTTCAATATCTTCCTGTCCTCTGATTGTCGCAGGATAAACGGATTGCATGTTTGCATCCTGTTTACTCATAACCATAACAGGATATTCCTGAACAGTAACCTGCTGGTTTGCTGTCTGGCTGTTATTGCCGCATGAGATCAACATAATGATCATCATTGTTATTCCGATTGAAAATTTGATCAGATCCTTCATTTTAAATTTTAATTATTGATTTTTATTTGTTGAGATGATAATTTGCCTCTAATGGTCTTCTGCTCTCACTACTTAAAACGTTTGACAATTTAAGTAACTGTATTGTAAGATCCTTTTCATCAATATTACTGTAAAGCTCGCTATAAGAAGACAGCATGCCGGAAGATGCTTTCTGGTAAACCGATTTTCCCTTTTCAGTCAATCCGATATACATTACACGGGTATCCATTGTACCACGCCTGCGGGTTATCAGATTGTTTTTTTCCAGATTACGCAGAATCATTGAAATATTCATTGGCTCTATCCGGGTTTCTTTTGATAAATCCGTTTGTATAATATCCTTTTTATAATTGCTTAGAGAAGATATTGCATTTAGTACTTCATATTGAGGGATGGTTAAGCCGAATTCATCTAATAACTGTCTTCTGTCCTTGACCCATAATTTAAGAACATAGCTGAGTAATGAATCGACATTGTATCCTTTCATATTGGTTGTTTGAGTTTCTTTCATTATCATATTCATCGATAATATAAATGTTATTACTTTCAAGGGCGAAATTCAGCAACAAATCCGGCTCCTCAAAATAAAATCAACATACCAATCATACTATCCGTATCAAAAGCGAAAACCTTTCAATAATACCGTTTGCCGATAATTAACCGGTGATAATTACATGTTATTGAATATTACGGGCAATTGTTTGAAAATATCGTAGTATTGATTGAATATATTATTTCCGTATGATGATAATTACTACCTTTAAAACGTCTTATTTCTCTTTATTAACACGATGAATAAAATAATTGACTTTATACGTACATCTATAGGTTTTCAAACATTGAGCGTTTGGATAATCGTTTTTGTCCTTGCGTTTCCTCATAATCTTTGGATAAGTGTGGAGCTTTCTTTTATAGTGGCTCTATTAACCCTTACCAGTATTATGGCAGTTTATTATTTCAACCAAAAAGTATTGATACCTAAATTAATGATCAGAGGAAGAAAAGTTTTTTATTTTGTTTTCTCTTTGTTGATGCTTTTCTTTATCATAAATATATCCGCACGTATTGAGACTTATCTGTATTATAAATTCGTGAAAGATCCGTTACCCTTTTATGAATTCAAAGAAATTTTTTCCATGTCGAAGTATATTGCGTTACTGACAATGACTTTTGCAATCTCCTGCATGGTATCTTTTGCAAGAAAAGCAAAGGAAACTACCAGGCAAAAAGAAGAGCTATTGTCTGAAAGGAAGACACTGGAAGCGAGGGTACTGAAATCACAGATCAATTCTCATTTTGTGTTCAATGCATTGAATAATATCTATTCGATGACTTATTTTAAGGATGAATATACATCCGGATATGTCCTGAAACTGGCACAGATGATGCGGTATGTGATGGAAGATTGCGAAACCGAACTTACCCCATTAGTAAAGGATATCGAGTACATTGAGAATTTTATTGATTTTCAGGTATTACGCTTTGAATGTGACAAGGACATCACTTTTACCTGTCGGATAGATGAAAATGTAGCTCTTTCAATACCTCCCATGATTTTTCAACCGTTGGTAGAAAACTGTTTTAAACATACTCCCCTCGAAGTCGATAAAGACAGCTATATTCATATCTTACTTGAAGCGGATGAAAACCTGATACATTTTGTTGCTGAAAACAGCCAGCCGTTGCTTAAACATACTACTGAAGTTAAGAACCCGGGAATAGGTATTGAGAATGTGAAAAGACGCCTTGATCTTTATTATGATCAACGGTATACGCTGGATATTTCCAATAATCCGGATTCATTTAAGATAGAATTATCCATATTTTTAAATACAGAAAACAGCCATGTCCCAGATATTAAACGTTCTTGTTGTTGATGATGAATTTCATGCCCGTAAACTATTGTCGGAATATGTATCGAAATTACCATTTCTGGGTCTCATAGGCATGGCATCTAATGTGTTTGAGGCTATGAATTTTCTGCAAAAAGAAAAAGTCGATATCTTGTTGCTGGATATCCAGATGCCTGAAATTACCGGGCTGGAGTTTGCCCGCCGGTTAAGAAATCCGCCTTCTATTATATTTACAACAGCTTATTCTGAATATGCCGTAGAGAGCTATGAACTGGATGTGGTGGATTATCTGTTGAAGCCTATTGCTTTCCCTCGTTTTTTGCAGGCGGTCAACAAAATCACCGAAAGAAAAGCCGGAAATGATATCAGTCAATCTGTAGTAAATGTCATTCATCAGCAACCGGAGATACCGGTAGAAGATAATCTTATCGTAAAAAGCGGCTCTAAGGTTTACCGGATAAATTATGATGAGCTGATATATATTGAGGGACAAAGGGAATATGTTACTTTTCATACTACCAAACAACGGATTACCACGCTTTTTTCATTGAAAGACCTGGAAACAAAACTTCCATCCGATCAGTTTATCAGGATCCATAAATCTTATATTATTTCTTTAAAACATATTGATATGATTGAAAGAAATATACTACAGATTGCAGGTAAACAGCTACCTGTTGGCGGTAGTTATAAGGACAACCTGATGAGCTTTTTCAAAGATTGACAAGGTTTGTTGAAATCAAGGCGCTTACTATTGAATTCCGTTTTGCCGCAAAACGGTAATTCAATGTGCAGCAAAATGCATAATCTATATGCTGCAAGAAGGAAAAGTGTTTTGCAGCAAAACGAATTCGCATTTTGCCGCAAAATAAAAAACATTGATCTTCCATTAATGGAATTGAACCATTACTTAAATAACTTGATATTTAAGAATAATCTGTATATATTTACGTTTAAAAAATATGAAACGAGCTATTATTGTTGGGGCGACATCGGGTATCGGGCGGGAAGTTGCAAAAGAGATGCTGAACGATGGTTGGATCCTTGGTATAGCAGGACGTCGCGAAGAAGAACTAAAGACACTTCAGGCGTTGGCTCCGGATCGTATATCTATTCAGATACTGGATGTAACAAATGAGGATGCTCCCGGAAAGCTACACCAATTGATCGACCAGGTAGGGGGGATGGATTTGTTTTTCCTGTCATCGGGTATTGGTAAACAAAACAGGGATTTAAATCCTGATATTGAAATTCCGGTCTTTCAAACCAATGTTACCGGCTTCGGGCGTATGGTGATAGCTGCTTTTCAGTATTTTAAAATACAAAAAGGCGGACATATAGCAGTGATCAGTTCAATTGCCGGTACCAAGGGGCTGGGATCAGCACCAGCTTATTCTGCAACAAAACGATTTCAGAATACGTATATAGAGTCTTTATCCCAATTAGCCTGTATGGAACAATTGAATATTTGTTTTACGGATATCCGCCCCGGATTTGTAAAGACTGCTATCTTAAACGATGCGAATAATTATCCGATGTTAATGAAGCCGGACTATGTGGCTAGGCATATTATTAAGGCTATTAAACGACGGAGAAAAGTGGTTGTTATTGACTGGCGTTATGCTTTGTTGGTTTTCTTTTGGCAGATGATTCCGCGTTGGTTATGGATCCGGTTAAAGATTCAAACAAAAAGACACTAAGTTTTGTTATTGAAACGGGTAGGGGTAACTGTATTAGATAAAAGCTATCTGTAGATAGAAAAGGTTTATCGAAGAGGGTTCTGAAGTAAAGATTGATATACTTATATTTGTAATGATGTTCAATGATGTTTTTTTTGACAATTTCGTGATTACCCGTGTTTCAGCTTCCGGATAGACCGGATGTTTGATATAGAAAAATAAATAACAAATTAAATGATTATGAAACAAGACTTGAAAGAAAACAAAGGTATTGTTACTATGGGTGGCAACCCTGTGACATTAGTAGGCGAAATGATTAAGCCGGGTGATGTGGCACCTGATTTTACGGCAGTTAATAAGGGGGGCGCTCCGGTATCCTTTTCAAATTATAAAGGAAAGACTATTATAATATCGGTTTTTCCGTCTATTGATACGAGTGTATGTGCTACTCAAACACGTACGTTTAATAAAAAAGCAGCAGATTTATCAGATAATATTGTAATCCTGACCATCTCGAAAGATCTTCCGTTTGCATTGGGAAGATTTTGTGCTGCCGAAGGTATTGATAAGGTTGAAACATTGTCGGATTATATGCATTCTGAATTCGGAACCAAATATGGTTTCCTGATGAAAGAAAATATGTTACTTGCCCGCGGAGTTGTTGTTATCAATCCGGCTGGAGAGGTTACATACGTAGAATATGTGAAAGAAATCAAGGAAGAACCTAATTACGATAAAGCGCTTGAAGCGGCAAAACAAGCATTGTAGTTTTTTCATGCGATAATAGTTTCTTTTTATATTTAAGTCGTATGGAACGTGTATGCTTAAGTTCAAGGTTTTAAGTTCAAAGTTCAATGGTTTTTATTTGAAACCTGAAACTTGGGGCTTTAAACTTTTTTTAGGAATTATGCTCTGTTTCGTAATATCATAGAATTAAGTAACTTTAAAGCGAGTCTGTAAGGCTCGCTTTTATTGTATATATTAAGTAACTGTTTAAATTTAAACAGTCTCTAAAAAGATTAATGAAATTAAGCACGATGAAGCCTGCACTACCACAATACGATTTTTTCCGGACAAAGTATGGGGAAGAGTTACTGATTGATTTGATCGACCTGAATGATATCAAGAAATATATTGAGATACATCCGGTTCATACGTTGTCTTATTTTGATATTACTTTTATTGAAGAGGGTAGGGGCTTTTTCTCAGTTAATGACAAGCATTATACGGTAATAGAAGGAGATGTTATCTTTTCCATGCCGGGTGAGATACGTAGCTGGGACAAAAACCAGATTCAAAAAGGGTATGCACTTATTTTCGAGGAAGAGTTTTTACTTTCTTTTTTTAATGATCCTTTATTTCTTCAGCATCTTTCTTATTTTTATCCGCAGAGGACTTCTGCCCGGCTTAATATTTCAGGTATGCAACCCCGTATTACTAACCTGATTCAGCAAATCTCTGCTGAAATAGGGCATTATCATCCGAATGATAAACATCTTTTGCGGGCGTTACTTTACGAAATGCTGATACTGCTGGATCGTGAATATACCATGCAGTATCCATTAGCGAAAGATATTCATGTAGCCGGCAGTCGCTATATTGATTCGTTTATTGCATTGGTAAAGGCTGATTGTAAAACGTTTCATGATACGACGTATTATGCGGGTCAATTATGTATAACACCCAATTACCTGAATGGAATTATTAAAAAGTCGATGGGTATAAATGCCAAATCTTATATTCAGAACCAGCTGCTTCTGGAGGCGAAGAAATTACTTACCTATACCAATCATTCTATTGATGAAATAGCAGAGATCTTGTACTTTGAGAGTTCTTCTTATTTTATCCGTTTTTTCCGGAACCATACAAATTCTACACCGCTGATTTACCGTAATGCTGCTAAACAACGTTGAAAAGTACTATTTTCTCCGTTGTTTGTATTTCTATTGATAAAGTTGTTCGTTCTATTTTTGTGTTATTAATGCGAATCAGTAGTTGAAACTGCTCGCCGATTATTATGTTAAAATATTAATTATCAATAAAATAAACGCATTAAATATTTGCTCAATCTTCTGGGAATCACTATCTTAAAG
>JAITVY010000108.1 GCA_031285565.1 Tannerella sp. | reverse complement strand
ACAGTAAATTGCATCGTAGATAAGGAACCGCCGGATGCGGAACCGCTTGTCCGGTGGTGTGAGAGGTCGGAAAACGAAAGTAGGAAGAATACTACTTCGTTTTCCTCCTACTCGATTATTGTAAAAAACACTTAGAGTACTTTAGTGCAAATTTGAAATAGTTATTCGACTTACCCAGAATAAATTCAACTTCTGTCCTCGTTATTTAAAATGTGCTTTTTGTCTATCTTTTTAGTTACTTGTCCATAGATAATTAATGCGATTGCAGAGACCAGTGCGATTGCACCAAAATAATACCAGATATAATGTGCATGTGAAGCGGCCGATGCCCATTCTGCCTCTGAAGCAAACAGTGTTTTTTCAGGACAATATTTATCTAATAAATAACCGGACAGACCAAAGCCTACCAATGATGAGATAAAAGAATGTAGATGGCTAAATCCTAAATACAAACCTTCTTCTCCTTTAGGGGCTTGTAAAGAAAAATATTCTAAAAAGCGCGGAGAAATAAATGTTTCGGCTAATCCCTGAAAGACGATACCAATCACCATCATAAAGGCTACAGGGTGCATACCCATAATTGTTTGGTTTGCGTCTAATATATTACCATAAGACATACATAACGCAGAAACCGGCATGATAAACATACCGACCGTCATGGATGTCAAAGCTGTGCGTTTACGCATCAGCTGCGTTACGAGATTTACGGTTAAGACGACAACTAAGGGGTTTACATTTGCATACCATGAAGGGGAAGCGCCTTCGCCAGCAAGGCGAAGCACATACTTAGGCATGGTTGCATATAATTGATGTTGCACCATCCAAAAACCTGTGATGATTAAAATCAGAGCGATCAAACGTGCATTTGTACATACTTTTATAAAGGCTTGCCAGATCTGTCGGAATGATTTTCCTTCGCCCGCATGTTGTGTACTTTTATAAAAGAAAAAGATAACAATCAGGGCGATAAGGGTCATTGTCGCCGAAAAATAGTTAAGTGTAATTAATCCTTCATTTCCCAAAGCTTTCCGAAGTGGTTCTACAATTGTTTTTCCTGAAAAGGATCCGATGTTGACCATTGAATAAAATATAGAGAATCCTTTTGCCCGGTTTTCCGGTGTGGTTTCTTTGGCTACTGTTCCTGATATTACACTTTTTATAAAGGAGCCGCCAATTACGATCAGAACCATAATCGGAATAATTCCATACCGGACATTACTCTCAAGCAATCCGGTAAATTTTGTTGTCATTGAATATTCCACCAAACCAGAGGATTCAAGCAGAGTTGGAAAAATCCCTAATCCGGCATAGCCGATTGTCAGCAAAGAAAAGGCTAATAACATGGAGCTACGAAAGCCGATTTTATCAGCCAGCGCTCCGGCAAAAGTCGGTAATAAATAAAGGCAGGCTGAAAAGACTCCGGCAATTGTTGCAGCCTGGATATCATCAAATCCCAGAATGCGGCTAAGATATAGTGTTATTGCGATGAAAACACCATAATAAGCAGCCCTTTCGAACAATTCGACCGTATTTGCAACCCAAAATGCTTTGCTCCATTTAATTTTTTCTTTTGCTGTGTCCATATTTTATAACTAAGTGTATTAATTTAGTTTTTAGTGTTAATTCGCTGTATAATAATAGGCTATTGAAATGGCGAAAGGGCACAAAAAGAGAGCCGGGAAGAATCGCAAAAACAAGCATTCGGAATTTAGAAATGAATAATTGTAAAATTCAAAACAGCCTCTTAATCCGGTGACAAAAATAAGGTATATGTGCTAAACCATCAAACTGTTATTTAACATGTATTTAGAAACTGTTTAAATGCAGATAGTTTCTATAACAGCTAAATCTCTTCAACTCCGTTCTGTGAAGATGTTTTGAATGTGAATTTCTTCTGGCCAATATAACTGCAAATAACTGTTACAATGGTGATGAGCATTTTTGAGGGAGTCGGATAAAAATCCAGGCCATCTACTAATAGCTTCAACCCAATAAAGTTAATTGCCAGATTAGAGAAGACAACTATAATGTAGCGGAAAAGCTGGGTGCGTCCGCGTAATTCGGAAGCCGTAAATGTTACATATTTTTGAAGTAAAAATCCGGTGAGCGTTGTAAAGGGGAATATAATTATCAATGATGCAATATGCGGACTAAGAGCAATGAATCCTAAGTCAATAATCCGGTATTCCAATATAAAATTATAAACAAGAAAATATAAAACCCAATCAAGTACTACATTGAAGGCGCCGCAAGCTCCATATCGAAATAGTTGAGGGGTCATAAATTTGCGAAAAGGAGGATAGAAAAAATCTATCACTTTCTGGATCCAGAAACCAACTCTTGTGAACAAACTCCGCATAATGTTTGCAAAAGTATAATTTATTTCCGGGAATCGGAGCTTTTTAATTAAAGATTTATTTTCCTTTTTTTATGCGATAATATTTTTTTACACTAAGGTGGTACGGAACAAATGGATTCCAAATTCAAGATTCCAGATTCAAAATATTAAATATTGAATGAATGCTTTGTTTCATAAAACAATTTATTCATAAAACGTGTTTATTTAGTGAGGGTTCCGATCTGTCGGATTCCATTTTAACTCCCAACCCTGGTCTTAAGATCAAGTTGGCAAAAAAGATAACACTGAATATCAAAGGGAATTACAATCCGTTTACGTTCAGTGAACATAAAAAGTTTATGTATTGGTTGGAGCAATCAGGGTTGCACATTTGAATGTCTGAAATATATTTAAATAAAAAGCCAAGGATATGAAAAGGTTATACTTTTATATTATATCGTGTATGTTTTTGTTTTCTGTGCCTGATTTGAAGGCGCAGGTTGTGAATGTAACTATGCAGGATAATCTTCGTGTAGAAGATGTTCAATTTAAGAAAGAGGGTAATATGGTACAAGGGTCAGGTGTTTTAAATCTGGATAATGTCCGGCTTGGTTCGGCGCAGATGCTTATATTAACGCCTGTTATACGTTCGGAAGATAATACGAAGTTTCATCGTTTTCGCCCCATGGTTTTTACAGGTGCCAGCCGTGACCGGACATTGCAGCGTGCGATTGATTGGGAAGGTTTTAAATTTGAGGATGCTCCGCAGTTCGTTATACGTCGTACGAACAAACGGCCTCAGACTGTACCGTTTATATTGAATGCTCCTTATGAAGAGTGGTTCCGGGGAGGAGAGCTTGTTTTCCTGGAAACAAAGTCGGGATGTGCTTATACGACTATGAATGATGCTGAATATCATGCGATCTCGCCGGTTCTACCTAAGATGATAGAACCTGTATATGAGTATGCTTATGTAATTCCTCCTGTAGAAGAGGTGAAACAACGAAGTGAATCGCATTCCGCCCATTTGAATTTTGAAGTTGGGAGAAGTGTGATTCTCCGGGATTTTAAGAATAATGCTGATGTTTTAAATGATGTGGATAAAGTCATTAATGAGATCCGCAATGATGAAAATTTAACCGTTACGGAGTTTCAGATTACCGGATATGCTTCTCCGGAAGGTAATGAGCAAAGTAATATGAAGTTATCTGAAGATCGAGCAAAAGCATTTGTTTCTTATCTGACAGAACGTTATAATATTCCACGTAATTTTGTTAGGACAGATTGGAGGGGAGAAGATTGGGACGGATTGAAAAAAGTTGTTGAGGAATCAGGTCTTTCAAATAAATATGAGATCATGAATGTATTGAGTGAGCAGAATGTTGCACAGCGTAAATCCAGGCTAAAACAATTAAACGGTGGACAAACTTATCGGATGTTATTGCAGGATTATTATCCTCAGTTACGGAGAAATGATTATACGATTGCTTTTGTTGCTAAAAAATTCAGTGTAGATGAAGCAAAAATACAGATACGTACAAAACCTCAGTATTTGAGTTTGAACGAAATGTTTTTGGTAGCGAATACATATCCTAAAAATAGTCAGGAATTTAAGGAAGTGTTTGATATAGCATCCCGTATGTATCCGGATAATTCTGTAGCACAGTTAAATACAGGTGCGATGGAGTTGGAAACAGGTGCTGTGGATAATGCAATCCGTCGTCTGGAAGGCATTAACCTGCCTGAAGCCTGGAATAATTTAGGAGTGGCCTATGCTATAAAAGGTGATTATCAGAAAGCCCAGGAATATCTGAACAGGGCTATACAAGCAGGAAATGGGACAGCTAAGAACAACGCTGAATAGTTGAAGAAATATCTGGAAGCTAAATAAGTAGAAAGTGTGGTAAGTGGGTGGTTTATTGGCGGATAACAAATCTATTTTTTGTTATCCGCTATTTTTTTAAGATAAGATGCTTGTATTGATGTCTGAATTGTGTTCCCTATATGGAAATGGATTATTTTTTTGTAAATTTGCATAAACAGCATTACTGATATAATACGAAAATGGCACAACATCATATTTATATTAAGAATATGGTATGTAACCGTTGCATAATGGTTGTGCAGGATATATTCCATAAATTAGAGATCCAGCCTGTATCTGTGACACTTGGTGAGGTTGTACTTAACGGTGAACCGGAGAAAGCAAAGCAAGAAGAAATGGTAAGGATGTTGAATGCTGTTGGTTTCGAGCTGATAGACAGTAGGAAAGTCCGGTTGATAGAGCAAGTGAAAAAACTTATCATAGAATTGGTCCGTAGTGATAATATGGAACTGCGGACAAATCTCTCCGATTATCTCAGCGACAAGATTCACCATGATTATACATACATAAGTAATATGTTTTCAGAAGCAGAAAACATAACGATTGAGAAATATTTTATAGCCCAGAAAATAGAACGGGTAAAAGAATTGTTAGTGTATGATGAACTTTCGCTGAATGAAATTGCAGAAATGCTTAACTATTCAAGTGCTGCACATCTTAGTTCTCAATTTAAAAAAGTTACAGGATTAACGCCGACTCATTTTAAACAGATAAAAGAGAATAAGCGCAAATCTCTTGATCAGGTTTAAGAGTATATCTTATAAATCAAACCGTAAATTATATAACATTTTATCGGGCTTTTAGTATGAACTTTGTATTGTAAAATATAGTTCAATTTCATTAGTCGTTTTCATATAATAGAAAGTGCTACGCTCGGTAATAATTATGCAAGCATATTTATCATCCTCGCTTAAACGCACTTTTGCGTGACTCGGCATAGCCTGAATAAATTCAGACTCTGCGCTCGCTACTTAAAACGTTCATAAAGTAATGTCAGATAATAAAAACATAAAGACTACGTATCCGGTACAAGGAATGAGTTGTGCGGTCTGTGCCGGCAGAGTTGATAAAACATTGAATCATCTGCCAGGTGTTATAAATGCTTCTGTAAATTTTGCAGCAGCAACAGCCACTGTTGAATACGATCCTTCATCTATTTCGCCAGAAACAATAAGAAAAACAATACAAGATATCGGATATGATTTATTGGTTGAACAGGATGATGATATTTCAGATGAAATAGCGGAGTTACATGAGAAGAGCATCCGGAAATTAAGGCAGCAGACTTTTTGGGCTATCATTCTTTCCATACCGATCGTATTAATCGGAATGGTATTTATGGATATGCCATATGCCAATGAGATTATGTGGGTTCTTTCAACTCCGGTAGTATTTGTATTGGGAAAGGATTTCTTTATCAATGCATGGAAGCAGTTAAAGCATCGTTCGGCTAATATGGATGCGCTGGTAGCCCTTAGTACGGGTATAGCCTATTTTTTCAGTCTTTTTAATATGCTTTTTCCTGAGTTCTGGTTATCCAGGGGGATTCATCCACATGTATATTTCGAAGCGGCAAGTGTCGTTATTGCTTTTATCTTATTGGGGCGGTTGCTGGAAGAAAGGGCGAAAGGTAATGCTTCATCAGCGATAAAGAAACTCATGGGTTTGCAACCTAAAGAAGTGACGGTAATAAATGAAAACGGAGTAGAAACAAAAATACTAGTCAGGCAAATAGTAGTAGGTAATATTGTTGTAGTAAAACCGGGAGAAAAAATTGCCGTTGATGGTGTGGTGATCGAGGGGCATTCTTATGTAGATGAAAGCATGTTAAATGGCGAGCCTGTTCCTGTGTTGAAAGAACAAAACAATAAGGTGTTTGCAGGAACGATAAATCAAAAAGGGAGTTTTCGTTTTAAAGCTGAAAAAATAGGCGCTGCAACTATGCTGGCGCAAATTATACGTATGGTGCAGGAGGCACAGGGAAGTAAAGCGCCTGTGCAGAAACTGGTAGATAAGATAGCTTCCATATTCGTTCCTGTTATTATTTGTATTGCGGTTCTCTCTTTTGTCCTATGGTTGATATTTGATCCTGAGAATGGTTTGACACATGGGTTATTGAGTATGGTGACAGTGCTTATAATCGCTTGTCCGTGTGCTTTGGGACTTGCTACCCCAACAGCAGTTATGGTTGGTATCGGAAAAGGTGCGGAGAGAGGTATTCTTATTAAAGATGCGGAAAGCCTTGAAACGGCAAAGAAAGTCAATGCTGTGGCTCTGGATAAAACCGGAACGATTACTGAAGGGAAACCTGTAGTTTCGGATATCCTCTGGTTGAATAATGATGATAGCTTCCGGGATATTTTGTATAGCCTTGAGAAATTATCCGAACATCCTCTTGCGGATGCTGTTGTACAATATTTTGGAGATGGAAAAACAAACCCTGTTGATGGTTTTGAAAGTATGACGGGACAAGGTGTAAAGGGGCATGTAAGAGATGAATTATGGTATGCAGGAAATCGTAAAATGTTATTGGATAATAATATTCAGATAGATCCCCGGCTTTTGCATAAAGCGGCACAATGGTTAGAAGACTCCAAAATTATCATTTGGTTTGCGAATAATGGTCAGGCGCTGGCCGTGATTGCAATCGCTGATAAGATAAAAGAAAATTCGGTTAAAGCTATCCATGAGCTTGATAAGTCTGGGATAGAAGTTTATATGCTTACAGGTGATAATGCTACGACAGCCCGGAAAATAGCTGAAATAGCAGGAATAAAAAATTATAAGGCGGAAGTATTACCAGGCGAGAAGGCTGATTTTATAAAGCAATTGCAAAATTCAGGGAAGACCGTAGCAATGGTTGGCGATGGAATAAATGATAGTGCAGCTTTGGCGCAGGCGGATTTAGGTATTGCAATGGGCAGAGGTAGCGATATTGCTATGGATGTCGCAAAAATGACAATTATTTCTTCTGACCTGATCAAGATACCTGAAGCTATCAAACTATCGAAGCTGACGGTTGGGACTATCAGGCAGAATTTATTCTGGGCATTTATATATAACATAATAGGGGTTCCTATTGCGGCAGGGATATTGTATCCGGTAAGTGGATTTTTGTTGAATCCGATGATTGCCGGAGCTGCTATGGCATTAAGTAGTATATGTGTAGTGACGAATAGTTTGCGGCTTAAGACGAAGAAAATATGAATGATGCAAATAAGTAGTCAAAGTAGTTACCGCTTCGCTCAGAAGTCAAGTAGTTAAGTAGGTTTGATTGTTTATCGTGAAATTGTTTAATAGTTTAAATAATGAGTTAATCATATGAAGAAAGAATTTAAAATTGCAGGGATGTCTTGTGGGCATTGTAGAAAGAGTGTTGAAGATGCGCTCAATAGTATAGAAGGTGTTAATGCGGTGGTTACTTTGCAGCCACCTCTTGCTACGATTGAGTTTATAAACGGCGAGTTGCCTTTAGAAAAGTTACAGGGAGTTTTATCGGAAACCGGAGATTTCACAATCTCGTATTGTTAAATATCCTTTTGCAGATTGTTATTTCTTTTCTATTCCGGGGTATTTTAATCCTGAAAGGTTAAAACCTTTCCGAATAATCTGTTGTTATATAATTAAGAATAGTGCAATGATGTTGTGACAAAACTTACCGATAGGAAATTTTTGATTTAATCAGTCGTTTTGTGTGATCCGGCAGAAGCCAACGTTTACGATGGTGATAGCAGAAACCGAACTTGTTCGGATTATGCTGAGATAAGTAAATGTACTTTTAAGAAATAAATTCGGTTTCTGTCGCCGATACTCAAAACGTTCTAAAAAATATATGAAGTGATGGAGCAGATTGTAAAAGAGTACACGAATGGCGAGGTTACCATTGTATGGAGACCCGATTTATGTATGCATGTCATGTATTGCTGGAAGGAGTTGCCGGAAGTTTTTAATCCGCAAAAACGTCCCTGGGTTAATGCACAGGGTGCTACTACCGAGCGTATTATACAACAAGTTAAAAGGTGTCCGTCTGGTGCCTTGAGCTATTATATGAATGATGAGAAAGATGAAAAAAAAGCAGAAGAATGTCAGGTGACAGTGGAAGCAATGTATAATGGTCCGCTTGTAGTTAATGGGCATGTTTGTGTAAAAAGGGATAATAAAGAGGAAATTAATTCTAATGGGGCGGCTTTTTGCCGTTGTAGTAAATCTGGAAATCAACCATACTGTGATGGTTCACATGCAGAACATCCATTCGAATAACTACTCATAAGGAGTTTTTTAAGACATAATATTATAATTATGGAATTAGTACATGAAAAAGGCTTATCAAAAGGAGCTTTTAAAATAAAAGAAGATGGGCAAACGGTTGCAGCGATGACATATGTATGGTCAAGCGATGATAATTTTATCATTGATCATACGGAAGTAAGGGGTGGATATCAAAATAAGGGATTAGGAATAAAAATGGTTGAAGCAGCAGTAAAATATGCCCGTGAGAACAATCTGACTATTTTACCGCTATGTTCGTTTGCACGTAGCATGTTTAATCAGCATCCGAATTTTGGGGATGTGAGGAAAATTTAAAGATAGTATATTAACAAACTCATATCTGGGATTGTTATTATATTACATTCGATAATAAACTGATTAATTAGTGTAATCATGAAAACAATTCAATTCATATTTGTTAGTTTAGTGATATTTATTGGGACATGGTTTGTTTCTTGTTCATCATCCAATGTTGCAACAAAAAATGAACAGGCGCAGATTGTTAAAGAGAAGATTGATAATAAACATTATACCATTGATGTAGATCGGATGCTTCCTATGAATGGACAATCACGTCAATTAACATCCAGTTATTCACTGACAATTAAAGGTGATACGGTGAAATCTTATTTGCCGTATTTCGGACAAGCGTATAATGTTCCTTATGGTGGTGGACAAGGACTTATTTTTGATGCTCCGATTACGGTTTACACATTATCTTTCGATAATAAGGGAACGGCAAATATAACGTTTCAGACCCGTTCGGAAGACGATTCGTACCGATTTAATGTGCAGATCTTCAATAATGGCTCATCAACTATCCAGGTAACACCTAATAACCGGCAGTCAATCAGTTATTATGGTGATATGGATGTGACGGCTGAAAAACCTTAGTGTTTATCCTGTTTTTAGATAAGACCCTTATTATCGTTTACGCATAACACTATTCAAAACACGGATAGAAGATACTAATTTATCAGTTGAAGTAAATATATCCACGTTCCATACGTGTGATGAATACCCTCTATGGATCAGTGTTCCTACGGCACGAACCGTATCTCCTTCGTGTGCCGATGAAACATGATTGCCGCTAACCTGCATTCCGACCATTTTCTCATCCGGTTTACAAATAATCATAGATCCTAATCCTGCTACTGTTTCGGCTAATGCCAGGGTGGCTCCGCCATGTAGAATGCCAAAAGGCTGACGGGTTCGCAGATCAACCGGCATCGTTGCTTCGATACGATTTTCGGAGACATAGGTAAATTGAATTCCTAAATGACCTACTAATCCATGCTTGCTGCTTGCATTTATTTGATCCAGCGGTACTTCTGTGGGACGGATAGCCGAAAGGATGTATTTTTCCACAACTTGGGCTACACCGTCTTCTTCATTGCTGAGGGTGATATAATCGGCACATAATTTAACCGACTCCTGTGCATTTCCCATAGCAACCCCCAAGCCTGCCAGTTGAATCATGGTTACATCACAAACTCCATCGCCGATTGCAATGATATTTTCAGGGCTTATGTTTAGTTTTCCTAATAATACACTTACCGTATTTGCTTTATCTATTAGCTCGGGAACAATTTCCAGGAAATAAGGTTCTGAACGGAATACATCTAATGTCCCGGCTAAACGTTTTTTCCAGTGATTTTCCAGTCCGACAAGCGCCTCTTCATCGTCGCTTACGAGCATGCATTTGCACGGATGGAAATCGATGGACTCGGCAAAATTGGGTACTTCTTTAAGCTTCATGTTGTTTAAGGATGCTTCCTTGCGAATCCATTTGTTATAGATATCATTAGTCAGAATGGTATCTTCATGATATGTAAAAATGGGGAAATTATTCTTTTTGGCTTTTCGCTCTATATAGGGAAGCATGGAAGGATCAACCCGCTTTTCAAATAAAAGCTCATTGGTTGATAAATCAAAAATTTGTCCACCGTTATATGAAAGGATATATCCGCCGTGTTTATCTAATTCCAGTTCTTTTGCAATGGGAAGAACACCATATGTCGGACGGCCGGAAGCTAAGACTATTTTTACACCCAGTTGTTGCATCTTTAATAAGATCGCTTTTGTATGGGGAGTGATCTGCTTTTCTTCGTTGAGCAGCGTCCCGTCTATATCAAGTATTAATAATTTATATTCCATCTTGTCTTTTTTGTTTAGTTAATTAATAGTCATAAATAAAGTAGATAGTAGTTTGTAGTAAGTAGTTAGTAGAATGATTTGTTTAACCGCTGATTTCTTCAATTGTTAATTATCAACTGTCAATTGTCCATTTAATTTTCACCTTTCTACTTTCTCCTGAAAATCCCCTTTGGGGAGGTTTGTTGGGACCGGCTCCCCTTTGACAGCTTCTTTATAAAATTTCCGGCTTAGGGATTTACTGATTTCAATTGGTTCGAAAGATGCGTTGTTGAGATCGCAAACAAACATTTCATGAATTTGGGATATATACATTGAAGTGTATTTTGTCTTTTTATTTTTTTGCAAATCCATTGCATACCGGATGGTTTGTTGCACTTTATCATTATCGAGGTTTTCTTTTGAAAAAATATAAAGTCCGAAAGTCTTAAAATTTCCATAAAAGCCATCCGTCACTTTATGTATTTTATTATCAAGGATGCGTTTCATCGGCATAGCTGTGGCCCAGTAATCGTATTCTATTTTACCGACAATATTGTCACTGAGCCCGTATCCGTAACCATAAGTAGTCATATCCATCCAATCTTCGTCCGAAACATCCATTATTGGCCTACCCGCTATTTTATTGATCAGGGCATGGGCTACTTCTTTACATTCACGAATCGCACGCGTTACTTCGATTCCTACACTGTTCTGATCATCTTGCAAATCAGGGCGATCACGGTTTTGTAACAGGCAAAACCGGTTATCTACCAGTTCAGTCAATGATATTTTAGCGTAACGTTCGAAGAATGTTGTATCAAATTTTGGATTCTGCGTCATTCTAATGAATATTTTATTGTAAAGGTATGTTTTTTTAGTAAAAATCCTATAATATGGCTGGAATTTCAGTATGAAAAAGATCTCCCAGGGTAATGTATGCATTATTTGGTCGGTTTTTATCTTAATTTTGCTCATTAATTTTTTTAGAACTATTTTTAGGCAGATTTTTTCTTTTGCGAAGTGTACAACAAAAAAATAATTTGTTATGAAAGGTATTTTTGCGCATCGTTCTGTTTTTTTTCAATTAGGTGTTTTATTTACTGCCTTATTAATCGGATATCTTATAGCATCGGTTTTAACGATAATCCTCTTTCAGCTTTTGGGTTCACCATTAACTATGCCGATGATGGAACAACCGGTTTCTGCTTTACTACTAACACAATTTATTTCTGC
The DNA here is from genome assembly GCA_031285565.1 of Tannerella sp. Taxonomy (GTDB): domain Bacteria; phylum Bacteroidota; class Bacteroidia; order Bacteroidales; family Tannerellaceae; genus Tannerella. The sequence goes on along the minus strand of JAITVY010000108.1, from coordinate 112,115 downwards.
TGTTTGTATATTTCTGTTTCCGGCTATTAGCACAGCATGGCTTTGTAGCGAGCAACCAGAGCAATTTCTCTATATAAAATCATTTCATGTTGATATCCGGCTGTTATTACTTGTAGCACTGTCTATGTTCCTGATTTCACCGACAGTCTCCATAACAGGATATTTTAATTCATTAATAACGTTTCCGGAATGGATGTCGCCTCTGGAAGAGTGGATGAAGTCGACAGAGGAAATGGCAACAGAACTAACCCAAAAGATGCTTTCACAAAAAGGGATTTTGGCTTTATTGGCAAACCTGATGGTGGTAGCAATTGCAGCAGGTATTACTGAAGAGTTTTTCTTTAGGGGGGCATTATTCAGCATTTTGCGCAAAAGCATCCACAACCATCATGTAGTTATATGGACTGTAGCCATTGTATTCAGTCTTTTTCATTTCCAGTTTTATGGTTTTATTCCGAGAGTGATACTTGGAGCTTATTTGGGATATCTGTTGTATTGGACAAAAAATATCTGGATACCTGTTTTTGCCCATTTCCTGAATAATGCAATGGCGGTTATCGGCATGTCGGATAGTGCCTTAAAGGATAATGTTTTTTTTGCAGAAACAGTGCCGACTGAAGATTTAACCTGGTTTTCTGTAGTCGCAGTTGTATGTTTGGTTGTCTTCTTTTTCTGTGTAAGGATGATACGGCAAATAATCAACCGGCAAGAAAAAGCATTGCAACAACCGGAGGACTAAAATACTTTTTTCCGCAACTCGAAATCTCGTCCAAGATATTTTTCACGTACAATTTCATTGGCTGCCAGTTCTTCAGCAGTTCCCTGAAATAAGACTTTTCCCTCAAACAATAAATAAGCGCGATCTGTAATGCTTAATGTTTCATGCACGTTGTGGTCTGTAATCAGGATACCAATGTTTTTGTGTTTCAGTTGAGCAACAATAGCTTGAATGTCTTGTACGGCAATGGGGTCGACTCCGGCAAATGGCTCATCCAACATGATAAATTTCGGGTCGATGGCCAGACAACGGGCTATTTCAGCACGTCGGCGTTCGCCTCCGGATAAACGGTCTCCTAAGTTTTTCCGTACTTTTTCCAAACCGAACTCCGAAATTAGATTTTCTAATTTTTCTTTCTGATAATCTTCCGGTTTGTCTGTCATTTCCAATACTGAACGAATATTATCTTCGACCGTCATTTTCCGGAAAATAGAGGCTTCTTGTGCTAAGTAGCCTATGCCTTTCCGCGCTCTTTTGTACACAGGAAAGTCGGTGATTTCTATATCGTCCAGGAAAATTTTGCCTTCGTTTGGGGTAACCAAACCCACTGTCATATAAAATGTAGTTGTTTTTCCAGCTCCGTTAGGACCCAGTAAACCTACAATTTCTCCTTGTTTCACATTAATGGAAACATGATTTACAACAGTTCGTGTCCGGTATTTCTTTACCAGATCTTCTGTACGAAGGACCATTTGTTGTTTATCAGTCATTTTAGTCTTATTACGATACAAAGAAACAAAAAATCTTTTGCCATTCCAAAGGGAAAATAATTATGAGTCATTCAATTTTCAACTGATTAGATAATCTGTGATAATTAGTGTTAATCTGCGGTTTGAATATAAAAAACAGATAGGTCCGGATATGCCGGACTGTTCTTCTGCTGAATCCCAATATCCTTAAATCAGATTTATCTCGTATCTTTGTGCCCGTAAAAACAAAGTTTAGATGTACTATACCGAAGAAGATATAGATAAACATTTATCACAGCCGATATTTCATCTTATTTCCGGGGCCGCTGATGAGTTGGGGCAGGAGAGTTATGTTATCGGAGGATTTGTGCGTGATATTTTTCTGCATCGTCCCTCTAAAGACATTGATGTAGTAACGGTTGGCAGTGGAATTGAATTGGCACAGCATGTAGCTGCAAAACTTGGTAAAAAAGCAAACCTGAGTGTATTTAAGAATTTTGGTACTGCGCAGGTCAAATGGCATGGCCTTGAACTGGAATTTGTAGGTGCGCGCAAGGAATCTTATAACCGTAACAGCCGGAAACCGATTGTTGAAGACGGCACATTGGAAGATGATCAGCAGCGGCGTGATTTTACGATTAATGCATTGGCTTTATGTATCAATCAGGACCGATACGGCGAATTAGTTGATCCGTTTGATGGATTAAGCGATTTGGAAAATCTGCGTATCGTAACTCCCCTGGATCCGGATATAACATTTAGTGATGATCCGCTCCGTATGCTACGGGCAGTACGGTTTGCCTCTCAACTCGGTTTTTTTATTGACCCGGATACATTTGATGCGATTATCCGTAATAAGCAACGGATTGAAATTATTTCACAAGAACGTATTATAGATGAGTTAAATAAGATCGTTATGTCTCCGAAACCATCCGTAGGTTTTGAATTGCTTGATAAATGTGGTTTATTGGAAATTATCTTTCCGGAATTGGTTGCTTTGAAAGGAGTGGAGACTAAAGAAGGTATCGGACATAAGGAGAATTTTGCACATACGTTAATGGTACTGGATCGGTTGAGTAAAACTACTGATAATCTGTGGCTTCGTTGGAGCGCTATTTTTCATGATATTGCAAAGCCTGCAACCAAACGTTTCGACAACCGGTTGGGATGGACTTTTCATAATCACAATTTCGTTGGTATGAAAATGATCCCGAATATTTTCAGGCGGATGAAACTGCCGATGAATGAGAAAATGAAGTATGTCCAAAAGATGGTTGATTTGCATATGCGTCCGATTGCATTGGTCGATGAGGAAGTTACTGATTCGGCAGTCCGGCGGTTGCTCTTTGATGCCGGCGATGATATCGATGATTTAATGAAACTTTGTGAAGCTGACATTACAAGTAAGAATCCGGATAAAGTACGCCGGTTTCTGAAAAATTTTCAGCTTGTACGTGAGAAGTTAGTGCAGATAGAAGAGAAAGACCGTGTACGTAATTTTCAACCTCCGGTTTCGGGCGAAGAAATCATGCAGACTTTCGGATTACCGCCTTCTCAACCTGTAGGGACTCTGAAAGAAGCAATAAAAAATGCGATTCTGGATGGTGTGATTCCTAACGAATATGAAGCCGCTGTTGATTTTATGAATAAGAAAGCGGAACAAATGGGGTTGAAGAAGGTATAATTACTTATTCAACCGCATTACTTTTTTTACTCCTTTCACGGTTTGGATACGTTTTGTGAGTGAATTCAATGCACTGGTATCTTTTACCATTACGGTAAAATTTCCCTGAAACAATCCGTCTACCGAATCAATATTGAGCGAACGCAAAGAGATATTATTTTCTTTACTGATTACGGAAGTAATATTTGTGACGATTCCAATATCGTCATGACCGATCACGCGCAATGTAACACTATATCCGCTATCGCCTTTTCCGCTCCATTGTGCCTGAATAATCCGGTAGCCGAAACGGGTGAATAGCTCCTGTGCATTCGGACAATTCATGCGGTGAATTTTAATTCCCTGGCTTGATACAAACCCGAAAACTTCGTCTCCATAAATCGGATTACAGCATTTGGCAAGTTTGTATTCGATCCCGGTCAGGTTTTTGTCTATCACCAGCACATCCTGACTCAGGGTCTGCGATTCGGTATTTGTTTGCGGAACAAAAGTTTCGGCGCTTCGTGTTTCTATATGTTCGGTAACGTCTTTTTCTTTCCGTTCAAGCTCCAGGTATTCATCAATGACATTGTTGACATCCAGCCGTTCTTCTGCAATTTCGATATAAAAATCTGTTACGGTTTTAAATCCTTTTTTCTTTATATAGCGCATCATAACAGCCTCTTCCACATCGATCTTCCGGTTTTTAAACCGGCGTTGCAAAAGTTCTTTGGCATAATCGGAAGTTTTGGCCGATTCTTCCCGAAGCATTTGTTTGATTTTGGAGCGTGCTTTTGAGGTAACCACAAACGACAACCAATCCTGCTTCGGCTTTTGTGTAGGTGAAGTGACTACTTCAACGGTATCTCCGTTATTCAGTTTATGCCGGATCGGTACATTTTTCCCGTTGACTTTGCCCAGCATACATTGACTTCCTATTTTTGTATGAATAGCAAAAGCAAAATCAAGTATGGTTGCACCTTTGGCTAGTTTAATTAAATCGCCATTGGGTGTAAATACATAGATTTCGTCCTGATAAAGATCCATCCGGAATTCTTTCATCATATCCATCGGATTGGAGCTTTGCGTTTCGAGCATAGCACGCACATCATTCATGAACTCGTCGAGTCCGCGCTCTTCTTTTACTCCTTTGTATTTCCAGTGTGCTGCTAATCCGCGCTCTGCAATTTCGTCCATACGCTTTGTGCGTATTTGTACTTCAACCCAGCGTTTTTGCGGCCCTAATACGGTTATATGCAGACTTTCATATCCGTTTTTCTTCGGAACAGATATCCAGTCCTTCATCCGGTTCGGATTGGGTTGATACATATCCGTAATGATTGAATATGCCTGCCAGCAATCCGAACGCTCCTTTTCCAAAGGTGTATCCACAATCACACGGATGGCAAACAAGTCATAAATACCTTCAAACGGGATATCTTGTTTTTTCAGTTTATTATTAATCGAATAAATGGATTTGGTTCGTCCTTTGATATCGAAATTCAGTCCTGCCTCTTCAAGTTTTTGTTTAACGGGTTCAATAAATTCTGCAATGTACGCTTCGCGTGCATCTTTTGTTGCATTCAGTTTTGTCTTAATATATTGAAATTGATCCGGGTCAAGATATTTAAGGGATAAGTCTTCAAGTTCGCCTTTTACCTTGTTTAGTCCTAACCGGTGTGCCAGTGGGGCGTATAGATACGATACCTCCGTTGCCAGCCGTATGCGGTCTTTATTATCTTTGATTTGCTTTCCCAGTCGCATCATACAAAGACGGTCGGCAATCATAATCAGGATTACACGTACGTCTTCGGCAAATGAGAACAGCAAATGATGGAAGTTTTCCGAATTAACAGCTGTATTACGTGCATATAGATCTGATGTTTTTAGCAAGCGCTTGATCATCAGGGATACATCGGCATTGAATGTCTTTTCGACCTCTTCAAGTGTAATCACTTTTTTAAATACCGGACGGTACAATATTAGAGCAATAATGGGAGTACGTTTTAACCCGATGTCCGAAGTAGCAATTAATGCAGTCTGAATATTCCTGAGTAAACCGTTGATTCCGTTATTATCACGTCCGTAGCATTCCATTGCAACAATCCGCTTCATCAATGACTTCATTTTCGGAATATCATCTTTCTCCAGGCAGGAAGATAGCCCTGACAAGAGAGAATGATAAGCAGCGAAAAATTCTTTTTTTTCTTCCGGTGTAAAAAACGGAGTGGTATTGTTCATTGTATTGAGCCTCCTATTAAAACATGATGTAAAATTATCGTTTTTTGCTGAGAATACAATCTATCTTCCTGATATTTTCTATAGAGATAAATTCTAATTGTACGTTTTATCATAGGTGATGGGAAGTTCTTTTCTGGTTGTTTTTTTTATTGTTCTAATTCTATGATCAAGTTCAACAACTCTATCAGATTACGTATCTGATAAAGTTTACGTACAAAGGGCTCTTTGATTATGATCACTTTTGTGTCAATTAGATAATCAGCAGATAGAGATTTATATGAGATTCCTGTCTGATTTTCCCTTATCGTTATGTTTTTAATCGCTTTCTTCTCTTTAGGAATACGTGGATATTTGAGTTTCTCTTCTCTATCTTTCCTCCAGTTGATAGGATTGTATGCTTAAACCACACCGGTTCCAGTCTGAATATTTCATCTATAGCGAATCCTGTTTTTTCTAATAGATTTATAAATTATCTCTTAAAGCTCGACATAAACAAAAGATTGAGGAGCAAAATTTAATTGATAATCTGAAAGCGATTTAGGAGAGCTGTATTTTTTGATTGTTCCAATTTGAATTGCAAAAGCTTTTTCCCTATCTGCGAAATACTCATCGTAGAACTGTTTCGTTATTCCAGAAGCCAATTTAGTCATATCCCATACTTTTTCTGTATCATCATGTAAAATGTCTTTAATCTCAAATTCTCCAATTACCCGTTGAACAGGAGATGAGGCATAAACAATTACATTTCTAATATCCTTACGCTTGAAAATATTCTTACGAAACTCAAATTTTTTGCTTCCGTCAAATATTTTAAAAGCAAATTCTGGCTTAATCGACAATAAAACTTTCATCACTTTTTGTTGCTTTTAATATTTTGTTAAATTGTTCTTTAGTTATATATTTAAACCCACGAGGAGCATCATTTATCCCACTTAGTATCTGCAAATCAATTAACTCTTTCATGTTCGCTCTATGAGGGAAAGAATAAATATACAAGAATCGTATTGCAAACGGCTTTACTTTAGAATATCGCCATATTGCTCTAAGTTGATCTTCTGGGAATACACTACTCTTTCGGCAATAAAGAAGGAAGTCTTCTTCATTACTAAAATCGTATCGAACTTCCTGCACTACTCCAATCGTAGAGACTACACTTTTGTAATATCCTCCTGTACGATAGAATATTAATGTATCTCCTTTTTTTGGATGAGGCTCTATTGCTCGCGATACATAGACTTTATTAATTCCATTCCGATGTGGAAAATCCTCAATAAATTCTTCTGGAGATTCTGTATTGAGAATGGAGTCCGGCAACAGTTCAGTATGATAATCCGGATAAATCGGAACAATAAAGCAATCCTTATTACGTGAGATAAATGGATACGATTGTTTCAAGTATTCGTCGTTAATTCTGTGGGTAAAATCTCGCACATAAACCAATTCTTCTTCCTTTTTGCCCCAATAGCTAAATCCCCATTGTTCGAGCAAATCAATTAGTCGCCTTTGCTCTTCTCTCTTGTCAAAAATGGTAACATATATTTCTTCCACGTCGTTTTTAAGTGCATTGTCAAAAATTATTTTCATGAATCGTTCCCCAAGACGGAATCCATTATTAATAACCTTAAATGTACCTATCTTCAGTCGTTTTTTTGAAGAGAATGGGGGCGTGATATTGGCATAGTTTTCATCTTCCCCTTCCACCTTCAGGTATAAAAAAGACAGTAATAGTCCATTATTTGAATTAATAGTTATATATGCTTCATCATCGTATTTCTTGATAAACCATTTGTCAAAACCGATATAATCCTCTTTCAAACTATCAAAGAAAGCATCAGAGATATTAATCCTCCCGAATTTTAATTTCTGAACATTTAGCACTTTATAATTTACTAAATCGGGATGTTCTGCAAATGTTTTTTCCAGAAAAGAGTCTATCGTAAACACTTTATCTCTAATTCCAAGTTGTATTGCTTTCTTATGAATCTTCTTATCTTCTGTGATTAGAATATCCACACGCCCAATATAAACTTCATTTAGCAATAGTGTATCATTGATATCATTAGGATTAATGTCAAGTTTATCTGATACTGTTTTTATTTTTGGTTGCATCGGAGAAGGTATCTCTATTAACTCATAATTCGCCAGTTTAACATGAAACAATTCGACGGTCTGTTTATTGGGGTTTTTGTCAATTTCGGTAACGGTTATAGAATGAATACACTTCGTATATTTAGTTCTTTCCAGCCATCGGTACAATATACCAATATCTTGATTCATTACTTTTGAGGCTTCTCTGTGAATGATAATATTCGTATCAAGTAATGCTTTCATTTAAAGGCCTTTTTTATGTTTTTTAATTTGTTTGAATGGAGAAATAAAAAAATATTAACACCATCAAAATTGTAAATGACATCCAATATTCTATCGTAAGTTCTCTCCAAAATGAAATATTTTCATCAAGATCATATTGTAGTCATATTAAAACTTTTACTTTTCGTGCAAATATATTGATTTTTTTCAAAGAGCTTAATATCTGGAAGAGCCTTTAATTGCTTTTCCGAATCCAATCTGATTGTACAGGCTTCGCATACATTATGAATGCTTGTTGCAATATGTGATTCTTCACAATATTTATGTAGGTCCACCGACAAGGATTCTCATCGTCGATAGAATAGATGCTGCCGACCAGAGCCATTTCAGCCAATGTCAGTATAAGACAGACCGGGTTGAGCTGATGACTCCATTTCAGCTTTGATATGTCCGGCTAATAACAGAGCCATTGAATTGTCACGTAAAAAAGTATTTGTCAGCAAATGAAATTCAAAAACAAATTATTATATTTGCTCCTATATGGACTTAATTAAATATTATGTTAACAGCAAACGATCAACAATTACTATCTGAAAAAGGTATTTCGGAAGAACAGCTAAAAGAACAGTTGGCGTGTTTCGCAAAAGGTTTCGCTTTTCTTGATGTAAAAGCATCTGCATCTGTTCAAAAAGGTATTCAAGCAATTTCAGAAGAAGAAAAAGACCATTATATTAACATCTGGGAAGATTACCTGAATCAGGATAAAACCATTTTGAAATTTGTCCCTGCATCGGGTGCTGCCAGCAGAATGTTTAAAGATTTGTTTGAATTTTTATCTGCTTCGTATGAAACGCCTTCTACTGCTTTTGAAAAGAAATTCTTTGATGAAATCAAACATTTTGCTTTTTTTGATGCACTAAACGACAAATGCCGGGAAAATGAAGGTAAAGATATACCTGCATTACTCTCTGAAAATAAATATAAATCGATTGTTTCAAATTTGCTGGAGGAGAAAGGTCTTCGGTATGGATTGCTACCCAAAGGACTATTGTTGTTTCATTCATATCCGGAAGGTATCCGGACTGCGGCCGAGGAACATTTGGTTGAAGGGGCATTGTATACGAAAAATAAAACCAATGATGTTCATATTCATTTAACTGTTTCACCTGAGCATCAGGTCTTATTTGAGACATTGGTAAATGAAAAAAAGAGTTTGTATGAGCAAAAATTCGGTGTGACATATTATATCTCATTTAGTAACCAGCAGTCGAGCACGGATACGATTGCTGCTGATAAGGATAATCAACCTTTCCGTAATGCGGATGGCTCGCTGTTATTCCGTCCGGGAGGGCATGGTGCGTTGATCGGGAATCTGAACCAGATGGAGGCGGATGTTGTTTTCATAAAAAATATTGATAATGTAGTGCCCGACCATTTTAAAGATGCTACAGTTACATATAAGAAAGTATTGGCAGGTATATTGGTTAGCCTGCAACAGAAGATTTTTAGTTATTTGGAATTGATTGATAGCGGGGATTATACACATGCACAAGTGGAAGAAATGATCTACTTCCTGCAGGATGAATTATGTATTAAAAATCCGGAAACCCGGTTACTTGAAGATGTGGAGCTGGTTCTTTATATCAAGCGTAAACTGATGCGTCCGTTGCGTGTTTGTGGAATGGTACGGAATGTTGGAGAGCCGGGTGGGGGACCTTTCTTCGCTGTGAATCCTGATGGAACTGTCTCTTTGCAAATCCTGGAAAGTTCGCAGATCGACATGTCGGATCCGGCGAAAAAAGCGTTGTTTGAGCAGGGAACTCATTTTAATCCGGTGGATCTGGTTTGCGCACTGAAAGATCTCGAAGGAAACAAATATAATTTACCCGATTTTGTAGATAAGAATACCGGTTTTATTTCCCAGAAAAGCAAAGACGGACGTGAATTGAAGGCTTTAGAACTTCCGGGGCTATGGAACGGGGCAATGAGCGATTGGAACACCGTTTTTGTTGAGGTGCCTATCGAAACATTTAATCCGGTAAAGACAGTCAATGATCTGTTGCGTCCGGAACATCAGTGAAAAGATTGAACACTTACTTACACCATTCAAATAAATACGGATGGTGCAGGCTTATTTTGAGTTTTCCATCCTGCAGCAGCTTTTTGAAGCGTCTGTTAGCTGTACTTTCTGTCAACATGCACAATTGCTGAAATTTTTTGCGGGTTATATATAAATTCTCTTTGAAATAATCTGTTAGAATTTTATCAGTCTCGGCTTCTGAAAGTTGTTGCGAATGATTTTTCCTTTTTTCCCGTTTAATTATAGCTGCCCTTAATTGCTTTTTCAAACCGATTTCGGGTCTGAAAGCAATCGATTTAACTTTAATTGATTCGGCACGTATCTCTTTTTCCGATTCTACGGCCGGGCCGGTTAATGTCAGATGAAAATACCCCAATCCTTCCAGATGTACACGATTACCCGCTTGTAATTCGCTTGTCATAATCCGGCAAAAGGCGTTTAATGCTGCTTTGGCATCTCCTTCGGTAAGTGATGAGGCTTGTTCGATTAACCGGGCTAATTTATCCGTGTTAACGGTATGGCCACTAACAATGCGTGGATGCAATTTCGGTTTTCCTTCTTTGGGATTTAGAGATGGAGTCTGATAGAAATCGTACTTTATAGCCATATAATTAATGTTTTTGGTTGAGAAGGTTAGTAGTTTCACAAATATAAAGAAAATGTTTCATATTAATAAAGGTATATGTTTATATTTATGAAAATATATCTTCACATTAGTGAAAATGTTAGATCATATATGTGAAAATATTAATCAGATAGACTATCTGTATTAGTTAATACGGAAAGAATCATTAGTTTATATGGTTATATTATCAAAAAAGAAAAACCTCTCGTCATTTCGATTTTCAGGAAGGAATGACGAGAGGTTTTTATAAGAAATATTCTAACAGACGGATCTGAAAAATATTATACTTTCGGTAATTCCCACGGTGCGCGATATTCCTTTGTCAGGTATTTATCGGCCTCTGTGTCATTAAATGTTTTACCATTCCACGTAAGTTTTTTACCTGTACGGTAAGCAATATTTCCTAGTTGAGAGAATTTGGCAATATGTGCACCGATATCGATACTGGCATTACAATTGCGATCGCGTTTTTTGATGCATTCCAGATGGTTTTTGACATGCAGGTTCAGACCTCCTTCACCATATGCTTTTTTCAAAGCTACTGCTTCCATCCGTTCCACTCCGTTTACTTTTTCAGGAATAACTTCCCATCCGCCACGATCAAGTACCAATGTTCCATTTTCACCGACAAATCCCAAACCGTGGTTCCGTCCGTAAGCGCCATCGTCGATACCGATAGCATGATCCCACATCACGGTGAAATCGTCAAATGTATAAATAGTCTGTAATAAATCAGGGGTTTCACAGGCATCATCCGGATAACCGAATTTACCACCCGAAGCCATAATAGAATTAGGCGCGGTGACGTTCATTCCGTACAAAGCATAATCCAGTAGATGTACACCCCAGTCAGTCATTAATCCTCCTGCATAATCCCAGAACCAACGGAAAGTGAAATGAAAACGGTTCCGGTTGAACGGACGACTGGGTGCGGGGCCTAGCCACATATCATAATCAACTCCTGCCGGAACAGGCTCATCCGGTTTAACCGGAATAGAAGGGCACCAGCCCTGATATGAAAATACACGTACAGTCCGGATTTTACCCAGTTTGCCGCTATGTACAAATGCCATTGCATCCTGCCAATGCGGGTCGCTTCGTTGCCATTGACCTACTTGTACTACGCGGTTGTATTTCTCTGCAGCGCGTATCATAATGTTGCATTCTTCGATACTGTTTCCCAATGGTTTTTCGCAATATACATCCTTGCCGGCCTGGCAGGCTGCTACCATTTGCAGGCAATGCCAATGATCCGGAGTTCCGACAATTACAACGTCCACATCTTTGTTGTCAATGAGTTTGCGCCAGTCTTTATACAAATCCTTCGGTTTTTTGCCGGTAATTTCCTGAACCTTGGCAGCTTTTGTGTCTAAAACCGATTGGTCTATGTCGGCCAGGGCGATACATTCTACTTCGGGATTTTTAAGAAAGGCTTCCAGATTGGCAAAGCCCATGCCGTTGCAACCTATCAAACCGACTTTTACTTTGTCGTTTGCTCCAACGCTATTGTTTCCTGCTTTAATGAAAAAAGGATTTAAAGATAATCCTGCCCCTAAAAGAGTGGCTTGACGAATAAAGTCTCTTCGTGTTGTCATGGATATTTAGTATTTAAGTTACACTTATCTACAAATATAGTGAAAGGTTTTAAAAATGCATCTAATGTGCCTAATTCTTTGTTATTTATTCAGGATTTCTAACTTTGTAAAAATAAATCTGTTGAATGCAAGAGAAAAAGGATACCTTTTATGCCGCTATATATGCACTATTGCTAACTGCTTTGCCCTGGGTAGTACATATCATGAATGTACTGTTCAGGTTGGATTTGCAGCAATTCGGGCTGTCTCCATTAGATTGGAGGGGGTTGTTAGGTATATTAACATTGCCTTTTTTGCATAAAGATTGGGATCACTTAATATCTAATACACCATCCCTTTTTTTATTACTATTCGGATTGTTTCTTTTCTATAAAAAACAAGGGTGGCAAATACTCCTTTTTCTATATCTGATTAGCGGGTTGTTGACATGGTGTATGGGACGAATGTACTCCGTGCACATTGGCGCAAGTGGTTTGGTGTATGCATTGGCAGCATTTCATCTTGTCAGTGGAATCATTAAAAAAGTACCTCAGCAGATGGCATTTGCATTATTAGTATCTTTCTTATACGGAGGATTTATCTGGGCGTTTTTTCCATCGTTGTATCAACATACTTCCATTTCATGGGAAGGACATTTGTCCGGACTGTTGACGGGAATTGTTCTGGCATTTTATTTTCGGCGTTCAGGTCCTGAGCCACCGGTTTACTCATTCCTGACTGAAGAGGAGGATTCTGGTAACAATGATGAAGATGCTTATTGGAAGGTACCTGAAGCAACAGATAAAGAAAATGATGATAATTCAATGGTTAATTGAAGCAGCAGCATCACTGTCTAAATACAGGCTTGCGTTTTTAGCATAATGTGCAATATAAGCTGCCGGACCGTTTTGAGAGGAATGGAATATATCTGCAACAACAGCGGTTTTCTCTTCGCCGGTAATCAGAAAAATAGTTTCCTTTGCATGGATAATAGGTTGGCCTGTTAATGCAATTCTTTTTTGTCTGCTGACAGGATGTTCGGAAGGGGCATATACTTGAGAAGAAGTAAGCAAATATTCTTGTCCGGGAAAGATTGAAGAGGTATGCCCATCCGTACCGGCTCCAAGCAGAACCAGATCAAATACAGGTAAATCATTCGCTAAAGAAACTCCTTTTCTTACCAGTTCGGAATAGCGTAAAGCTTCGGCTACCGGTTCATTTTCACCTTGAATAGGGAATATTTGCCCATTCGGAACCGGAACATGGTTTAATAACAATGAATGCATCATACCGTAATTACTCTCGGAACTGTCGGCAGGAACACATCGTTCGTCTACCCAGTAGACACACATTTTCTCCCATGGAGTTTGGTTTTTATATTCTTCTAGCCATAATTTAAACATCAATAAAGGACCATTGCCTCCGCTGAATGCGATATTAAAAAATGGTCCGTTTTTTTTGTTTAATTGCTCAATAATATGAACAATTAATTCACGGGCGGTTTCTAACGGGGTAGGATATACGGAAATGTTCATAGCTCGCAATAAATGTCGGTATTTGTTCTGTTTTTGCATGGATTAGTCCATTCGGCATGATACCGGTGAATCATCTCTTCACTTTCCAGAGGTCCCCAGCTTCCTGCCGGATATCCGTGAAGAGGAACGTCGGGATTTTTCCAATACTCCAACACGGGCTCAAAAAACTTCCATGATGCTTCAACGGCGTCGCTTCGTGTAAATAAAGTTGGATCTTCATGAATGCAGTCTTCAATTAAACGGATGTAAGCATCTTCGGTTGGTATTCCTTCCAGACTGTCATATCCGAAGTCCATCATTACTTCTTTCATTTCAAATCCGCGGCCCGGCACTTTCATACCGAAGCTGAGTGTAATGCCCTCATTGGGTTGCAGGCGAAGAATTAGTTTATTTTCTTTAGGCATCTGGCTTTTGACCAGATTAAACATCTTTAGAGGAGCTTCGCGAAAATGAATTACAATTTCGGTTACTTTGGTAGGCATTTGTTTGCCGGTACGAATGTAAAAAGGAACACCACTCCAACGCCAGTTTTGTATTTCCAATTTCATGGCGATGTAGGTTTCGGTGCGCGAATCCGGAGCTATGTTTTTTTCTTCACGATAAGCAGGGTGATACTCTGAAGCTGTGTATTGTCCGCGGATAATATGCTCCTTAAGATCTTTTTCCGTCAGAGGCTTCAACGATTCGTACACCTGAACCACTTCGTTACGGAAGTTTTCTGCGTTAAATGTTGCAGGGGGCTCCATCGCAATTATTGCCAATATCTGAATAAGATGATTCTGAACCATGTCGCGTAATGCACCGGCAGAATCATAGAATCCTCCACGCTGTTCGACCCCCAGATTTTCCACACCGGTAACTTCAATATAATTGATATAGTTCCGGTTCCATAACGGTTCGAAGATACCGTTTGCAAAACGGAATACCAGGATATTCTGAACGGTTTCTTTCCCTAAGAAATGATCGATCCGGTAAATCTGGTTTTCTTCAAAAACCGAAGCATAAATGGCGTTCAATTCGATCGCTGTTTTTAAATCATAACCAAAAGGTTTCTCTACTATAATCCGCGCATTTTTACCATTTAAACCAATCTTCTTTAATTGCTGGGGGATAACTCCATATAGTGAGGGTGGTGTAGCCAGGTAGAACAGTAAATCTCCGGATAAATTATTTTGAGAAATGTTTTTAAGACGCTGGTTTAGCAATATATATTCGTTCCCGTCTTCGGGATCCATAGGGAAATAATATAAATTCTGCACAAAAGAATCCATATCTTCTTTTATTTGTTCTTTTGAAGGAACAAATTGTACCAGGTTTTGCAGGATATATGCCCGGTATGCTTCATCGGTATATTTCGTTCGTCCTGTTCCAATGATAGTAAAACCTGCAGGGAGTCGTTTCTCTTTATGCAGATAATACAATGCAGGCATTAATTTACGTCTGGTAAGATCTCCGGAAGCTCCGAAAATGATCATCATGAATTCTTCCATAGGGTTTAGAATTTTAGCAATAAAATTTAAACAGTTTCTTATTTTTTTATTCGGATCGTTTCCTACTTTTATAAAGCGGAACAAATACAATAACACCAGAAGCGATAATTACAAAAATTGTGTAAAAGTCAATTGTTTTACTGGCTGTTAATAGTATGTAACAGAGAAATACCCAAAGTGCAATAATACAAACTGCTTGTGTTGTCGATATTTTCCGGCGCGCCATAATTATATATTTTCAGCAGAGAAATAAGATTGTAAATAGATCAATAATGCGAGAATCCCGAGAATTAACCCGATAATAATAACGATTTGTTTCTCGAATGAAAGATTCTTCAGGATTGGAACACGACGGGCAAGTGCAGTATCATTTTCTTCATCTTCTGTTTCCATATTTTCGCCGGGTAAAGAATAACCGGCATTTTTCATGACATCCAGAGCAAGCGTGAGGTCTTTCTCAAAAATTTCGACACGTGCGCCAACATCTAAATAACCTCGTAATACATGACTGCTTACTTCGTTCGGCATAAAACATTCGATACCTTCGGATCTTAACAAGCTGGCCAGTAATTCTGCTTTTTCCGGTTGCTGGAAATTTGCTATTTCAATGATTCTATCCATATTTTATAATTTACAAATTTACGGGATTAAACAGAATAATTCAATAGGAGAAATATATATAGTAATAGAAAAATTATATTACAATTCGATTTCGTCACCGGATATGATACCGTTGGTGATTGCATAAAATGTAAGCCCGGGAATTGTTTTGATTCCTAATTTAGACGTGATATTTTTCCGGTGCGTCAGGACTGTATTCAGGCTAATGCATAATTTGTCGGCAATATCTTTATTCGTACTGCCACGTACGATCAATTGAAGGACATCAATTTCACGTGTAGACAGCGTATTATTCGAATCCGTTACATGCCTGGATAACGGTTCTTTTTTAAGTAACTTACGTAGTTGCTCAATAATAGCTTCCTGAGTAGTGTTAATGATCAAATGATTGTGCGAAGTCGTTTCATCGGTTACATTACCAAATACAACCGGGATAATTTTACCTCGTTTAAGCATAAAAAAATCGGCATGTAAGACAATGATTTCAGGCAATGCAAAATAATAGTCGAAAAGATCTTTTTCAGTCGGAGAAATATTTTCAAAAGAATGAAATGCTTCGATTTCAACCGGTGAAAAATAATCAATTAAAAGGCTTCTCAAACCAATTGACTGCAATACATCCGGCAAAATAATTGCAATACGTCGGGGCTTAAGCATACTATTTTCCTATAGCTTTCTCCATGGCAGCAACAATCGGATACAGGATACGATAACGAATCCGGTTATGCTGCCTGATATCTTTGTTTAACGTGCTGATGGCGAATATTACTGCATAACAAAGGTTTTTATCATATTCACCTGTAAGGTGTTTGATCATGATATGCCGCATATCGGTTAATAATGCTTCGATTGATGAGTCATCTTCATCTGTCTCGTTTGTTTTAAAAGCAAAGTTCTGGTCTTTTGATAAGTTTTTACTTAACGAAAGGCAATGTGGAAACCATTCTTTTTCGTCGTGCTTAATACGGGTGATCAGCTTTTCTTTGAATGAAGCAAATATTTTACTGATTAACTCCAATGAATTGTTATCCGGATCACTTATCTCAATAAACGAACGCATATGCCGTTCGATATTGGGTAGCTGGTGGCGCTGATAATAGTGATTTGTTTTTGTAAGGTAATCAATGATTTGCGTAATGTGGAATCCCTGTAGTTTTTTTTGGGGAAAATAATCCTCATTTAAAAAGGTATTGATCATTGCCAGGAAAAAATCAGGATCCAGGTTCTGTTTTTCACAAATTGACCGTACCGATTCGTCACCTAATCCGAGGTGGATTCCGAACCTGTGGATCACAGGAATGAGTGAGGTATGTTCTTCAACAACCTCACTCAACTGCATATTTGAATATACTAGAGACATATTATGCTTCTTCCCATTGTTTACGTAATAGTTCGACTGCTGCCGGAACTACAACTTCCCTCTCCCCCTGGCATCCGCATTCGAAGCTAACGTATTTGTCATAACCAAGCATCTTCAATCCTTTGAAGCCGCTTATATAATTATCAGCATCTCCATCTTCTCCCGGCATACTACGACGTTTCCGGCTTGCCATGTGTACATGTTGCAGATATTTCCCGGCTGAAAGGAAAGCGCCCATATCGCAGGTTTCTTCCCAGGTCATATGCCAAAAATCTCCCAGACAGGTAACACCCGGATTGTTAATATCCCGGCATATGGAAGCAGCGTCAGCTACCTGACGCAGGTAAAATGCTTCTTTACGATTCAGAGGCTCAAGAATAACGGTTGTGCCATGTTCTACGGCAAACGTTCCTAATTCGTCGAACCATTTACAGAGGAAATCGCGTGTCTCCTGTGTGTGAGACATTACCGGTTTCTGACTATTGAAAGCCGGTACAATGATCACACCTGTCGAACCTATCTCACCGGCAGCCGTAATGATTTCGCGCATGGTGTCGCGGCATTGATTACGAACTGCTTCTTCCGTTGAAAGCATAAAACCCTCGAATCCGGCACAGATCGCACTTACCTTGATATTACGTCCTTTAAGCGCTTCCTTGATTTCGTTTACCCGCCCGGCTAATCCTCTTCCGCCCGGTTCGAATCCAACAATGCCCAGTTTTTCAAAATAATCAAACTTCTCATTTAAATCTTTGCCCGGAGCCGTACCTTCCTGAAACGAAAGTTTCAGTTCAGCTTTGCTGTTTGCACAGCAGGCTTTTGAATCTTTATTATTGTCCGTGGATGTTGTACCGGATGAGCAGGCAGCTAATGCTGTCCCGCCCATTGTAGTTGCGGCCACCCCGGATAGAGAAGTCTTTAAAAAATTTCTTCTGTTTAGTGCCATATTTCTTTATTTCTTTTCAAGAGGTTTTCCCGGAACAGGAACTGTAAAGCCACTCATATCCATTTTTTGCGCCAGGTCAATATCTTTAGGCAGGTAGTCTATAGTAGATGCAGTTATAGTATCCCAAGTTGTTTCGCTACCTGTATAAGCCGATTCGCGTCCCATAATAGCCATCATATTAGCTACTGCTGTTTCGGATGCCTGATCAATCGGTTTTCCTGAACGGATATGGTTAATCCAGTTTACATGTTCTAATGTATATGGATCAGTTTGTTTATATTGTTTCTTTTCAGCTTCTTTGTCATATTTCCAGATCACATTACCGGCCAGATCTTTAATTTCCATACTGTCACTGTTCCACGAGCCTTTTGTCCCCTGAATAAATTCGCTTACATTATTTGTACATCCATCGGTCTGACGACACATGCTATGTAGGTGAATACCGTTTTCCATAGTAAAGTCTACACTGAAATTATCATATTGATCCCCGGTAATACGGCGTTGACGAGAACCGAATCCTGTGGCTTTTACAGGTTTCAATCCGGAGAACCATGTGAATACGTCGATATTATGTACGTGTTGTTCTACGATATGATCTCCGGATAACCATTTCCAGTTTACCCAGTCTCTGATCATCCATTCGCAATCACTCCAACCGGCTTGGCGTTCACGAAACCAAAGCATAGATTGATTCCAGTAAACATTACCACCGGTAATTTCGCCGATTGCACCATTCATGATCTGTTTATAAGATTCTACGTAGCTGCGTTGGTGATGGCGTTGCGTTCCGGTAATAACACATAAATTCTTAGCTTGCGCCAGTCTGGCTGTAGCTACAATCATACGGTAGCCAACCGGATCTACACAGATGGGTTTTTCAAGGAATGAATGTACTCCTTTTTCTGTTGCATATTGGAAATGGATTGGACGGAAATTAGGTGGAGTGGCAATGATAACCACATCTACTCCGCTGTCGATAACTTGTTTATAGGCATCTAATCCTGTAAAACGCATACTTTCAGGAATGTCTATGTTTTTTTCGGCTTTCAGTTTTCCAGCCAGACCATCTATGCGGTCTTTAAAAGTATCACCTAATGCTGTTATTGTGACGCCATTGGCTGCATTTAGCCAGTTAAAGGCAGCGCCTGAACCCCGTCCGCCGCAACCAATAATACCGGCTTTCAGTTCTTTTCCGTCAGTGGCCATATCCGGAAGTTCCGGAACATAATACGATCCTGCTTCTTTTAATGGCTTGTTTGCTCCACCGCCTTGTGCATTTCCACCTTCGGAACCTGCTCCTCCGCAAGAAGTTAGGATAGAGGCTGCTCCTCCTGTTCCGACTACGCCTGCAGCTCCGGCTAATGCCGAGCTCTTCAAAAATGATCTTCTACTAATACTGTTTTCTTTTTTCATGATAATCTGGTTTTTAGAATGATTGATTATATCTTTTTATTTAATTGTTTCGTCCGGTTCACATACTACTCTGAAACCAATGCCTTTTATGTCGGAATACCACCAGATACTTTTCGGTTGCTGAGGATCGGTTTTTAACCAATCATCGTGACGGGTATAATTACGTACAGCTACACGTAAATCGGCTGCGTCAGAGTTATAATATCCTCCACGCACAACCCATTCGGTTCCTTCTTTTACTGATGGATTGGTTGCTTTGTCGCCACCTTTGCTATACGCTTCCGGGTCGTATTTATCAGAAGTATATTCCATTACATTACCCAACATATTTTTCAATCCGAAAGGATTCGGTTTCACGCTTCCGGGTTCCTGGGTACGGTTTTTACTGTTTTTGTCGTATATGACGTAATCACTGATAATCTCTGTTTTTGCACTGAAAAATTTGCGCATAAATCCCTGATCGGAATAATCTTTAGGCTTGCCCTCAAAGAAATAAGGTGTTTCCGTTCCACCACGTGCCGCATATTCCCATTCTGCTTCAGTCGGAAGGCGATACTTTTTGCCGGTTTTTAATGATAGCCATTGGCAATATGTTTCAGCAGCATAATGTGTCATTGTAATAGCCGGTCGTTCGCCAAAGCCCCAACCCTGATCCGGGAAACCAAACGGAGGCGTCGGTCCTGAAACCGCATCTACATCCGGATTACTATTATTCGCATACACCGCTTCGGGAGGAGTACGTCCTTCACTCATTGTTTCGGCATAAAATGCCCAGTATTCATTCCAGCTTACCTCAATCTCAGCCATAAAGAACGAACTTACCGTAACCTCACGAACAGGCGCTTCGTCAGCATTGTGAAATTCTTCCTTAGGCGAGCTTCCCATTTTGAATGTTCCACCCGGTATAGCGACCATATTGAATGAAACGGTTGTTCCCGGTATTTGTTCCGTATAATCGGCGAAAGTTGTAACAACAGTGGCTGTGTCGAATACAGGACCTGTTGCCGCCTTGCTTCCTGCTCCCGGTACGCCGACCATTTGTCCATGGCTATAGTCCGGATTATAGTGGCCTGCATCCAGATGACAACTGATGCATTGCAAATTGAGTTTTGTTTCGTTTTCTTCGTAATACAGATGGGCGGTAATCGCGTCATCCGTTACACCTGCCGGGAACAGGTTTTTATGACATTCTTTACATGATTCGTTCGGAATAAATTTAACGGCATGTTCTAATTCGGATTTCGTATCCCAATTAAAATCGGTGCTGTCTTTTGTCAGATATCCCCATACATCCTTGAGGCCTAGTTGCGCTTTCGCCATATAATGGTTGATCGTTTGGCTTTTGGGAGGTAAGTGACAATCGACACAATTGACCATAACACCGCTACTGTTATTTACGTGTTTGGAAAGTTTCCATGTTTCTTCGACATGTGGATGCACATGACACATCATACATGATTCGTTGGTCGAAAAGTATACCGAAACCTGATACAATGAGATGAAACAAATGATTCCTAACAGGAAACCAGCAAAAAATAAAAGACTTTTATTTTTCTTTTTTTTTGAATACGTAGAGTAGCATTGTCTATGTGTCATCCTTTTTTAAATAAAAATCGATTTAAAATTAATTCGGCAATAAAAGTAGCATTTTTTTATTTAATAGAATGTAGTATAACACAATTTTTAGTAGAATTGTGTATTAATGGAAAATTGAAAGGTGAAAATAATCATTACTTTACAAACTTTCACCTTTCACCTTTCCATTCTTGATTTTTACTCAATCCAGGGTTGCCATTTTATATCATTATTCCAACCGGCTTCGACCATTGTTTCGATAAATTGCATTCCGCGTACACCATCATAAACCGTTGGGAAGTCAAGCATATCTTTGGTCGGCTCTTTTCCGTTACGTTTAGTCATTACTGTTAAAGCAAAATTCCGGTAGATATTGGCAAACGCTTCCAGGAATCCTTCCGGATGTCCGGCAGGTGTACGTACGTCCCAACCTGCAAACTCACCTAAAAAAGTATTATTACCGATATGAATAATTTCTTCGGGTTTATTTCCCCATTTCATTATGAGTTTGTTCGGGTCCATCTGGCGCCATTCCATACCCCCTTTTTCACCGTATACACGTAGGCGGATATTATTCGCTTCCCCTTTTGCAATCTGAGAGGCTGTCAGTACTCCTTTTAGCCCGCCATCAAAATGCAGAAAAGCCGTACCGTCATCGTCTACCTGCCTGCCGGGAGCAAATGTTGTAAGTTCGGCGCAAAGCTCTGTGACTTGTTGTCCGCTGACGTATTCGGCCAGATGCCATGCATGGGTTCCGATATCACCGATACATCCTGCTTTGCCGGTAAGTTTCGGATCGGTCCGCCAGCCGGCATTGTTTCCGCTTTCCAGTTCAATACGATCGGCTAACCAGCCTTGCGGATATTCTACATAAAGCCGTCGGAGTTTGCCTAATTCTCCTTTCGCAATACGGTCTTTCATCTCTTTTACAGCCGGATAGCCGGTATATACATGCGTCAATGCTAATATCAGGTCTGTTTCTTCAACTTTCTGCTGTAATTGTTTTGCTTCTTCCAACGAAAAAGTGATCGGTTTGTCTAAAACTACATGTATTCCTCTTTCCAGCGCCATCATGGCCGGTTCGAAATGGAACTTGTTCGGTGTGACGATTGTAACAAAATCCAACCGTTCTTCTTCCGGCAATGTCATTTCATGTTCGAACATTTCCTGATACGAATTATAGATTCTGTTGTCGGGTAAAAAATAAGACCGTCCCGAACTTTTAGAAATTTCCGGGTCGATACTAAAACACCCGCAGACCAATTCTACCAGGTTTTCCATTAAGGCTGCACGGCGATGGATGGCTCCGATAAAGGCGTCACTTCCACCGCCGACCATGCCCATCTTGAGCTTTTTGTTTTTCATTTGTTTGTTGTTTTGTTGTTATTATTATTTGTATAGAAAGGTTGTTATGCTCCAAGGTTTAAGTTCCATTTTCCGAGCTAATTTAACCGCTTATCACTAAGCATTATGTAGGCGCTTGTCCGTGAGTCTTCAGGTATATGGTTCTTCTTTTATTCATAATGAGTCCAAATATAGCGCATTTTTTTTGAGCCAAAAATTATTTTTAGAATAATTAAATATGTGCTTTATTGGCAGTCACATCTTTATCCTAAAAAGATTTTATCTATTCCTGTTAAGCAGGAAAGAGTTTATTGACTAGTCCTCCTGGTTGTTAAGGACTAGTCAATATTAAGTCAGATTTTTTTACTTTTTATTCCATTCCCGGATTCTGTACTATGGCCGGATTACGTTTGGTTTCATCGCGTTTAATCGGTGCAAAATACAATTTATTATCCCATTTGCGGGATTCGCGATAAGATAAATCGGTTACGTAATAATTATAATTCCACAATTCATCATTTTTCACATAAGGTTTATTTGCTGTTTTACCTGGTTTCAATCGTGCTACAACCATAATACCCTTCAGTGATTTTGTTGTTTGCGGTGCAATCATCCAACGGCGTATGTCGTAGTAGCGTGATTCTTCGTATGCCAATTCGACCCGGCGTTCCTGGCGCAGGAATTCACGTAAATCAGATTGGTTGAATGACTTATTCCGAACAGCCAGAGTTGCCTTTGTGTCAGGCCTGCCGATACGTGAGCGTAAAGCATCCAGATATGTAGCCGCTTCATCCGGTTTATTCAGTTCGATACATGCTTCTGCTGCAATCAGATACATTTCAGCCAAACGTATGTATGGGTAGGGTACAACCTGCCATACTTGTTCACTGGCCGGAACAGTTCCATCAATTAATTTTTTCTCCAGATAACCGGTAAAAGAGCCATTCCAGTCTTCAATAGGCGATTTACGGGTATCTACTCCATATAGCCCCTTAAAGTTAAGGGTTGTTCCATTTGGCAGGATCACATCCAGGTCTGCACCATCATTTACTTCGTAATAACCCATTTGCAAGTTGCCTAATGGAGTAGGGTCAAATGTATACGAATCGGTTGGACGCTGACGTCCCCATTCCGCACCATCATAACCAATAGTAGCATAAAAGCGTGGTTCACGGTTAACATAAGGATTTGTGTCGGATGTTTGCCCAAGTTCTGTTAATGCGTTGGTTAATGATCCATCTTCCATCTCGAATGCCATAGCCAAATCCTGTGTAGGGGTTACGCCTGCCCAGTTATGATACCCATTCGGACCATGGCAGAGAGCTGCGCGGTTGGAAATACGCCTGTCGCCTGTGTTTTTCTGAATGAACTGTTTGGTAAAGATCATTTCTTCATTATTCGATATAATGATTTGATGGAAATTAGCAGCAATTTGTTGGATTGATCCGGCATTACAGTCGATTAATGAATACTGTCCGCTGTTTATTACCTCTTTAGCCGCTTGTAGGGCTTGTTCATATAAGGCATTCCTGTCTCCTTTATACTGGTTGCAGTCAAGCGTATTAACTGCACGGTCGGCAAACAGAGGACTGGCGAGGTGTAATAATATTCTTGCTTTCAGTGCAATGGCTGCGCCTTTTGTCGCACGGCCTAATTGATTGCTGCTGACGCTTTCCGGTAACAGTTCAACCGCAGCCTGAATGTCTTTTAATATAAAGTCCAGGCATTCCGCCACATTACTGCGTGGGATGTTGATGTTAGCCGCTTCTTCCATTGAATAGATCTTATCAACTAAAGGAACGCCACCAAATCCCCTGACTAATTCGGTATATAAATAAGCCCTTAGGAAATGAACTTCACCTTTCATGATACTTAAGTCATAGCCGGGAGATGCCGGAACTTTGTCGATATTTGCCAAGATCAAGTTCGCACGATAGATGGCCAGGTAGCGGTCACTCCATCTGAAAGGACATGTTTCATTATTATACCATTGTAAGTCACTTTCGGAAACAGCGGTTTCATTGATGGCCTTCATGCCATAATTGTGCGTAAAATAAGCATCGTCCGTTAAACCGGAAGTATTGCCTTCTTCCGATCCGTGTACGATATATGCATACGTTTCGTTTACCAGAGCTTGTACCAATCCGGCGTCAGACCAGACATCGGTTTCATCATACTGGTCATTGGGGGAGAGATCCATAAAATCGGAACAGGAGACAATCATTGCCATGGCTCCGGCGATGATCGTGATATAGCTATATTTTATTAATGTCTTCATATTTATAATGAATTAGAAGGTTGCTTGAATACCGAAATTTACAATTTTACGTTGAGGATAGGCTTCCAGGTCCTGGTTTCTTTGTTCGGGGTCTGCAATTTTAAGATAATCGATTGTGAACAGATTGGTTGCAGTCGTGTATATCCGCAGATTAGAGATACCTGCATTTTGTAAAGCTGGTACGGTAAATCTATATCCCAACTCTAAATTTTTCAATCGTAGATAATCCCCCTTGTATACGAAGTAAGTATTTCTGACATTAGGATCAGCCCAATATTGGTCTTCACGCTCATAAGTGCGCGGACCATTCGCATTGGGATTTTCCGGAGTCCAACGTTTGTCGTAATAATCTTTCAGGAAGTTTCCGATCGTCCCCGACCAGGTTTTAATATACGTCTGGCCACCTGTAGCGCCTTGGAATAAAGCCATCAAATCCCAGTTTCTCCAGTTAAGGCCGATGGTAAATCCTGCAACAAAACGAGGTTCTTCACTTTTATCGGACCGGACACGGTCGTTTGCATCAATTTTACCATTTCCATCTACATCCCTATATCGAATATCACCGGGTACGGCTCCTGTCCAATGCGGGTAGGCATCGATTTCTGCCTGGTTATGGAAAATCCCATCGGCAATGTAGTATAGGTTTTTATTATCATTGTCAAGGTATCCTACAGGTTTGCCGGTTGATTTTTGATAATCAGGAGCTCCGGGGGTTTCATCCCAGAATAATATTTTATTTCTGGCGTATGTGGCATTCAATGAAAGATGATATTGCACATCCTGAATTTTATCGTCCCAGCTTAGCAACATTTCGATTCCTTTATTTTCCATCTCCCCGAGGTTTTCTTTAGGCAATGTAATCCCACTGATTTCGGGCAGGGAAGCATCCCTGGGAATCAACATATTGGTTCGTTTATGATAGAATAGGTCGGATTCCAGACTCAGCCGGTTATCCAGGAATTTTAAATCCAATCCTAAATCGTACGTAGTGCCTACTTCCCAAGTAATGTTTGTATTCGGTGTCCTGACCGGATATAGTCTTTTTTGTTCGGCGCCTCCGAATACGACTCCCTGGCTCCGGTATCCGAACGTGTTTAAGTACTGAATGGAACGGTCATAATTCCTGTCGTTATCAAGTAAAGCGTCATTTCCGGTTTGCGAAACAGAAGCCCGTAGCTTAAAGTAATCAATAAACGTGACGTTATCTCTCCAGAATGCCTCTTCGGATACACGCCATGCCGCAGATACTCCCGGGAAAAATCCGAACCGTTTGTCTTTTGGAAAACGATACGAACCGTCGGCCCTCCAGACAAATTCAAATAGATAGCGTTCCAGGTAA
Source organism: Tannerella sp. (assembly GCA_031285565.1). GTDB lineage: Bacteria > Bacteroidota > Bacteroidia > Bacteroidales > Tannerellaceae > Tannerella. The sequence continues at coordinate 86,254 of JAITVY010000108.1, read as the reverse complement.
TTATAAGACACACGGCCAAAATAATTTAACCGGGCTTCTTGCCATGAGTAGCCATTGTTGGTCATCCCGTTTTCTCCTCCTAAATTCAACTCGGGTTTTGTCCCTGAGATGAAATTTTTCCTGAAAGCGTCCGTACGGTCAAACTCCTTCTTCTGAGCTTCCATACCAACCGTTACTCCAATCGTATGCCGGTTAAACGTGCGGTTGTAATCAATTATACCATTGAGCATCCAGTCAGTTTGATCTTCAATTTCACGTGTCAGTTGCGGATTGTCAATATAGCGTTTTGCCCCGGTTAAACCGGAACTGTTCGGATTAATTCCATCCCAGGAATAAAGAATGATCGGCTTTTCAAATTTCTTCCTGTTTTTGAAACGTTTGTCGTAAGAAGCATTGGCCCGTAGAGATAATCCTTCCACCCAGGGTATTTTAATATTCAGGGCTACGTTGTTTTGGATGTAATATGTTTTTTGACGGTCAAATCCAGCTGCATCGGTGGACGTAACGGCCGGATTATCTCCGCGCTCAAGGTCGGGGCCGGGTTCTCCGGTTGGCCAGTAAGCATTTTGAGTAGGTTTCCCGCGGCGAATACCGGAAAAAATACTGGCAGCGCTTTTTATCGGATATTGAGTGTCTTCAAAACGGGATGCATTCCCAAACTGGATATTTACATATTTACTGGTATTGATATCTAAATTTACACGTATACTGTATTGATCATAACGGTTAGCCGAATTTTTGTAAATACCATCTTCTCCATTGGCGGCAAAATTAACGAAATACTTTACTTTGTCTGTTCCTCCGCTTACACCTAAATCTGTCCGGTATAAAGGGGATGCATCTTTAATTGCTACGTCAAACCAGTCGGTATTCGGGTGTCCCCACGGATCCGTACCATCCTGGAAAAGTTGTAAATCTTTTTCAGTGTAGGTTCCGGGGTTGATCTCATTCACCATGGTTGCATATTCGAAAGCGTTTGCCATTTTAGGTAAACGTGTCGGTGTAGAAAAACCGCCGCTGGCATTGAATGTAACGGTCGCTTTTCCTTCTTTCCCCCGCTTTGTAGTTACAAGAATAACTCCATTAGCAGCACGTGCTCCATAAATGGCGGCAGCAGCATCTTTCAGTACGGATATGGATTCGATTTCCGTCGGATTTAACCGGTTGATTCCTCCGTCACGATCCGGTATACCGTCAATAACATATAGGGGATCATTACTCCCTAATGAGTTTGTCCCCCTGATCCTGATCGTTGTTCCTCCGCCACCGGGTTCATCGGATGTCTGGAAGCCGATAACGCCCGGCATACGTCCTACCATCGCATTGGTAATGTTAGTAGTGGGAGAGGCTTTCAGTTCTTCTCCCGAAACAGTTGCCACAGATCCCGTCACGGTAACTTTCTTCTGTACGCCGTATCCTACTACTACCACTTCTTCAATTAACTGGGTGTCTTCGATTAATTGCTGATTGATTACTTGCTGAGACCCGACTGTAACTTCAGCTGTTCGATATCCAATAAATGAAAATACAATAACTGATTGTGCGTTGGGTACCTGAAGTGAATATTTCCCGTCAATATCGGTTATGTTTCCAATGGTGGTACCTTTGACGGATACATTTACCCCAATCAATGGTTCACCCAGGTTGTCGGTTACTGTACCGGATATGGAAATCTGCGCGAAAGCGGCAGAAGAGGATAACGTCAACAGCGTCATCCATAAAAGAATAATAAGATTTTTAGGTTTGTGTTTTTTTAATGAATGTTGTTTCATGTTCCTTTTTTATTTAAGGTTTATAGTTTTGAAATGAATGGATCCAAATGATCCTTTTTCCTGTTTAAATTTGATTTCAATATTTCATCATAAGCATTGTAGGTTAAAGGTTAATAATCTGTTTTTTTTTAATCGTTAAAATTTATAATAATATTTTGTTTAAAGGTGCCTGCTTTTGGAGCATCCCCGTTAAATCCATTCTTTTTTCGCAGAGGTTGCGACAGTAGTGTCGCAACCTCTGCAACACTACTGTCGCAATCCTTGCGCCAACAGTGGAGCATTGCGTGCGCGTTACGGGACAATCGGTGGCTTATCGTACCCGGCAATATGCACTTTTTAAGCAAATCTTTCCTGTTGACAAACCCGGTTACGCTCCGCAGAGCCTCAATCCGGCCGGAATAGCCGCCCGGGTCGGCTGTCAGGAAGTTCTTGTGCAGATATATTTCCACATTTTAGTATATATTATTCAAGTGTATTCAATAAAAAATCAAGTATGAATATACGCTGTATATTTAAAATACTGACTGCAAATATATATAATTTTATTTTAAATTAATCATTTTATGGCATGAATTTTTTTATCGTTACTTAAGTACCAAACCGAAATTAGTTTTATCTATTAACTATAGTATCCGGTTGTTTCAACTTTCATTAAAAAACCGTTTACTGCTATAATAGTAACTATTTGATTGTGAGTATAATATTCTGTATTTATTTTAATATCAATCATATAAAAGCCGGATCATTTTAAAAATGAACGGACTTTTTTATCCAAATTCATTTGGGTAATTTGAAGTTATATCCTGTCCCAATCCAAAAAGTACGGTTTTTTGTACTACGATGATTATCTCTCTGTATTGGAAAAGTGTTAAATACTTTTCCTAAACCAAGATCATAATTTGCATGAATAGTTATCCCGTATACGTTCATGCTGATTCCGGAAGATAAACCATAGTCGAAATGATTGGCTCCTTTGAATGACATATATCCTAAATCCTGGTTATCTATTTCCACATTATCGAAAACATTGATTCCGTACATTGTTTGCAAACCTTCCATTACAAGTAATCCGCGCCCGCCAATGCCGTAAGCCAAATATCCTCCCAAGTTGATTTCGATATTTACATTCCGGTCAACAGGAATTTTATAAACCGCAGAGATGGGTAGTTCTAAATATCGAGGGCTGATTTCGAGCGATACAGGATAAAATTTTTCTTCGTGTAAGTATCCTCTCGAACTTGCGACTCCTTTTTCCGTAGTATATATTCCTGATTGAATTCCCCATGTTGAAAACATATATTGGACAGAAGCTCCTATTTTGTAGCCCGTATTTTTGTATGTTGTACTTACATTACTGAAATCGCTTATAGTAAGCCCCCCCTTGATGCCGATATATAGTTGGGCAAAGTTGTTAAGGGGCAGGCAAATGAATATAAAGATGATTAAATACCTCATTGTTTTAGAATTATTGCATGTACATCGTCCAACTGACGCCTTTATTAGCGTGTTTTTGATTGTAATACCGGGAAGTAACGTTAGAACGCCAATAAACACCTGTATGTATTAATTCGTCACATTTACCATAATAAAAGCAGTTGAAAACTCTTGACTGCTTATTATCTTTATAAAGCTCTAGATAACAATACCATTCCATGTTTCCTGTTCGTACACAATTATCAGTTTCGGTTACCATTAACCCGTTTGTTAATTGAGGCTCAGTCCAATTTACATTTAAGGGAAGATTAATGCTATGTGTTCTTCCTTTTTTTATATCAGAACGTGAAATGCATTTTCTAATTCTTTTTTGATCACATTGGGTATATGAATTTGGTACGATATAGGCCCATACAAAATCAAATTCCGAACCACCATTTACCCAACTATCATGTTGTTCTCTGGCTGTGATTGTCCCTAATAAAAAGACACTTGATGCTGCTCTGGTCTCAGTTTTGATTTTATTATCATTTGGGTTCGCTAATGATTTTGAAACATAAATAACACCATTTTTTTCAATTTCTCCATCCTTGAAATCAGGAATGTCATCATAATCAAATTCATTTTTGTTGATAATCCAAACAGGATGTTCCATAGCATATTCTTCGTCTATAACCAAAGAATCTAATCTGGATATACCTTTGCTCTCATTATGGTATCTATAAGCCATAATTTCAGTGACATCGTCAGACATTGGATTATAAGCAATGACAGGTAGTTCTTTCCCATTCCAATTTTCTGAATAAGGCCAATAAATTTGAATATTGTTTTCACATACAAATTCCTCAAGTTCACCACTAAAATCTTCTCCATTGATGGACGTACGTAACTGAATGGTCGAATTATTAAAGACATCTCTGATTGCATTCGCTAATTTACTTTGATGGTTTGAAGATCTTATACTTATTTTACTGGATTGAGGTTGTAGAACTTCTTTAAATCTTAGTTCTTCATCTAAACCATATGACAAGTTTGTTTCAATACCTTCTTTTACTTCCATTACGATATTTTCATCAATCGCAATTTCAGATAATAATTGAGAAGTGATTTTTAATTTAACAACTTCTTCGGATAGATTTTCTTTATAGTTTAAAGGTTCTTTTAACTCATTCTCACAACTTGAAAGAAGTAATAATAGAACAAAAACCAAACTTTTCATAATTAGAATAGGTCTCATAGATTTTACGTTTTAATTTATAATGATACTGCAAAGATAACAATGTATGTTTACAAAACGAGTATTTGTGTTATTCATTTTGATTATTTATTGTGGATGCTTTGCAGCAATCAATTTTAAAATATCCGGTTATTCTCCATGGGTAGCAGCGGGTATTGTTTATCCCGGTTAAAAAGACAGAGAAACCCTCAATGAATTATATCCCGTTAGTCTGGTATAAAACTTTTGTTGGAACAACCATCCCGATCGACTGAAGTCGCGTTTCCCCATACATCATTCTAAATCTCTTCCAGTGCGTAATATTGATAATCGCGTATAAGCGTTTGAAGGAGAGCTTCGTTATTAACAGGCGGATTGATGTGGAGAAATTCCCGGACTTTTACTCCCAGTTCATGAACGTGTTGAGGACGATCTGCATCATACCTGAATAATGTCTGGTTGATAAGATTCACTTGTTCGAGGGATAAATTTTCGGCTTGCGGAAATACAGGACGATAGTCAGTATTCAAATGCCTGAACTCATCTAAGGTTACGTTTATTTTACGGAAGTTTTTCTCTTTAATAACCAGTGTTCCGGCTGCCAGATCGCCGATCCGTTGATTGTTCTTCGTAAGTGCAATGCATATTATCCCAACGAATTGTGTGATATGAAGATCGACCAGCAAAAGTAACCAGCGAAGCAGATATGCATTTAATCCCGGAGTCGTTCCGTCTTTCATTACTACACGGATACCCAATATTTTTTTTCCGGGTGATTGTCCCTGATTAAAGACTTCCCACAATACTGAATAGAAAAATACCGGCAGCGTAAGAATGATTAAGAATATATTGAGGCCGTTATCTCCTAAAAGCTTAGTTCCGGTTTCAGTTGTTCCGATAACCATCAAAGCGGCAAAGAAATATATGGTAATTAAAATGATATCAATGACGCGAGCCAGTATCCGCTCCCCGATACTTGCCGGAGTCTGGTCAATTTGTACATATTGACTGGTAATAATAGTGGAATCCGCCATGAAAAAGATGCGTTTTGTTTACAAATGCAAATATATAAATTAACATGAGCTCGATAGAAGGAATTTGGGAAAAAGTAAGAAACTGTTTTGATTTTTGCTGCTATACCGACAGTAATATGGATTGATATTGAATTACTGTAGCAGTAAGGCTATCAGGCTTAATGGTAGATAGTCCTTTAGTTCGGAACGTAAAATCCGGAGCGCTTTTTCAATATGTTTCTCTGCGGTCCGTGGAGAAATCTCCAACTCTTTAGCGATTTCAGTATTCGTTTTATACTCAAACCGGCTCATCAGAAATACTTTTCTGCATTGGGGTGGGAGTTTATTGATTGCATTATCAATCATAGTGGTTAATTCAGCTTCATCATAATGCTCCCATGTCAGTGGACCATTCACATTTCCGTTTTTCAGTATACTTTCCTGATATTCGGTTCTGATACGTAAGTGACTGATGTAATTGAGACATCGGTTTCTGACCGATGTAAACAAATAACTTTTAATAGAAGTCTCAATAAATAAAGATGCTCGTTTTTCCCATAAAGACATAAAGATATCATGTACTATGTCCGCCGAATGCTCATCCGATTCCAGCAAATGAGTAGCATAAACCACTAATCCGCTATAGTACCTGTTAAACAAAAAAGTAAAAAATGATGAATCACCATCTTTTAGTCTTTCAATAATATTTTTATCATTTATCTCCATACCCATTAAACAGAATGTTTCATTCCCTTTTACAAAGATAAAATATTTTGATGGAAAAAAAATGATTTTTGAATACGTAGGTAAGTGTACTTACCTGTCTTACTATAAACAAGAATCATGGAAGAGCACGAAAAAGACAGTTTGTCAGCAGCTTTTCACCTTTTAAAAGAAATGAAGAAGGTGGATCGTGAAAAAGGATATCAAAAGCTGATGAATGAAATATCCCAAACTAAAAGAAGAACCTTTACGATTATGCAAAAAATAGCTGCTGCTGTTTTAATTCCTGCCTTGTTAGTATTGAATGCTTATCTTTTATTTACTGCTCCTCCGGATCAAATCTATATAGCAGACCATAAACCTTCTCTGATGAAAGTAGAAGCGATGAACGGTGCAAAAGTGTTATTTACATTGCCGGATAGCACTTTGGTTTGGCTGCGTGGAAGAAGTCAGTTAACCTATGATGCGAATATGGAATATGCATCAGAACGGAAAATAGAAATTATAGGAGAAGCCTATTTTGATGTAAAAAAAGATACGGAAAAACCATTTATTGTTTCATTAAACAATTTAGATGTAAAAGTAACCGGTACCACTTTTAACTGTAATACTGATTTTATGAATCAGATACAGGTAACCTTGGTAGAAGGTCAGGTGGAAATGATGCAAAAATCAGGACGCGGAAATGTCTTATTATCAACATTAGCACCCGGAGACCATTTTCAGTACGATGCCGGACAGAATGCATACAGTGTGAAACAGGTAGATATCCGGAAATACATAGGCTGGAAAGACAATTACCTGTTGTTCGATAATGATCCGATGAGGGAAGTCGTGGAAAGATTATCGGATTGGTACGGAGTTGATATTGTAATTGCTGACAGAGCAATTGAGAATATGCGTTTTACTGCAATGTTTGATGATCTTAAGCTTATGCAGATCATTGATATACTAGAACTTTCTTCCAATTTAAAATCAATCTACATACGTGGCAAAATAGATGAAAACGGAAAAGCAATAGAAGATAAACTTATTTTAAGAGTAAAATAAAAATATTATTATTAACGATTCTAATCAAATGAGAACATGAGAAAGATTTCATGGATCATGCAAACCCGAATTATTCAGGGGTGCAGGTCACTAGTTGCTGTGTTACTTTTGTGCGGTTTTACCAGTATGTCGGCACAAAAAATTACACTAAAGGAAAACGATACGCCTATGAAAGATGTCGTAAAAAAGATTGAAGAACAGAGTGGACTTTCGTTTGTTTATAACAGTACAGTGCTGGATAACAATCAGAAAGTCAGTCTTAATGCGGATGATGCTACGCTAGAGCAAGTCATGAAACAGCTATTGGCAGACAAAGGGTTGAATTATACCGTGAAGGACAAAAACCTGATTATCTACAAGCAAGAACGGGCGGAAGTAAATCAGTCAAAAAGAACAGTTACAGGTGTCGTGGTTGATAAAGACAACATCCCTGTTATCGGAGCGACTGTACTGGTAGAAGGTACAACCACCGGTGTGATAACGGATTTGGACGGAATGTATACCATTGATGTACCTTCCGCCGACAGCCGTCTTGCCTTTTCCTATATCGGTTATGCTAAAACAACCGTCAATGTAGGTAATCAGGACAAGATCAATATAATCTTGCAGGAAGAGGCAGTCAATATGGAGGAAGTAGTAGTTGTCGGTTATAACCTGGTGAAACGTGGGCAGATAACCGGAGCAATCGATGTGGTAAAAAACGATAAATTTGCCAATCAATCTTCCGCCACTTTAGAAGATCGTTTACAGGGAAAGATACCTGGCTTGATGATTTCGACCGGATCTGGACAGCCGGGGAGTAACGATGTGAAAATCCGTATTCGCGGTTCGGGTTCTATTAACGGATCCAATACGCCTCTTTATATTTTAGATGGGATAATGATTGAGGCTGCTCAGTTTTCGTCTTTAAATACGGATGATATTGAGGATATACAAGTATTGAAAGATGCTTCTGCAACCGCTATTTACGGTTCTCGTGGAGCGAATGGTGTAATTGTCATTACAACGAAGAAAGGTCGTGAAGGACGTACAATGGTTAATTATAACCTGAAAGCAGGTAGTTCTATTTTGCGTGATCCCAAAAACCGTATGATGACAGGTGCGGAAAATATCCTTTATCAAAGCTATTGCGTGGAACAAAATCCGAATTCAAAACAATTTCCTTTGATGTACTTATTAAGTTTGGAACAGAAAGAAGCAAGCGGTTCTATTTCTTCTTCCGAATTGGCGGAATTGAATGAAGGGCGCGGACGTTTGTCAACCGCCCGCAATAACAATACGGATTGGATTGATGAAATGACACAAAACGGTTTCCTTATGGATCATAATCTTTCGATAGCGGGAGGTTCGGAAAAAACGAAGTTCTTTATTTCCGGTTCATTTTTGCAACAAGACGGAACCTTAAAGAATTCGGAACTGAAACGCTACTCGGGACGCATCAATCTGGATCATAAAATCAATCGGATATTTGAAGTCGGGGTAAATGCGAATGTGGGATATTCCGATTCCGAGTTTGCGGATCCTACTACAGGCCAAGGGCGTAATGGCTGGTCTAATCCGTGGTTTACAGCATTACTTGCTTATCCGTATGAAACGCCTGAAGATTGGTTTAACGGGGATAATCCTACGTTAATAACCAAATATTATAAGAGAAGCAATGGACTTCTTCGTCTGGTAGGAGCTACATATGTAAATGTACACTTTACTGATTGGTTACGTTTTAAAACCAATTTTGGCGTTGATTATTATGGAAATAAAGGACTGACATCTCTTGACCGTGAACATCCCAAGTCGACTGGTAATAATGGATATTTGTCCCAAAGTACTTCTGATATGCGCAGATATACATGGACAAATACACTGAATCTTATGAAAACATTTAATGAAGTGCATGCAGTATCTGGTGTTGCCGGATTTGAATTATATGATGGCGTTTATTCAGGATTCAACCAAACCGGATATGATTTGGATCCGTTTATGACAGAGTCTCCTGCAGGTATAGGTGATAAAAACGGGACATCAGCAAATCCTCCTCAAATAGGCGGGAGCAAAACGCATAGCAACCTGATGTCTCTCTTTACACAATGGAACTATACCTATAATTATCGTTATAGCTTATCAGCGAGTATACGATATGATGAGTCTTCCAAATTTGTCGGAAATAATAAAGGGGCTGCTTTTTGGTCAGCCGGAGCAGCATGGGATTTGGGATACGAAGAGTTTATGTCGTCTTTTGAGAAGCTTGACCAGTTGAAAGTGCGTGTCAGCTATGGTACAACGGGCAATCAGGATGGCATCGGCGACTTTATAACACGTGCGGGATATGCAAATATTGATTTTGATAGTCGTCCGGTTGGTTATAACGGTAAACCAGGTTATTTTGCAGACAGAACTTTGGCGAATTCAGATTTAAAATGGGAAACATCAGCCCAGTTCGATTTAGGGGTGGATGTTCGTATGTTTAATAACCGGTTAAGCGCCACGGTTGACTTTTATAACAAAACAACCAAAGATCTTTTGATGGTCAAGAAAATTTCCCAGACATCCGGATATGCCGATATTCATACAAATGCCGGGGGAGTACGGAATACGGGTGTGGAAATAGCGGTAAACGGAAGTCCGGTACGTACTTCAGATTTTGAATGGTCTGTCGGAGCGAATATAACGTTTAATAAGAATAAACTGACTGACTTGGGTGCATGGGATAATACCGAACATAAATTCATTGATGGTGATTTGATCTACGAAGTAGGTAAATCTCTAGGAACATGGTATATGCGTGAGTGGGCAGGTGTGAATCCAGAAACCGGTGAAGCATGGTTTTATGATCAGAAAGGCGGTAGAACTGAAAATATTTCAGACGCGCCTTTCGTAGATAAATACAAATCTTATGAGATACCTGTTTTCGGAGGATTTGATACCAATATCAGTTATAAGGGAATCAGTTTATATGCGAACTTTACTTACGCAATGAATTATTATATTATGAATGCCAGCAAATGGTATTTGAATAATCATAATTTTAATGGTAATAAGCCGGCTTATATGCTGACGATGTGGAGGAAACCCGGTGATGTTACGGAAATACCACGTTTCAATGCGCAGAACAATCCGAGCCCATGGGCTTCGCAATTCCTGGAAGATGCGTCATTCCTACGTCTGAAAACAGTACGGTTATCATACACCGTACCACGTATGTTGTTGGATCAGATGAAAGTGTTTAATTCAATGAATATTTTTGTACAGGGAGAAAATCTGTTTACGATAACAGACTATTCGGGTATGGATCCGGAAATTAGTGGAAACATTGACTATATGTCTTATCCTATTCCGGTAACCTTAACTTTCGGTTTGAATGTTGGTTTTTAATGGTTGAATTTTAATTTAAAGATAAAAATGAGAATAATATATAAAAGCCTTGTAGCACTGGGTCTGGCTACATTCATTACAGCTTGTGATTTTACAGACTTGGATCCTACGGATAAAGTAGGGGAAAAAGATCTTTTCAGTTCGACAACTGCTCTGGAAAAAGGTGTGACCGGCGCTTATTCGCAAATGTCTTTACGTACTACCATTCAGGTAAGCGCCGTATTGTCGGATGATGTATATAAAGGCGGTCAGAATGGGGGTGCCGGAGATGATTCTTATCAGTGGACTTACAGTGTGGGAACAGGTGACCATAATAACTTATGGACTAAATACTACCGGGTTATTAATATGGTAAACCGTATTTTAGATGGGGCGGACGATGTACCTGCCAATACAGAAGAAGAAAAGAAAAGCAAGAATAACAGTATAGGCACGGCCATGTTTATGCGTGCGTATACGAATTTTGATTTATTACGTTACTTTTCCGATTTTGAAAAGAGAGAGAATTATGGTGTACCTTATGTGTTGAAGCCGGTTACATTAGAAACGCTTGGTCGTAATACGGTGGGTGAGTCTTTCGATTTAATGCTGAAAGATCTGGAAGAATGTATGCCTTTACTAAGTCAGGATACGCCGGCAGATCCTGTATATGTTTCTAAAACTGCCGTAAAAGCGCTGTTGGCACGTATTTATCTGTACCAAAGAGAATATGACAAAGCGTATGAATATGCCAATGCTGTTTTGAAAGAGAAACCATTGGCCGGAAGGGATCATTATGCGGCTATCTGGGCCGACGAAACTAATGATGACATTATTTTCAAACTAAAGAAATCACCTGGTGAAGAGTTTATAGGAACCATGTTTTTCTCTGCGGACAACAGTAGCGCTTTTGAACCGTCAACCGAGTTGATTGAATCGTATGAAGAAGGTGACGTTCGTTTGACAACATTTATTGGTGATGGTGTAGACCGTGAAGGTGTTGAGGTCAAACGAGTAAACAAATACAAGGGGACGCCTGAAAATGTGGGACTGGCGGATCAGAAACTGTTACGTTCTTCGGAAATGATGTTGATCATGATTGAAGCCAAGATACAAACGAATGATTTGGACGCGGCTAATGATTTGTTCAATCAATTGCGTGCGGCGCGTATCGAAGGCTGGACAACGCAGCAATATACTTCTAAAGATAAGATGATTGAAGAATTGCTTCTGGAAAGGCGTCGTGAACTTTGTTACGAAGGACATCGTTTCTTTGATATGCGCCGGTATAGCATGCCTATCTATAAGCCTGTAATCAAGAAAACGTTAGATGCTGATAATTATCGCCGTATTATGCCTATTCCTTTAGCTGAAATGCAGGGTAATCCTGTGATCGCTCAACAACAAAATCCTGGATATTAATCCGCATAAAAAAATAACATAATATAACGGATCGCAAAAAAAGCGATCCATTGTTGTCATAAATGAAACCATTTTGATTTTTGTTACTTTTGTGCCAGGATAAAATCAGGAGGAAGAAATGACTGCTTTACTAACGCTCTCACATACGAATCGGGAACCATTCTACTAACGAAATGTTTCGACAGGTTTGTCATGACGAAGGGTACAAAGAAAGTTTGTCGTTGCCTGCTGTTTAAAAATGACCGAACATAAAACAAAAAATATTTTCATAGATGAAAAAATTATTATTGATGCTCTCTATTGTTGCTGTTTTGCCTGTGTCAGGTCAGTTAACGCAGAAAGTTAATCCCATTATTGGAACGAATGGTATGGGACATACATTTCCGGGTGCATGCGTACCACATGGAATAGTACAGTTAAGTCCGGATACGGATACCATACCTAATAATATTGACGGAAAATATCAACTCCGGGCTTATGGGTATTGTGCCGGCTATCAGCATAGTGATAGTACAATTGTAGGATTTAGCCATACACATCTGAGTGGAACAGGGCACTCCGATCTGGGAGATATTCTGATTATGCCTTTTACTGGCGAGCTCCAATTAAATCCCGGAACAGCTGATGATCCGGATAGCGGTTATCGTTCGCGTTTTAGTCACGATACGGAGAAATCTATTCCGGGATATTATGAAGTGATGCTGGCAGATGATCAGATTAAAGCGCAGCTTACAGCTACCGAACGCGCAGGAATTCACAAATATACCTATCCTGCAACTGAAAAACAACGTATTGTGTTGGACCTGAATCATGGTATTTACAACTACGACGGAAAAGTGCTATGGGCGCAGTTGAGGGTAGAAAATGATACGTTACTTACCGGCTATCGGATTACGAACGGATGGAGCAGGGTCAACTATACCTATTTTGCTATTGCTTTCTCCAAACCCGTAGCTAATTATGGATTCGTTGATAAGGAAACACCTAAATACAGAGGATTCTGGAGACGGTTCAACGAATATGAAAATTTTCCTGAAATGGGAGGTCGTAAGGTAATCAGCTACTTCGATTTTACGGGTGATAACGATCAGACACTAGAAATAAAAGTAGCACTTTCTGCTGTTAGCATGCAAGGTGCATTGAAAAACCTGAAAGCCGAAACAGACGGTCTTACTTTTGATCAGATAGCTATGCAAGCTTCTGAAAAATGGGGAAATGCTTTGTCGGTTATCGAAGCCAAAGGAAACGAAGATCAAATGGCTATGCTATATACATCCCTCTATCATACCATGATTAATCCTTCCGTCTATATGGACGTAGACGGTAAATACAGGGGAATCGATCACGAAATTCATCAGGCAGATAATTTTACAAATTATACGGTCTTTTCCGTTTGGGATACCTACAGGGCGCTTCATCCTTTGTTTAATATAATAAACAAACAAGTCAACACCGATATTGTGAATTCAATGATTGCGCATTGCAATCAAAGTGTTCATCATGCGTTGCCTGTATGGTCGCACATGGGTAATGAGAACTGGTGTATGATCGGTTATCATTCCGTATCCGTATTGGCTGATGCAATAGCCAAAGGATTACCTATAGATAAACAAACGGCTATCAAATCAATGGTTAGCAGCGCTAATGTTCCTTACTACGATTATACCAAAGAATATGTTGAATTAGGATATGTGCCGTTAGACAAATCAGCAAATGCCGCATCCGTAACGCTGGAAAATGCTTATGAAGACTGGACGATCTACCAGACTGCCAAATTGATGGGAGATAATAAGTTGGCCGAACAATACAAAAAAAGAGCATTGAATTACCGTAATATATTTGACACTTCACTCGGTTTTGCGCGTCCACGTTATACAAATGGAGAATGGAAAGCAGATTTCGACTTACTTAATACACATGGACAAGGTTTTATAGAAGGCAACTCATGGAACTACTCGTTCTATGTTCCGCACGATGTGAATGGTATGAAACAACTGATGGGTGGTGACCGTAGCTTTATCAATAAACTCGATTCGTTGTTTACCATGCATTTGCCGGATGAATATTTCGAACATACCGAAGACGTTACGCGCGAAGGCCTGATGGGCACATACGTACATGGCAACGAACCAAGTCACCATATGCTTTATCTCTATGCATGGACTTCCGAACCCTGGAAATCACAGTACCGGGTACGTGAGGTAATGAACCGTATGTACCGGAATAACATCGACGGACTGTGTGGTAATGACGATTGCGGACAGATGTCGGCCTGGTATATCTTTTCTGCTATGGGCTTCTATCCCGTTTGTCCGGCTAGCGATCAGTATGTGATAGGAGCGCCTTATTTACCCTATATGAAGATAAATCTCGAAGAAGGAAAGAGTTTTGTTGTCAAAGCAGATAAGGTTAGCGATAAAAACAGATATATCAAATCAGTTAAATTGAACGGGAAGCCTTATACGAAAGCATATATCACACATCAGGATATTATGAGTGGAGGAGAACTAACGTTTGAAATGACATCCAAACCCAATAAACAAAGGCAATTTGCTGGAGAAGAGAATCCTTATTCACTTTCGGGAAAGTGATTTTTTTCTTCTTTTCGAGAGGGTTATTGAGGACTTTGTCATAAAAATATCGTGGATCATCTTTTTGATTTCCGACTTAAACAATAAAACACAATGAAAAAAACAATTATAAGTATATGCTTTTGCCTTTCAATAACATCCTTTGCAGGAAGTTGGAAGCAGGCAACAACTCCCTGGGATACCTATTTTGCAGGTAAGATCGAATTTGTGAATGAAGCGCCGGATACCAAAGGTTCTGAAATATATAAGGCTATCATTCCCAATCCTGAACAGTACATAACCGAACAGGCGCGGAAAGTATTAGAAACATTATATTTCTCACCGGAAGACAGTATTCCCGGTATTGAAAAAATAACTTATACTATTAAAGACTACAATGGAATATCTGCAAAAAGTGGAGCACCTCCTCACATTAATATCGCTTACAGTACTCAATGGGTAGAAAAAAGCTTTACCGATAATGACACGGCCAAGGTTGATTACGAAACCCGGGGGGTTCTTTACCATGAACTTACGCATGGTTATCAGCTCGAACCGCAGGGAATAGGTACATACGGAACCAATAAGACTTTCTGGGCAATGATTGAAGGTGTAGCCGATGCGGTTCGTTACCTCAATGGCGGGTTTACGTTAGAAGACCGTCCCAAAGGAGGCAATTATATGGAAGGATATCGTAAAGCAGGCTTCTTTTTTGCTTGGTTGGTACAAACCAAAGATCCTGATTTCTTACGAAAGTTCAACAGAAGCACATTAGAAATCATTCCCTGGTCGTTTAACGGTGCTATTAAGCAGGTGCTTGGTAAGCAATACAACATTGATGACCTCTGGCAGGAATATATGGTTGCTATGGGAGATGAGACAGATACGAAGCATTAATTATGCAGATGAAACCGGTTATAAAAATAAAAACATTTCTTAGATTGAACGCACCTTAAATAATTATGTGTACTTTTGTTCAAACTAAATAAACAATGAAAGAGGTCTCTTTTATCCGTCAAAATATAGCAAAGTGGAAAAATCTTGAAAATGTTGTCGATTCGGCATCTACACAGGATCCGGGTCGTTTGGCAGATGCCTATACGGAAATAACAACCGATTTGTCTTTCTCACGTAGTCATTATTCGCGTTCACGTATTACGATTTATTTGAATAATCTGGCTTCGGCGCTCCATAATGCTTTATATAAGAATAAAAAAGAAACCAGTTCGCGTATATTCCGTTTTTGGAAAACAGAAGTGCCGCTGGTTATGTATGAGGCACGGAAGGAGCTTCTTTATTCGTTTTTGATTTTTATCTTCAGCGCTGCTATCGGATGTATATCTACATTGAATGATGATATGTTTCCGCGTTTGATCATGGGAAATGCTTACATGGATATGACTATGCAAAATATTGCAGACGGTAACCCGATGGGAGTTTATGGCAGTATGTCTCCTATATTAATGTTTTTTGCAATTACGATTAATAATATCCGGGTATCGTTTGTTGTGTTTGCCTTAGGATTATTTACCGGTTTTGGTACCGGCTTTGCCTTGTTTCAGAACGGAATTATGATCGGCGCTTTTCAAACATTCTTTTTTCAACAGGGATTAGGTCTGGAATCTATGCTGGCCGTTTGGTTGCATGGAACACTGGAGATTTCGGCCATTATAATAGCCGGAGCGGCTGGATTTGCTTTGGGTAACGGATGGTTGTTCCCGAAAACGTATTCAAGGGGATATGCATTTCGTCAGGGAGCGAAAAGGGGCCTGAAAATTGTAATCGGGACAACACCTGTTTTTGTAATAGCCGGTTTTGTTGAAAGTTTTTTGACCCGTCATACATGGATTCCGAATGTAATCCGGGGTGGTTTTATTTTGTTATGTGCAGCTTTTGTGATCTATTATTATATTTATTTACCTAAACGTGTAAACAATGCAATTTCCAAATCCTAAAATTAAATTTTATAAGATACGTACGTTCGGTGAGAAATTCAATGCTACATTTGATTTCCTTCGTGAAACATGGAAACCTTTGTTGAAATTCTCCTTATACCTGATTTTACCGATCTGTTTAATCCAGGCGTTTGCGATGAATGCATATATGGGTGCTGCTTTTTCTTTGGGCGCTAATGATATGTATGGAGGAGGATCAATGGCCATTTTCTCTTCTTTTTTAATGAATTATGGTGTTTTGATGATTTGCATATTAGGCGGTAGTTGTTTGCTTTCCTCGATGGTATATACACTGATGCAGGAATACGAACGTCGTGAAAACCGTTTGTTGGATATTACATTGACAGATTTTAAAGATGCTTTATTACACAATCTGGGAAAGATGGTGAAAGCAGTCTTATTCTTTATTGGAGTGTCTATTTTATATGTGGTTATTTTTGGCCTGTTAGTTGCTTTATCGCCCTGGACTTTGCTGATAACAGCTCCTGTTTCATTTATAGGGTTTATTGTCATTTCTATGCCTCTTTCACTTTTTACTCCTTTATATATTTTTGAAGACCAGCCTTTTTCTGTTGCTCTGAAACGGGCTTTTAAATATGGTTTTTCCGTATGGGGTGAAATCTTCGTGGTTGTATTGGCTTTCGGATTACTGGGAAGTATTATCAGTACCGTTACCATGATGCCATGGTATATCATGATAATAATCAAAAGTGTTTTTACATTAAGTGGCGAAGATGCTGGGATTACTGCTTCATGGGGATATGAATTTATAATGTATCTGTTAGGCATAGTGCAGTCGTATGGTACTTATTTGAGTGCGATCATCTCTGCGGTCGGATTGGCTTTTCAATATTTTCACGTACGGGAAAAGAAAGAAGGTCTTTCCGTAAATGAAAGTATTGCAAATTTCGATCAGTTGTAAATAGAAATAGTTTCTTGATGGTACATTTGACAGACACACTGATTTATGACTCAGCAAAGATCGCCAAATATCAGGCTGACAAACGGTTTGACTACAATAGCCAGTTGGATATACCTGACATAAATCTTTGGGAGATTTTTTTCAGATGGCTGTCACGTTTTTTCTCCCGTTTTTTCGATACGGAGGTTGCCGATACCGTCACCTATTGGTTCCTGATCATCTTTTTCGTTACTGTAGTATTTCTGGTAGTGTTTTTTATTTATAAGAAGCGTCCGGAACTATTTATGAAAGAGAAAAAGAAACCCATACATTACGAAGTAGAGGAAGAAAGTATTTATGGTGTAGACTTTGAAAAGGAGCTTAAAAATGCTTTGGCGCGTAATGATTTTCGTACGGCAATCCGTATTCTTTATTTGCAGACGGTTCGTTTTTTGGCTGATCAGCAATATATCGACTGGCAGATATATAAAGCCCCAACGGAGTATATATATGAATTAAAATCTGTAAACTTAAAAGCCCCTTTTCGTCAGTTTACGAATCATTTCCTACAGGTACGTTATGGAAATTTTAAAGCTACCGGTGAGTTATTCGAAACAATGAAAGGTTTACAGGAAAAGCTCAGGAAAGGAGACGCGGATGAAGAATAAAGGAAATCTGATCTTCTGGGTTGTCATACTGGCTTTTTTGATCGGTGTATTCTTATTTCAATATAACACACCTAAAGAGTTTATCTGGACCCCGAGTTATAGTAAATACGATAAACAGCCATTTGGTAGTTATGTCTTTGATGATGTGGTAGCCTCTTCGGTTGATAATTATAGTCTGGTAAATAAGACGTTTTATCAGTTATACCTGGAATATTCGGAAGACTTCTATTACGAAGACGAATATGATGAAGATGCGTATGTTGAAGATGATGAGGATTATTCCGATTATGAATATGATGAAGAAGCTGATGAGTTTGATGAAGATATGATGCTTCCTTTTCCCGAAGATGAACGGATGGGGATCTTGGTAACGGAACAATCTGTTGATTTTACCGGAACCGATGTAGATGCATTGCTTAGTCTGGTGAATCGGGGGCATAAAGTTATGTTATGTCTGGGTTCTTTCCCTGCTATGTTATGTGACTCGTTATGTTTTACCACCACATACGATTCCTATATTTCATTGGCACGTATAGAACAGTATGCAAAAAAAGGAAATCAACGCGATAGCTTATTTTGGGGTACCGACTCAATTAATCCTGAGCGCATTTATTCTGTTTATCCGCATTTGCATCCGGTATATATTGAAGAAGGATACCGCTATTATAGTTGGGAACGGGATAGTAGCAGACAAAATGATAAAATAATTTGTGACTCACTGGAAACACTTGTCTGGACTAAGAAAAGGCAACCTGTGGTAATGCGCTTATTTATAGGGGAGGGAGAGTTGTTTCTGGTAACGACTCCGTTACTTTTTACAAATTATGGCATATTGGATGGCGATAATGCATCGTATGCCTTCAGTTTGCTATCTTACATGAAAGATATGCCTATTATACGCCTTGAAGCGTATGGTGTTAATAATCAGCCGTCAAGTACTCCCTTGCGCTACTTTTTAAGCCAATCACCTTTACGTTGGGCGTTATATATGACGATGATTGTCATTATTGTATTTATGATTTTTACGGCAAAGCGTCGGCAGCGTGTGATACCGGTTGTTCGTCCACCTGCTAATCAGACGCTGCGATTTACACAGTTGATTGGAAATTTGTATTATCAGAAGAAAGACTATAAAGATATATTACTGAAAAAATATTTGTATTTCTGTACGGAAGTAAAGCGGTTGAACGGTCTGGACTTGCAGTCGGACGAACCTGAAGAAGAATTATGCCACCGGTTAGCAGATAAAATGGGGATGGATTTTGATAAGGTATGGCCCGAATTCCGCGAGTTAAAACATCTGTTGCGGGATGGAAGAGTTGTGGCTGAAGAGGAGATGATGCGAAATGTAGACCGGATGAATAATTGGATGAATAATTTATATAATTAAAATACGATGGAAGAAAGAGAAGAAACTCTTAACCTGACTGGTTTCTCAGAAAAGATTAATCAGATACGGACGGCAATGTCATCAGTCATTGTCGGACAGGAACGTATGGTTGATTTATTATTGACCGTTATTTTAGCTAAAGGGCATGTTTTAATAGAAGGGGTGCCCGGGGTTGCCAAGACATTAATGGCAAGGATGATGGCAAAGCTGGTTGATGCGCAGTTCTCCCGTATACAGTTTACGCCTGACCTGATGCCTTCGGATGTATTGGGAACATCGGTTTTTAATTTGAAAACAAGCGAATTTAATTTTCATAAAGGACCGGTTTTTGCTGATATTGTATTGGTAGATGAGGTGAATCGTGCTCCGGCCAAAACGCAGTCTGCTCTGTTTGAAGTAATGGAAGAACGCCAGGCTACAGTTGACGGGACAACCTATAAAATGAATCCGCTTTATACAATATTAGCTACTCAGAATCCGGTGGAGCAGGAGGGTACTTATAAGTTGCCGGAAGCGCAACTGGACCGGTTCCTGATGAAAATCACAATGCAGTATCCTACATTGGATGAAGAAGTAACTATTCTGGAGCGGCATCATTCCAATATGAAGCTTACTACATTAGACGATGTAAAACCGATACTGACCAGTCAGGAGTTATTACAACTTTGTGACTTTGTGGGTAAAGTCTATGTTGATCCGACTTTATTGCGTTATATCGCAATGATTATCCAGCAGACGAGAACAAGTAAAGCGGTTTACTTGGGCGCTTCGCCTCGCGCTTCGGTTGGTCTGATGCAAGCGGCAAAGGCATTTGCTCTGTTGCAGGGACGCGATTTTATTACACCTGATGATGTGAAATTTATAGCGCCTTCTATTTTGCAGCATCGTTTGATCCTTACTGCAGAAGCCGAGATGGAAGGACATACGCCGACCAAAGTAGTGCAACGTTTAATAGAAAAAGTGGAAGTGCCTAAATAATTATGAATTATCAGGGATGAATTATGAATTGATGTTTGCAATATTTATTCATGTGATCTCTTTTTTAATTCGTAATTTTACTGTAAGCAAATACTATTTGATTATGCTGTTTTTCAACTCATAATTTATAATTAATCATTTATAATTAGTAAACGTGTTTCTAAGCCGACGGTTTTATTCGATTTGCATCATTATTATTGTCTTCCTTTTATTGGGATACATCTATCCGGTCATGTTTCTGGTGGGTAAAGTGTGTGTGTTCACATTGATCGCAGTTCTTATATTTGACGGATGGTTGTTATGGAAAGACAGGGAAGCTATTGATGCAAAACGAAAATGCTCACTGCGTTTTTCGAATGGCGATGAGAACTTGGTACGTGTCTCTGTAGAAAACCGTTATATGTATCCGGTGCATATCGATGTAATTGATGAGATACCTGATATATTTCAACGTCGGGATATTTTATTCCCGGTCGACTTGTCTTCCGGAGCCTATAAAGAAATTCTTTATAAACTGCGTCCTACAAAACGGGGAGAGTATGCTTTTGGACAAATTCGTTTATTTGTCTCTACAAAAGTCGGGCTGCTTATACGTCGCTATACATGTGGTGAACCTATCACAGTTAAAGTATATCCGTCATATCTGATGTTACATCAGTATGAGTTGATGGCAATCAGTAATAATTTAACGGAATTGGGTATTAAACGGATCCGGCGTATAGGGCATCATACGGAATTCGAGCATATTAAAGAATATGTGAAAGGTGATGATTACCGTACTATTAACTGGAAAGCCAGTGCCCGGCGTCATCAATTAATGGTGAATACGTATCAGGATGAACGTTCGCAGCAAGTATATAGTATTATTGACAAAGGGCGGATTATGCAGTATGCATTTAAAGGAATGACATTGCTTGATTATTCGATTAATGCGGCATTGGTACTTTCTTTTGTAGCCATCCACCGCGAAGATAAAGCTGGGATAATTACATTTGCCGAAGACTTTGAAACATTCGTACCGGCATCCAAACAGGCCGGACAAATGCAGGTTATCCTGGAAAGCCTTTACAGACAGCAAACGACGTTTGGAGAAAGCGATTATTCTTCGCTTTATGTGCATTTGAATAAATATATAAATAAACGGAGTTTGCTGCTGATTTATACAAACTTCGATAATATAATCGGAATGGAAAGGCAGTTGAATTATATGCAGCAACTGGCTCGTCAACATGTGGTGCTCGCCATCTTTTTTGAAAATGAAGAACTGAAGAATTTTGCAGCACGAAAACCTCAGACTACCGAAGACTATTTTCAGCAGGTTATTGCAGAGAAATTTATTTACGAAAAACAATATGTAACCACTGTTTTACGGCAACATGGTGTCTATTCCCTTCTTACAACTCCGGATAACCTTTCAGTAGATGTTATCAACAAATATCTGGAGATGAAAGCGAAACACCTCTTGTAGTATCAAGGAGAAAGTATAAAGAATAGAATCATAAAACCGTTCTTTCCAATCCCCGTTTTGGAGCAAAGGCCCTTAAGGATGCTTTAGTCGCAAAAGGGTGTATCGGTGATTCGGTGATGTGAAATGGTAAAAATCTTAATTGCATTATTAATATTGAATTTCGCAATAATTGATAAGTCCTGGCTTTGTAATGATTCGTATATTTGTAAAAATATTATTTATTCTAAAGGTATAAAAGATGGAACAACAATTTTGCCAGAGTTGCGGTATGCCGCTAACACAAGAACATTTTAGTAAAAATGCAGATGGAAGTACTAATCCGGATTATTGTGGATATTGCTTTAAAGACGGGTCTTTTACATCCGATATTTCTATGGATGAAATGATTGAACAATGTTTAGCTTACATTGATGAATTCAATAAAGATGCAGAAAAGCAGCTTACCAAAGAAGAAGCCCGTGAACAAATGAGACAATTCTTCCCAATGCTGAAACGCTGGAAAGCGTAAAATAATTATGAATTATGAGTTATAAATTATGAACCGAAAGAGATAACTCAAGAATTTAAAAAGAGTAGACGGTAGTTAGCGGATAGAGAATATTATCAATGATTTAATCATTCGACTAACTACCAGCTACTTATTACTTGTTACTTAATAATGAAAGATTGTATTTGTCAGAGTTGCGGCATGCCTCTTGAAACTTCTATATGTGGGACTGATAAAAACGGTTTCCAAATAGAAGATTATTGTATCTATTGCTATAAGGATGGAGCATTTACGAACGATGTTACTATGGAAGAAATGATTCGTTTGTGTGCACAATATGTAAAAGGCAATTCACAGAATTACGCGATTGCAAACATGAAAATACAATATCCCCGGTTAAAACGCTGGGCACGAAAAGAAGAAACGCAGCATGCATATCATAAATCGATCAATCAGGTACTATTATATATTCAGGAACACCTGAATGAACCGACCAACCTGAAAACACTTGCTGATATTGTACATATATCACCATATCATTTTCATCGTATTTTTAAATCAACAATCGGGGAATCTTTAGCAGAATATGTACAACGATTACGACTGGAGTATGTTGCAGAACAGCTCAAAACATCACACTTCAGCTTGAATGAACTTGCAGAACGTGCTGGCTACAGTAGTGAGCAGGCATTATCAAGGGCATTTAAAAAGTATTTTAATCTACCGCCTAGTGTCTTTAAAGCTTCTTTTTTAGAAGAAAAATTTAATAAAGAATTGATTCCGCGAATATGCAGGGTTGCCGAAAAGAATATCATAATGCTTCGGGAAACAGAACCGGACATTTTAAGTCGCGGGAGCAAAATAACTGATGCAATTGAACAAAGAAACTGGCAAAAGTTATATATGTATGCTATGGTCAATCGATTGTTGTCGGAATCAAGTGAATCATTAGAAATTATAAAAGATGGGATCTTTTATCCGGCTCTGACCACAACAACTTTTTTGACTTCTGATGATCATGTAGATTCTGTACAGTTATCAGAGGGTACTTATGCCATCTTTACGCATATAGGTAATACTGACAGACTCCCTGAACTTTATGATGCCATTATCCATTATTGGCTCCCAACCAGTAAATATGTATTATCTTCAGGTTTTCCTTATATAAAATATTTGAACCATGCATCTGTGATTCAGGAAAGTGAACTGCTGTCGGAAGTGTATATTCCGCTGATAGACAAAAGTCAATTACAACAGAAAGCCCAATAAAAACAAATAATCTTTTAATTTGATTCGAAGTATCTTGAGTGATTGTGTAATCCGGTATTCGACTGTTTTGATTGAAATGTCCTGATAAGAGGCGATTTGCGCATTTGTCATTTCACCAAAGCGGCTAAGTTCAAACGTCTCACGGTATCTGTCAGGGAGCTCCTGTATCGCTTTTTGTATATTATCAGACAATTCGTTTATCATGTAATAATCAGGATCTTCAAACTGGTCTTTCAGTTTATCATAAAGGATCGAATGTACTTGTTCATGGTATAACTTTTTCTTGATGGCGTTTAAACAACGGTGTTTGGTTGCGATAAATAAATACGATTTCAGGGATTCCTGAATAATCAAATCTTCACGCGATTCCCAAAGGTATACCATTAAATCCTGAACTAACTCTTCAGCTTCATCATTGCGAATGTACTGGGAGGCATATTCGCTTAATGGTGAATAGTATTTCATGAAAAGCGCCTTATATGCTTTCGGGTCACTTTTCTGTAGTTGCAGAAACAGAAGTTCGTCCTCCATATTTATGTGTGCCTTTTGGACAAAGATAGTCAAAGCCGAATGTAGAGGCAACCTTGTTTGATTATGCTGAGGCGTCTCCTATCTTCGATTAATGGAAACAAAGATAGTGAAAGCCGGGCGATAAGTCAAGCTTGTTTGAACTTATCTGAGACGTCTCCTATCTTCTACAAAGGTAATAAATCTTGTAGCAGAAAGTAATTTTTTTATAGTTTTGTTTAGGGTATCCTGCCTTGCGATTGTCGTTCTTATATAAGGGGAGTTATTGAAGTGGAAAAAGAAAAACATATATCTATTAATCATGAAGAACCTGAAACATCTTTGTTAATCAAATATATTCAAGGTTTTTCCTCAGAAGAAGAAATTCAGTATGTAACTGAATGGCTGAAAAAAGAAAACGAAAATGAGAGGATATTACTACAGACAGCACAAATCTATTATGCGCAACGAACGAAACAACGGATACAGATGCGTGATTCAGGAGTTGCATTTGCACAGGTTCAACGACAACTGCATAAAAAAACACGCAGGTTGTTTTTACGCCGTTTCGGAACAATTGCAGGATGCATTGCATTCTTTACCTCTGTTGTTTTAAATTATTACAATTTCGTCCATATGAGACCTGAAGACCCGGAAATACAATATATTACAATGCAGACAAATGCCGGCATGCGGTCTCATTTTACATTGCCGGATTGTACGGAAGTATTCCTTAATTCAGCCAGTAAACTGAGCTATCCGGTGCCTTTCGATAAAAAAGAGCGGAGAGTCGAATTAGATGGTGAAGGTTATTTTAAAGTTGTCCATGATTCAGAGCATCCTTTTGTTGTAAATATTACAGATCAACCTTTTGATGTAGAAGTTTTAGGAACTGTATTTAATATACAGGCATATGCTTCGGATGAAATATTAAGGACTACATTGATTGAAGGTTCTGTCCGCCTGGGTATGGAAACCGCACCGGGAATAAAGAAATATGTAATCCTGCGTCCTTCAGAAAAAGCAATGTATGACGTAAAGAACAAAAACCTGCATGTAGAACATGTAAATACAGTATATGATACGGCATGGATGTCTGGGAAACTGATGTTTAAGGAGATGCCTCTGCCGGAAGTGCTGAACCGGTTATCACATTTTTATAATGTACGTTTTATAGTCAATGATCCGGCGATTAACAATTACACCTTTACCGGAACATTTGAGAGCCGGCAACTGGTACAAATCCTGGACTATTTAAGTATTTCATCCCAGATTAAATACAAGATTATGGCTTCACAGGAAGATGATAGTGCAGCAAAAAAACAAACACAAGTAATTCTTCTAACCAAGAGATAAGATGTTTTAACTAAAAAATCAACGCCTATGAAAAAAACAGAATGTAAGAACTGATCATGTAAAACACAAAAACATACGGAAGCATGTTCCCAGCATAACCTCCGTATGAAAACAACTTATTTTTTAATAATGAACCATTTAACAAAAGTATGAAAAATAAACAGAAAATCGTAAGAATTATGAGATTAACCTGTATTCTTTTATTTTTGTCGGTTAGCATAGTATTTGCTTCTGAATCGTATGCTCAGAATACATTTTTATCACTTAAAATTTCCGGCAAAACAGTAGCAGAAGTGCTTAAAACAATTGAAGAAGAAACAGATTTACATTTTTTCTACAACAGTAAATTGGTAAATACAAACCGGTCGGTATCTGTTGATGTAAAAAACAAAGATGTGTTTGCTGTCCTAAATCAATTATTTGACGGACAGAATGTGGCTTATCAGGTTGTTGACAAAGATATTATTTTGACAATAGGAAGTGTAGACGGAATAAGCCAGAGTAAAGTGACAATAACCGGTATTGTTATCGATGGAACCGGTGAACCTATAATTGGCGCTAATGTGATCGAAAAGGGAACTGCCAATGGGAATATCACCGATATTGACGGAAAGTTCTCGTTAGAGGTTTCTCCCGGCGCCATATTGCAGGTTTCGTATATCGGATATACCACGAAAGAAGTGGCGGTAGGCAACCAGCGAACCTTAACCATCTCAATAGCGGAAGATACGCAAGCATTGGAGGAAGTAGTCGTTGTGGGTTATGGTACACAAAAAAGATCGGACGTTACGACGGCCGTAGCTACCGTATCGGCTGAAAATATGAAAGACAGGGCAGCTGCCAATTTCGGTGAAGCGATTGCAGGACAAGTACCCGGCGTTTTCATACAGCAAGTAAACGGTGCCCCGGGCGACGAAGGGTTGAAAATCAAGATACGCGGTACCGGATCCATCACACAGTCCAATGATCCGTTGTATGTTATAGACGGTTATCCGATGGAAGGCAATGCACTCAGTTTGCTGAATCCTTCGGACATAGAGAGTCTTCAGATATTGAAAGACGCTTCTTCGACGGCTATCTACGGTTCGCGCGGAGCGAACGGGGTTGTGATCATTACCACGAAAAAAGGGAAAAGCGGTAAACCGGTAGTACGCATGAATGCGTTTGTCGGTGTTCAGTCGCGCGAAAAAGAAGTAGAGATGATGAACCGCGATCAATATGTAGAATGGTTTATGGACGGAAGAAACGAGGCGTGGTTGGATGCTGCTGTGATTGCTTCCGATCCGAATCAGTCGCCGCATACGATTAATGATTCCAACGACCGCCGTGCGCTGTATCCTTCTGCCACTACGCAGTATATGATACCGGATGGTACCGACGGTTACAAATATAATTTCTATGATCCGGCTTCCGTTGCACAGATGGAAGACAATAACTGGCAAGACCTGTTGTTTAGAGACGCCTTTATGCATCAATATGAATTATCGGTTATGGGCGGTTCGGAAAACACACAATATACCTTCTCCGGTAGCTATACGGGACGTCAAGGGATCGTGATTAATACGGATTTTGAACGTTTCAATTTCCGCACGAGTGTCAATTCGAAAATTAAAGAACGGATCAACGTAGGAATGAGCTTGATCGCTTATACGTCTAACGGCAGAGAACAGGCCAATGGAAAAGACGCGCCGATTATGTATGCGTTGAACTTACCGCCTATTTATCCGGAAATGAATCCGGACGGTTCGTATGGATCCATGGTTCGCAATCCGGAAATATTGGCCGGTGACGTAGCCAGCCCGATCGGAATTGCCAAGGAAGTATATGACAAAAGAAGACGCTACGGATGGTTGGGTACGGTGTATGCCGAAATCGAGTTTATCAAAAACCTTAAATACCGGATCAGTGTCAACGGTGGTATTACCGATAATACGCGTAAAAACTACCGGGGGTCTTATATCGACTTTGACGCATCCAAAGCGCCGCGTCCGGCCGAAGGAAGTAACGAACGATGGAACGACAGCGATTGGGTAATTGAAAATACATTGAGCTACAATACGGTATTGGCAGACAAACATAGCCTATCCGCGTTGCTTGGTTATACGACACAGGCTCATTATTGGGAACGTATGCGTGGTGAGGCTCGGACATTTGCCAACGATAATATTTATACCTTAAATGCAGGGACCATGTATTCATTGACCAGTGAAGAGTCGGAATACTCCATGATTTCCTATTTGGGACGTTTGAATTATGTGTATGACGATCGTTACCTGTTTACGGCGACGCTTCGCCGGGACGGTTCTTCCCGTTTCGGGAAAAACCGGAAATGGGGTACGTTCCCTTCCGCATCAATAGGATGGCGAATCTCAGAAGAAGGTTTTATGGAAAATGTGGAGAAGATTAGCGACTTGAAACTACGCGCCAGCTTCGGTATTTCCGGAAATAACCGGATCGGTAACTATTCGTCTATTGCCCTGTTGGGAACCGGATTTTATGCAACCGGAGATGCCTTACAAAATACCGTAAATCCAAGTACCATGCCGAACTATGATTTGGGATGGGAAAAGACCAGCCAATACAATGTAGGGTTTGAAATTGGTATAATTGATAACCGTATCCGGTTGGAAGCCGATTTTTATGACAGTCAGTCGTTAGATTTATTACTGAATGTTCCGGTTCCGACCATTACCGGTTATTCCAACCAAATGCAGAACGTAGGTAAAGTGCAAAACAGAGGGATGGAATATATGATTAATACTCGCAACTTGGTTGGTGAGTTTAAATGGTCCAGTAACTTTAATATCTCGTTTAATAAAAACAAGGTCATAGAAGTGGGAGTAGACGACCGGCCGATCTACGGAAGTGCGGCGAATGCCAATAATGCATTTATAACCATGCCCGGCCAACCGATTGCCAGTTTTTACGGCTATGACTACCAGGGCGTATTTATGAGTCAGGAAGAATTGGATAAGTATCCGCATTTGGCCGGTGATAAAGTAGGTGACGGACGCTATCGCGATGTAAATGAAGATGGGAAATTGGATCAAAACGACAAAACCATTGTCGGAAATAACCAGCCGATTTTTACAGCCGGATTCAGCAATAACTTCGAATATAAGAATTTCACACTGGGTCTTCAGTTTACGGGATCGTACGGAGCTGAAACATTCAGTTTCTGGCAGCGTATGTGCGGTATCTATCATGGAGACCGGAACGGTATTATCCAACAAACGAATCGTTGGCGTTCACCGGAAGAACCCGGCGACGGCATTCATTTCCGTCCGACAAGAACGCCTTCCGGCTGGCAGCGCGATCCTTCTTCGGCCTGGGTACAAGATGCATCCTTTATCCGTTTGCGTAATGTGACGTTAGGATATGATTTCGATACGAAGCAGGCGAACCGGTTAGGATTGAACGGGCTGCGTTTTTATGTGACGGGAACGAATCTCTTTACGCTAACCGACTATATCGGTTATGACCCGGAAACGAGTAGTGAGGGTATAAATGTAGATAGTAATATGGGATTGTCTGTCGGCGGTGATTATTTAGGATATCCGGCAGCACGGTCGTTTATTTTTGGCGCAAACATTGTGTTTTAAATCATGAATCAATTAAGAGTACAGACGCAGTGCACTGCGTCTCTAACCAACTAACTTATTCACATATGAAAAAAATATTTTTATATATACTTCCGTTGTTCTGTTGCCTGTCTTGCAGTGAAGATTTTATTGATCTGAATCCGCCGTCCAATTTGAATGCGGATGGGTTTTATCAGACGGAAACGGATATGAACCAAGCCGTTCTGTCGGCCTATACCCGAATGAGGGATCTGTATAATCAGCAGTATATACGGTTGGGCGAAATACGGTCGGATAACACAACGTATTCCTGGCTAAGCGGCAACCCGGCCAACGAAAAAGGGATTGACGAATTTGCATCGCCCTTGTTGCCGGAAAACAGTTTTACTACAAGTGCGTGGAACGATAGTTATAATGCGATATTGCGGTGTAACTTGGTGATCGGCCGGATTGATGACATCCCGTTTACGGATGAGAAGGTGAAGGCGCAGTATAAGGCGGAAGCCCGGTTTTTGCGGGCGCTTTATTACTTTTACCTGAACCGTATTTTCGGAGGTTACGGGCTGAACGGTGAGTTGCTCGGTGTTGTCAAAGTAGACAAAGAAATCACGCAGGCAGAATCATATGAATTAGGACGTGTTTCGCTTCAGGAAAGTTATGATTTCATTGTTGAAGACCTGGTTTTTGCTGAAGCAAATTTACCTGAATCATATGGCGCTACAGATGTCGGACGAGTTGTAAAAGGCGGAGCTGTAGGTTTGTTAGGCAAGGTGTATATGACTATGGCAGGTTACCCCCTAAATAAAGGAAATGATTACTATAATAAAGCCATAGAACAATTAAGGAAAGTGATAAACAACCCGAAACATACTTTAGAACCTACCTATCGTGCACTTTTTGATGTATCAAATAAAAATACGGCTGAGTCATTGTTTGAGGTTCAGTATAAAAAAGGAACCCAGGGTGGAGCTACCGGTAGTCCGTGGAATAATAATTTTGCACCCCGTTTTTCAGATAAGGAAGTTGTATTAGTAGGCGATAAAGGTGGAGAAAATTCACCAACGCAAAGTATGTCGGAAGCTTATGAAACAGGCGATCCGCGCAAATATGTGTCTATGCGTGACGGTTGGGTGAATGCCAAGACCAACGCATGGGAAAGCGACAAGTATGTTTGTAAATACTATGATGTTTCGAGCAGTGGTTCCGATAATGGAAATAACTGGATCGATTTAAGATTGGCTGATATATATTTGCTCTACGCAGAAGCGTTGGTAAGGGTAGGTGGAGATAAGCAGGAAGCCATAAACTATGTAAATAAAGTTCGCGAAAGGGCACGAAATACACCAGGAGATCCTGAAGTAGAAAAACCCGAAGGCCTGTTGAAAAGTTATAACGTTAGCGATTTCTCAACCAACGATGCGCTCTTACTTGCAATCGAAAATGAAAGAAGAGTAGAGTTGGCTTTTGAAAATCACCGGTGGTATGATCTGGTTCGTACAGGAAGAGCGAAAGATGTAATGACCGCTTCACAAAAATATAACGGATTTCCTGATTTTACATGGAGTGATGATGCCCTTGCCTATCCGATTCCGATGACGGTTATGCAATCGAATCCCGGAAAGATTATACAGAATAAGGGATATACGCAAATGTAAATTCAGTTGAAAGTTGAAAATTAAAAGTTGAAAATGTTTCAGGTTTGTTTAACTTTCCACTTTCAATTTTCAACTTTCCATTAATTAAATAATTTATCGTATGAAAAAAAGTATATTTGTATTGGTTAGTATTTTCCTTGTGCAAATCTCTTTTGCACAAATAAATACATTGACAGATAAAGAGCAAAAGCAAGGTTGGAAATTGCTCTTTAATGGAAAAAACCTGGATGGCTGGACATCCGTAGGAAAAGATGCTCCTCCCTCTTTGGGATGGGAAATAAAAGACGGTATACTGACCGTAATGAAAGAAGGAGATAAACGGGGTGGTGATATTATTACGGAAGAACAATTCTCTGATTTTGAATTATTGGTAGATTTCAGGATAACAGGAGGAGCCAATAGTGGTATTAAATATTTCTTTACCAAATATGAACAAGGCGGATGGCTGGGACTTGAATACCAGATTCTGGATGATGAAAAACATCCTGATGCTAAAATGGGACGTGATGGAAATCGTTTACAGGCGGGATTATATGATATGTTTCCTCCTGGAAAAAAGAAAGAAAATCCTCCCGGAGAATGGAACCAGGCTCGTATTGTAGCCAAAGGTTCAAAAGTTACGCATTACCTCAACGGAAAAGAAGTTCTTTCCTTTGATCGTAAAAGTGAGGCTTATCGAAAGGCATGGGAGCTTAGTAAATATAATAAGTCGGTGCCGATGTTTGGTGACGTAAAGCAAGGGCATATCTTGTTACAGGATCATGGCGATGTGGTATCATTTAGGAATGTGAAGATCAGAGAATTGAAATGAAAATTAATGATATACTGTACAGACGCAATGCATTGCGTCTCTAACGAATTTTATTTACATATGAAAAATACATCAAGAAGAACTTTTATTAAACAAGTCGGAGCTACAGGCTTGGGCATGACATTGGGTGGCCTGACGTTTAGTGCCAAAAGCTATGCAAACATCGTAGGAGCCAATGAACGGTTCAATATAGCTGTTATGGGAACCAATGGAAGAGGAGCCGGAATGGCTCGCAATTTCCAGAGTATTAAAAATGTAGAGATGATCTATGTTTGTGATGTGGAGGATAAAGCGCTGGAGAAAGGTGTCAATGCCGTTAAAAAAGCCGGAGGCAATCCCAAAGTTGAGCGTGATATCCGTAAGGTATTAGAAGATAAAGACCTGGATGCATTATTGGTTACATCCCCCGATCATTGGCATGCACCTGCTACGATTATGGCATGTCAGGCAGGCAAACATGTATATGTGGAAAAACCATGCAGCCATAACCCACGTGAAGGTGAATTGAGTATTGCTGCCGCCCGGAAATACAATCGTATTGTACAGGTTGGTGCACAGCGTCGTTCATGGCCATATTTAATGCAGGGGATTAAAGAACTGCACGAAGGAATTATAGGCCGTGTCTATTTCGCAAGAGGTTGGTATACGAATAAGCGTAAATCTATCGGGTTTGGGAAACAGGTTGATGTTCCGTCTAACCTGGATTTCGATTTATGGCAGGGACCGGCTCCCCGGCGTGCCTACCGTGATAATCTGATTCATTATAACTGGCACTGGTTCTGGCATTGGGGAACAGGCGAAGCCTTGAACAACGGAACACATGAAATCGATGTGATACGTTGGGGACTGGGAGTCGATTTCCCGACTTATGTAAGTTCCGAAGGCGCCCGTTTTGTCTTTAAAGATGATTGGGAAACACCCGATACGCAAATTATCAATTTGCAATTTGGAGACGATTGTCTGGTTACCTGGGAAGGACGTAGTTGTAATTCACGTGATTCCGAAGGTGGCGATCGTGGTGTTATATTTTATGGTGAAACAGGCGCCATGCATACCGGACACAATGGATATCGTGTATATGATTTGGATAATAAGTTAGTGAAGGAAGTAGATTCTAAAGAGGTAATTGACGGACGCGATCCTTCAAGCCCCAGTGCTAATCTGGATATGGGACACATACAGGATTTCCTGGATGCAATTAAAGATAACCGTCTTCCAAATGGTGATATTGGCAAACTACATAAGAGTACTACGCTTGTCCAGTTAGGAAATATCGCCTGGCGGACAGGTCAACGGTTAATGATTGATCCGTCTAACGGACATATACTGAACAGTCCGGAAGGACAGGCTTTATGGTCGCGTACCTACGAACCGGGTTGGGAATTAATAGTATAGAATCTCATGAAATATGTTGGGCTGGCTAAAGGCATATAGGTGAATTAGGTTTGATTTTTTTAGGTAAAAGTCGCTCTCAAGTCAGCCCAACTCTTCTCAATAGAGATAAGTAACATAAGACATTATAAAAAAACAGCAATTATTCCAAATCACTTTTTATTGGCCTTGTACGATGAGCCTGAAAAGTAGTGAAGACGGCGTTAGAAATCCATGTTGTTTGAGTTCGAAGAACGAGTTCTATGGATTTTAGCCGGCAAACGTCACTTTTCAGTGTGAAGCGTACTAAGCCCTGATTTTTGGTTCTTTGCATCAAGGCAAAGAATATAAAAGAGAGATAATGCAAGTTTATTCGCATTATAAAAGATAAGCACATAATAACATTGCTCATTATGAAAACAACAATTTACTTCCTGATCTACATTTTTACGATCCCATTTATATCCTTTGCTCAGAATAAGCAGTGTGCTATCTCGGGAGATATTGAATCTTATATTGACCGTTTTGACGAAAACAAAGTTGATAAAAACAAAAATGGCTGGGCTCACTATTATATACCTAGAGGTATGGCAGACACCCTTACCGTTAAAATGTCGTGCGTATATGAGGGTACTCAAACACACTCGCCACATACCCATCATGAAGATGAGGCTTTTTACATCATAAAAGGGCCGGTTAATTTCCATATCAACGGAGAAGAACGGATTCTGGATACCGGTGATTTTGTTTATACCCCCAGCGGATCATTTCATAATATTCAACGGGTGGGGAATGATACCATAAAATATCTGGTACTCAAACGCGAAACGATCCAATCGGTATCAAAACCTTACAAAGTAGGAAAATCTGATTATACGTTTGAAGACTGCTGTTATTATATATCAAAAGATCCGGAGTGGATAAAAGGCACTGCTTCGCATATTATTGCACTTGATAAAACATTTGCAGATGGTTTTGAAATCATATTGGAGCGTGCTATAGACAAGACAGAGAATTTCCCGGCGAATGACTTTGAAAAAGATAAACAGACTGCTGTCTATATCATATCCGGAGATGCGGAAGTTAGCTTTGGCGGACAGCATGCCATACTAAATACAGACAATACGTTTTATTGTCCGAAAGGCGAGTCCTATTTATTAAAGAAAACAAGTGATGAGCCGTTGATTTTTGTTGCTATTTCAACCTATTAATCATCGTTGACTCCACTAAATATATTACCAGAAACTAACTAACCAGTAAACCATCTTTCCTTTTTGATATATTTGTATTTTATGAAAAAATGCAAATAAATACATTGTTATAATAAAAATAGAGGTTTGTAGGATGCATATAAGATGCTTATAGGATCCTTACTAGATCCTTATAGGATCACTTGGCTAAAAAAGGGGGAAATTGAGCTAAAATAAACCTATATTTAACATATGTTAGTGAATGGCTGATCCATTTACATTAAGAATCAGTCTAAATATTGTTCGCAAAATAAATTAAAAAAAAACAAGATTACCTTATTGTTAAATGGACAAAAAATGATTACTTTTGGGAAGTATCATAATAGTAATATTTTAAGACTCTAAATCTATGCTAAAGAAGATTTTTTCATTCACACTACTGCTATTCTGTATAGTAGGTTGTACCTCCGAAGGCGGTACAGGAGACATTAAGATCACCTCCATACAAACCGAGCAGCTTGAAAATCCCGAAGGGATAAGTGAGAAAACCCCTCGCTTCTCCTGGAAACTGACCAGTGATAAGCAGGATGTAATGCAAGCTGCCTATCAGATTAAAGTTGCAGCATCCGAAAAAGAATTACAGGAAGAAACCAACCTGTTGTGGTCAACCGGCAAGATCGAATCCGATCAATCCCTGTTTGTAACTTATGAAGGTAAACCCCTTGAATCCGGTAAACGCTATTACTGGCAACTGACGGTATGGAGTAATAAAGGAGGGAAAAGTGAAAGCCAAATCCAGCATTGGTCAATGGCATTACTAAACAATTCCGACTGGAAAGCCCAATGGATCGGTATCAATGACACAGTAAACCTGAAAGTCGTAGACAACCGTACGATCCTGTCTGCCCGTTATCTCCGTAAAGAATTCGAAGCCGCTTCCAAACCTAAACGTGCTGTCCTGTATGTATCCGGTGTCGGATCCTCTGTCTGTTACCTTAATGGTAAGCAGGTCGGGAATGATGTCTTCGGTCCCCTGCCAACCTGGTATGACGCCTCTGTACCCTACCTGACTTATGATGTGACGGAACTGTTACATCAGGGAGGAAATACACTTGGGGTAGCCCTTGGTAACGGCCGCTACCTGACGATGCGTGAACGGGGGATGTTAGGTTTTGGGTTGCCCCGTTTGTCAGCCCAACTACAGGTTGAATATGAAAATGGCGAACAAATAACCCTTATCACTGATGAAACATGGCAGGCTACTAACAAAGGTCCTATTGTTGAAAATAACGAATTCGATGGTGAGAAATATGACGCCTGCCTTGAGTTAGGCGAATGGACGAAGAGCGGATATGATGCTTCCGCATGGCAACAGTCAGAACCAATGGAGGCCCCCAAAGGAAAGTTGGTAGCTCAACTCTCGCCCAGCCTGAAAGTCATGGAAGAAATCCGTCCTGTGTCTGTCAAAGCTGTAGGTGGCGGGAAATACATTGTCGATATGGGGCAGAATATGGTGGGCCTGTTACAGGTACGGTTAAAAGGTAAAAAAGATCAACCCATAACCATGCGCTTTGCAGAAGTATTAAAGCCGGACGGTACCGAACTATATATGGATAATTTGCGTGGTGCATTGGTGACCGATATCTATACCCCTGCTGCAGATGGCGCATTCACCTGGGAACCCCTGTTTGTATACCATGGATTCCAATTTACTGAAATCTCCGGACTCGATTATGAACCTACTGTTGCCGATTTTACCGGGAAAGTAGTTTACGATCAAATGGAGACAATCGGAACATTTGAGACCTCCAACGAACTGGTCAACAAATTACATGCTAACTCCTACTGGGGCATACGCGGGAATTACCGGGGTATGCCGACTGATTGTCCGCAGCGCGATGAACGCCTGGGCTGGTTGGGCGACCGCACGACCGGCGCCTATGGGGAAAGCTTTATTTTCGATAATGCGTTGATGTATAAGAAATGGCTGGTAGATATTGAAGAATCCATGAATGAAAATGGCAGTATTTCCGTTGTATCCCCACGTTACTGGACTATCTATAACGATGATGTTACCTGGCCTGCTGCCTATTTCTATGTAGCCGATATGCTTTACACCCAATTTGGTGACGACTATTCCATCAGAACGCGCTATCCCTCTATGAAACGTTGGGTAAATCATATGGCAAACAACAATATGCAGGACTATATCCTGATGAAAGATACCTATGGCGATTGGTGTATGCCTCCCGAATCACCCGAACTGATCCATTCCCAGGATCCCTCACGTAAGACAAGCGGGCAAGTCTTAAGTACTACTGTCTTTTATAGCATCCTGCAATTGATGGAGAAATTTGCCGGCATGAATCAATTACCGGAAGATGCAGCGCAATATGCGGAATTAGCCGGGAAAATAAAAGAAGCCTATAATAAAAAGTTCTTTAATACAGAAACAGCCCAGTATGATAATAATACGGTAACGGCTAATTTGCTTTCATTGCAATTAGGGCTTGTACCTGTAGGATATGAAGAAAAAGTATTTGCCAATATCGTGGAAAAGACAGAAGGCGATTGCAAAAGCCATGTAAGCGCCGGGGTACTGGGAATCCAGCATCTGATGCGTGGATTAACACAGCATGGAAACCTTGAACTGGCATATAAAATTGTGACGAATGAAACGTATCCATCGTGGGGATATATGATACGGAATGGTGCTACCACGATTTGGGAATTATGGAATGGTGACACAGCCAACCCGGCAATGAATTCGCGGAACCATGTAATGTTACTTGGTGATTTACTGATATGGTATTACGAAAACCTGGCCGGGATCAAGAACGATCCCTCATCGGTTGGATTCAAGAAAATATGGATGGAACCCGTATTCCCGGAAAAACTGGACTATGTAAAAGCTTCGTATAATTCGCCATACGGTACGATAGCCAGTCACTGGCAGCGGAACGGAGATCAACTGACGTGGAACATAACGATTCCTGCCAATACGACGGCGACCGTAAAACTTCCTTCGCGGTTTGGTATTAAACCGGATACAACGCTGCCGGGTATACATACTGTGAATGAAACAGACGGTTCGGTTATCATCGAATTAGGTTCGGGAACGTATACGTTGCAGTCGCAAGAGTAGGGATGCGAATCTGTCTGTCGATTCTTCTTTACGTAGCAATGTATCTTACTGGGTTTAACTGGTCGTTTTATCCGATTTAATTATTCGCCTGATATTTGTGAAGTGTTCGTCTGACAGCCATCAAGCGAGCATTTGACAAATATCAGGTGATCGTTTGACAGCTGTCAGGCGAATAACTTGCCAAAGTAGACATATTTATGTACGCTACAAAGACAAACTGTATTGTTTTTGTTTTCACTTGCTTAAATCCAAAGAAGAAGTGGGCGACATTTTCCAGGAAATATTTATCCGTTTATGGGAATTGCGTTCTTTTATCAATCCGGATTTATCCTTATCTTCTTTTTTCTACACGATGGCGCGAAACCGCATATTCAATTATTTTCGTGACATTGATATAGACGAGAAGGTGAAACAAATATTGTCCGCACAAGCCATTACGGAAGTAGAAGCGGTCGATTCCCACCTAATCTATGCCGAATATCAAAAGATTCTTCAAAATGCAATCGGTCAACTCCCTCCGCAACGTCAAAGAGTATTTACGATGAGCCGGATTGAATGTATGCCTCATAAGGGGATTGCAGCCGAATTAAATATTTCGGTTAACACCGTGCAAGAGCATATTTCAGAAGCGATCAAATTTATAAAGGCTTATTTCAACAAAAATGCGGATATCTCCATTAATCTGTTGTTAACGGTTTTTGTGTTATATAAATAAGCTCAATATTTCAGGTCTTGCATCATTTTTCACCAGCATACCGTATTCCCCATATCCCAGCACTTCTTTTAGCCCTGATACATTTTGGCTACAATAGTCTTCCCTAAGCAGAGCGCTTCACAGATAATCAATGGGTATCCATCACTGTAATAGGATAATACAAATATATCCGAAGCCTTTATATAAGGATAGGGATTCTTCCGGAAACCTTTTAAGAGAACAAGACTTTAACTTTGTCTTTCCGCCGTAATTCTTTTAGTTGGTTCCTATAAATATCACATATCACTTGTTTTAGAGTACTAAATGTCAGGATGCTTTCATTGAAAAGTTCTATTGTCCGGTTTATAAATCCGAATAGTTTCTCATCATTTTCGACTAATTTTTCGGATATATACTCAAGGTATTCTGCTTGAATATGCTTGCTGCCATCATGCATTTGAGAAACAAATCTTGATGTGTTCTGTGTTTCCGAGAGGCGGTACTTAAGCAAGATTTCCGGTATGTTTGCAAAATGTAAGCCAGCCATAGCTAACTCCGTCCATAGTTTATAATCCTCAGCGTAGATAAACTTCTGCTTGTAGATATACGGAAAAGACGGAAGTTTGGATATTGAATCTCGGCGCAGTATAACAGTGGGATGGTAAAGCGGACAGTGCATCAACATGATTGACAAAATATCGTTATGGGATAATGGTTGTTGTATGATCTCCTTTCCGTTTCCAAATGTTTCCATCCAGCCGCCAGAAATATCAACATCCGGATGAGATTCCATAAATTCGTATTGGAGTTGCAGTCGATTGGGCATCATGATATCATCCGCATCCATCCGGGCAATGTATTTTCCTTTTGATATTTCTATGCCCGTGTTCAATGAAAGGATAAAATCATGGGGATTTTCCAACAGAACGATACGGCTGTCATGATATGAATTCACAATTTCTACACTATTGTCGGTAGATCCGTCATCAATTATGATCAGTTCAAAATCATCGAATATTTGGCTCAGAATGCTTTCTATCGATTCGGAGATATAATTTCCTGCATTATAGGCAGGCATAACGATACTGATGGCGGGTTTCATAATTATATATTAATACTGTACATTTCCGAAATACTTTTTATCCAGCAATTCACACAAGCGGATAAACGGGTTCGTATCCTGCTCTTTCTCCATATCGGTAAAACTTTTACGAAACGGAAGTTCACGCCATTTGTGATATTTCATATATTCCTTTTCATCCGTCATACACCGATTCAGGTATTTGGCCAATTCCTCCGGTGATTTGTAATTCCTTACATCTACGAAACAATTATCTCCCGGGACAAATTTATCTATGTTGGGCGCACCCAAATAGACCGGAACCGAACCTGCCAGCAACGGGTCGTAGAACTTCTCGGTAACATAGTCTTTCCCGATTGCGTTCTCAAAGGCGATAACAAACTTGTATTTGGTGTAAAGTTCCATTTTGGATTCTCTCCCCCGGTCATTTTCCAAGAGCTTGTTATTGTATAGCCTGCTATATGAATCAATAATGGTGTACTTCATCAGTTTTTCAAGATATTCTTTTCGCCTGCTCTGATTGAATGGGCTTGATATCATCATGCATGTCTTATCCTCTCTTATTTCTAAACCTGTAACTTTGGGCATATTGTTTTCCTTTATATTCCGGTAATACGGACATACAATATCCGCATCTTGGAAGTAATCCATTCTGATATCGAACAATTCACGGACTTCCTTATCCTTCATCCATGAGAAATGCTCCTCACATTCCATATTCCAAGCTACCCATAACTGGTTCTCTGTTTTTTCTATATCATCCTTCATGTGCTGATACAGGTCAAATAAGTGAAAAATAACAACATGCGCTTTACCAAAAAGACTCCGGTCGCATGTTATTATATAATTTGTTGGAGCCTCCTGTAACTCCTGAAATGCATCCTTATTCCATTCCGGATTGTTGTAAAACAATATGATTTTCTTTTTCATGTTCTTTCAGATTATCATTCTTTCAGTCCATATTTATCTGATAAGCAAAGATATGACTAAAATAGAGTGTTGTATAATTTGATCATTTCTTTCTTAAATAAAGAGATTTCATAATTTTCCAGAAAACATTTTCTACCATTTATTCCCATCTGAAGGCATACATGCTTATTGGTAAGCATTTTTTCGATAGAATCAGATAGGGTTATTACTGCTTGTCGCTCTGTTTTCTTAGAAAATATATTAACCAGTTTTCCGGAAATATTATTTTCGATTATTTCTGCCAGACCGGAAGTATCATTTGCGATAACTGGGATCTGATGCATCATCATTTCAACCGCTACATATCCGAATTCTTCATAAACGGATGGGATGACTCCCAAATCGGTTATTTGATAGAGTTTATACAGATCCTGTTTATTTAAAAAACCGGTAAAGGTTATTTTCCCCCATGAGTGACTGATCGCACTAAATGCAGATGAAAAATCTCCTGTTCCGGCAATAACTAATCGAATCGATTTATCTGTTTTTTCTACTTGCAGGAAAGCACGAATCAATACGGATATATTTTTATTTGCATCCAATCTTCCTGCAAACGTAATGACCTTTTCATTTGGAGATATGTTGAAATATTCCCTGATGTTTTGCAATTCATCTTTATGCATCCATTCGAAACGATCTTCAATGCCATTGGGGATTATCATGATCTTTTCCGGATTCACGGAAAAATCGTTCAGTAACGAAACATAAGCATGTCTGCTTAGTACGATTATTTTGTCACAATATTCGTTTACAAATTCTCTCTCGGCATCCTTATTCTCAGACGTTGATAATTGCCTGTAATGAATCGTAAGCAGAATTTTGGCATGGGTGTGCTGTTTTAATAACCCGGCTATTTTCGAACAGTTCAAATAATTAAAATGGAATACATTCTTTTCATCCTTATCAATGAAAGGATAAACGACAAAAAAGACATTCGTATAATAGTCCCGCTTATCTGCATATCGATCTGCGG
Organism: Tannerella sp.; assembly: GCA_031285565.1. GTDB lineage: Bacteria > Bacteroidota > Bacteroidia > Bacteroidales > Tannerellaceae > Tannerella. The sequence goes on along the minus strand of JAITVY010000108.1, from coordinate 45,257 downwards.
GAGCAGGTATATGAATATACCGGATCGTTTGATCGTATGTTATGTCTAATTCTGTGTGGCTTCCGATCGTTCGGCAGACGGTTATTTTTATATCTTCTTCTTTTAATACGGATAAAAGGTTTTTTATGTAGGTACCTACTCCAAAAACGGCCGCATTACCGGTTGCTTCTTCAAACAGATACAGATGTTTCATCCTGTTATTTCTTTTAATCCTATTCCGGCCAATCCATTATTCAATCCTAAAGAAACATCTTCGGATATGCCGGTAAAAGGCGTATTATTCCGGATGATGTCCGGTATATGCAATACATGTGACTGCCGGAAAGGATCAGTTAAACCGGCCTTATACTCCTTCAGTGTATCTTCCAAATGACTCCGGTATTGCCGGTCAAAAGGATAGCCGTTATCCTTTTGATTCCTGCATCGGCTTAACCAATAGTGCACTATTCCCTTCAATCCGGTAGCAAGGCTGTAATCGGATATCCGGCTAACATCCACGCTCATGACCTGCATATCCAACTCGGCGAATAGTTCATCCGTATCCGCTTTGATAAAACCCTCCTGAACCAAATACTCTATCCCCCATCCGATTCCACATAAACCATCCTGCAAATTAACCGGTGTATACGTAGTGATATCGTCCATAACCTGCTCCAATAAGAGCTTCGCAAATCCGGCATAGATTTCCTCTTTTACAAACCTTGCATAATGAAAAAAGAAGACGCTTATTCCCATTTTACCGTTAAACAGACCGATATCATGCAGGGAAGAGCTGTTTACAATCAGGTAATTAGCAATGCGCCTTACATTTTCCATCCTTTTCATTCCACCCCTTTCAATTTCCCGATAAACAACACATTGTTATCATCTTCCGTAAGGCTGTTATCTAATTTTATCAGCTTTTCTTTCATCTCCAAGGTCATTCTTTCAGGCTTTAAAAGCGCTTTTTTCAACTGCTCTTTCAGCTCATACGGAAACATATTGGCAATACAATATCCCCTGTTAAAAGTTAACCAGGGAGGGCCGGCAATGTTTCCCAACATATTAAATCTCAGGTTTGCATAGCAACCGCGCAAAGTGGTTTTATCCAATAGAATCCGTAGATGACGGGGCACATGATCAGTGAACTGAAAGTCTAAATCAATAAAATAGTGGGTCGGCAATTCAGTGTATCCGTGACGTATGATATCATCGCCTTTCCACTTGACGGTAAAAACAGGTTCCAAGACATTCTGCTGTTCATTGTAATGGTAGAGCGAATCGACAGTTGGTCCCCAATGAAACAGGGAAAAATCCATCGCAGTTGTATTTTGTGATTGATTCACTTCATTGCCGTAATCGCCCGGATCAATAACGAAATGTCCGGCGTCAATATGTTGCAGGATATTCCCTTCAAAATCCTGCCGCCAGGTAACGAACGGTGTGTCTAAAAAAGGCAGCGCCGTCATAATTAACTCCTTCTTCTCCGCATCAATCCGGAAACGCCCCTTATGAACCATAAAAGGAAAAGGGATACGTTGCTGCGGATTCCCTTCCAAATCGAATACCAACAATTTTTTCGTCATGCCTGGCAGTAAATAAATCATCCCGTTTTTTTCGTCAATATAACTGTCATAAATTGTCATAAAATATTCATCGGGGCCTTGACCAACAGATGATATGGTTCGAAGATATTCTCCTTTGCGATTAAACAGTTTGTAACCTTTTGGATTTGAATTATAAATACCGATATAATTTTCACTGACAGCAATAGAGCCGGTTTCTCCTAACAGCGCTTCTTCCGAATTTTCCAGCCGGATGAGTTCATAATCGGACAGGAAAATACCGAGGGGGACGTTAAATGTATCCTTAACGGCCGAATAATCCAGCGTAATTAAATCCCCTGTCTTGGATGCAATCACAGGACAGTCTGCTAACGTCAACCGCTTCTTTTGTTCGCCGCCGCAGGACGAAAGAAGCAGAGCGATAACAAGTATCAATGATAAAGTGCTCTTTTTCATAATCATTATTTTTTTAGAAGTTGCTTTGAATTTATTCATCATATCATTAGTTGTAAAATTCAAAACAGCTTCTTATATGGCATAAATCGGATTTATTTATGACGACTTCGTAATTGCTTGGCGAAGGACACAGGTATTTGTTAACGCATTTCCCACATGCACCTTCTTCCCGTGTTTTGAGCCATGCCTTGGAATCGCTTATTTCCCGGTAAACAATCTCCGTCAGTTTTTGATGCAATACATGACCGATCGAAGGATCGTTCGGATTTGCATAGACTTGCCCCGATGGAAAAACAGACAGTTCCCCGAAGAAGTTTTCATTCAGCACCTGCCTCCTGAAAATCGCCTGCTTTTCGACAGGCTCCCGGAGAATGTCATCTAACTCGTTGTATACGAATTTTTCAAAAAACGGCAGATTAAAACCATTGAAATAAGGAATAACCTCATAAGGTACGTCATCCGGTATTTTCAGCAGATCCAACTGTTTCAAATCCGACTCATCCGTAATAATAAACACCCGGGTCAGCTTCTTATCCGTTACAGCATTCAACTTCGTTTGTAAATCCGACACTTCTCCGGTTAAGTGTGTCATTATTTTCACGGCAAAACCGGCTTGTAGAAAATCATTCGTTACGTCCGGCGAAGAGGTATCATGAAGTATTACCTCTTTCTTTAACGGCGACCTCTGCAACTGAAACAGTAGTTTTTGTACCAATTCCTTATCGGCATTCTCTCCCGGAATCAGGCACAATTTATCCAATTGACACAATTCCAATTGAGCGATGATCTTCTCATAATCGTCAAATGTCATGACCTGTTCTTCCTCCGGACAGGTGCAATGATAGAACTGTTTGTAATAACGCTTGCAATCCGGGCAATTCCGCCGACATGGATTTCCCAAATAAAAGGCCACTTCATGCAGATACAGCAAACTGCTTAATCCGAGCAAATTCTCCTGCTTCGCTTTTAAATCGCCGGGATGACTATAAAGCCTCAGTATCGGTTTAAAGATAAAAGGAGCTGTCCCGTGCGTATTTTTCACCATATCGCCGGAGAAAGTGTTCCGGATTTCCCGGATAAAAGAGCGCAACGTTTCCTGTCTAAGCTGCTCTTCATGTAATCCTACACAATAATTTGTATCGGAAACATATAATTCCTGTAAGATATCCTGTATGCCCGGATATAACGAACAGTCAATATACGCCCCGTTCAATGTGTTGTACACTACAAAAGCGTCACCTTCATGAAAGAGAAAAGTATAAGGTTCCAAATAAAACCAATAGTCCGGATCGTTTCTGTTCATCATTAATCAATGGTTAATTCTTTACTGATCTTTTCATAGTATTCGGGCTTTTCTTCGAGTGTCGAAAGCGCGTCGGCAAAGTAAGCGATGATTTCTTTCTTGCCGAAAAACCGGTCACAAACGATTTTACCTTCTTTATTGGCGTTAAACAGATAAATGCAACAGCCACAATTTTTCCATGCATAACATTTCTCACATTGCCGGATGATATCACCGTACAACTTCATATAGATCTTTTTAATCTCCTCGCTATGCAGTTCCACTACTCCGTTCGTAACCGAACCCAACGGCGTTCGCTGACCGATTTTTTCACATGGCAGAATTTTACCGTTTACGGTCAGGAATATTTTCTTATAAAAAGGAGGGCATGTACTGGTCGGTAAATAGGTAATCGTGTCTTTTTTGAAAAACAGATCCGGCAAACTGCGATACGTATGATCCGTATACGCTTCAAAGAAATTACTTAGTTGCATGGTTTGAGGATCAATACCGAATAAATCTTCTACTACCGCTTCGCAATTCATCGCCTGCTTCATGCTGGCGGATTTCTCCGTAAACATGGTGGCAAATGCTTCCCGCTGTTCTTCTACAATGCCGCTGTAACTTAACTCTCCGATAGATGTTTTTTTATTAAACAGCTGTTTTATAAATTCATAACTACTTGCAACAGAATTACGGTTATGCAATACGCTATTAAACCCCACAAAAGCTTCGAAATAATCGGGATATGTTTCCTGTAATTTTTGTACGTTGGAGATGATCGTATCAAACGATTCCTTCCCGGATTTGGTCACCCGGTAACTGTTGTTTTCCCGTGTTCCGTCTAAACTGATGAGTAAATGAAACTCTTTTTCCGCCAGATAATCCATATAACGGGACAACAACACGCCGTTAGTCGTCATGTTATACTCAAACTTCAATCCTTCGATGGGTATGGTTTCAAGGTAGTCAATGGTTTGTTTGATCAGCGGAAAATTCAGTAAAGGTTCGCCGCCATAAAAACCGATATAGATAATCGTATCAAAAGAAATATTTTTATCGGATAGCCATAATCCGGCAAGGTAATCAATCAATGCTTTTACGTTCTCAAACGTTTGATTTTTCCCTTTTCGTTTATCGTAATTACCATATAATTCCCCATACCCGCAGTATGTACACGACAAGTTGCAATCATCCGTCACTTCAATCAGTAATTGCCTCAGGTTTGCCAAGTTCGATTCGATATATGCGGTATCGTAAGCCGTATCCAAGTTCCGCTTTTCAGGTGTAAACACACCTTTTTCTTCCCAAAAAGCCTGTTTTCGTTTGTAATAATCGGTATCGGACTCCGAATCGTTTGTGTCTGAAATAAAACCGGGAGGTATAAAAAGAAAGCTGTTCTTACTTTCGGAATAGAGATAGCCATGCCCGGATTTTGCATAAATAAGATCCTTCATATTATCAAATCAAGAAGTGTAACATCGTTGCCGTCAACTCAAAAACGCCATCAATCGTTGTTTAAAGAGGGTGTGTCGAAAATCGGATATTGTCCCGTTATTGCGAACCGTAGGTGAAGCAATCCAGTGTATATAGCTTGTAGGCTGGATTGCTTCGTCGGCTAAAGCCTTCTCGCAATGACGATGCGGACTTTTGACACACCCTCTTCTTTTTTCATCCAAAACTTCCGTTACCATAGCCACCCCATGGAGAAGATAGGCTTCCACTGTTGTTATATCCGGCATTGTCACCAGTTCCACTTGGTCCGTAGCACCCACAAATACAACAACCACCTCCACGAAGTTTGTTCATGTCTTTTTTGTCTAATTCCGCTTTGCTTAACCGGGTAAGCTTCAATTTTTTCATTTCGTTCATAAGATAAAATTTTAAATGTTGGACAATATGCTGCTTTGCGCAGCGTTAATGTGATTAATCTGTTTGATTTATATTTCGTTACGTTGTTGTTATATGAAATGCGTATAATTATATTTAGTGTAAATATAGATATATATGATATATGTCATATAAAAATCCCAAGAAAAGTTCCATGTTTTACAACATACTGTCCTGAATAGTACACTTTGCTTGTTTTTACTTCGTTATGTAATATTTATCAACAAAAATGTGGATATCTCCATTAATCTGTTGTTAACGGTTTTTGTGTTATATAAATAACGTAGAGCCTGTTTACATATTCCACAGAAAATATAACAGACTCTTACTATGCGTGTACCCCGGAGAGTAGTTTTTATAATGAAATTTTTCCGATATGGTATGCTCCGGCAGAAGTTTCACACTTTTTGTTCAACCCAAGTTTGACGGGACGAATCGTTCCATTCTTAAATGGTTTGTGTCGGGACAGCTCCTTCAAAATGACATCGATCGAACCTTCTTCTACTTGTATGCTTACATTTTTCAATCCTTTTATAACGGATTCTTCATAGGAGAAATTAAATTCGGTGGCTTTAGTCAACTGCTCAAAAGCGTCGCTGACCGACATTTGTTTTACCACGGATATTGTTCTCTTTTAGGTTTTGTCCTAAAACGCTTTCGGCACAAAGTAGTTGAGTCGATAAGGCGATAGCGCAAACGGCTAACGAAGTTCGCATAAGAAACTTGGTATAGATTAGATTATTATTCATACATTTGTAATGTTGAGTCCACTTGAAAAAGTTTACTTTTTCATTTTTTTTCCCTTTCAGAAGCAACTGTAGGACGTTAATTTTCTGCAAATTCGACTTTTTAAAGTGGGCTCAATGTTTTAAATAAATGATATTTGTTAAAACGGGCAGAGGTTCTTTGCAACTCAGTGGCTCAATACTGTTTTAAAAGTCCCTGCCGGAATTTAGTAAAGGCAGTAGTGCGGCAGCGCTACTGTTTTTTATATTTTACGATTACTGATTTATCATAGGCATTCTATTTAATGGTTGATTACTGTGTTTCATATAATATTATATTCTCATCCTCGTGTCGATATTGAAGTCCGGTTGTAAAACAGATGGCTTCAATTACCGCATCAATACTCTTATTATGATGGATACCTGTTATGCGATAATCAGCTTCCTCACTTTGTAAAATCACTGTTCGATTATAGGTTCGATTGATTGTTTTGATCACTTCACGGATGGGTTCTCTGTTAAAATAGAGGGAGCTGTGTATCCATTTGATATAGTTATTCTCCTCAATTGTTTCTTTGCGGATATTTCCGTCTTTTTTATTGATTGAAAGATGTTCATTGGATGAAACGGACAGTTGTAGCTCTTGGTCGGCAACATTGATCTGGACTTTACCTGTTGAAACAGTTAGTTTGATGAATTCATCCTCCTTGTACAATTTAAAATCGAATGAAGTACCCAATACTTTTATCCGGGTCTCTCCGCTTTTTAGAATAAAAGGCTTATCGGGATTGAGGGTTACATCAAAGAATGCCTCTCCTTCTATTTCTATTATACGCTCCTTATTGTTAAAATCGCTGGGAATGATAAGTTTGGTATCAGAATTAAGAATAACATTTGTACCATCGGTTAGAAGTAAGCTTTTCTTTTCGCCTTTTGCGGATGTACTCTCTATATATGTAATGGTTGATTGCGAACGGTCGAATATGTTCAGTAATCCGAATGTCACGCCGAAAACAAGAATCAATATGGCTGCTATCTTGTAAAAGCCGTTTAAATGGAGTTTGTCTCTTGTGTCGGAATAAGGAACAGTATTGTTCTTCTGCTTGATTTCAAGCAATAAAGAAGATACCTCTCTACGCAATTCGCTTTTTCTTTCTTTATTTGGCAGCGCGCTTTCCTTATCAATGGCCTCCCAAAGCGGCCGGACAATCCAATCAAGGTCAATGCGATTGTCGGATAACTTCAACTGATGAAGCAATGTTCGCAACTCCTGTTCCGAACACTGATTCTTTATGTATCGTTGCAGTATCAATATGATCGTTGTATCTTGCATATATCCTTGTATGGAATGACTTTCATTTAAGTCTGTTTATAAAGAGAGTACACATTAAGTTACCCTATCTATGGGTGGCGATCGTTTATTTGATGTATATTAACATTTATGAGGTTGCACTCTTTTGTTCTTCTCTCGGCTTGCACTATCTTTGCCTGAAAATAATAATTCGAATATATACATGCATAATGCTTTACATCAGTTGGGAGAATATACGTTGTTAATGAAAAAGAGCCTTTCTTTACCAACGCGTTGGAATATGTTTTTTAAACAACTCATAAGAGAAATATATAAATTAGGAGTGGATTCGATATGGATTGTTATTATCATTTCTGTTTTTATTGGAACGGTAATTGCATTGCAAATCTCGTTGAATGTCACATCACCGTTAATTCCTAAGTTTACAATTGGCTATACCACTCGTGAAATTATTTTGCTGGAATTTTCATCGTCGATTATGTGTTTGATTCTGGCAGGTAAAGTCGGTAGTAGTATTTCTTCGGAAATAGGAACGATGCGTGTAACGGAGCAAATTGATGCTATGGAAATTATGGGAGTGAATTCTGCTAATTTTCTGATTATGCCTAAAATTATCGGGTTAATGTTATTTATACCCGTACTGGTTATCTTTAGTATGTTCACAGGTATTTTGGGAGGTGTAGCAGCCAGTCATTTCGGTAATGGAATGACCTTTTCTTCATTTGAGTTCGGACTGCAATATTATTTTAACGTGTTTTATGTTAGTTATTCTATCATCAAAGCAGTAATTTATGCTTTTATTATCGCGTCTATTGCGTCTTATTTCGGATATAATGTAAAAGGAGGTTCGCTGGAAGTCGGTAAGGCCAGTACAAATGCTGTGGTAATCAGTAGTGTAATGATATTAATGGCCGATGTTATTTTAACCAATATTATGTTGATGTAAAATGATTGAAGTCAAAAACTTAACCAAATCATTTGAGGATCGTAAAGTGCTGGATAATATTCAGGCTACGTTTGAGGATGGGCAAACTAATTTGATTATTGGGCGAAGCGGTTCCGGGAAAACAGTTATGATGAAGTGCATTATCGGATTAATTATACCTGATAAAGGTGAAATTTTATATGATACCCGGAATATTCTGGAAATGAAGAAACATGAACTAAATCATTTACGCCGTGAAATGGGTATGCTTTTCCAAGGGTCGGCTTTGTTTGATAGTATGACCGTTCTGGAAAATGTGATGTTCCCTTTAAATATGTTTTCTAAAGATTCTTCAAGGGAACGTAGAAAACGTGCATATTCCTGTTTGGAGCGTGTAAACTTGGCTGATGCACATAATTTGTATCCATCTGAAATCAGTGGAGGAATGATGAAACGTGCGGCAATAGCCCGTGCAATAGCTCTTCAGCCTAAATATTTGCTTTGCGATGAACCAAACTCCGGATTGGATCCGAAAACGGCATTAGTAATTGATGAACTGATACATGGTATTACCAAAGAGTATAATATGACTACTGTTATCAATACCCATGATATGAATTCGGTGATGAATATAGGAGAAAATATTATATTTATTAAGGAAGGTGTAAAAGAATGGCAGGGGACAAAAGAACAAGTAATATCTTCAAATAATGCTGCATTAAATGATTTTATTTTTGCATCTGATCTTTTACGTAAAGCCAGTGAATTGGAAAAAAAATAAGAAAAGAGCGTCGCACTGACGCTCTTTTCTTATTTATAAGCCGAAAGCTTCTTTTATTTTATCTACATAATCTAACTTTTCCCATGTAAACAGTTCAACTTCGCATTCTACAGGTTTATCCAGATAACGTGATCTGAACATTTTCTTTAAAGTTTCTGGTTTACGACCGAAATGACCGTATGATGCTGTTTCAAGGTAAATAGGGTTACGGAGTTTCAGGCGTTCTTCAATCGCTTTCGGACGAAGATCAAACAGATTCTCTATTTTCTCTGCAATTTCACCGTCATGAAGCTGCACATTCGAACGGCCGAAAGTATTTACGAATATACTTGTAGGACGCGCTACACCGATTGCATACGAAAGCTGAACAAGTACCTCGTCAGCAATACCTGCCGCTACTAAATTTTTAGCGATATGACGGGCTGCATAAGCAGCTGAACGGTCTACCTTTGAAGGGTCTTTGCCTGAAAATGCACCACCACCATGTGCTCCTTTACCTCCATAGGTGTCTACAATAATCTTACGACCTGTCAATCCGGTATCTCCATGTGGACCTCCGATTACAAACTTTCCGGTTGGATTCACATGATAGGTGATCTGGTCATTAAATAATGCCTGGACATTTACAGGATAAATGGCTTTTACACGCGGAATTAATACACTGATCACATCTTCTTTGATTTTAGCAGCCATCTTAGCATCTGCCTCTTCTTGTGAGAAACCATCAGCTGTAGTAATAAATTCATCGTGTTGGGTAGAAATAACAATCGTATCAATACGTAAGGGAGTTCCATTGTCAGCATATTCTATTGTTACCTGACTCTTTGCATCCGGGCGCAGGTATGGCATCAAATGCAATTCATTCTTCCGGATCTTAGCTAATTCTTCTAATAGAGAATGCGATAAATCTAACGCTAGTGGCATATAATTAGCTGTTTCGTTCGTTGCATAACCGAACATCATACCCTGGTCCCCGGCTCCCTGCTCGTATGGATCGGCACGTTCAACGCCACGGTTTATATCTCCGCTTTGTTCATGAATGGCCGATAATACACCACATGATTCTGCTTCAAATTGGTATTCACTCTTTGTGTAACCAATTTGCCTGATAACTCTGCGCGCTACTTCCTGCATATCTACATATGCTTTGGATTTTACTTCACCAGCCAATATAACCTGACCGGTGGTAACCAGTGTTTCACACGCAACTTTTGAATTTCTGTCGTAAGCTAGAAACTCATCCAATAAAGCATCTGATATCTGATCAGCTACTTTGTCTGGGTGTCCTTCAGACACCGATTCTGATGTAAATAAATAACTCATTACGTCTATAAGTTTATTAATGAAACATAATGAATTGATAGTGAAGAATAAATGCCAAATGGCAGAAAGGAATTTTTTAGCATTTTTTCCCGTGGTTGCAATCAGTACAAATCTATCCACTTCAATTCGGCAACAAATATACAAACAGTTTTTTTAACTACAAGATAAAAAACATATTCTTTCAATACATGAAAAGTTTTGTGTTGTTTAACAAGACATTTCATAGTTTGCACAGTCTGATTTGTTTTCCAATTCAATTTTTACGAAATTTGCCGTTCGAAATATGAATAAATGAAAGTTTGTATTGCCGAAAAGCCCAGTGTGGCGCGTGAAATAGCCGATATTCTTGGCGCGAAAACAAGGAAAGACGGTTATATCGAAGGGAATGGTTATCAGGTTTCGTGGACTTTCGGACATCTTTGTACACTCAAAGAGCCGCATGATTATACTCCGGACTGGAAGAAATGGAGTATTTATTCACTCCCGATGATACCTCCCCGCTTCGGTATTAAATTAATTGATAGTGATTCTTACCGAAAGCAATTCCAGGTACTTGAAAATTTAATCCAGCATGCAGAAGCTGTTATCAATTGCGGTGATGCCGGGCAGGAGGGTGAGTTAATCCAGCGTTGGGTAATGCAAAAAGCCGGATGTAAATGTCCGGTGTATCGTTTGTGGATTTCTTCATTAACAGAAGAAGCTATCAAAGAAGGATTCCAAAAGCTACATGATGCTTCGGAGTTTAACCCTCTTTACGAAGCCGGACTCTCTCGCGCTATCGGTGATTGGTTATTGGGAATGAATGCCACCCGGTTGTATACACTTCGCTATGGCCAAAACAAGCAAGTGCTTTCAATTGGGCGTGTGCAGACGCCTACGCTTGCATTGATTGTAAACCGCCAGAAAGAAATTGAGAATTTTAAGCCGGAGCCTTATTGGGAATTAAAAACCATATACCGGCAAACAACATTTTCTGCGACAAAAGGACGATTCTCCAAAAAGGAAGAGGGCGAAGAGTTATTGCAAAAAGTAATCGGAAAAGATTTTACGATCACCGATGTGTCTAAAAAGAAAGGTAAAGAAGCGCCTCCCCGTCTTTTTGATTTGACGTCTTTGCAGGTAGAGTGTAATAAAAAGTTCGCTTTTTCGGCAGAAGATACCTTAAAATTAATTCAAACGCTTTATGAGAAGAAAGTGACGACTTATCCGCGTGTAGATACTACTTTCCTGAGTGAAGATATTTACCCGAAAGTCCCGCAAACATTGAAAGGGTTAACGGATTATGTTACGTTAACAACGCCTTTGCTTGGTGCTAAGATTCCTAAAAGTAAGAAAGTCTTTGATAACACCAAAGTGACCGATCACCATGCTATTATTCCTACAGGCGTTCCGGCACGGGGGTTAACAGAAAACGAACGGAAAGTCTATGATTTAATCGCGCGGAGGTTTATCGCTGTTTTTTATCCCGATTGCGAAATATCTACAACAACGGTTCTGGGAGAGGTGGAAGAAGTGCCTTTTAAAGCAACCGGAAAGCAAATCTTAAAACCAGGTTGGCGTGTTGTTTTTGAAAAACAATCTAAAGAAAAAGAAGAGGCAGACAATGAACCACAGGAAGAGATAATGGTATTGCCGGATTTCGTAAAAGGTGAGAGCGGACCTCATCAGCCTGATTTTATGGAAAAGTGGACTACTCCTCCTAAACCATATACGGAAGCAACATTGCTTCGTGCTATGGAAACGGCCGGAAAGCTGGTTGAAAACGAAGAATTGCGTGATGCATTGAAAGAAAATGGTATCGGGCGTCCATCTACGCGTGCTGCTATTATTGAAACACTCTTTAAGCGGAATTATATTCGTAAAGAACGTAAAAATCTTTTAGCCACGTCTACAGGAGTCGAATTGATTGATACAATTCAGGAAGAATTATTGAAAAGTGCTGAGCTGACCGGATTATGGGAGAAGAAACTGCGTCAGATTGAACAAGGGAAATATGAACCCGGAGTCTTCTTGGATGAATTAAAACAAATGGTTTCTCAAATAGTGCAAGATGTCCGTTCGGATAGGTCAGCAAGGCAAATTACGATAGAAGAGTCTGTTGCACAGGTAAAGCCGGATGGAAAAAAGAATCCTGCTGAAAAGAAGAAAAGTAAGAAAAAAAGCACTCCTAAATCTGTTAAAACTACAGATCCATTATGTCCTGTATGTAATAAAGGTACTATCCTACGTGGAAAAACAGCTTATGGATGTTCGGAATATAAAAACGGATGTGATTTCCGCTTAGCTTATGAAACATATGGTACGGATTTGACGGATGAGGCACTTCTTAAAATTCTTAACGATTTAAGCAATAAACCTGCAACTCACAATGAATAGACATATAATTCCTGATGAATGGTTTCCTTTGGTTAATGAAGAAGGAGAAGTAATAGGTAAATCAACCCGGCGCGAATGCCATTCAGGTAGCAAACTGCTTCATCCGGTTGTTCACCTGCATATTTTTAATGAAGATGGTGATCTCTATTTGCAAAAACGTTCCGAACATAAAGATATTCAACCGGGAAAATGGGATACGGCTGTAGGCGGACATGTGGATTATGATGAATCGGTGATGGATGCGCTTTGCAGGGAATCAAAAGAAGAACTTGGTGTAGAAAAGTTTACTCCTGTTTTTCTGTATCGTTATATCTTTGAGTCGGAGATTGAGCGGGAATTGGTTTATTCGTTCAAAACGATCTATGCCGGACAGATTCAACCGGATCTTAATGAAGTGGAAACTGGACGTTTCTGGTCAGTAAACGAGATTGAGGCTAAAATGAAATCAGGGGCTTTCACCCCTAATTTTCAATATGAATTTACAAAACTGTGTTCTTTATCAGACTAAAAAACCTTGATTTTTTATACAAAATCTTTTAATTGCTTCTTTAATTCCTGACGAGCAAAAAATATACGGCTCTTAATGGTTCCTAAAGGTACGTTTAATGTTTCAGCGATTTCGTTATACTGATAACCACTTACATACATTGAGAACGGTACTTTCAATTTCTCGTTCAGGTTATTAATAGCATGTGATATTTCCTGAATCTGATAGGATCCATCCGGAGTGTCAAACCCCGAATCATTTAACATTTCCAGATTGTACAAATCTGCATTTTGATCAACGATGCTCTGAGTTCTAACAACTTTATGATAATTGTTAATGAAAATATTCCGCATAACGGTGAGGACCCAACCTTTAAAGTTTCGATTGTCAGCGTATTTTTCGCGATTATCTAAAACTTTCAAAGATGTTTCCTGCAATAAATCTTGTGCGTCTTCACGATTGGTCGTGAGCGTCAATGCAAAATTCATCATATTTTCTTGCATACTCAGTAATTTTTTCTGAAATTGCGACGCATTCATAGCTCGGTTAAATTTTGTTAGTTTATAAATTATCTCCTTACGCTATTACAACAATAAAGGTGCCAAAAATGTTTTATAATTAGAATGCAAGTTTTGGTATTTAATAAAATTTAACGCATCAGTGGTCGCATAAATAATTATTGCTGTATAAGAGGCAAAATATAGTATAAAACAATCAACTCCTACAAGGTATGAATAAATATTCCACCCTTCATCTGATATATATAGTATTACTTTCCTTTGCAGGGCTGTTTTTAGTCCAGTTGTCTGATGCACAAGTGAAAAAAGATACTTCGCTTGTCTATCGGATTGATATAAAAAAGGAAATCGACCATACATCACAAATTTATCTTAGCCGCGGATTAAATGAGGCACGGCAATTAGGGGCTGATGCTATTCTGATTCATTTGAATACATATGGAGGGCTATTGGAAGCGGCCGATTCTATGAGAACTGCTATTTTATACAGTCCGATTCCCGTCTACGTTTTTATCGATAATAATGCAGCTTCTGCAGGTGCGCTTATTTCGCTAGCCTGTCGTAAAATCTATATGCGTAAAGGAGCCAGTATAGGAGCAGCCACGGTTGTAGACCAGACGGGTGGATCGATGCCGGATAAATATCAGTCGTATATGCGTTCGATGATGCGTTCTACTGCCGAGGCACATGGAAAAGATACGATTATAAATGGAAAAGATACAACTTATCGTTGGATACGTGATCCCCAGATAGCTGAAGCAATGGTCGATGATCGTGTAGTTATCCCTAACCTGATTGATTCGGGAAAGACATTGACATTTACAGCCGAAGAAGCTGTTAAATGGGGATTTTGCGATGGAATCGCCGAATCTGAGGATGAAATCCTTACTAAATATATAGGATATAAGGAATATGAATTAACCAGCTATTCTCCATCATGGAGTGATAATCTGAAAGGTTTTTTGATGAATCCTATATTTCAATCTATCCTTATTTTAATTATTATCGGAGGGATATACTTCGAATTGCAAACTCCCGGTGTTGGGTTTCCACTGGCTGCTGCGATCGTAGCTGCTATTCTTTATTTTTCTCCTCTTTATATCGAAGGATTGGCTCAAAACTGGGAAATACTCCTGTTTGTCGTAGGACTGATTTTAATTGCACTCGAAATATTTGTAATTCCCGGGTTCGGAATCGCAGGGGTCAGTGGCATTATATTAGTTGTAGCAGGTTTTTTTCTGAGTTTGCTGGATAATGTGAATTTTAATTTTGAGGGAGTCTCTACAACCGATACCGGGCGAGCTACATTAACTGTATTAATTGGTTTTGTGCTGGGAACAGTGTCTGTGGTCTGGTTGTCAAGTAAAATTGGGACAACAGGCTTATTTCGCCGTGTGGCATTGGTCGCTGATCTTGAAAATACAACATCGTCACCCGTACTGACAGATTTGATCGGGAAAGAAGGAGTTGCGTATACAGTTTTGCGCCCTTCGGGAAAAGTGACTATTGAAGGTGAATTGTATGATGCTGTTTCGGAGTCGGGATATATCGAAAAAGGCACAGCGGTACGTATTGTGCGTTTTGAAAATGCACAAGTCTATGTCGAAATAATCAATTAAAGGTTATCAGCGTTAAAAGAAAGCGGTAATAGGGCTTTGGCCGAATGAATGAAACGAACTTCTTCCTTATCGCATAATAGAATCTGAATAGGGCAATTATACCGCATTTCCGACTCGAGCAAAACCTGCCGGCAAGCACCGCAAGGAGATATTTTATCTTGGATAACCCCATCTTTTAGGGCAACTATTACAATCGTTTTGATGGCTTTGTCGGGGAAATGCGCCCCTGCAGAAAACAAAGCTACACGTTCGGCACATAAGCCGGATGGATAGGCGGCGTTCTCCTGATTATTGCCGGTAACAATTGTATCATCTTCCAATATAACGACTGCTCCGACCTGAAAATTCGAATAAGGCGCATAAGCTTGTTTTGCTGCAACAATAGCAGCATCTCGCCATTTTTTTTCTTTTCCGGTTAATTCATCTATCCGTTTTTGCAGAACCGGAATCTCGATTTTATATTCTTTCATGCGATAATTTTCTTACAAAGATATGATATTCATAAGTAAGTTGTACGAAGGATTTGATGCTTTGTTTTTTTGTAAAATATTTACTGATAAATCAATTCGTATAGTATATTAGCATTTTTTTCTATCTTTGTAAGCAATAATAATGAATATGCGATGAGTTTTAATTTGCGGTATATATCAGCAATCATATTATTTGTGTTAGTAAGCCTTTCCGTAGCCAGGGGGCAACAACGGAAAATTGCATCGTATGAGAAATATGTCAAGCAATACAGTAGCCTGGCTGTTCAGCATGAGAAAAAATACAATATACCTGCGAGTATTACATTAGCTCAGGCTATTTTAGAGTCGGGGGCCGGACAGGCTAGATTGGCTAAAGAAGCGAATAACCATTTTGGAATCAAATGTCATGCTGATTGGAAAGGAGGACGAGTTTATCACGATGATGATAAAAGAAACGAATGTTTCCGTAAGTATAAAAATGTATCAGATTCATATGAAGATCATTCTGATTTTCTTGTTTCACGTTCGAGATATTCCAAACTTTTTAAATTAGATAAAAAAGATTATAGGGGCTGGGCGAAAGGGTTGCAGGATTGCGGATATGCTACAGATCGCGGATATGCCAATAAACTGATCAGTATCATTGAAACATATCAGCTTTATCAATATGACCAGGATGGAAAAAGCGGGAAAAAGACAGGTTCTACATCCGAAAAGAATACGTCTTCATCAAAAAGTTCCGGCGAAAAATCCACCTCTGTAAAATTATCACGTGATATTTATAAAACACACGGATTGATATATGTTATTGCGCAATCCAACGATTCGCTTGAAGACATTGCCAAAGATTTGGATTTTAGTTCCGGAAAACTGGCAAAATATAATGAAATCCCGGTTAATTTCCCTTTACAAAAAGGTGATATAATTTATTTGGAAAAGAAAATGAAGAGGGCGAATAAGCCTTATTATAACCATAAAGTTCAGGTTGGAGAATCTATGCATAGTATCTCACAACGCTATGGAATACTGGTGAAGCAACTGTATAAAATGAACAATAAAGATGCAGATTATGTTCCTGAAGAAGGAGATATGCTTAAGCTAAGGTGATTAAATGTGTAAAGATGGAAGAGACTGTCTACAATAAATATGAATTGTTCTTAACAAGATTTATTCTTATACTTTTCCTGGTAGCTTTTAAATTTTCAATAAGGGCATCTACTCCGGAAGTGAAAGATGCTGTAAGCAATAATAGTGCATATCAGGAGTATATCGGAACACATTACAAGACAGCTATCCGGCAGCAAAAAGAACATAAAATTCCGGCCAGCATCATTTTAGCACAGGGGCTTTTGGAGTCAGCTGCCGGACAAAGTTATCTGGCGTTAGCTGCTAATAATCATTTCGGATTGAAATGTACGGATTGGAGAGGATTATGTATATATAAAAATGATGATGGAGTATATTCCTGTTTTCGTAAATATTTAGAAGTGAGTGATTCGTTCGAAGATCATTCCCGGTTTCTAATTGCCCGCCCGCATTATAAGCCTCTTTTTAAATTAAAAGTGACTGATTATAAAGGATGGGCACAAGGTCTGAAACGATATGGATATGCTTCGGATCCTAATTATGCAACGAAGCTAATTAAGCTCATCGAGTCTTATCAGTTGTACTATTATGATACGGCAAAGGAGACTGATCCTCCTATGAAAGTTGTTTCTACAGCTACAAAGACATCGTCAGCAACACAAAAGAAAGCACAACCTGTGAAAAAAAACACAACAAAAGGGAAAACTTCCGCTTCTTCAAAAAAATAGGCAAAGCCAGGGTCGGATAAAGTTTTACATAAGTAAAAGAAAGATAGAGATAATGAGTGATCAACGATATAATTTACGAGGAGTCAGCGCTTCTAAAGAGGAAGTGCATAACGCGATTAAGAATATAGATAAGGGACTTTATCCTAAAGCCTTTTGCAAAATTATCCCTGATATTTTAGGAGGAGATCCTGATTATTGTAATATCATGCATGCAGATGGGGCGGGTACCAAGTCATCATTAGCCTATATGTATTGGCGTGAGACCGGCGACCTGAACGTTTGGAAGGGTATTGCACAGGATGCTCTGATTATGAATATAGACGATTTGCTTTGTGTCGGAGCTATAGATAACATTCTTGTCTCAAGTACGATTGGGCGGAATAAATTACTGATTCCGGGTGAAGTAATCTCCGCAATAATCAATGGTACGGATGAACTTCTGGCTGAACTTCGTGAAATGGGTGTAGGAGTTTATGCTACCGGAGGAGAAACGGCCGATGTGGGAGATCTGGTTCGTACGATCATTGTTGATAGTACAGTTACCTGCCGGATGAACAGGAAGGATGTAATTGATAATGCACGTATTTGTCCGGGCGATGTAATTGTAGGTTTGGCTTCATTCGGACAAGCAACCTATGAGAAAAGTTACAATGGTGGAATGGGAAGTAACGGGCTGACTTCGGCCCGCCACGATATGTTTTCAAAATATCTGGCGGAAAAATATCCCGAAAGTTATGATGCTGCTGTTCCTGCTGATTTGGTTTATTCCGGACAATTTCATCTGACGGATAAAGTGGAGGGAGCGCCTATTGATGCAGGCAAACTTGTACTTTCTCCTACCCGTACTTACGCTCCGGTGATAAAGAAAGTGCTTGATAATATTCGACCGCATATTCACGGTATGGTACATTGTTCGGGAGGAGCACAAACAAAGATTTTACATTTCATAGATAATTTACGTGTAATAAAAGACAATCTTTTTGAAGTTCCTCCGTTATTCCATGCAATACAGAAGCAAAGCGGAACGGATTGGGCAGAGATGTATAAAGTGTTCAATATGGGGCACCGCTTCGAAATATATATCCCGGAAGAATTTGCAGATGACATTATTTCAATATCAAAATCGTATCATATTGATGCAAAGATTGTCGGACATGTGGAGGCCAGCAGTCAGAAAGAATTAATTATTCAGTCAGAATTTGGAGAATTCCGTTACTAATTAATAAGAATGGCAGATAACAACTCGATATTATCTAAATTGGATGGCCTTGTTAGCCGTTTTGATGAAATCTCGACATTAATTACAGACCCGGCAGTTATTGCCGACCAAAAGCGCTTTGTTCGTCTTTCAAAAGAATATAAGGAATTGGAAGATCTGATGAAAGTGCGAAAAGTCTATTTTCAGACACTAAATAATATTGGAGAGGCAAAAGAACTCCTTTCCAATGAAACTGACCCTGAAATGAAAGATATGGCGCGTGAAGAGCTGGATGCTAGCCAGGCGCGTTTACCGCAATTGGAAGAGGAAATTAAATTGCTACTTGTCCCGGCCGATCCGCAAGACAGTAAAAATGCGATTGTAGAAATCCGGGGAGGAACAGGCGGAGATGAAGCAGCTATTTTTGCAGGCGACTTATTTAAAATGTATACCAAATATTGCGAATCTAAAGGATGGAAAATACAAGTCACCAATCTGAATGAAGGAACGATAGGAGGGTATAAAGAAATAGTTTTTTCTGTAACCGGAGAAGGTGTCTATGGCATTTTGAAATATGAATCAGGCGTTCACCGTGTACAACGTGTTCCGCAAACCGAAACGCAGGGGAGGGTACATACATCAGCGGCAACTGTCGCAGTATTACCTGAAGCTGATGAGTTTGATATTGAACTAAATGAAAAACGGGATATCCGCAGGGATGAGTTCTGCTCTTCAGGAGCCGGAGGGCAATCTGTTAATACCACATATTCGGCAATTCGCCTGACGCACATTCCATCCGGAATTGTGGTTCAATGCCAGGATGAGCGTTCCAAGCTTAAGAATTACGATAAAGCATTGGCTGAACTTCGTACCCGGCTTTATAATCTGGAATACCAGAAATACCTGGATGAAATAGCTTCAAAACGGAAAACGATGGTTTCGACAGGTGACCGGTCTGCCAAAATACGTACCTATAATTATCCTCAGGGACGAATTACCGATCATCGCATTAATTATACTATTTACAATTTATCTGCGTTTATGGATGGGGATATCCAGGATTGTATAGACCATTTGATTGTCGCAGAGAATGCAGAACGACTAAAAGAGAGTGAACTTTAACAATTGAAAAAGGACAATTGAAAGTTGAAAATTATAGAATAACCAAGACGTAATGACCAAACAAGAACTTTTTGAGAACATTAAACGGAAACGGTCTTTTTTATGTGTAGGTCTGGATACGGATATTAAACGTATTCCGGAGCATTTATTGCAAGAGGATGATCCTGTTTTCTCATTTAATAAACAAATCATAGATGCAACTGCTGAATTCAGTGTTGCTTACAAACCAAATCTGGCCTTTTATGAGAGTCTAGGGGTAAAAGGTATCATGGCATTTGAGAAAACAGTGGCTTATTTACATGAACACTATCCGGATCAGTTTATTATTGCCGATGCAAAACGAGGTGATATAGGCAATACATCCGAACTATATGCACGTTCCTTTTTTGAACATACGAAAGTTGATGCTGTAACTGTTGCGCCTTATATGGGGGAAGATAGTGTTAAGCCATTTTTGAACTATAATGGTTGGGTGATTTTATTGGCATTAACATCTAACAAAGGGTCGCAGGATTTTCAAATGATTGAGGATGCGAAAGGCGAGCGTTTATTTGAGAAAGTGTTAATCCAATCGCAAACATGGGCATCGGATGAACAGATGATGTATGTAGTTGGCGCTACGCAAGGTAAGATGTTTCAGGATGTGCGGAAATATGCTCCGAACCATTTTTTATTAGTACCTGGTGTAGGAGCGCAGGGAGGCTCATTGGAAGAGGTTTGTAAATATGGCATGAATGCACAGTGCGGGTTGTTGGTAAATTCTTCGCGGGCTATCATTTATGCAGATAAAACGGAAGCCTTTGCTGCTGTTGCACATGATGAGGCGGAGACGATTCAGAAGGAAATGGCTAAATATTTAGAAAGAATATGCTAAAATAATCCTAAAAAATAGGCATATCCGAAAATTATTACCAAATTTGTGCGCTTTCTTTCTCAAATTAGGGAGAGAAGGCAAAAAAAGAAAACCAAACGAGTGCATTTTTTCGTTCGTTTCTACTATTAATGAAATAGATAAATTATAGATGGAGTTTACAGCTCAGCAGATCGCAGATTTCTTACATGGGACAATTGATGGCGATCCAAATGTTAAAGTAGGAAATTTCTCAAAAATTGAAGAAGGCTATTCCGGCACGCTAACGTTTTTGGCTAATCCTAAATACGAACATTATATATATGATACACAAGCCAGCGTTGTGCTGGTAAATAATGATTTTGTTCCGGCTTCCCCGGTCAGGGCGACTTTAGTCAGGGTTCCGAATGCATATACGGCATTGGCGATGCTGATGAACATGGTGGAGCAATCCAAGGTAAAGAAAAAAGGTATTGATTCTACAGCCAGTATTGCTTCTTCTGCTATAATCGGAGATGACTGTTATATCGGTACGATGACTTATATTGGGGAAGGAACTACCATCGGACGGAATTGTATGATTTTTCCGCATGCATATGTGGGTAATTATGTAAAGATAGGGGATAATTCGATCATTTATCCGAATGTAACCATATATGATGATTGCATCATCGGGCAAAATTGTATAATCCATGCCGGAGTAGTGATTGGATCAGACGGTTTTGGATTTGCTCCGGAAGGAGAGGCTTATAAAAAGATACCACAGATAGGTAATGTTATATTAGAAGATGATGTAGAGGTCGGAGCAAACACAACTATCGACCGTGCCGTAATGGGTTCTACGATTATTCATCAGGGAGTAAAGCTTGATAACCTGATCCAGGTAGCTCATAATGTTGAAATAGGTGAACATACGGTAATGGCCGCACAGGTAGGATTGGCTGGTTCGACAAAAGTAGGTAAAAATTGTAGCTTCGGTGGACAGGTAGGTATTGCGGGACATCTTCATATAGCAGATAAGGTGCAATTGGGCGCTCAATCCGGTGTAATGCGTGATATAACCGATGCCGGAAATAAACTGTTGGGTAGCCCGGCAAATCCTGCAAAAGATCAAATGAAGTCTAATGCTGTATTTGTTAAATTACCTGAGATTTACAAATCATTGTATCAGCTTCAGAAAGAAGTAGAAGAATTAAAAAAGAAAATAAACAAATAATATCAGCATGCAGAAACAACGAACGCTTGCCTCTGAATTTTCATTGAAAGGTAAAGGCTTACATACTGGTGGTTTAAATATACATATTACATTCCGTCCGGCTCTTGATAACCATGGTTATAAAATAAAACGTATTGATCTGGAAGATCAGCCGGTAATTGATGCTTTAGCAGAGAATGTTATTAATACCCAACGAGGTACGGTAGTTGCCAAAAATGGGGTACAGATAGGTACGATTGAACATGCAATGGCTGCGTTATATGCCTGGGGTATAGATAATTGCCTGATAGAAGTTGATGCCCCTGAATTCCCGATCCTGGATGGAAGTTCCCGGTTCTTCTCGGAAGAAATTCAAAAAGTAGGCGTAGTAGAACAGGATACACCTAAAGATTTTTATATTGTCCGTCATAAATTAGAAGTAAAAGATGAAGAATCAGGAGCATCTTTAATTATTCTTCCGGATGATAAATTTAGTATGAATGTATTGATATCGTTTGATTCTCCAGTTCTTTCCAATCAATACGCTGCTATGACAGATATAAGTGATTTTCATGATGAATTGGCAGCTTCACGTACATTTGTATTTGTTCGTGAAATTGAAATGCTCCTGAAAAACAACCTGATCAAAGGAGGTAATTTGGATAATGCCATTGTTATCTATGATCAGAAGATGGAACAGGCCGAATTGGACCGGTTAGCTGACGAAATAGGGCTTCCGCACCAAAATGTGACAGAGTTAGGATATATAAATGACAAACCTTTAGTGTATGTGAATGAGCCGGCGCGTCATAAATTAATAGATGTAATCGGTGACATTGCATTAATTGGCCGACCTATCCGGGGACACATTATTGCGACACGTCCGGGTCATAAAATTAATAACCAGTTGGCGCGGATGATCCGGAAAGATATTAAATTAAATGAGATACAAGCGCCGATTTACCGGCCGGGAATTGGCCCTGTCATGGATATTAATCGTATCCGGGAGCTTCTGCCGCACCGGTATCCGTTTTTACTGGTAGATAAAATCATCGAAGTCGGCGGAACGCATATTGTAGGCATAAAGAATGTGACGGTCAATGAGCCTTTTTTTCAGGGACATTTTCCGCAGGAGCCTGTTATGCCGGGTGTATTGTTAGTCGAAGCAATGGCACAGACAGGAGGACTGCTTGTCTTAAATTCGGTTGATGAACCGGAACGTTATTCTACATATTTTATGAAAATAGACGGTGTCAAGTTCCGCCAGAAAGTTGTCCCGGGAGATACATTGATTTTCCGTTTGGAATTATTAGCGCCGATGCGCCGGGGTATTTCTACGATGAAAGGATATACGTTTGTCGGCGAGAAAGTCGTTTGTGAAGCCGAATTTATGGCCCAGATTATTAAAAATAAATAGTATATATATAACCATGCAATCTCCATTAGCCGTTGTACATCCCAATGCTATAATTGGAAAAAACGTAACCATTGACCCTTTTGTCGTAATAGAAGAAGATGTTGTAATAGGCGATAACTGCCGGATTTTTTCTCATGCTGTAATCCTCGACGGAGCCCGGATTGGCTCCGGCTGCCAGATTTTTCCGGGAGCCGTTATTTCGGGTATTCCCCAGGATTTAAAATTTGCAGGAGAAAAAACAACTGTCGAAATAGGTAATAATACCACTATCCGGGAATGTGTTACCATTAACCGGGGGACTAAATCTAAAGGCAGAACCGTAGTCGGTAATGACTGCCTGGTTATGGCTTATGCACATATTGCGCATGATTGCGTTATCAAAGATTTTGTAATAATCGGAAATTCATGCCAGATTGCCGGCGAGGTGGAAATTGCCGACCATGCAATTATCAGTGGGGGCTCGTTGATTCATCAGTTTGTACGTATATCACAACATGTGATGGTACAGGGAGGATCACGTATCGGGAAAGATATCCCGCCTTATACGTTAATCGGGCGCGATCCCATTGTCTATTGTGGAATTAATATTGTCGGACTACGCCGGCGCGGATTCACAAACGAACAGGTATTTCTGATTCAGGATATTTACCGCACACTTTATACGCGTGGACTGAATAATACAGACGCTATAAATTGTATTGAAACGGAATACGCGCCCAGCGTTGAACGTGACCTGATCCTGAATTTTATCAAGTCTTCAAAACGCGGTATTGTAAGAGGTTCGATTGATGAATAAAAAATTAGTGATAAAACATTGACTATTGATGATTAATTTTTTATTTTTGAACCTGTAAAACAGAAATCATTATGATATACCGTTTCCTTATCCTATCTGACGAAGTAGATAACTTCAAACGAGAAATAAAAATAAGTTCGGATGCGACATTTCTTGATTTGCATAAAACAATTCTTGAAACTACTGATTTCAAACCGGACGAAATGTATTCTTTTTTCATTTGTGACGATGACTGGAGCAAAAAGACTGAGATTACGCTGTTTGATATGGATGCTTCATCTGAAGTGGATACATATCTGATGGAAAAAACATCCTTGGATGAATTGCTTGAAGATGAAGAGCAGAAAATATTGTATGTTTTCGATTATATGACCGAGCGGGCTCTTTTCATGGAGTTAAGTGAAATAATTACCGGACAGCATTTAGATAAAGCCGTTTGTTCGTTGGTGATTGGTAATCCTCCGGCACAATCGATTTCAATCGATGAAATGGAAAAAAGGATGGTCGATAATACGGAAATAGGAGAGGACTTTTATGGTGACTCCGATTTCAATGAAGATGAGTTCGATCCCAATGGCGAAGGGATAATTTTCGATGATGAACGTTTTGAGTAGCGAGCGCAGAAGACAAACTTGTTTGGATTATGCCGAGTCACGAATTGATAATCGAGGAGCGGAGGCGACTCAAAAACGCCTAAAGAATTTGAACATTTTGAATGAAAACGTTACTCGTCTTGCTTGGCCCGACGGGAGTTGGAAAAACAGCATTAAGCATACAGTTAGCACAAAGAGCAGGCGCACCGATCATATCGGCTGATTCCCGTCAATTGTATAAAGATCTGGTAATTGGTACAGCCGCTCCTGATCCGCAGCAATTAGCAGCAGTTAAACATTACATGGTAGGGACATTAGCTTTGACTGATTATTATAGCGCCAGCCAATACGAAGAAGATGCCCTTTTATTACTGGACGAACTATATAAGGTTCATCCTAGTGTAGTTTTAACCGGAGGTTCTATGATGTATATCGATGCTATCTGTAAGGGTATTGATGAAATGCCGACTGTTACCCCTGAGGTACGGGATGCCTTATGGCTTCAATATGAGAAAGAAGGTCTGGAGCCTATCCTGGGAGAATTAAAAGAAAAAGATCCGGTTCATTATAAGGAGGTAGACCGAAGTAATTATAAACGTGTTATTCATGCGGTAGAAATGTGCCGGATGACCAATCAACTGTATTCTTCGTTCCGTACCAGTTCAAAAAAAGAACGCCCATTCCGTATCATCAAAATCGGTCTGACCCGTCCGCGTGAAGAATTGTGCGAACGGATTAATCAGCGTGTTGATGAAATGGTAAAGGATGGGTTAATTGAAGAGGCCCGTAAAGTATACCCCTACCGGCATCTTAATTCGCTTAATACAGTAGGATATAAAGAACTGTTTAATTATTTCGATGGAGAATGGTCGTTGGAATATGCTATTGAGAAAATCAAACGTAATTCGCGTGTGTATGCCCGTAAGCAAATGACTTGGTTCAAACGCGATAAAGAAATCCATTGGTTTCATCCGGAAGAAAAGGAACCCCTGTTAAAATTTTTGGAGGGGTACATATAGCTTCCATATAAAACAAAGAGTTGCAGGTTTATGCTGCAACTCTCTGAAGTAAGTATCTTATATTTCTTTCTTATCTCCACATAACCATTACGGTCTTCGGTTATTATCGCGCTGTGGGCGTTGTGGACGTTGAGGCTCCTGATAACCTTCCGGTTTTGGAAGAAGGGCTTTCCGGGATAATTTAAATTTGCCGGTTTTCGGATCAATATCCACTAATTTCACAGTTACCGGATCTCCTTCTTTTAACCCTGATTCTTCAACTGTTTCCAATCGTTTCCAATCGATTTCCGAAATATGCAATAGTCCGTCTTTACCAGGCATGAACTCTACAAATGCACCATAAGGCATGACTGACGATATTTTACCTTCATATACTTCACCAACTTCAGGCACGGCAACGATTCCTTTTATTGCGCGCATAGCAGCGTCAATAGTATCTTTGTTTGTTCCTGAAACTTCAACAATACCTACTCCGTCAATTTCTTCGATAGAGATAGTAGCTCCTGTTTTCTCCTGAATACCCTGGATAATTTTTCCTCCTGGGCCGATGATTGCACCAATAAATTCTTTACCAATAGTAATTGTTTCGATACGTGGTGCATGCGGTTTCAGATCCGGACGCGGTTCCGGCATCGCTTCGGTAATTTTATCTAAGATATGCAGACGACCGTCTTTTGCCTGAGCCAATGCTTTTTCAAGAATTTCATATGAAAGTCCATCTACTTTTATATCCATTTGCGTAGCAGTAATTCCGTCTTTTGTCCCTGTTACTTTGAAGTCCATATCACCAAGATGATCTTCATCGCCCAGGATGTCGGATAGTACGGCATAATTAGTTCCTTTATTCTCGGAGATTAATCCCATGGCAATACCGGAAACCGGTTTTTTGATTTGTACTCCGGCATCCATTAAGGATAATGTTCCGGCACAAACTGTGGCCATTGAGGAAGAACCGTTTGATTCTAAAATATCGGAAATAACCCGGATTACATATGGATAATTTTCCGGAATCATTCCTTTTAATGCACGATGGGCTAGATTCCCGTGTCCGATTTCCCGACGGCCGACGCCACGTTGCGGGCGTGCTTCTCCTGTTGAAAACGGCGGGAAGTTATAATGCAACATGAAACGTTCTTTACCATGAACCAATACGTCATCAATGATTTTTTCGTCATTTTTGGTTCCTAAAGTCACAGTAGTCAGCGATTGTGTCTCTCCACGTGTGAATACGGCTGAGCCGTGAGGACCCGGTATATAATCCGTTTCAATCCAGATCGGGCGGATTTCAGTCGTTTTGCGGCCATCCAGTCGTTTGCCTTCATCCAGGATGGCACGGCGCATGGCTTCTTTTTCTACATCATGGTAATAACGGTCAATCATGGCTTCTTTGGCTTCAAGTTCTTCTTCGGGATAAGCCGTTTTGAATCCTGCAATAATAGCTTTAAAAGCTTTGCCCCGTGCATGTTTATCGGTTCCTGAAATGGCTACCTGGTATGCCTTGTCATAGCATTTATCATATACTGTTTTCCGTAGATATTCGTCATTTTCTTCGTGGCAATATTCGCGTTTTACGGTTTTGCCGCACGCATCCGTCAGTTCAAGCTGAATGCGGCAATGATCTTTGATAGCTTCATGGGCAACCTTTATGGCTTCCAGCATTTCGTATTCCTGAACTTCATTCATTTCTCCTTCTACCATCATAATATTATCGGCAGTTGCTCCTACCATAATATCCATATCCGCCTTTTCCAATTGGCTGTAAGTAGGATTAACAACGTATTGTCCGTTGATACGTGCAACACGTACTTCCGAAATCGGGCCATTGAATGGTATATCTGATACCGCGATTGCGGCGGATGCAGCCAGGCCGGCTAATGCATCCGGCATATCTTCGCCGTCTGCAGAAAACAAAATAATATTTACAAAAACTTCTGCATGATAATCGTCCGGGAAAAGCGGACGGAGCACACGGTCTACCAAACGTGAAGTTAATATTTCGTAGTCGGAGGCTTTTCCTTCCCTGCGGGTAAAACCTCCTGGAAAACGGCCAAATGCCGAGAATTTTTCTTTATAGTCAACTTGTAACGGCATAAAATCAACACCGGGGTTTGCATCTTTTGCGGCGCAAACAGTTGCCAGTAATACAGTGTTGCCCATCCGTACGGTAACCGAACCGTCAGCTTGCTTTGCCAATTTCCCGGTTTCAATGGTGATTGTCCTTCCATCACCTAAATCAATCGTCTTGTTAATTACATTCATATTTGTCTGGTTTCTTGTATCTACTACATCTTAAAATCTTACAAAGATAGCAATATTTGGGAATTAAATTGAAAATCAGCCGGAAAACAACCGGGAGTCTTCAAAGAAGCCAGGAATTCACCGCTTTACCCGGAAGTTTGATTGAATTGAGTATTGTATTCCCCGGTTATTACTCGCATTTTTTATCGATTAAATTATTATTTGACCGGAACAATCCGTATTTTCACGGCATGAAGTCTAATATAACTCTTATAAGTGAAAAATGAAACAACTATTTGTATTATTGAACCTTTTTTTGTGTACAGGGATGAGTCTGGTAAATGGGCAAGACCTCAATAATGTTGTATTACCTGGTGCAACTGTCAAGAAACTGGCCGGAGGTTTTAAGTTTACAGAAGGCCCGGCTGTTGATAAGGATGGCAATGTTTATTTTACCGATCAACCGGATGACCGGATCTGGAAGTGGTCTGCCGAGACAGGAGAACTGTCTGCTTTCCTTGAACCTGCAGGTCGTGCAAATGGCTTGTATTTTGACCGGTCAGGAAACCTGCTTTCCTGTTCGGATATGGATAATGAGATCTGGCAGATAGATATGGATGGAAATCATATTGTTCTGGTTGCCGGTTTCCAAGGGAAGAAACTAAATGGCCCCAATGATTTATGGGTGTGTCCGGATGGGGGGATTTACTTTACGGATCCATTGTATAAACGTGATTATTGGACACGTGATCCGGAGATGCAGCAGGATGGCCAACATGTTTATTATTTATCTCCGGATCGTGGGGAACCGGTCAGGGTTGCAAATGACCTGGAACAGCCAAATGGTATTATCGGGACTCCGGATGGAAAAAAGCTTTATGTGGCTGATATCAGGGCTGGGAAAACATACGTTTATGATATTCAACCGGATGGAATACCGGCGAATAAAAGTCTTTTTGTGCCAATGGGCTCTGATGGTATGACGATTGACAAGGATGGAAATATCTATTTGACCGGAAAAGGGGTGACAGTATTCAATCCCAGGGGAGAGCAGATAGCGTATATTCCGGTAGAAGCAGGCTGGACTGCGAATGTATGTTTTGGGGGAAAAGATAGGAAGACTTTATTCATTACAGCTTCCGAATATTTATATAGCATACGTATGAATGTGGAAGGAGTTTCCTTTAACGCTTCAACGAAATAAACACATTAACAAATAAACAATCATGATGAATCGTCGTAAATTTATTAGAACCGGTGTACTTGGCTTAGCTGGTTTATCCGTTCTTCAACCGGGTGTAGCGAATGTTAATTTTTCGCTCCCAATGAATATGTTGGTTGACCGGGTAAAACTGGGAAAAACCGGATTAACCGTTTCTCGTATTGCAATGGGTACCGGGACTACGGGCTATAATAAGGCTTCTAACCAGACGCGCCTGGGAATGGATGGCTTTGTGAAGCTGGCCCATCATGCTTACGAGCGGGGTATCCGGTTTTATGATATGGCTGACGGATACGGATCGATGCCTTTTGTCGGGAAAGCCGTTAAAACACTTCCACGTGAGAATGTAACGTTACTAACCAAGATGTGGACACATGAGGATGGGTCGGATAAGATAGAGCCTGTTTCGGCAAATATTGACCGTTACCGTAAAGAACTCGGTTCGGATTATATTGATATCCTTTTGATGCACTGTATGATGGAGGGAAATTGGGCGGAAACGCGGAAGCATTATATGGATGGTTTTTCGAAAGCCAAACAGGATGGCTTGGTGAAAGCGGTAGGCGTATCGTGCCATAATATAGATGCGTTAGCCGAGGCCGCTGTAAATCCGTGGGTGGATGTGATTATGGCGCGTATCAATCCGTTTGGTGCGGTTATGGACGGAACTCCTGAAGAGATAAAGAAAATCCTGGCGACAGCTAAAGCTAACGGGAAAGGTGTGATAGGTATGAAGATCTTTGGCGAAGGCAGGCATGTGGCAGATGATGAACGTGAGCAGTCGATTCGTTTTGCTTTGACGGAAGGGAATATCCATTGCATGACGCTTGGATTGGAGTCGGTCGCACAAATGGATGATGCAATCGAACGTGTAATGCGGAATACAAATCTATAAATTAAAAAACAGCCATGAAAATAAATCTTTTATTATCTTTGTGTAATAATTTATTTATGATAACCTGATAAATTTCAAATCGTGTTTAAACGCTCTATATTACAGGATGTTAAAAGTCGGATCTCTGAGGATAGGAAGTTTATACAAGTATTGGTGGGGCCTCGTCAAGTAGGTAAAACCACCCTTTCAAGCTACCTTCCTGCTGAACGATGCAGGGTTGCTTTCCGGACTTGAAAAATATGCTGCAGACATTATCCGTAAGCGGGCTTCAAAACCCAAATTTCAAGTGCACAACAACGCTTTGCTTGCAGCCGGCAGGCATGATTCTTTCGAAATGGTACGTAACAACCCGAAAGAATGGGGACGTTTTGTCGAATCAGCAGTTGGAGCGCACCTTATCAATAGTGGATTGAAATACCGGTTTAATGTTTACTATTGGAATCAAGGGGGTTATGAAGTTGATTATGTCATTGGAAAAGGGAATGATATAGTAGCGCTTGAAGTGAAAAGTGGGAAAGATAGTACAAACCTGGGAATGTCTTTGTTTGATAATGAGTTTCACCCTCGTGGACTTTATACGGTCGGGACAGGTGGCATTCCTCTCGGGCAGTTTCTTGGTATGAATCCAGCTGATTTATTTCATATATAATTGTGAACTACCACTAAATCCCCCCCCCCCCCCCTAGTAATAAATGTTAAATATCAATTTTATCTATTGCTATATACATTTTTTTTATCATATTTGCAACATCTAATGTAAATAACCGTAACAGATTATTATATTTTTAATTATGTTATACCCCACTCCCCACGTCAGAAGACTTGCACAGGCAGGTCTGAAACCAAAAGTCCGGGTGGCTTTTGGAAAACTAACCTGTAAAGACACAGTTACAAAACCGTACTATTGTTGTCTTGTACGACAAGCAGTTGTTCATTCAGCCCGTCCTCCGGGTGATATCAATTGAAAGGGTGGAGGCTTTCGGGCAGGCCTGCCGTTTTATACCCTGAATCCGGATTGCATTTTATTTTCCAGAAACAGTTTCTGATTTTTCAGTAATATTAGGTATTACTGTCTTTTAATCTATCCCTTAATTATAAGGGATAATATCTTTTGTTTTCTCAAAGGATAGAAAAAACAAGTAAAAGCCGGTTTTTTATAGTTGTATCGACGTTTTATAAACCAGGAACCGGCTACGGACTCATATTTAAAAACTAAAACATTTGCTATGAATAAATTAAATTTATTTATCAGTTTATTATTCATTTTATGCGCCTGTAATCAACAGGAAGAGATCGTAAACAGCTCTTTTTCCAAAGCGGAAAGCGCGGATCATTTTTACGGCGTGAAACGTGCTGGCGTCGCTGCCGGCGATGGTGTCCAACTGCGCGGCATTGCCCAGCGAAGAAACCTGTGGCATACCGGAACGACCATCAAGGTCCGTTTTTTGAATGGTACGGAAGATCACAAGCAAAAAGTAATGACGCATGCGGCAGAATGGGAAAAATATGCGGACATTCACTTCCAGTTTGTCACCGAAGGAAAGGCCGATGTACGGATCGGTTTTGACTGGAACGACAACCGTTGGATCACCTGGTCGTACATTGGTACGGATTGTAAGATCGTTACGGATCAATCCCAACCGACACTCAGTTTTGCCGATTGGGGTTCCAAGCCGGAAGAAGAAATACAGGGGGATGCTTTGCGCGCTTTCGGGCAGGTATTGGGTCTTGAACTGGAACACCGCCATTTAAGTTTCGATCCGGGCTGGACCAACCGTATTGCGGAGTATTGGGAAATAGAAATAGAAGACGTACCCTGGGCGGACCTGAAAGAATATGTCTTCGACCCGCTATCCGCATCCGATGTAGTCATGACCCAGGAATACGATGAACAATCCATCATGGTCTGGCCATTCCACCGCCGGTATGCGGATAACACTGCCCGCTACGCCAACTACGAACTCTCCGAAACCGACAAACAGTTTATCGGACAGCTGTATCCGAAAGGTGGAGAAGAAAATCTGCTTATTCAATTTACCCATATCTATGACAAAGATATGAGAGGATCGGATTTTTTAATGTATTTTCCTGATCTGCATAGTGATGTTGTTGTAGACTGGGGTGACGGGATAAGAGAAACCATTTCTTCTCCTGTAGAATTTGCTCGTTATTATGATGATTTTGGCGAATATACAGTTAAAATATATGGAGCGGCAGATGCTATCCCCAATTTTTCTTCTACGCTTTATAAATATACAGAGTTTTTTGTTGGGAAAGGTTGTTTGATTGAATCATTAGACTTTTGGACTCCTGAAGGAAATGGGTTTATGAATCTCGATTTATCCAATGCGCTCACTTTGATGTCTGTAGGAGTAATTCATGGTGGCTTTGTTACAGACAGTATATCAGTGAAAAATATGATTGATTTATTACCTCAAAGACCTGCTGAAAGCCCGGGGGCATTATCTATTGGTTCTTCTTTTCGCTGGACAAATTTTACCTGGCTTATCCCTTTATGTGCCGAAAAAAACTGGATTGTCAGGGATTAAAACATGTAGTAATATAATAGTTTTATCAATATAGATTCTATGATCATATTCATAACTAAATACAATTTTATTATGGGACGATTCAGTATATTTTTTATTAGTTTATTATTCGTTTTATGCGGCTGTAGCCAACAGGAAGAAGCAGGAAACAGCCTTCTTTTCAAAACGGAAAGCGCGGAACACTTTTATGGGGTAAAACGTTCGGGCGCCGTTGTGGACGATGGAGTCCAGCTCCGGGGTGTTGCCCAGCGGAGAAACCTGTGGCATACCGGAACGACCATCAAGGTCCGTTTTTTGAACGGTACGGAAGATCACAAACAAAAAGTAATGACGTATGCGGCAGAATGGGAAAAGTATGCGGACATTCACTTCCAGTTTGTCACCGAAGGAAAGGCCGATGTACGGATTGGTTTTGACTGGAACGATAACCGTTGGATTACCTGGTCGTACATTGGTACGGATTGCAAGATCGTAACCAATCAGTCAGACGCAACCCTTAGTTTTGCCGATTGGGGTTCCAAGCCGGAAGAAGAAATACAGGGGGACGCTTTGCGTGCTTTCGGGCAGGTATTGGGTCTTGAACTCGAACACCGCCATTTAAGTTTCGATCCGGGCTGGACTAACCGTATTGCGGAGTATTGGGAAATGGAAGTAGAAGACGTTCCCTGGGCGGACCTGAAAGAATACGTCTTCGACCCATTATCCGCATCCGATGTGCTCATGACCCAGGAATACGACGAACAATCCATTATGGTTTGGCCGTTCCACCGCCGCTATGCCGACAACACTGCCCGTTATGCGAACTATGAACTTTCTGAAACCGACAAACAGTTTATCGGACAGTTGTATCCGAAAGGAGAAGAAGAGGTGGAAGATAATCTGCTTATTTCTTTTACTAATATCTACAGGATAGGAATGAGTACATTATGGAATTATGAAATCCTTTTAGATAATCTGCGTAGTGATATTGTTATAGACTGGGGCGATGGTACAAGGGAAACGATTACTCCGGAAAACGGTAGTTTCACTCATTACTATGAGAATGGAGACGGCAGATATGAAGTTAAGATATATGGCGCAGTGGATGCAATCCCGGATTTTTATTCTAAGGGTTTTGATCTTACGGATTTTATCGTAGAAAAAGGTTGCCTGATTGAATCATTAAGGATATATGAAACTCCTACATATGGCTTGGCGGAAAGGTTGGACTATATAGATTTGTCCAATGCACTTTCCCTGACATCTGTTAATGTAGCTAATACAGGTCTTGCTTATATCTCAGTTTCAGATAGCATAAAATTAAGGAATATGATTAATCTTTTGCCTCAAAGGCCTGCCGAAAGTCCGGGAACGTTTATTATTGGCACGGATTTTTTTTCCTGGCATATTCCTTTATGTGCCGAAAAAAACTGGATTGTCAGGGATTAAAACATGTAATATAAAAGTTTTATCAATATAGACTTTATGATCATATTCATAACTAAATACAATTTTATTATGGGACGATTCAGTATATTTTTTATTAGTTTATTATTCGTTTTATGCGGCTGCAGCCAACAGGAAGAAGCAGGAAACAGCCTTCTTTCTAAAACAGATAGCGCGGATCACTTTTATGGTGTAAAACGTTCCGGCTCCGCTGCTGACGATGGTGTTCAGCTCCGTGGTATTGCCCAACGGAGAAATCTTTGGCATACCGGAACGACTATCAAGGTTCGTTTTCTGAATGGTACGGACAGTTACCACCAAAAAATCATGGCGTATGCTGCTGAGTGGGAGCAATATGCGGATATCCACTTCCAGTTTATCACCGAAGGAAAGGCCGATGTGCGGATCGGTTTTGACTGGAACGATAACCGTTGGATCACCTGGTCGTATATCGGTACGGATTGTAAGATCGTAACGAATCAATCAGATGCGACCCTCAGTTTTGCCGATTGGGGTTCCAAGCCGGAAGAAGAAATACAGGGGGATGCTTTGCGCGCTTTCGGGCAGGTATTGGGTCTTGAACTCGAACACCGCCATTTAAGTTTCGATCCGGGCTGGACCAACCGTATTGTGGAGTATTGGGAAATAGAACTAGAAGACGTTCCCTGGGCGGACCTGAAAGAATACGTCTTCGACCCGTTATCCGCATCCGATGTGGTCATGACACAGGAATACGATGAACAATCCATCATGGTCTGGCCGTTCCACCGCCGGTATGCGGATAGCACTGCTCGTTATGCAAACTACGAACTTTCTGAAACCGACAAACAGTTTATCGGACAGCTGTATCCGAAAGGTGGAGAAGAAGTTGAGGAAAATCTGCTTATCCGGTTTACACACACCTATATACACGAATTCTATGCCGGGGTGCTACAGGCGATACGAATGGAAAACCTGCATAGTGATATTATTATAGACTGGGGCGACGGAACAAGGGAAACTTTTACTCCTGAAGGCAATTACTTAACTCATTACTATGAAGAAGATGGCGGGTACGAAGTGAAGATATACGGTGCAAAGGATGCTATCACTGATTTTCAGTCTTCTCTTTTTGATCATACGGAGTTTGTCGTAGAAGAAGGTTGCCTGATAGAATCATTAGACATAAGCATGCATCACAACTTTATGTATGACACGCCAGACAGGTTAGAAAATTTGGATTTATCTAATGCTCTTTCTTTAACGTTCATTGATGTACGCTTTACCCCTCTTGTCATGCCTTTCACAGACAGTTTAAGATTAACGAATATGATTAATTTATTGCCTCAAAGACCAACTGAAAGCCCGGGGACCTTATATGTTGGAGTAGATCTTTATTATCTTTATAATGAGCTTTCTTTATGTACCGGGAAAAACTGGATGGTTTATTAATAAATAAAAGCCTTTCCAACCTCCCCGAAAGGGGGAGGTTTAAAAAGAATGCATACTTTCAAAGTCTCTTTCAGGGATTCGATTTTTTTCCCTTTGGAGGGTGGTGATCGCCAAATATTTAATAATTATTTTTTTATACTTAATTTTATATGTAATGAAGAAAGAACTAAATTTTAGAAAAAGATTCTATTGCTCGGTAGTAGCAATATTGTCTTTGTTTGCAGCAGGCAGCAATAGTCTGCATGCGGTAAACAGTAGCGGATCGGGCAGCGTCTTAGCGTCTGCAAGTGTATCGAGTGTTTCCCAGCAAAGCGTTCAGATATTGAAAGCCGGTACGCAGGCTCCGGTTTTTACGTTAACCTCCAGCGACGGCAAAACCATCAGCCTTTCGGAAGAACTTAAGGGGTATGTTATTGTACTCAACCTCTGGTCGTCGGTGTCGGCCGAAAGCAACGCAGTCAATGACGAGATTGCAAAACTTGCAGAAACACTTAAAAACTCAGATATCGCGTTTTTAAGTGTTTCAATGGATGAAAATAGTACTGAATGGCAGGCAATCTTACAAAAGGATGGACAAACCCTACGGATGGCAGTCATCAAAGGAAGCACCAATCTCGCCACACAGTATGGTGTCAGCGCTTCTTCTCTGGGTGTATACGTTATTAATTACGATGGTAAAATAATGAGTTTTGCAAATAACAGCGCACAGCTTCTGCAAAACTTAAAAGGCATGTTCGGCATGTAAGATTATAAACTTTATCTAATTATTGTGTATGTTACAATTAAACTATTTCAGAAAAAGATTCTGGTATTTAGCGGCTCTATTAGTGATGTTGGCGTTTTGTGGCGGCAGTTTGCACGCTACGGATTACGTCTTGAGTAATAACGGTGTAAATGTGGTTATTGGCAAAGGAAGCGGCAATCACACAATTTCCGGCAGTACAATAAACAGTAGAGTAATCGTACAGTCCGGCTATGTGGGCAAGATTACTTTGCGGGGCATGAGTATCAACATTGGAGGATCGTATTCTCCGTTCCTTGTCGAAGGGGAAAACGGCCGCAGCAATGCCAATCCGGTAACCAATGTGGACATTGAATTGGAAGGAAACAACATCATCCAGTATACAGGATCACCAGCGGCTGCGTTGCAGGTAAACCAGGGAGCGCAAATCAACATCAGTTCGCTTGAGAATGACCCCCTGAATACATTGAAAGCCTATGCTACCACGGTAGCGCCGGGGCAATCTATAGCTGTCGAAGCTGCCGGCGCCGGTATCGGCGCTCCCAACAGTCCGGAACCGCAGGGATGGGCGACTATTTACAATAAGGGCGGAGGGATAAATTCGACTTATACTAATGCTTCTACGTCCGCTCGCTATCCTAGTGCGCACAGAAATACGGCTGGTGGTAATATTATTATCAAAAGTGGTACCGTTGATGCCCGTGGAGCACATGGGGCAGGAATAGGCGGCGGTTTTAAAACTTGGTATGACGGTATCATTATTGTTACCGGCGGAAAGGTGCAGTCACGCTCCGTGCGTCATGCGGCAGGTATTGGCAGCGGATGCCCATTGGGAGGTGGTGTTGAAGATGCGTATGCGGAAGGAAGTGCCATAGTTGTTCTTCCTCCAGCCGAAATTGAGGCAAGTGGTTCTTATGCCTCTGACATACGCCCGGATCTCGCATTGGCTGGTGCAAAATACACCACCTACGTCAACGATCCGGCTAACCCGCTCCTTACAATTCGTGCGGAAGATTATGAAAAAAACGCGAATATCTATCTTGATCTGACAGAAACGGAAGGGTTACAGGATGTTTTTAATAAAGTGTATTCTACTTTCAACCTTACACATGTTTGGATTGGAAAAACGGGAGCGTCGGACGGATTGATGAAAGTGCATGGATTATTCAAGAATCCAACTACTTTCTTTACG
Source organism: Tannerella sp. (assembly GCA_031285565.1). Classification (GTDB taxonomy): domain Bacteria; phylum Bacteroidota; class Bacteroidia; order Bacteroidales; family Tannerellaceae; genus Tannerella. Next base: position 7,851 of record JAITVY010000108.1, on the reverse strand, counting down.
GATGCATCAAGTTCAGCGCCTACAACGCTCGGGCGTCCGTATATGCCGGTAAATAAAACCACTTCCGGTGCTGAAACGATTATCCTTCCGCTGTTTAAGGCCGACATTAGTTTCACGGACTATCCGTCCATGCCACTTGTAGAAGGCTATTCAACGGCTGAGGCTGAAAAAAGCGCTTTCTGCATTAAAATAGAGTACCAAGACAACTTGGATCTTTCGCAGTTAACATATGAACTGCAAAAGGTGAAAGATGGAGGGACGTCGGACTTCAAAAACCTGATATTCCTTGACTCAGACAGCACGACAAAAATGTCTGCTCCTCCGACGACACTCTCCAAAGGCGATAAGTTTTATATTGTCGCTCCGCTGAAAGACGGCAAGATTATAGGTGGCTATGAAGACGTAATCCTTATCAAGGGGAAATATGACAATGAAGTAATGGCCGGCTATCTGCGTCGTATCAGCGCCCAGGTCGTGGTGAGGGATGATACGGATAAGAACGACCACATCAAAGTGACGGCCAATCCGCAGTCTTTCACAGAAATTTTCCAGACAGACAAAACCGTTAAATTGACGCTTAATATCAATCATATGGGGCTTAAACCGAATTATGACCCAATTACTGTAAAGGCCAAATATCTGATCACCACCGAACCCAATTACGAAGCCGCATTAACAGCTACCCCGCTCACCCAGTGGGCGAATATGGATGTTCCTTTAACTGAGGGGACTGGTAAAGAAACGACTGTGTCGTTTAAAGACAAAGCGACAGGTACCTATTATATACACTGGTACGTTGTTTCCGGTTATTTTATGGCGCACAGCAAGGATGTAACAGACCCGGTACGCCAATATGGCGGCTTCGGGCCATACAATATAGTTGTCGGCAAGGAGGTTACTTACGACGGCAATGGTAATACAAGCGGAACAGCTCCGATTGATCCTTTGAAGTATGCAAGCGGCGCTACTGTTACGACAAAATTGCACGGCGACCTTGCGAGAACCGGGGGAACAGACCCGATCGTATTTGCGGGTTGGGCACCGACAAAAATAACCGCTGTATTAACCAAAACTACGGCCGCCGATACGACTACCGCTTTTGTGCGTGAGGGTAATACATTCGTGATTACGAGTGATACGACGATGTACGCCGTATGGTCCACCGACACGAACGGTAACGACATTCCTGATATCTTTGAAGACGGTTACGGCGTAACTTACGACGGCAACGGTCATACTTCGGGAACAGCCCCGGTTGATCCTGTGAAGTATGTAAGCGGCGCGAGTGTTACGACTAAACTGCACGGTGACCTTGCGAGAACCGGGGGAACAGACCCGATCGTCTTTGCGGGCTGGACGCCTACGCAGGTAACCAACGTATTAACCAAGACTACGGCCGCCGACACGACTACCGCTTTTGTTCGTGAAGGCAATACGTTTGTAATCACGGGCAACACAACGATGTATGCCGTATGGTCCACCGATGCAAACGGTAACGATATACCCGATATCTTTGAAGACGGTTACAGCGTAACTTACGATGGCAACGGCAACACTTCGGGAACAGCCCCGGTTGATCCTTTGAAGTATGTAAGCGGCGCGAGTGTTACGACAAAATTGCACGGTGACCTTACTCGTACAGGTGGTACGGACCCGATCGTCTTTGCCGGTTGGACTCCTACGCCGGTAACCGCTGTGTTAACCAAAACTACGGCCGCCGACACGACTACCGCTTTCGTGCGCGAAGGCAATACGTTTGTGATCACGGGCAATACAACGATGTATGCCGTATGGTCCACCGATACCAACGGTAACGACGTACCCGATATCTTTGAAGACGGTTACAGTGTAACTTATGACGGCAACGGTAATACTTCGGGAACAATTCCTGTTGATCCTTTGAAGTATGTAAGTGGCGCGAGTGTTACGACCCAGTTTCACGGCGACCTTGCGAGAACCGGCACCCCTGCGATCCTGTTTGCGGGCTGGGCGCCGACACAGGTAAGTAATGTACTGACCCCTGCGACGGCATCCGACACGACTACTGCTTTCGTGCGCGAAGGCAATACGTTTGTGATCACGGGAAATACAACGATGTATGCTGTATGGTCCACCGACACGAACGGTAACGACATACCTGATATCTTTGAAGACGGTTACAAGGTAACTTACCATGCCAACGGTGCAAGCGGTACGCCTCCGGTGGATGCAACGACCTATTTGACCAGGACGAGTGTTACGGTCAAAGCGAACAGCAGCCTTACGAAGACCGGTGCCCTGTTTATCGGCTGGAGCTTTAGCGCATCACCTCTTGTAGTGGTACTGGCGGATGTTCCCAATGACCTGACGCAACCAAACGCAACCTTTACGATCACGGCTAACACAACGCTTTATGCCGTATGGGCGGCAGATGTAAACGGTCCCGACAACGAAGGCGATGATGTGCCTGACTATTTACAGTATGGCGTAACGTACGACGGTAACGGTGAAACAAGTGGCTCTGTTGCCGATAACTGTATTTACAACAACGGTATGAATGTAACGCTGAAAGACAAGGGTACCCTGGTGAAAACACAACGTGTATTCCTGGGCTGGAATCCTGCGGTACAGGCCGACCTCATGACGATAGGAGAGTATAATAGTTTCATCGGGTTAAATACGATGAAAAAAGCGGACGAAACATTTGTGATCGCCGGTAATACAATCTGGTATGCTGTTTGGGCAAAAGATGAAAACGGGAATGGAATTCCTGATTACCTGGAAATAGAGATTACGTATGAGCAGAATCTCATGGATGGTCCTGCGTTGAAAGAAACGGTAGAAAGAGGTTCAACGGTTACATTTACTGACAAGGGGTTAAACAGACCGGGCTATGTAATCATAGGCTGGACTACAAAGCCGTTCCCTATGTTGATAAGTAATGCGATAATGGAAACGATGGCGACAGCAACGGGAACATTCGGAACATTCTACGCCGTAGGCAGTTCGTATACAGTTACCGCAAGTGTCACCCTTTATGCCGTATGGGCGATCGATAAAAACAATGACGGATATCCTGATTATGGTAGCACTATAGTACTGCCAGCCTCAGGCGGTGTGAATACCCGCGGCTTGCTGTTGTCGGGCGATGCAACTGGCAATGGAGTTATTACCGGCGCACGTGTATGGGCGCATGGAAGTACATTGTATATCGAGTCAGATAAAGCTGTTCGTGCCAAGATTTATACGATCGGAGGAATGTTGTACAAACAGGTGGATGTCCCGGAAGGAATGGTAAGCGAACCGTTGCCGGGTGGTATCTACATTGTTGAGATGGATGGTGTACGGTATAAGGCAGTGGTGAAATAATAAAACAAGTAGAGACGCCATACATAGCGTCTCTACTAAATACAATTGATAATAATACAATTTAAAAATACAATGATATGAAAAAAAACAGTTTTAGAAAAAGGCTTGGTTGGCAGGCACTGGCAGTCATCCTGTCTTTGTTTGCCGTATTCGGCAGCCTGCACGCCGAAAAGATTACATACCACCGGAATCTCATGGATGGCCCTGCATTGGAAGAAACCGTTGTAGCTGGTACTACGGTTACAGTTACCGACAAGGGGTTAAGCGGATCGGGTTATGTAGTATTGGGCTGGAATACAGTACGGGTTCCTTTGGTGATAAGTGCTGCAGTGCTGGAAACGATGGCGGCAAAAATAGGTACATTCTATCCGGCAGGCAGTTCATTTACGGTTGCAGGAGATACGACCCTTTATGCTGTATGGGCCGTAGATAAAAACAATGACGGAATCCCTGATTATAATGGTGTTCTGCTACCACCAATATTAAGCAGGGAACGTTATGAAAAGATAATGGCAGAGGTAAATGCCGAGATAGCGGCGCAGCATGACGGCGTATCCCTCCGGAGCCTTCCGGATTGGGATGGCAGATATGACTTGCTGGCATATAATGAGCGGGTATATTATACAGGTTGTTCTTATATGGCTGACGGCGTGATAACGTTAAATTCCGCTTATACTTTCAGTAGACAGAAAGCGCATCCCAAGATACCAATGGATTTGCATATTATATACGGCGGAGTGCTGGAAGAAAACAGTATGGTTGGTGGAAAAGCGCAGAAGCCCTTGAGTAAGATTGAAATAACGGCAGATATGCTTGCCGATCCTTTATTTTCCGTGGATACAGTGATAAATGCTTACCCGTTTATGTTCAACGCCGTTAAGGAAGGCGGCGGGGAAGCTATACTGCAAATGTACTTTACGAAAGCCGGGACTGACGACATTGTAAGCATGAGTGATTTTTGTTTAGCAACTCTTTTGGCCCCATCGTTACCGGGTCAATACCCATTTACAGATCCTGAAACGGGTGACTCCACGAATATACTTACGATCAAGTTTAACATCTACGACAAGCCTGCATTTACATCTGAAATAGTTCCTCTGCGGGTAGATACCGGCGGCCGTATCAATATTAAACATGCAAGCGGCACACCGCTTAAGTATATGATGCGCAGTATCGATGGGCAACCTTGGCAACGTGCCGATGCGCCGCTTTCAAACAGGGAAAAAGCGAATATGGGAGAAGGCGTAGGTATCTGCCTGAGGGAGATAGACAATTCAATTGGGTTTGCCCAAGTGTATAAAGAATATTTATTGTCAGAGGCATTTCTTAGTCCAACTGACAGTAATTACCCGGTGCACACAGCTCAACTAATTACTATTATGCAGACTGAATACGCGGCACCGCTTTTTGCAGATCTTACAGCCGATGCTAGATACTATAATACTTCTGATCCTGCATATTTCTTATGGGGTGAAGGAGTGTATAATATGTTAATGTCGGCACCTGGTGCTACTCATGGTATGACTGTTGTGATGTTGGTGATGATGGCTGAAATGTCTTTTCTACCACCAACTCTATCGTCCGTGGCAATTCCTGTAGGGTATGCATCGCATAGTCAATATATTAATGATTTATCATTCAATCCTAGCTTTCTACATGCAAGGATGCCGGCATATGGTCGACAATTGGCAGAAGCGGTTGTATATCCCGATCCGTGCCGCGAAACGTTCTGTCGTCTGTCTTTTGAAACTAAGAATTATCCTACCATCTATCGTGCGGTACATATCCCGCAGGTTGCAGGTGTAATAACCGTACCGGAGGCCGGGACACATTATGTTGAATCGCAGGGCGACTTTACGTTCTCCGTAAAACATCCGTCCCATCCAGCCAACCAGCTGCTTATGGTGCAGACAAACCGCCTGGATGCTAACGGTGAGCCGGAAGAGCTAACCGGCGAACTGAATATAGAGGATGGCGATCATGACTATATCATCCGCCGGATTACCCACGACATTACGCTGAAGTTCGGACCCGAGCTTGTATCTGTTGATAATGCCTCGATCGATGGCGGGGCGGTATGGTCGTATAACAATACGATTAACATCCGTGTACCGGACGAAAATGTTGCAAGTATCTACTCAATAGCCGGCCAGCTGGTGAAACGGCTTGAATTGTCGGCGGGGGATAATCCTGTACCGATGGAACGCGGCGTATATATCGTTACATTACAGGAAGGCAAAAAGTATAAGGTTATTGTGAAGTAAAAGGTATTCCTTCCAGGCCTGTAAGGCCAAACTGCAATTGTTATAAAGTGTGAGCAGTTATAGCTTTATGATGATTAGTTTATTAGTAATTTTTTTTTCATGAAGGCTACCGGTGTCCGTGAGGATAGACCGGTAGTTTTTTTGTTTACAGCAGAAAACTCCGGTCGCCGGATAAAAAATACATGGGGAAATCTCACATTCGGGATGACGAAATGATAATTAAAAATGTAAAGCGAAAATTCCCAAATATGTAAAATGAGACTCTCGAAATATGTAAAATAAACTTTGTCTTTGCAGGGGAATAAACAATGAATTTTATGGTATACCTCGCGCAAGTGCCCGCGTTGATGAGTGTTGCACCCGGACGTTTATTGCTTGGTGAAACACCACGGCTGATGCCTGGAATGGTTAGGACATATTTATTAGTTGATTCCTGTTTTGTCAGATACAAAAAACTGCATATAGAGGCACTGATTTTATTCCGTTCTCAAAACCAAAATTCTTTTTGGATATGCGGATAGCATAAGGTGATTTATACTTTTCTACAAATACTCCTAAACTCCTGGCACGATTCCGCTTGCCTTTCTTTACTTCAACAGGGATAACCGCATCGTCAATCTGGAGAACAAAATCAACTTCGGCTTTACCATCGCTTTGCCAATACATCAAATCATATCCTTTTGTCGTAAACACCTGCGCGACATAATTTTCTGTCATCGCTCCAAGGAATGTATTATCTACTTCCACCGGAGATAATACAGTTAGTAATGGTATTTTCGACCGCAATGTAAGAATACCGATATCTGCCATATACAATTTGAAATTTATCAAATCGGCATAAGCGTTTACAGGAATATAACCATGTTCCAAACGCTGACATTTAAGAGCGATTCCGGCGAGGATAAGCCATTCAATAGCTTCGCCGAAAATAGTGGCTGTTCCTCCCCGTTGAACCACTTTATATTGGAATTTTGCGTTTTCTTTAGCTAACTGTGCCGGAATAGAGTTATAGCAAGCCCTGATTTTAATACTTGTTGCCGGGTCTGCGTATTTTGCCATATCGGCAATGTATTCATTCAGAATCTCGTTCTGAATGGATTGGATTTTCAGATAACTTTCTGTTTCAATAAAGGTTACCACAGCAGCAGGCATTCCTCCTGCAATAAAATATTTCTGGTACATATCCAATGCTACTTCATGCAACGCTTCCGGCATGGCTTCATTGCCGGCATAGTGAGATTTTATCTCTTCCGCCAGATTTTCCATATCCATGGCCCATAAAAATTCTTCAAAGTCTAAAGGATACATATTTATTTCGTTGACTTTACCCACAGGGAAAGAATATTTTTCCCTGTTAATAGCAACACCCAATAAGGATCCGGCTGCTATAATGTGATATTCAGGCATTTGCTCGCAAAAATATTTCAATGCAGTTAAAGCTCTTTCGCAGGCTTGTATTTCGTCGAAAAATATAAGTGTTTTGCCTGGGACGATTTCCTGCATTTTTGTCGCTTCAAGATATTGAATGATTTTTTTAGGGGATAATTCCATTTCAATAAACTTGCATAGAGTAGCCTCTATTTCCATATTCAGATATAATACGCTTTCATAGTATTCTCCACCAAACTGTTCCACGATATATGTTTTGCCAACCTGACGGGCTCCGTTGATGATCAAAGGCATTCTTTTTGGACTGCTTTTCCACTCTAAAAGGGATTTGCTTATTCTTCTTTTCACCGGACTTGATTTTTCTGTAAAATTATAATTATGTTCCGAAAAATCAAAATATTCTGATTTTTCGGAACATAAAAATCATATCCGGTTGAATTTATTCATCAGTACTGACCTTCATATCATCAGTAATGTCTTTAAGCTACATTTTTCAAGATAGTATAACCGTACTTGGTTTGCCAATCAAAAATCCCGGAATATAATTCGACTTCGATTTTCTCCCATATCAGTTAGCCTTGGCAAGGTTAAACAAATCACGTGTTAAATCCCACCTGTCATTAATTATTTGCGGTGCGTGGGTTGAAATTAAGAAGGATATTTGTTTCACCTGAGCAATTCTCTGTAAATCTCGAATAAATGCCTTTTGCCACATAACATGCAACGAAATTTCAGGTTCATCAATCAAAATTAAAGTATTAGAATTGGTCTTGAATAACAATTCATATAAGAGTACTACTTCCTGTTGTTCTCCCGACGACAAATCAGTTAGATTTAATCGTTGTCCATT
>JAITVY010000013.1 GCA_031285565.1 Tannerella sp. | reverse complement strand
GATGATAAGCATGTTTACTCCTGTGGTCCTAATGGTGATTTGTATTGTATAGATATTAAAACGCATAAGCCAGTCTGGAATAAAAACATATGGACAGACTTTGAAGGAGAAAAGATTCCCATATGGGCTATATCTCAATGTCCGGTGATTTATGGAGACTTACTGATCATAGCCTCACAGGCTCCGAAAGCAGGAGTAGTAGCCTACAATAAACTTACCGGCGATGTAGTCTGGAATACTCCGAATCTGGGTAACGAAAGCTATGTAAGCCCCAAAATATTACAAATTCATGGAGAAGACCATGTTGTATGGGTTACTTCGTCCACGAATCGTTTCGGAAAACCGGATGCGCCGATTACCATGGGTAATGTTGTGGGATTGGATCCCCGTACAGGGAAAACTTTATGGATGTATTCGGACTGGGATTGCCATATTTCGGTACCCTGCCCTGTTGCTGCCGGAGACAATAAGTTGCTGATAACCGGAGGGTATGAGCGCGGAGCAACTATGATACAGGTAAATAAGAAGGCGGATGGAACTTTTGATACTTCCGAACTTTTTACGACATTGGAATTTGGTGACCAGACGAAACCTCCTCTTTTCCATAACAGTTATTTTTACGCCATGTATCGTACGAATCAAAAACGCGATGGTCTGGTGTGTATGGATATGAAAGGCAACATTATGTGGAAGACCGGGCGAAACCCGAATTTTGACCGGGGCAGTATGATCCTTGCCGATGGGTTGCTACTGGCAACTGATGGTCTGAAAACCCTTTATCTGATAGATCCAGATCCGACAGCCTTTAAGCAGGTATCGAAAGCAGATGTGCTTTCAGAGGGAGGTGCCAATACCGAAGGTATGTCAAGTGCAGGGGGCAGCACACAGAACTGGGCTCCGATTGCATTGTCAAACGGCAAGCTATTAGTTCGTGACCAGGCTAAAATGGTTTGTGTGAAAGTTGTACAATAATATTTAACTGTTATCAGATATATCATGAAAGAATTTCTCGGCGAGTTATTAGGGACTTTTATTTTAGTACTGTTTGGCTGCGGATCGGTAGCAGTAGCAGTTTTGTTTGGTGAATACACCAGTATTTTACAGATTGGTATTGCCTGGGGTTTTGGTGTGATGCTAGCTATCTATCTGACACGTCACTTATCATGTGCGCATTTGAATCCGGCGGTATCAATTGGTATGGTAATAAGTAAGCGGATGGCTGCACGGAAATTACCCGGATACCTTGTGGCGCAGTTCTTAGGGGCATTTATGGCCGGCTGGATGATCTATTTGCTGTTTTCGCCTTCTATTGCAGCTTTCGAAAGCGCCCATAGTATTATAAGGGGAAGTGCGGATTCGGTAGCAACAGCCAAGATGTTTGGTGAATATTATATACAACCAGGTGGGACAGCCGTGGTATCTATGCCTTTGGCAATAGCAGCGGAGGCGTTCGGAACTTTTCTTCTGGTATTGCTTATTTTTGCCCTGACAGAGGGATGCAATGTAGGACGACCCAGCGACACAATGGCTCCGGTGTTTATCGGTTTAACCGTAACATCCATTATTTGTTTGATTGCTCCGCTTACACAAGCAGGATTAAATCCTGCCCGTGATTTTGGTCCGCGCATGGTGGCATGGATTACCGGATGGGGTAGTGCAGCTTTCCCTGACAATAGTGGCGGATTCTTCTGGGTCTACATATTAGGTCCTATTATCGGTGGTATCGTAGCTGCATGGTTCTTTATGTATATCATAGAACCGCTGATGAAAAAAAAATCTCAGGGATGTGATTGCCAATAAAGATAAGTTCAAAGTTCCAAGTTCAAGGTTTCAGGTTCAAAGTTAAATCTGAGACTAGAGACATGGAAGTTTGAATCTGAAATTTTGAACTCAAATTTTGATTCTTAGTTTTTGAACATTAAACTTTAAACATTGAACTTAAAATATTAAACATTGAACTTAAAATAATTATGAATACAAAACTTATCATCGCCGGTGGTTTTTTGGGAGCCGGTAAAACGACTTTGCTTTGGGAAGCAGCCCAGAAATTAATGAGCCAGGGACTTCGTGTTGGTCTTATTACCAATGACCAGGCACCTGAATTAGTAGACAGTGAATTGCTATCCCTCAACGACCTGAAAGTCGCAGAAGTCAGCGGTAGTTGTTTCTGTTGCAACTTCAACGGTTTCACAGATGCGATACAAAAGATCCATGCCGAAGTTGCTGCAGATATAATTATAGCCGAACCGGTAGGTAGTTGTGCCGATTTGTCGGCAACCATCATGCAGCCGTTAAAACAATACTGGAACCGTGATTTACAGATTGCACCTCTTTCCGTATTGGCTGATCCGACCCGACTTGATTCCATATTATCAGGCGAAAATGCCGGGTTACATCCTGACGCAGCATATATCTACCGCAAACAGCTTGAAGAAAGTGATATCATACTAATTAGCAAGGCTGACTTGTTAAGAGACGAGCAACAGGAAGATCTGAAGCAGCGTACGGCGCAAATGTTTCCGTCTGCAACAATTCTGGCAGTCAGTGCGAGCAAAGGAACAGGTCTCGATGAATGGCTGTCGCAGGTTACTACCCGTCAGGATGCAGGTAAGCGTCTTGTGGAGATGGATTATGATATCTATGCAAATGGAGAAGCTGTTCTCGGTTGGTTAAACGGTACGGTTCGTATACATGGAGAAAGTACGGATTGGGATGCATTTACCCATACCCTGCTGGCGAACTTAGCAGCCCGTTTTGATGAGGACAATCTTCCTGTCGGACACGTTAAGGTAATTGCAGAAAATGGCAATAAGTTTATTGTAGGTAATCTGACAGGTACTGCCAGAACACTTACCACCCGGGGCTTTGCCGGTAATAGTGAAGACGTCAAGCTGATTATCAATGCACGCGTTGAAACTTCTCCTGAAAACCTCGATCAGATAGTCCGTCAAACACTTGATACCCTTTGCGCCGATGCATATACGCCCGAAGTCATTGCCTGGCGCTACCTACAACCCGGTCGCCCGCAACCAACCCACCGATTTACGGAAGTGGTGTAAATATGAATAATAAATGATTTATCTTTGCAAAAACAACCATTTAATGAAAATATTAGACAATTATAGTTCCTTGAAACTAATGCTGATAAGCCTGGTGAGCGCAATTTTTATTGTGTATCCCAATATAGCATGCCTTCCGTGGGAACTGACCTTTCTGGATGAGTCAAAACATGCACATCACTTAACGTTTTTCTTCATCCGGTATGCTTTTTTTGTTGTGTTGATCTGGGGGTTATTGAGTTATAATTTAAAAAAGATAAAGGATCTAAGCTTTAAGGGGCGGTCTATACGGACATTGTTAATAACAAGTGTTGCATACGGGCTATTCGTACTCATAATGTATCTCTGGAATGGGAAAATCCATGGCTTCGGGAGTATGGTACTGTTTCAGTTCTTTGTTGTTTTTATAGTTTGTGTTTTTGTCGGACATGTATTCATGATGTACAATGTGCAACGGAAAAAAGAACAGGAAATAGAACAGTTGAGAATTGAAAATTTGCAAAGCCGCTGTGATGCCCTGGCAAATCAGATCAACCCGCATTTCTTTTTCAATTCGCTCAATAGTCTTACTGCATTGATACGGAAAAAAGAAGATGAAAATACACTGGCATTTGTAAGTAAATTATCGGACGTGTTCCGCTATATCCTGCAAAGTGATAAAAAAGGCTTGGTTACTCTAAAGGAAGAACTTGAATTTGTGGAAGCTTTCCGGTATATGATGGAAGTTCGTTTTGCCAATAAGCTTGAATTTAATATTGAGGTGGATAAAGATAAACTGGGTCTTAAAATTCCGGTGCTTTCATTATTGCCCCTGATTGATAACATCGTCATACATAACACGATCGATACCCAGCACAAAATGGAAGTAACGATCCGTTTAAACGAATTGTCGGAATTAGTTGTTTCCAACCCACTTTATCCGAAACTTACTCCTTCGGTAACTAACGGTACGGGGCTCCAGAACCTGGAAAACCGGTTTGTGCTTCTGATGAATAAACAAATCCGGGTAGAAGACGATGGAAAAACATTTACAGTATACTTACCTCTAAAGTAAATATAAATGAAAGTTCTGATAGTCGAGGATGAAACGGTAGCTTATGAAAATCTGGTAGAGATTCTTTCAGAAATAGATGCCTCGATTGAAATATTAGGCAATACGGAGAGTGTCGTTCAAACGGTTGAGTGGCTACAGGCGCATCCTGCACCAGATCTGATACTGATGGATATTCATCTGTCGGATGGATCGGCTTTCACGGTCTTTCAGAATATAACGCTGGAAACGCCGATTATTTTTACGACTGCATATGACGAATATGCAATTGAAGCTTTCAAGGTAAACAGCGTAGATTATCTATTGAAACCGATTAAAGCGGATGAACTCGAACGGGCTTTGGTAAAATTCAGTAAATGGACACGTACGGAAGTTGTACAATATCTGTCACAAATGAGCCGGTTGAAACCACAGGAACATTACAAGGATAAATTATTAATACCAGCTAAAGATAAACTTCTTCCTGTCAGTTTGAAAGATGTCTCCTGTTTTTATACGACAGATAAGAATACGTGTGTTTATCTGAAAGACGGTATTTGTTATTCCTATGCTAAGACATTGGAACAAATTTACATGATGCTTGATCCTGCTGAATTTATTCGTGCCAATAAGCAATTTATCATCTCGCGTGATAGTGTCAAAAACATTACCATCTGGTTCGATAGCCGTTTACTTATCACATTAGATATTGAAACTCCCGAACGTATTTATATCAGTAAGAATAAAGCCTCAGAATTTAAAGCGTGGATAGTTAATGATATTTGAACAGTCTCTTAAGCATTTTCATCCATCCAGAAAAATTCCCAGGCATGTCCATCCAAATCGTAAATACTCCGTGTATACATGAAACCCAGATCTTCTTCCCGTGCTTTGGATGCACCTAAAGAAAGTGCTTTTGTAAAGATCTCATCCACCTTTTCTTTACTTTCAAAAGAGATGGCAAACATTCCTTCTATACTTTTGGATGTATCCGTGATACTTTTAGTAGTGAATGACAGGAAAAATGGTTCCTTTAACATCATCACATAGGCTGTTTCGTTGATTTTCATAGAAATTGCATTTTCATCCGAGAACTTCTCGTTGAAAGTAAACCCTAATTGACTGAAAAAGTTTCTTGTCTTTTTTAAGTCTTTTACCGGGATGTTTGGAAAGATCATTTTTGTGTACATAATATTAAGTTTTATAAATTACTCCGGATAGAACAACTATCATCGTAAATAAGTTTAATATGATGTAATGTTTATGACAATGCATATTCTCTTGTTTTCTATTGCATTGTTCATTTATGATTCTCTTCCATGTTTATTTCTTATGCTTTACCAGCATAATCACCGGATTTGATTCTTCATTTAATTCCGCAGCAATTTCTTTTAGTTTGCCTTTGAGTTCTCCTTTTTCGTTGGATTCGACAAGTTGGTAGGCTTCTAATTTCTGCCAGGTTGCAATATCTTTATCTACAGCTGCTGACCAGAAATATACTTGTTCCTTATTTGAAAAATCGTCATTATATATGACATATTTGAATGTGGCATTTTCTTGCTTATCGTATACCAGGTAAATAAGTCCCGGGAATTTCATCCTTTCATAGTCCAGTTCTTTTTTCATGACGTACATGAAATAGTACCGGTCGGTCAGAACTGTCGGATAAAGAAATACTTCCGGATCCATGGATTGTATGGAGGGGGTTCTTACAATAAAAGGGTTTATACTACCATCCGGCAAATAGTTGTATATAGTATCGGATGATGTCCGTGTTATTGCCCAATTGTCATTATAAGGGGCTGTCTGGTAAAAAAACGGCATTACAACCAGATCCTCTTCCATTATGACAGGTGATTTGAACCCATTAACAGGTATTTTGATTTCCTTAGTGATACTTCCGTCTTGTTTAGAAATAATTAAATGACATGATTCTTCGGTTTCCATCGTTGCCGTATATCCCTTATAACAAATCAAATGATCCTGGTCATAATTGAATATTCCACTATATCTGCTGGTCTCTACGAATTTGAAACTTCTTTTAAAGTTACCGTATAAATCATATGCCAATATTTTTTCTGCAGGATGGTCTATGACAAACATTTCATTGTTATCCTCATCCAGGATAATTTCTGAAGCATGTGAATATTCCTCACCGCCTTGTCCGAAACGGTTTATCTTTCTTAAGCCTTTACCGGTCCTGTCAAAAACAAAAATATCCCCATCACTGCTTTGGTTTGTTATCAATAGGATATCCTTTCCGATAGCTTTCACATTACCTTTAGTAAGAAACTCGTCCGTGGTTTCCAACGGAATGTATTCTACATCCATAATATCCTGTAGAATCAGTTCCTTTTCAGGATAATTTGCTGTGACATCCACTGTGATGATCTCATCTGTTGATTGTTTGTTTTCTCCTCCGCATCCTGTTATTATTGCTAACAAAATGATTCCTGAAATTAGTTTTGATATTTTCATATGATATTCTATTTTTCTATTATTTTGTTATTCAATCATTCACATGGCAAAGGTTGAGGTAGTCTTTTAGGCATTAAATTTGATAATGAAATTTAAAACGCATGTAAGTTAATTTATTTTTTTCGGATAATCCGGTTTTATATAAGTGGCAGTTTGAATTTTAACAAACTCTAAGTAGCAGTTAGGAATTTTAGTTAACTTCGTCGAGCAACTAAGGAATCTCGAAGCACGTGAATTGTATGTTCCATAAAAAAGAAAAGAGAATCACATTTGTTGTAATTCTCTTTCAGTCAGCGCTCTTCCTCTTGGACTTGAACCAAGGACCCTCTGATTAACAGTCAGATGCTCTAACCAACTGAGCTAAGGAAGAAAATGATCACAACCTCATTCCCTGAAATTGCGATGCAAAAGTACATGGAATTTTCTAAATATGCAATATCTTTGCCGAAAAAAATAAATAGCCGCATGAAACGAAGCATTTATTAATTCAATATTTAAAATTCAACATTCAATATTTTGAATCTGGAATCTTGAATCTGTTTATGTGAGTTCCATGCGACCTTAATGTAAAAAATGAAATATTACCGCATGAAAATACTTGGAATAGGGAATGCACTGTTGGATGTACTTCTTAGTTTAGAAACAGATCATACATTAACTGTATTGAACATGCAGAAAGGGACAATGGATTTGGTGTCTGAAGAACAAATGATTGCAATACAAAAAGCGCAATCGGGCTTGGAACGGAACCAGTCTCCCGGAGGTTCGGTGTGTAATACGATGCGTGCATTGGCTAACCTGGGGGCTGATAGTGGTTATATTGGCAAGGTAGGTACGGATGAGATGGGTGCGTCGTACGAAGATGCGGTCAAAAAAGCAAATGTTACTCCTTATTTTGTTCACAGAGAGGGCATATCCGGTTGTTGTACCGTATTGATTTCTCCGGATGGCGAACGAACGATGGCCACTTTTTTAGGTCCGGCAGAGACGCTGGAGGCGGCAGATATTTCAGACGAAACTCTTTCTTCATACGATTTGGTTTATATTGAAGGATATCTGATTTCAAATGAAAAATTGTTTTTGCCGATATTGGAAAGGGCTAGCAAACTGGGTGTAAAAGTAGCTTTAGACTTATCCAATTTTAATATTGTGAAAGGTTTTAAAGAACTATTGCAGGAGGTGATTCCGCGGTATGTACAGATATTGTTTTCAAATGAATCGGAAGCTGAAGCATATACAGGGCTGACAGCTACGGAAGCCGTGCGTAAAATTTCCAAAGAGGTAGAGATTTCTATTGTGACACTGGGAAAAGAAGGTGCTTTGGTTGGTTCAGGTAATGAAGTTATACATGTGCCGGCATCAGGAGGACAACCGATTGATACTACGGGTGCCGGAGATAACTTTGCTGCAGGTTTCCTGTATGGACAATCAGTTGGAGCATCGTTGGAAGAATCGGCGAAAATTGGCTCCATACTTGCCGGACATGTAATAGAAGTTATCGGCCCACAGATTCCGGAGGAGCAATGGCAACAAATAAAGTTAAAAATCAGCGCGATATTAGCCTAATCGCAACAGATTTATCTATTTTTGTGTTGTATTAAATAAATCATATGTTAAGAATGAAGCCAATTAGTATTTCCTGTTTGTTGATACTCATAGCGTTATCAAGCTCGTTTCGTGTGCATTCGCAGACAGATAACCGGTTCGAAGTCAGTAAACAATTAGATATATTCAACGCAATCGTCAAAGAAGTTGAGATGTTTTATGTCGATTCGATCGAGGTTGATAAGATGGTACGCAGGGGTATTGATGCCATGTTGAAAGGATTGGATCCGTATACGGAATATTTTCCTGAACAGGAAGTCGACGGTTTTAAAACATTGGTTACCGGTGAATACGGAGGAGTAGGAGCTTATATTCGTAAACATGATGAGGGTGTTGTTATTACGGAACCTATGGAGGGTCAACCGGCTCAACTTGCAGGATTAAAAGCGGGGGATATTATCCTCGCCATAGATACGGCTGATGTATCGAAAGCACCCAGTGATCGTGTCAGCGAATTGCTGAAAGGTGTTCCGAATACAAAAGTTACTTTGAAAGTAAAACGTCCGGGTGAAAAGAAACCGCTGAAATTTGATATTATACGTAAGCAAGTTGTAGTTGATCAGGTTGTTTATTCAGGTGTTCAGGGTGAAAATACCGGCTATATTTATTTGAATAGTTTTACAGATAAAAGCGCCCAGGAAGTAAAAACCGCATTTGAAAATCTGAAACAAAATCATCAGATCAAATCATTAATTCTTGATTTACGGAATAATGGAGGGGGAACACTTGAGTCGGCCGTGCAGATTGTGAATATTTTTGTTCCAAAAGGAAAAGAGGTACTTTCTACACGAGGCAGGATTAAGCAGAGAGACCGTATCTACCGGACTTCTTTGGATCCTATTGATACTGTTATACCGATGGCAGTACTGATAAACGGCGGATCTGCATCATCAGCCGAGATTGTATGTGGCGCTTTGCAGGATCTGGACCGGGCGGTATTGGTTGGACAACGTTCTTTTGGTAAAGGATTAGTGCAAAGTCCGAGAGATCTGCCTTATAATGGAATGGTAAAGATTACAATGAGTAAATATTACATCCCAAGCGGCAGATGTATTCAGAAAATGGATTATTCTCATCAAAATGAAGACGGAAGAGTGTCGGAAATACCGGATAGTCTGACTACGGTATTTTACACATCGAAAGGACGTCCGGTTCGTGATGGCGGTGGGGTAGAACCTGATTTTGAGGAAGCAGAAGATAAGACTCCTACAATGATGTATTATTTGGTGAATGATATAGGCTTATTTGATTATGTAACGGGATGGGTGCTGGAACATAAAACGATACCTCCTGTGAATGAATTTGTTTATTCGGACGAAGATTACGAGAAGTTTAAAGCATTTATAAAGGAAAAGAACTTTACGTACGATCGACAGAGTGAAAAGTTCCTGGGTAACCTGAAAGAAGTTGCCGATTTCGAAGGTTATTTAGCTGAGGATTCTACAATGTTTAATACACTTGAAGCTAAATTGACTCCCGATCTTGATAAAGATCTTGAACGGTATAAGGATGAAATTAAAAAGCTTATTTCGGTAGAGATTATAAAACGTTATTATTACCAGAAGGGTGAAATCCAGGAAAGTCTGAAAGATGATAATATCCTGGAGAGAGCTTTGGGCGTTTTGAATGATAAAGAGCTATACGAAAAAACATTAAGCGCTCCTGAGAGTAAGGAGTCAGCGGAAGAAGAACTTATATGATTATGTACTTTCGCTGAATGTAATATGTAAAATTACTAATTCGGATTGGGTGCCGACCCGGAAAGGTGGTCCGGCACAGCCGATTCCGGAACTGACATAAAATTGAGCATTCCCTTTTTTATAATATCCGTAAGAGCATATACTAAATAGTTTCAGGCGGAGTGAATTCGGCCAGAACTGACCATTATGGGTATGTCCATGTAATCCTAAATCTGCTTTATTCATAACTATTTCATTTATGAAATCGGGTCGGTGGTCAATTACAATTAAAGGCTTTTCCGGAGCAAGATCACCCATCAGGGAATGTAATGACGATCGTTCGGAATTGATGGCATCATCTCTTCCAATCAGGTAAAAACCAGAATCGGGCATAGCAACCGAATCGACCAATACTATACATCCTGTTTTTTCAAACCAGCGCATTTTTGCGTTTTTATTAGCCCGGTATTCATGATTGCCGAGTGTGATATAGACGCCTAAAGAGGCTTTTAATTGTTGAAACTCTTTTTCCATTTGCATTTGTTCGGCAAAACGTGATTCGTAATCAATCACATCGCCCGGAATAATAATCAGGTCCGGTTGTTGTTCATTGCATAGTTTAACATAATGCTGTAAATGTTTTTTGCCGATTGTTTCTCCCAAATGCATATCACTCATCATTGCTATGGTTAACTTTTCTCTTCCTGCTGCTTTTTTGGGTATATGGATATGTACGTGTTTTACAACCGGATTGTTTACCAGGTAGTTCCCATAAATCATAAGTATACTGATACCTGTCAAAAATATGCCAAAGAATATATTTTTGACTTTTTGCGGATGATTATTAATGAAAGATGGAAACCAGGGGCGTATCCGGTTTGTAACTCTAAGGAAATCAATAATAATTAATCCGGATGCTACGTATATTACAGCAATATACCATGTGTTACAGATCATCAGAATAGGAAGCAGGAATTGATCCGGGATGTCTTTATAGAAGAAGAATCCTATAAGATACAGGGACAATTCAAGCGCAAATACAATTGTAAAAGGAATACGATATTTCTTTTTAGGAGGAAGCGCCCGGTAACCCTTCCAGAAAACGTAAGAATTAAATAAGAGCTGCCCGAAGATTGCGTGCAAAAAAACTCTCATTTTACTTTTTCAGGGAGATATTAAAAACAACCATTTCGCTGGTGGTTCCGATTCGAAAAGGAGGTCCCCAGAGAGATAGTCCGGATGATACATAAATATTAGTATTTTCCCGTTTAGCATAGCCATAGCTTACATCGAATAATTTGCGGGTTACAAAATTCAATGGCCATACCTGACCATCATGGGTATGCCCATTAAATAAAAGATCAACGTTTGCGTTTACGGATGCTGATAATTCGTAAGGCTGATGATCCAGGACAATAATTGGATATGCCGGATCTGTTTGCCGGATTAATTGGGATAGTTCTTTACGGGCTGAATTTGTCCTGTCGTCCCGTCCAACGATTTGAATCCCGTTGGGTAAAGTTACTACACTATCACGCAAAAAGTGAATAGGCGTTTTTTGTGTAATAAATGCGATACAATCACGAATACCACTAATATACTCATGATTTCCGGGTGCCATATAAATACCCATCGGTGCATTCAGCTCTGATAGTTCTTCTTCCATGTGTTGTTGTTCAACAGGACTTATGCTGTTATCAATTAAATCCCCACTAATGATAATTATATCAGGTTGCTCTGCATTAATCATTTTCACGTAATTACGCAATTGCTTTTTAGTGGTGCCGAATCCTAAGTGTACATCGCTTATGCCGACTACTTTTACTGTAGAAGCAGAATTTGTTAAGGACTTGTTGATATCTATGTTGATAACTTGTGTGTCCGGATGTTGATAACGGAAGTATCCGTACGCTAAGACGCAGACTGTCACTAGTAAAGAAATAATATAGCTGTGAGGAACCGGATGGTTGAAAACCCGGAATAAATCAAAGAAAAGTAGGGCTATTACCATATATAAGGTAAATACAAGCCATCCTGTTCCGATATTGGAAAATATATGCATCCATGTAGCAGATATTTTTAAGTTCCGGAGAAGGAAAACGAAAATCATGGCAAGTACTCCTGCCCAAAAAACAATGCTGTATACCCATTTCAGAAGTGGGGGAAAATGAGATAGAGCCTGTAAACCCCGTATATAGATATATACATTTCCGCCCAAATAGGCACACAGCATTAATATAAATAGAATATGCATTAAGGATGATATAATTATAATTTATTTATTACATTGTGTCATATTTTTGTTACTTTGCCTTGATGCAAAGTAACATTACCCGAGGTAAAAAAGGGTGCCTTGGGATAATATCGTATTATGACCAATTTTTGTATAAACAAGTATATAGTTTTCTTTTATTTTTTAGGATAACCAACCGGATTATTCATTAACGGAAGTTGTGTATCATCTAATTTCAGCACCTCCTTCAGTTTAGCTTTATCCATTGTAGCCCGCGGAACAGTTGATAAACCTACTGCCGAGCAAAATATATTGATATTTTGAGAAACATTGCCGGCATCTACCGCACCCATTAATTTAGTTTGTTCGCTAGCCGGATCACCTAATTTTTTCAGGTTTACAACCATAACTAAACTTACAGGTGCTGTTTTAGCAAATTCCTGTGATACGGCGATTGCATCCCGAAAATCACCCTTTGCTACTGGTTTTAAAGCATGTGCTTGTGCATCGTATAAATAAGCCCCGTCTTCACGGATTACATATACATCGATTTCCTGGCGGTTCATAGCCGAAGGAGCCGTACGTTTTCCATCCGGACTACTTACTCCGTTTGCAGCCCAAAGCAGATCTGATAAGTCTTGTAAGCTAAGCGCTTTGCTGTCGTACTCGCGAACAGAACGACGTTCTGATAATGCTTTCATTGTAGCAGCTCCCCGTGTTTTATCCGGAGCATTTAATTTGATTGTTTGTAGATCCTGAGCCCAAGCATTTGTAGCCATAAAACATGCAATTAATAGAATTGTTACTTTTAATGTTTTCATAAATAAATTTTTTTATGAGTGTTATAAAAGAAGCCATTTTCAACCAGAATCAGAATATCATTCAAAAACAACTTCCAAATATTACAAAGATAAAGAAAAACTCTGAAGTGAGCATAAAAACCTTTTTACTATGTATTTATTTAGTTTTTTTTGAGATTTAGTTGTTTTGGATACGGGTTGTTTTGATGATTTTCAAACTGATCTTTAGTGTTAAAAATGCGATGTTGGAAAATTGGTGCCTGTTAATTAGACAATTTTATACATTGGAAAATGAGTGCACAAGTACATTTGTTGCATAAATTTAGTATTTGAAACTTAATTGAAGTAAAAACACGCATGAAAAACATTTCTTCTTTTTTAGCCGGAGATTCTTATTCCGGGCATTTTAAACTGAAACATTTCATTATCAACAAAATTAGTCTAGTGTTATGATGGTAAAAAAAATTAACAAAAATTTCTTGTCAAGAGCGATGGTTCTAGGAGCAATAATGCTTCTTACATCGGTAGGAATGGTACAAGCAGGTTCAGCATCAGCACTTGATGCAAAGGAACAAAATGCTGTTTCTTCTCCGCAACAGGCGAAAATAACAGTAAAAGGTGTCGTATCCGATAACATGGGTACAATTATAGGTGCTAATATCCTGGAAAAAGGCACAACCAATGGTACGGTTACTGATATGGATGGTGCCTATACACTTAGTGTCTCTTCAAATGCGATATTGGTTGTTTCTTATATCGGTTATCTTGAGCAACAGATACCGGTAAATGGAAAAACAACAATTAATGTATCCTTGGTTGAAGATTCGCAGGCACTTGATGAGGTCGTTGTGGTTGGTTATGGTACACAAAAGAAAGTGAATTTATCAGGTTCGGTATCTTCTATTAATGTAGGTGAATTAATGGAAAGCCGGCCGATAACCAACGTTTCTCATGCACTGGCAGGTATGGCTGCCGGAGTGCAGGTGTCATCGGCAAGTAATCAGCCTGGTAACGATGACGCATCCATAACGGTACGCGGACAGGGTACGCTTAATGATGCTTCTCCATTAGTAATTATTGATGGGGTAGAGTCCAGTATTAATTCGGTTAATCCACAGGATATTGAATCCATGTCAATCCTGAAAGATGCTGCTTCTGCAGCAATTTATGGTTCGCGTGCAGCAAATGGTGTTATCTTAATTACTACGAAACAAGGTAAAAGTGGTACATTGAAGCTTGATTACAATGGCTATGTATCGTTTGAATCTATCCGGAAGACATTGACTCCGGTATCCAATTATGCCGATTATATGGAGTTGATCAATGAAGGATATGCTAATTCGAATCTGGCAACCGTATTTTCCCAGTCACCCATTGATGCCTGGAGAAATGATGCCGGCCGCAATCCACTTCAGTATCCAAATACTGATTGGATTGATGAAACGTTCCGTTCGGCTACTGCTCAAAATCATGTAGTATCGATGTCGGGTGGTAGTGAAAAAATCCGTTTTTATACGTCTTTTGGTTACTCTAATAATCCGGGTGTAATGGAAAATACGGGATATGAACGGTATAACGGTCGTTTCAATATAGAAGCGGATGTAAAACCCTGGTTAAAGTTGGGTGCACAGGTAAATGGTTATGTTGCCAATATGGATCCGGCAGCCAAACATAATAAAAACGATGAAACCGGAACGGTTGTTGATGATATTTTTACGTTTGCTTCGGCTACTACTCCGGGTATGGTGTTCCGTGCACCTGACGGTCGTTACGGTGCGATGAACAATTCGGAAGATGCTGCACAATCAGCCAATAACAACCCTTTGAAGCGCTTGAATTCGGCTGAAGGAACATTTCGCAATACGAATATGCGGGCACGTTTTTCAGGGACATTAACTCCTTTTAAAGGATTCTCTGTTACAGCATCGTATTCATATGAATTTACAGACAATCAAAGGGAAACAAAGTCTAAATTTATCGATGGATGGAATTTCCAGACAGAGACGATAACCTCGACCGGAAGCGGGCAGAGTTCGGTTTATAATTATAACCGGAAAGTAGAACGATTTTTCGGTGATATTGTTGCCCGTTATGATACGCGTTTACTGGATAAGAGGTTGGGCTTGAACGCTATGTTCGGAGGCAGTCAGGAACTGTTTAAAGACAAGAATTTCGACGCCCGAAAATATGACATGATCGATTTGAGTCTCAGTGTTATTAATGGAGCCGTAGGTGATGCATCAGCAACCGGAACCAGTACGGAGTGGGCGATGCATTCGTTCTTTGGTCGTATCAATCTGGATTGGGAAAACAAATATTTGCTGGAAGTCAATCTGCGTGGGGATGCATCTTCCCGTTTCCTTAAAGACGAACGTTGGGGGTATTTTCCTTCCATATCAGGCGCCTGGCGTCTGGATCAGGAAGCATTTATGGAGTCATTGGTTGATCAGGGATTGAGCAATCTAAAGGTTCGCGCTTCTTATGGTTCACTGGGTAATAATTCTGTCGGTAACTACGATGCATTGGCAATGTATGCTAATGCCAGAAGTAAGGGTGAAAATCAAAGCCTTAACTATGTTTTGAACAACTCTCTGGCGATGGGAATGGCTCAGGTTATGATCGCTAACTCCAAACTGACATGGGAGTCTACTTATTATACGAATGTGGGTGTGGATTTCGGATTGATAAACAATCATCTTACGGGAACCATAGAGTTCTTTAACAAGAAAACCAAAAATATTCTTATTAATCTGCCTGCTCCGGACGTTCATGGTATAGCTGATATTCCGAAGCAGAACAGTGCCCAGGTTACAAACAAGGGAGTTGAAATATCATTAGGCTGGCAGGATAAAGTGAATGATTTCTCTTACAGCATTAATGGAAACTTTACCTATGTGAAGAATAATGTGGATAAATTTAAGGGTAAAGGTGAAGACGGGATGTCGCTTACTGACCAGAATTTGATCTGGGAAGGTCATCCCATCAACTCTCAATACATGCTTAAAGTGGATCGCATTATCCAGACGGATGATGATCTGCGGGTTGTACAGGACATGATTGATAAGAACCCGTCAGCGTTTGCAGCATTCGGCACGCCGGAAAAAGGAGATTTACTTTATCAGGATACGAATGGCGACGGTATTATTGATAATAAAGACCGCGTGATCGTGAGCGACGGGCCTAATCCAAAATACTACTTCGGGCTGAATCTTGCGGCTTCATATAAGGGATTCGACTTTTCAGCTTTACTTCAGGGAGTTGCCGGTGTAAAGGAATATTGGCAGTCAGCAGCTTATAATACGCCTACAGTTCGTGTTGGTTACCAGCTTAATAAAGAAATTACCGATGGTCGTTGGTATGAAGGACGTACAGATGCCAAGTACCCCCGTCTCCTGCAATACCAGGATACAAGGAACACACAAGCGAGCGATCTGTATCTGGAGAATAAAGCTTATCTGAAGATTAAGAATATCCAGTTGGGTTATACATTACCGAAAGCATGGACAAATGCAATGCAAATCGAACGTGTCCGTGTATACGGAAGTCTGGAGAATTTTTTCACTTTTACCAAATATAAAGGTTTTGACCCTGAAGTAAGCGGAATGAGATATCCGTCGATGAAAGAAGCAGTAATAGGTCTTAATGTAACATTTTAATTGAATCAGATATGAAAAAATATAAAATCTTTTTAGTTGCATTCGCATCACTTTTGATGTTTGGCGGATGCTATGATTTGGACAGGTATCCTTCAGATCAGTTAAGTTCGGGGACATTTTTCAAAACCCAGGATCATGCCGACCAGGCGATGATGGCGGTTTACAGCGCAATGCAATATTGGGATATTTTCGGACGCCAGTTCGGTTTTGATTGTTTGGGTGCTATCGGTATGGGATATGATGCTCCGGCCTATCCGAGTATTCAGCGCGGGACTTATACGACCAGTGAGAGTGCCGTATCAGATAAGTTTAAATACTTGTATGAAGGAATCAGTCGTGCTAATGTAGTTCTTCAGAATCTAGATGGGATAGATATGTCTGATGAACTGAAAACGCGTTACAGGGCTGAGGCCAGATTTATGCGCGGATTATTTTATTTTGTATTGTTGGATTATTGGGGAGGTGTGCCTATTTATGATGAATCTCTTGTTGTGGCTGAAGATTTCAGCAATATGTTATCCCCAAGAAGTTCTGCAGATGAGGTTCGTGATTTTATCATTAAAGATCTGGATGCCGCTATTTCTGCTTTACCGTCCGAATGGGATCAGTCGAATTACGGACGTGCAACTTCCGGTGCTGCCATGGCATTGAAAGGAAAAGTGTATTTGTATAACAAACAATATAATGATGCGGCTACCTGTTTCGAGAGTGTGACCAACAGCGGAAAATATGCGCTTTATTCTGATTATGAAAATTTATTTAAACCGGGTGGTGACGAAAGCTCCGAAATGATATTTGCTATGCAGGCTAAGGGTGGCATTGGAACCAGTTTTGGAATTCCTACTACCTTCTTTATGGGAACACGTTCTTCTTACGGAAGTTGTTGGAATAATGTAATGGCTGCTACTGAATTTGTAGATTCGTACGAATATGTTGATGGCCGTCCGTTCAACTGGGATGAGGTAATTCCCGGTTTTACAACCAGTACGGATATAAAGGATAAAACTTTCCGTGCTACGCTTTCTGAAGATCAAACGACGGTGGTTGCTTATCCGGAGGCAAAAGATAAATTGTTGGAGATGTATGAAAAGCGCGATCCACGTATGGCAATATCCGTTATACTTCCTTATACTATGTATAAAGGATCTGTTGGTAATGTAAACAAAGATTGTGAGTATGTTATTGCTACCGGAGTTAACGAAGCGAATGGTTTTATTCGCGTAAACCAGAATTACGAAACCTATGTATGGCGTAAATTTGTTGCTGAGTATGATATGGACGGAGAGATCTCAGACCGCCGGGATACTCCGATCAACTTCCCGATCATTCGTTATGCTGATGTGTTATTAATGTTGGCTGAATGTTACAATGAAACCGGAAAACTAGCTGATGCTGTGGGGTTGGTAAATCAGGTACGCAGTCGTGTTGGTATGCCGGGACTTAATTCCGGTCCGGAATGGTTGAAGGTAAACACTAAAGACGAGATGTTCCGTCGTATCAAACATGAGCGTGAAGTAGAGTTGGCAGCAGAGGGGCACAGTTTCAGTGATATGCGTCGTTGGGGTATATTGGAGGAAACGGCACGCGATGTTGTAGGATTGACAGGAAAAGTATATTATCAACGTGTTGTGCGCGAGCGTGATTACTTATGGCCGATTCCTCAGACAGAAATGGACCGGAATAGTAATTTAGTACAAAATACGGGCTGGTAATAAGATCTAATAGTTTTTGAGGCAAAAGTTTTTAGGGTAAAGGGCAAGCCTAAGTTGCTTGCCCTTTTTTAAGTAAATTTTATGAAGCATACAAAACTATATTTTCTGGGATTACTTCCTTTCGTATTGGAAGGATGTAATTCAACAACTGCTGAAAAGATACCGGATTTGCCAAATGTGATTTATGTATTTCCGGATCAGATGCGGAATCATGCTATGGAGTTCTGGAATGAACCGGAGTATCGAGAATATATTAACTTCAAAGCTGATCCTGTACATACGCCCAATCTTAGCCGGTTTGCAAAAGAATCGGTTGTACTGACTTCGGCAATGAGTAATTGTCCGTTAAGCAGCCCTCATCGTGGTTCTTTGTTAACGGGTATGTATCCGGAGAATAGTGGGGTGCCATTAAATTGTAACTCAAACAGGCCAATAAGTTCATTGCGGGAAGAAGCAGTATGTGTAAGTGATGTGTATAAACAGGCCGGATATAATTGTGCCTATATAGGCAAATTGCATGTAGATTATCCGACGCCTAATGACCCTCAACGTCCCGGGCAATATGTAGAAGATCTGCAAACGGTATGGGATACATATACGCCACCGGAAAGACGCCATGGGTTTGATTATTGGTATTCATACGGAACGTTTGATGTACATAAGCAACCTCATTACTGGGATACGAATGGTAACAGGCATGAAATAAGGGAATGGTCGCCGGCACATGAGACGGATAAAGCAATCGCTTATTTGCGGAACGAAGGAGATGTAAGAAACAAGGAAAAACCGTTCTTTATGATGATCAGCTATAATCCGCCGCATAGCCCGTATCAGTCGTTAGATGATTGTATGGAGGAAGATTATGATCTCTATAAGGATATTCCATTGGGCGAACTATTAATCCGCCCCAATGCTGATACGACTATGCAAAAAGCGCCTAGTGTAAGATACTATTTTGCATCTGTCACTGGTGTAGACCGTGAGTTTGGTCGCTTGTTAAAAGAATTGGAGAAGCTAGGTTTGGATAAAAATACGATTGTTGTCTTTACATCCGACCATGGTGAAACAATGTGTAGCCATGGTATAAATGATCCTAAAAACTCTCCATATGCAGAAAGTATGAATGTACCTTTTCTGGTTCGTTATCCTGGAAAGATAATACCACGTGTAGATAGTGAACTCTTATTATCGACTCCTGATATTATGCCTACGCTTTTAGGACTTTCGGGTTTGGATGGGTATATCCCGGAAACTGTGGAAGGGCGTAACTATGCATCCTGGTTTACCAATCAGGATAAAACGATTCCACTTCGCGGAGCAGCGCTTTATATCCGGAATACGGACGGGATGAAAGATGCGGACGGGAAAGTGGTTTCTTACTTTCCTGTTTCGAGAGGTATTAAGACGAAGGAATATACCTTATCCCTGACAATTAATAAAGAAACAAGGGATTTAGATAATGTATTGTTATTTAATGACCGTGAAGACCCGTATCAAATGAATAATATGTCCGTGGAAGATAATAAGGAAATTGTATATGCTTTATGTAAGGAAATGGCGTTGTTATTAAAGGAAGCTGATGATCCGTGGTATAAAGAAGGGATATTAAAGGAGATGATTCCGTATGAGTAAGGTGAATCTGTTTACACTTATAAATATTTAAACATGAAAAATCTGAATATTATAATAGCTATAACTTGTTTATGGAGTTTTTTTGCAGTTAAAGCATTTGCTTATCAGGAGAGGGATTTGTTGCAACATGCAGCAGATTTGTCTGAAGTAAAAGCGGCTTTAATCGCAGACCAGCAATGGGTTCCTTATCCGGCTTATACTGATAGGGCAGGATGGGATAACTTTCTGGGTGACCATAAAGATTTCTTTATTAAAGAAGGGGAAAAATTGCTTACCTATGAATGGAAAGTCGTAAAGGCTACAGATTATATTGAATTTGAGCGGAGTGGCGACCGGAATATTATGCAAGATCCTTTCGGCAGTAATAATAAAGCGATTGTAAGTCTGTTGATGGCTGAATTGGCTGAAGGTAAAGGTCGTTTTGTTGATCAACTGATCAATGGTGTTTTTCATTCGTGTGAAATGACTTCCTGGGCATTGTCGGCACATCTGATTTCTGCCCAGCATACAAAGAGGGCATTGCCGGATTATAAAGATCAGGTCATTGATTTGACTTCCGGCGATTTAAGTTCATTACTTGCCTGGACATACTATTTTATGCATGAAACTTTTGATAGAGTCAACCCCGTTATTGCTGAGCGTTTACGACACGAACTACAGGTCAGAACGCTGGATACGTATATGAATGAAAATCGTTTCTGGTGGATGGCGTTCGATTATCAACCGGGCATGATGGTAAATAACTGGAATCCCTGGTGTAATTTTAATGTATTACAATGCTTTTTCTTATTGGAAAAGGATAAGGATGTATTGGCTGAGGCTGTCTATCGTTCAATGGTTTCGGTAGATAAGTTTATTAATTATACCCATTCGGACGGAGCTTGTGAAGAAGGTCCTTCGTATTGGGGACATGCGGCAGGTAAGATGTATGATTATTTGCAAATGTTGTATAACGGTACCGGAGGGCAGGTTTCTATCTTCAATGAACCGATAATCAAAAATATGGGTGAATACATTGCCCGTTCATATGTAGGTAATGGTTGGGTGGTAAACTTTGCAGATGCCTCTGCCAAAGGTGGTGGCAATTCTCCTCTTATCTACCGGTATGGAAAAGCGGTAAACAGCGATTTGATGATGAGTTATGCAGCTTATCTCAATCAGTTGCAAGGCAAGGAGTCTCCAATTGAGGGAATAGATATATTCCGTACTTTTCAGAACATACAATGTAATAATGAATTTCATCAGGTCAAAGCCAATTATAAATCACCTGTTTATACATGGTATCCGGAGACTGAATTCTGCTATATGACGAATAAGGAAGGTTTTTTTCTGGCAACCAAAGGCGGTTATAATAACGAAAGTCATAATCATAACGATGCCGGTACTTTTTCGCTTTATCTGAACACTACACCCATTCTAATTGATGCAGGTGTAGGTACCTATACACGTCAGACATTTAGTACCGAACGGTATACGATCTGGACTATGCAGAGTAATTATCACAACCTACCTATGATCAATGGTGTACCGCAATCTTTCGGTTCACAGTATAAAGCTACAGATGTCAGCTTTAATCCGAAGCAGATGACTTTCTCTGCCAATATTGCAACTGCTTATCCGGAGGAAGCGCAGGTAAAGAAGTGGATACGCAACTACGCACTCGGCAAAACTTCTGTAAAAATAACCGATTCATTTACACTGGAAAGGACATTTGCACCTAATCAGGTTAATTTTCTTACCTGGGGCGAGGTGGATCTATCCGAACCTGGTCAGATTATAATTAAGGTAGAGAATGAAAAAGTTCGTTTGGATTATGATAAAAATATATTCAAATCGACTATCGAAACGATTATACTGGATGACCCCCGTTTATCGAATGTTTGGGGTAAGGAGATTTATCGTGTGTCTCTCAATGCAAATAATGAGGTGAAAACCGGTTCCTATACGTATACAATAACAAAAATAAAATAGAAAATGATGATGAAATATTTAGCTACATTAGTCCTGGCGACAGGTTTTCTGGTTTCGTGTGGTGGAGGTGAAAAAACAAAAGATTTTGTTACGGGGAATATTGAATTTGCCCATGCCCAGGTGGGTAAAGCAATTGATGTGATTGAAGCAAGTGGGAAGGTACTTAATCCGACAACATTAAAACCAGATGGTTCGGTCTATTATTGCGATTATACGGATTGGCGGAGCGGTTTTTTTCCGGGAACGGTCTGGTATTTGTATGAACTGACCGGGGATGAAACACTTTTGCCGTTAGCACAGAAATATACGGAAGCTATTGAGGATGTTAAAAACCTGACCTGGCATCACGATGTAGGATTTATGGTATATTGCAGCTTTGGTAATGGATTGCGTATTACGGGTGATCCGGCGTATAAGGAAGTTGTAATAGAAGCAGCTAAATCATTGTCAACACGTTTCCGTCCTATAGCCGGAATTATTCAATCGTGGGATGTCGTAAAGGGATGGCAATCACAGCGGGGATGGGAATGTCCGGTAATTATTGATAATCTGATGAATCTGGAATTGCTTTTTAATGCTACCCGTCTTTCCGGTGATTCATCGTTTTATCATATTGCCGTATCACATGCCGACCGTACAATGGTTGAGCAGTTTCGTCCGGATGGTAGTTGTTATCATGTGATTGATTACAGTCTTGAAGACGGATCGGTTCGAAACCGGCATACGGCACAGGGATATGCGCATGAATCAGCGTGGAGCAGGGGACAGGCCTGGGCTATCTATGGATATACGATTTGTTACCGTGAAACAGGCGATAAAAAATATCTGGATCAGGCGGTAAAAGCGTTCGAGTTTATGAAGAATCATAAAAATATGCCAGAGGATTTGATTCCCTACTGGGATATGGATGCGCCTGAGATACCCAACGAATTACGTGATGCATCGGCTGCATCATGTATAGCTTCCGCTTTATATGAATTAAGTACAATGGATGTACCTGATCCTGCAGGATACAAAGCATATGCAGATAAGATCATGACGTCATTAGCATCGCCCGGATATCGTGCTGAGGCTGGTACAAATGGCAATTTTGTATTGATGCACTCTGTAGGCAGTATTCCTCATAATGCGGAAATTGATGTGCCATTGAATTATGCTGATTACTATTTTTTGGAAGCAATCAAGCGCAAAAGAGATCTGGAATAATTAAGAGGCTGTCTCACTCTATTGTTTTTTATTGTGAGACAGCCTTTTTGGTGTTTTTTTTACTTTTTCCTGTATTCGATAGGGGATACCTGATATA
The DNA here is from genome assembly GCA_031285565.1 of Tannerella sp. Lineage (GTDB taxonomy): Bacteria > Bacteroidota > Bacteroidia > Bacteroidales > Tannerellaceae > Tannerella. The sequence goes on along the minus strand of JAITVY010000013.1, from coordinate 4,263 downwards.
ATTCTTTAAAGCATCTGCTAAAATAGCGTGGTGAACCAAATCCCAGTTGGTCGGATATTTCGGCAATTTGAAGTTCAGGCTTATTTTTCAGTAGCCAGGCAGCTTTTTTTAGTTTCCGGTTGAGAACATAATCATTTGGAGTAATGCCCGTTAATGCTTTAAATTTGGTGTATAATGAACTACGACTCAGGCCTGATTCTTCTGCCAGTTGAGTCATATCAAATTGAGTGTTGTCGAAATTCTGTTCAATAATATGGTTCACTGTATCCAGAAATCTTTGATCAATCGGATTGTTGGCTAATACCAGGGAATCGAAATCCATTTGTTGGCTAAACTTTTTTTGAAGAATAATCCGGTTACGAACCAAATTGTTACATCGGGCGACCAGTGTTTTTTCATTGAATGGTTTGCTGATATAATCATCGGCTCCACGTTGTAAACCCTCGATGTTTTGTTCGATTGAAGAAAGCGCCGTTAGTAAGACAACCGGAATGTGGCAAAGGTCAAAATCATTTTTTATTTTCATGCACATTTCTGTTCCCGACATTCCGGGCATCATAATATCACTGACGATAATAGACGGTTTTTCCTGTTTGGCTTTTTGCAGCCCCTCTTTTCCGTTGACTGCAGTAATAACGCGGTATACAGGCATGAATAAATCTTTCAGTATCGAAAGCAATTCTTCATTGTCTTCGACTAATAGGATGACAGGAAAGTCGTGTTGGGAAAAGCCGTCTTCCAATGTTATGGGGGTATTTGCATCATCATCTTCCGTATTATTTGAGGGTGGTAACAGGACTTCCTGTACATGGGGACTTTCCGGTTTGTCAACAATATATTCATCCTGGTCGAAATGCCCTTTTCCTTTTAGGATCCGGACAATAAAAATACTGCCATATCCGGGAGTGCTTTCTACTTGAATGCTGCCATGGTGGAGTTCGATAATATTTTTGACTACAGAGAGTCCGATACCGGTACTTGGCAATTGGGATTGGCTGAATGCTGCATTATCGGCCTGATAAAACCGGTCGAATATTTTGTGAATGTCTTCTTTTGCAATACCGATTCCGGTATCAATTATTTTAATAGTAACGGCGTCCGCATCTTCTTCAACGGACATTTCAATGGTAGCGGGTGCATTCGTATATTTAAATGCATTGGAAAGCAGGTTGTAAAATACTTTTTGCATCTGTATTGGGTCGAATCGGCAATTGAGCGCTTTCTCCGGGGCATGGAATAAATAGGTGATCGAAAGGCTCGATGCATATTCATAGAAAGAAAGATAAATCTCTTTTAAGAAAGGTATGATATTTTGTTCATACACTTTTAATTTCATATGCCCTTGTTCCAGTTTACGGAAATCCAATAATTCATTGATGAGGTTACGCATGTGTTTTGTGTTTTTCCGTATGCGTAGTAGTTTGTTGTAAATAAAAGGTGGGATTGAACTGTTTTGCAGAAGTAAGTCCGTTTGTGTAATGATTAACGTGAGCGGTGTGCGAAACTCGTGGGATATATTGGCGAAAAACTGAAGTTTGGCCTGATTTATTTCCTCAATTTTCTCTTTTTCTTTGCGCTCCAGTTTAAGGGATGTTTGTAATAAGATCTGATTTTTTTTAAACCTGTAATATCCGTACAGCAGGCCTGTCCCTATTACTATGTACAAGAAATAAAATAACGGAGTCGCGTAAAAAGGTGATTTGATGATTATTTCCATCCGGATCGCGCGGGGAATAAGATCCTGCCCATTTTGTCTTTCCCGTATGATGAGTGTATATTTTCCCGGATTTAGATTGGTATATGAAATATTCCTGCCGTTATTGGGAATCCATTTTTCGTCAAATCCATCCAGTTTATATTCATAATCCGTATTATTTAATGTGTTAATATAATTGTTGGAAGCATAAGTGAAAATCAGGTTATTTTGCTTATGCGTTAAAACAATCCGGTCTGTAAAAGGTAATGCTTCCTTTAGCACACCTTTCGGGTGGTTCGGACAGGCTAATTCATTATTGATATATAATGTGGAAAAGTAAATTTTGTAGTCTTTTGCCGATGAGAACAGATCCTGTTCGAAAAAAGAAGTGGCGCCATCAATTCCACCGGCAAAAATTTCCCCGTTTTGACATACCAGCATACCGCATCCGGTGTTAATCCCGGAAATAGGAAGGGCCGTTTCCAGGTTGACGGTTTTAACCGTATGTTGGTCCGGAGCGAAAAAAGTAAGCCCTTTATCGCTCGAGATAATCAGGTAACCTTGCCTGGATTGAACTATGTGATAACAATAATCACTGGGTAATCCGCTGTTTGCAGAGGTATATCCGGTAAATGTACCATTGGTCTCATCGTAGTAATATAAGCCGGATCCATTTGTCCCGAAGAACATACGTCCTTTTGTGTCTTCATACATACATGAAACATTCAATGAGCCTAATCCTTTTTCATTATTCGGAAAGGTTGTTTCATCAGATTCGTTATGTAAGTTTATTTTAGCTATGCCCCCGCTTTGAGCGATCCACAGATACCCTTTCGAATCAATTAAAAATTTAGACCCTGTTGGTTGTTTTATTTTGAATAAAGGGGATAATTTTTCCGTTTTAAGATCCAATTTAAAAAAGCCGTTCCGGCTTAAAATAATTAACAGGCCGTTATAAATCATAGTTTGATGAATGACATCTCCTGCTATTTCATAGTAATCAGGATACCTCGTTTTGAAATTGCGGAAGCGGTCTTCATTGATATCATAAATAGAAAGCCCTCCGGTATGCGTGCCTATATAAAGCCGGTCGTATTCTTCGCTGTAGCTGATGCATTTCAGGTTGTTGTGAACGATCGAATTAGCATTGGCCTCGTCGGCGGAATAATGTTTGAAACGTTTCTTTTTCCGGTCGAAAAAATTGAGTCCGCCCCCTTCGGTACAAATCCAGACATTTTGATTCTTGTCTTCAATCATATGACCTACAAAGAAATGGCTTAAGCAATCGTCCCGGGTGCGGTTATCAGGATAATAAGTGAATATGTCTGTTTCCGGATTAAAGTAATGTACACCCCCATAATATGTGCCCACCCAGATTGATCCCTGGCTATCTTTAAAGGTCGAAAAAATAGAAGAATGCTGCAGGCTGCCGGGCAAGTCCTCTTTCCGGTATACTGTAAACCGGTTGGTGTGTGGGTTGTATACATCCAATCCGTTAAATGTACCAATCCAGATATTTCCGAAATTATCTTCGGCAAAGCAACGGATATGATCACTGGATAATGTATTCGGATTCATCGGATCGTGAACAAACTTTGTGATTTTGCCGTTACGGTCTTGCACATACATTCCATTTGTTCTTGTAGCAATCCACAGGTTTGAATGGGAATCTTCCATTATCTCATAAATGTCTTCGGAAGGGATCAGGCATACCGGTTGATAAGAATTATCGATCCGGAAAAGACCGTTTGCAGTCCCTATCCATAATTGGCTTTTGGAATCAACAAATATTTTTTGGATAGGGGAGAGGTTTCCTGTTTTTAAGAGAAAATGAAATTTGTTTTCTTCTATATTCCAGATATATAAAGAATCTCCTGCACCTACCCAGACTTGCCGGTTATGACAGTATACGGTTGTAACGTTTTCATCTTTGATACATTTAAATTGTTGTTCCCGGATGTCATAATGGATAAGCAAATCGTCGGAACGGAAGAATATGTTCCCTTGCCGGTCTCCTACAATAGGAAACGTTTCGTTTTTGACAGGTAAATCTGCTGCACTTTCGGAGTGCTTAAACACTTGTACGTTTTCCCCGTCATACATGCTAAGACCCTCCATAGAGCCAAACCACATGCGCCCCAGTTCATCCTGATAGATCGACATAACGGAAACCTGGGAGATGCCTTCACGCATCCCGATATGTTTAAAGTAAATGGCAAAGGCATTTTCAATGGTGCAGAGTAAAATTGTTAACAATACTATTTTCCTCATGCCGTAAAAATACAATTATTTTTTTGTTTATAAATCCGTATTTAGATTTCTTATACTTCGGATGTGATCCTTTCCCTTAAATAAAAAGGCACCGGCCTTGCGGAGATCCCTCCGCAAGGCCGGTTGAAATAATAATATAGTCAGGTTAAAAAGGGGACAGGTAAAAGGATTCTACTGGGATCCCTTTTTTGCCTACCTGAGAATCACTTTATGTACGGAACCGTCTTTCAGCGTTACGATATAGATACCGCGCGTCATGGGAACGGGTGTGCTGCCTTCGGGTAATTCAATGCGTT
>JAITVY010000002.1 GCA_031285565.1 Tannerella sp. | reverse complement strand
AACGCATTGAATTACCCGAAGGCAGCACACCCGTTCCCATGACGCGCGGTATCTATATCGTAACGCTGAAAGACGGTTCCGTACATAAAGTGATTCTCAGGTAGGCAAAAAAGGGATCCTGGTAGAATCCTTTTACCTGTCCCCTTTTTAACCTGACTATATTATTTCAACCGGCCTTGCGGAGGGATCTCCGCAAGGCCGGCGCCTTTTTTATTTACATATTCCACAATCGGCACAACGGGCCAATTCTCCACGGAATCGCTTCTCTACCAAATGACGCAAACGATCTTTCAGGGGACTCAAACGAACATACTCAATCACATCTGAAGTAAACGCTACGCTAAGCATTAAGCGTGCTTCCTCATAAGATAATCCCCGGCTCTGCATATAAAACAATGCCTGTTCATCCAATTGCCCTGTAGTCATCCCATGCGAACACTTCACATCATCGGCATAAATTTCGAGTTGCGGTTTACTGTACATATGTGCTGTACGTGTCATACACATATTACGATTGGTTTGATAAGCCATCGTTTTCTGCGCGTCTTTTTCAACCAGAATACGTCCGCTAAAAATACCCGTTGACTGATCATTCAACACATTTTTGAATAGCTCAGTACTTGTACAATTCGGAACTCCATGAGTGATGTGAGTATAAGTATCCACATGTTGACGACGATCCTGGATTGCCATACCGCATAATATGGTTTCTCCATCTTCGCCCTCCAGTGAAATATGATAATTATTACGTGTCAGACCATTATTGAGTGTGATCCCGTTTACTAACACATTAGACCGTACACCCTGCTTTACAAACAATGATGAGAAACGGGTAGTAGAGATACTGCTTTCCTCCAGATTATAATAATCGAAATAAGCACCTTCTCCTACAAAAATTTCAACCACCTCTGTTCCTAAAAATTTAACATTGTCCACGCTATGATCACATACTAACAGTTTAGCTTCCGCATGGGGTTCCATAATAACTAAAACCCGGCGATTAGCCATCAGGTCTACATCACTACGGAATATATTAACCAGCTGGATAGGTCGCTCCAACTTTATATTTTCGGGCACATACACCACAAAGCCATCCTGCACCAACAATGTATTTAACGCTGCAACAGCATCTTTCTCTGTTAACGCTGCTTTTCCATAATAACGAACCGCTAATTCCGGATACCGTTCAGCGAACCCTTTCATATCGCCAACATAAACACCTTCGGGAAGTGACATTTTGGGTAGCGCCTGCGAATAAAAAGCATCATTTATGACAAAATAAAGCGAAGTGCTTAAATTGGGCACATCACAACGAAATGCATCATTAGGGTTGACCGGTATAGCCAAACGTTTCAAGTTCAATCCATAATCGTGAGAAAAAGCCTTAGAAACATCTGTATACCTGTAATCCTCATCTTTCAGCGACGGAAACCCTGATTGTTTAAAATGCTCCAAAGCTTTTGGCCGCAGCATATTCATAATCTCCGGAGCATGGGAACATAACACTTGCTCCTGTTGTACAAATAAATCTATATATTGTTGTCCTGCATTCATTATATTCAATGGAAAATTGAAAGTTGAAAGTTGAAAATGAATGAAATTTCACCCAACTCATAACTCATAATTCTTAATTCATAATTCTTTCACCCAATCGTATCCTTTCTCTTCCAGTTCAAGCGCCAATTCGGGTCCACCTGTTTTAACAATCCGGCCTTTGTAAAGTACATGTACAATATCCGGTTTGATATAATCGAGCAAGCGTTGATAATGTGTAATTAAAATAACCGCATTCTCCGGCGATTTAAGTTTATTTACGCCATTTGCCACGATACGCAGGGCATCAATATCCAATCCGCTATCTGTCTCATCCAGAATAGCCAATGTCGGCTCCAACATAGCCATCTGAAAGATTTCATTCCGCTTCTTTTCGCCACCGGAGAACCCTTCGTTTACACTACGGCTCATTAGTTTGCTATCCAGCTCTACGATTTCGCGCTTTTCACGCATTAGTTTTAGAAAGTCAGTTGCAGACACCGGTTCTTCGCCCCTGTATTCGCGATGTGCATTGACTGAAGCACGCATAAAGTTGACCATACTAACCCCGGGTATTTCAACCGGGTACTGAAAGCTTAAAAAAAGTCCCTCACGGCTTCTATCTTCAGGTGATAAACTTAATAAATCTTTTCCCTGATACGTTACTGTCCCCTCTGTTACTTCGAATGCGGGATTCCCTACCAAAACACTACTTAAAGTACTCTTGCCGGATCCATTCGGTCCCATAATGGCATGTACTTCTCCCTTCCTAACCGTAAGGTTCAAACCTTTTAATATTTCTTTGCCATTTATTTCGGCATGCAAATCTTTTATATCTAATAATATATTTTCCATCGGATTCAATATTTTTTATCTAACTACAATCAATGTAGTAACGATTCTTTTAGCACATTAATTAAAGCTTTTTGTTCATTATCAAAAAAAACCGGAACGGAGAAATTATCCTACGCTTCCTTCCAATGATATTTGTAATAACTTCTGGGCTTCTACTGCAAATTCCATAGGTAATTTATTCATTACCTCACGTGTATATCCTCCAACAATTAAGGCTACTGCTTTTTCCATATCAATGCCCCGCTGGTTACAGTAGAATAGCTGTTCTTCATTTACTTTACTGGTGGTAGCTTCGTGTTCTACAACCGCTGTTTCATTCTGAATGTCTGCATATGGAAACGTATGCGCCCCACAGGTAGAACTTAACAGCAAGCTATCACACTGACTATGATTACGGGCGCCTTCGGCACGAGGAGAAACTTTTACTAATCCCCGATAACTGTTCTGGCTATATCCGGCTGATATACCCTTGGATACAATTGTACTGCGCGTATTCTTTCCTAAATGGATCATTTTCGTCCCCGTATCGGCTTGTTGGTAATTATTCGTCACTGCAACCGAATAAAATTCACCTACTGAATTATCCCCTGCCAAAATGCAACTCGGATATTTCCATGTAATTGCCGAACCGGTTTCAACCTGTGTCCAAGAGATTTTACTACTTTCACCTTTACATAATCCACGTTTAGTCACAAAATTATAGATACCGCCTTTTCCGTTTTTATCACCCGGATACCAGTTCTGTACGGTAGAATATTTTACCTCTGCACGTTCGTGAGCTATGATTTCTACAATAGCTGCATGCAACTGATTCTCATCACGCATCGGAGCTGTACAACCTTCCAGATAACTAACATACGATTCGTCGTCAGCTATAATTAATGTCCGTTCAAATTGCCCTGTATTTGCAGCATTAATACGGAAATAAGTGCTTAGTTCCATCGGGCAACGTACACCTTTCGGTATATATACGAACGAACCATCAGAGAAAACAGCTGAATTCAACGCTGCAAAGAAATTATCACGATAGCCGACTACTGTTCCCAGATATTGCCGGACTAAATCGGGATGATGCTTAACTGCCTCACTAAACGAACAGAATATAATTCCTTTTTCTGCTAATGTTTCTTTGAAAGTCGTTTTAACAGAAACACTATCCATAACCGCATCTACTGCCATGCCACTCAATATCTTTTGTTCTTCAAGTGGAATACCCAATTTATCGAATGTCTTTAATAATTCCGGGTCGACTTCATCGAGACTTTTAGGACCTTCTTTCTTTTTAGGGGCTGCATAATAAATGATATCCTGATAATCAATCGTTGGGATATCCAAATGCGCCCATGTTGGCATTTCCATGGTCTGCCAATAACGAAATGCCTTTAAACGGAACTCCAGCATCCATTCCGGTTCTTCTTTTTTAGCAGAGATCAAACGGACTATATCTTCATCCAATCCACGACGGAATGTTTCTGTTTCTATATCAGTTGTAAACCCATATTTATAATCACCACCTGTGACTTCTTCCAGGATAGGATCTGTTTCTTTTTCGTTTTTTTGCATATCTATTCTATTCTCGCCAGACAAATAAGTCGGCCGGATAAATAGCCGGAACAATATTTTTTATATAAACATACATTCGTGATTCTATTTTTGTCTCATGTGGTATAAGTACAGACTGATGATCCAGACCTTCCAGCAAATTAAATGTCAGACTAAGAAGAACCACTGTTGCAAGCAAAGCAAAAATTCCTCCGGCTAAATGATTTAACAAACTTAGCGGAGTAACATTCAAAAGTTTATGAATGACCCCGCCTGCCAATATTATGACACCAACAATCAGAATAAATGCCAGCACATAACTAACAATAGTTACACTGTGTTCCGGAAACCATTCGCTTTTCAGCAAAAACTCCCTGAGATACACAGCGACTTTCGAACAAAAATAGATGGCTGTTATCAGTGCTATTAGTGTTACAATCTGCCTGATAAAGCCATCTGAATATCCTTTGATAAATCCGACTACAGCCAGACATATACAAACAATGTCTAACCAGTTCATCTTTTTTGTATTATAATGTTTTCTTTATCTCAATCTGATCGAATGCTTCGATTATATCACCTACCTGAACATCATTGTAATTATTGATATAGATACCGCAATCCTGACCCATATAAACTTCTTTCACTTCGTCTTTAAAACGCTTCAGTGAACCAAGATCACCTGTATGAATCACAATTCCATCACGAATCACACGCACTTTATTGGTTCGTTTTATCTTACCTTCTTTCACGATACAACCGGCAACCGTTCCAACCTTTGTAATCTTAAATACTTGCTGAACTTCAACATTTCCGATGATCTCTTCTTTGATTTCAGGAGAAAGCATTCCTTCCATTGCTAATTTCACCTCTTCAATAGCATCATAAATAATGGAATATAGTCGAATTTCAACGCCTTCTTTATCGGCCTGACGACGGGCTGTTTGTGCCGGACGAACCTGGAATCCGATAATGATTGCATCCGAAGAAGCAGCCAGATCGACATCAGATTCGGAAATCTGACCGACAGCTTTATGAATCACATTTACCTGTATTTCTTCCGTAGAAAGGTTGATCAGTGAGTCAGACAAGGCTTCAACAGAACCATCAAAGTCACCTTTTACAATTATATTTAATTCGTGGAAATCGCCTAATGCACGACGACGACCCAGTTCTTCAAGCCCGAATCGTTTTTGGGTACGTAACCCTAATTCACGCTGCAACTGTTCGCGACGCGTTGCAATTTCGCGCGCTTCCTGTTCAGTTTCCAATACATTTACCGTATCACCGGCCTGAGGAGCACCGTTTAATCCCAAAATTAATACCGGCTCAGATGGGCCAGCCTTTTCAACCCGTTGATTACGCTCGTTAAACATCGCTTTTATACGTCCGAATTGTGTTCCGGCCAAAGCAACATCACCTTGTTTCAACGTTCCGTTACTAACCAGAACTGTTGCTATATAACCACGACCTTTATCTAATGACGATTCGATAACCGAAGCTGTTGCACGTTTATTCGGATTAGCTTTCAGGTCGAGTAAATCAGCTTCAAGCAATACTTTCTCCAGTAATTCCTCTACACCAACTCCTTTTTTCGCTGAAATCTCCTGGCTTTGGTATTTACCGCCCCAGTCTTCAACCAGATAGTTCATCTGCGACAATTCTTCTTTTATCTTATCGGGATTAGCACTGGGCTTATCAATCTTGTTAATAGCAAAGACAATCGGTACGCCTGCAGCCGAAGCATGATTGATTGCTTCAACTGTTTGAGGCATCACATTATCGTCTGCGGCAACTATAATAATTACAATATCCGTAACCTTTGCACCACGGGCACGCATCGCTGTAAACGCTTCATGTCCGGGAGTATCCAGGAATGTGATACGACGACCATTTGAAAGTTTAACATTATATGCTCCGATATGCTGTGTGATCCCTCCGGCTTCACCGGCGATTACATTAGCATTACGTATATTATCCAGAAGTGAAGTTTTACCATGATCCACATGTCCCATCACTGTAACAATCGGAGGACGGGAAACATAGTCTTCAGGACTATCTTCTTCTTCTTTTATTGTCTCTGTTACTTCCGCGCTTACATATTCTGTTTTGAAACCAAACTCTTCTGCTACAATATTGATTGTTTCCGCATCCAGACGCTGGTTGATCGAAACCATAATTCCAATGCTCATACAAGTGGAAATAACATCCGAAACGGAAATATTCATCATATTCGCAAGGTCGTTTGCCGTCACAAATTCCGTTATTTTCAGAACTTTGCTTTCCATTTCCTCCTGCAACAGCATCTCCTGCTCACGTCTTTCGGCAGCATCCCTTTTATCACGGCGATATTTCGCACCCTTATTACTCTTATTTCCCTTATTGGTAAGACGTGCAAGCGTTTCCTTGATCTGCTTTTGTACATCTTCCTCACTTACTTCAGCCTTAACCGGCTTTTTCAGACGGGGTTTACGGTCTTCAGGTCTGCTTGGCCGGAAATTGGTGCCTTGCGTAGCATTTATATCGATCTTGTCCTTCTTTATCCGTTTACGCTTTTTCTTCGCTGCATCATCCAAAATAGGTTTTTGAGGTGCGGTTCTTGGCGTTTGGGATACCGTTTTTTGTGCTTGAGGCGATTTTGCCTCTATTGTTTTGCGTTTTTCTTCACGCTCTTTTTTCTTCTCTTCCTTTGTTTTCTTTTTTGGACGGGTAGACTGATTGATTGTCGATAAATCGATTTTTCCTGTTACCTTAATGCTCGGTTCTATTTTCGGCTGACTTAAACGAAAGACTTCATCTTCATTTGGCTCTGCTTGTGTTATATTATCCTGAGCATCTTCTGATGGTATTTCAGGAGATTCTACTTCCGGCTTTTCAATAACTTTTTCGACAACTTTTTCCGGAACTTCCACCGGAATGTCGACAACAACGTCGTTTTTTTCTTCAACTACAGGAGTAGGAGGAGTTTCAATGATAACTTCCTCTTTAACTTCAGGTTCCGTAATAGTTTCTTTAGCTTCTACAACAACTTCTTTAATTTCTGTAGTTTGCTTTTTAACTTCTTCAGGTTGTTTTTTAACTTCTTCCTTTTTATGATCAATAGATGATAAATCAATTTTTCCCTTTGTTACGATTTTGGGAATAAAACCTTCAGGAATTTCTGTTTTAATTTCTACCATCTCTTCCTTCGGTGGTAATTCAACTTTTTCCTCTGTCTTTACCGGTGCCGGTTGTTCTTGTTTATTACCCAACAAACGTCTCCGTTCTGCATCGGATAAATCTTTCCCGAATTCACCAATAAGCAAAGCATACTGTTCGTCCGAAATTTTCGTATTAGGATTACTTTCTACCTGAAAACCTTTTACATGTAAAAAGTCCACTACAGTAGTAAGTCCAACATTCAGGTCTCTTGTAACTTTAATTAATTTAATAGGCATATTTTCGTTTTATACTTTTTATTCCTGTTCATTATCCGCGTCTTCGATATCTGCATCTTCGATTGTGTCATTTTTTATTTCCTTCGGATATTCATCTTCAAATTCAGCCGATAAAACAGCGAAAATATCATCTACGGTTTGTTCTTCCAAATCAGCACGTTCCATTACTTCTTCACGTTTCATAGCCAAAACTGACTTAGCCGTATTACATCCAATATTTTTCAACGCTTCAATAATCCATCCATCTATTTCATCTGTAAACTCATCCAGGTAGATATCTTCTTCATCTGCCGTATCAATATCGCGGAATACATCAATTGTGTATTCTGTTAACATACACGCCAGCTTTATATTCAGACCACCTTTTCCTATTGCCAATGATACTTCTTCCGGACGTAGCGAAACTTCCGCTTTACGTTCTTCTCCATACACTTTTATATTTGTAACCTTAGCAGGACTCAATGCCCGTTGAATAAACAATGAAATATTTGTTGTATAATTGATTACATCAATATTCTCATTCCGGAGTTCACGAACAATACCACGAATACGAGAGCCTTTCATTCCGACACAGGCCCCTACCGGATCAATCCGGTCATCATAAGATTCAACCGCGATCTTAGCACGTTCGCCCGGAATACGCGCAATGGCCTTGATTGTTATCAGACCATCATTAATTTCAGGAACTTCCAGTTCAAACAAACGTTGCAAGAAAACTTTATCTGTCCGTGACAAATATATTTTAGTATTATTATTTTCATTTTCTACCCGTTGGACAACTGCACGTACAGCTTCTCCTTTTCGATAAAAATCACCTGGAATCTGTTCACTCTTAGGCAAGAGTAATTCGTTACCTTCATCATCCAATAATAAGATTTCTTTCTTCCAGACCTGATAAACATCAGCGACAACTATATTGCCTACCATTTCTTTATACCTGGCGAATAAATTATCTTTCTGAAGTTCAAGAATCTTAGATGCCAATGTTTGACGAAGATTCAATATCGCTCTACGACCAAAATCAGCAAAATATACCTCATCTGTGATTTCTTCACCCACTTCGCTATCCGGATCAATCTTCTGGGCATCGCTCAATGATATTTGCAGATTTGAATCTTCAACCTCACCATCAGGCACTGCGATCCGATTTCGCCAGATTTCAAAATCACCTTTTTCCGGGTTAATAATCACATCATAATTTTCATCTGTCCCGAACATCTTGGCTATTACGTTGCGAAAAGACTCCTCCAAAACGTTAATCATCGTTTCTTTGTCAATATTCTTTAAATCTTTAAATTCCGCTAACGTATCAATCATACTGATTGTTTCTTCCTTCTTCGCCATAGTTTATTTGAATCTTATTATATTTTTGGTATATTTTATCTCGGAATATGTATAAATTTCATCTTCCGAAATAGTTCGTTTACGCTTTTCGCCTTCAGGTTTTATCTTTTTTTCAACAGTTATAGTGACACATTCCTCATTTGCTGATGCCAGTACCCCACTTATTTTCCGGCCGTCTTTAAGCAATACTTCTACCTCAGCACCAATATTTTTGAGATACTGGCGTACGATTTTGAAAGGAGAAGAAATTCCTGTGGAACCGACTTCTAATTCAAAATCATCTTCATCCCGATTTAACCGGCTTTCAATATATTGACTTAACGCCACACAATCATCAATCCCTACAGCCTGATCGTGATCTATTTCTACCACAATCAAATTGCCGGGCTTCACTGCGACATCAACCAAATAACAATCCGTATGAGACAGTTGCTCCTCTGCTAAACGAACTATAGTTTCTTTATCTATCATAGTAATAAAAAGAAGGGGGACTACTCGCCCCCTCTTCATCATTGGCTGCAAAGTTACAAAAAATCAACTGTTTCACCAAAAGAAATAACCTTTTTCTTATAGAAAAGAATAAGAAGCTGTTCAAATTTTCCGTAAAAACCTATTTTTTTCATACAATCATACTGAATCGGCCTCCCTTCTTCCAAATAAAAACTCCGATTTTACTCGCACAGTCCACTATCACAAAATAAACCTATCACTTTGTCTATAAGCAAAATCCAAACGAGTTCTTAATATCTGAAATATTCAAACCGTATCCGGACTTAAAACGAATTTGCTTATATACATATTTTTTTATATCTTCCCCCAATTTTTAAGGATGATTCTCATGAAACGATACATCGAAATTAATGGTTAATTAATCGTTTATCACTAACCGTTAATCACTCATTAGATTCGTTTCATATGACTTTAGTGTAATAAAATAAAATATTACCACTATGAAAAAAGAAAAATTTCATATTGAATATGTCTTCGATAAAGTTTCCAACCGGAGTTTATGGAACCATTTAACCACCCCCACAGGATTATCATCATGGTTTGCAGATGATGTTTCAATAGATAATGAGACATATACGTTCAGTTGGGACAAAACACAGGAAGAAGCAGAAATTATCGCCATGAAACCTGAAATATCGATCCGGTACCGCTGGATTGATGACGATGATGATCAATCATATTTTGAATTCATAATCCATATAATCGAACTAACAGGCTCCACTTCGCTGGAAATCACAGATTTTGCAGAGCCAAATGAAAAAGCTGATGCAATCGCGTTGTGGGATTCGCAGGTCGATGTTTTAAAACGCACATTAGGAATTTAATTTAGTTTCACATCCCATCTCTTCTTTTTTGCCTAATTTACACTACTTTTGTGGTCGATAAAGAGTGTAATGAAATTAAAACGATTATACATTTTCCTCCTAAAGACTTTTCTTCCATTATTCATTATGACTTTTGGAATCTGTCTGTTTATTGTATTAATGCAATTTTTGTGGAGATATGTTGACGAGATGGTCGGAAAGGGACTAGGTATTAGTGTGCTTGGCGAAATGTTTTTCTACGCAGCTTTATCATTTGTACCAACAGCCTTACCTTTAGCCATTTTACTCGCATCATTAATGACATTCGGCAATCTTGGCGAACAGTTCGAATTATTGGCGATGAAAGCTGCCGGAATCTCTCTCCTCCGGATCATGAAACCCATGATTGTGTTTTTAACTTTTGTAGCCATAGGGGCATTTTTCTTCCAAAACAATATTATCCCGCCTTCACAAGTAAAAATGTGGACTTTGTTATCTTCAATGAAATCAAAATCGCCGGAACTGGATATTCCCGAGAAAACATTCTATAACGAAATTGCAGGATATAACCTGTATGTCAAAAAAAAGCATGAAAGCGGATTACTGGAAGATGTAATGATCTATGATTATTCCAAAGGGTTTAATAGAGCTGAAGTTACCGTAGCTGATTCCGGCCGGCTAAAGGTGTCTACAGACAAATTATATTTGATTCTCATGTTATATAATGGAGAGTCTTTTATGAGTGGGGAAGTGCAGGGAACCCGTTCAAACGATGCAATTCCTTATCGTAAAGAGTCTTTCAGTACAAGAGAAGTACTGATAAAACATGATGGCAATTTTAACCGGGCAGATGAATCTTTGATGGAAAACAGATATGTCGGTAAAAATTTAGCTAGTTTGTTAGAATCGATTGATTCGATGACTTACAAGTTGGATATCTCTAAAGATCTAACCTCCAGACAACTCTATGATCAATCATACAAGAAGACATTTACAACATACGAAAATGACAGAAATGAAACCGACCAAACAGAAAAGAAACCGTCTTTAAAAGATATAAATTTTGACCGAACGTTTGACCAGTCATCTCCCAGTGTGCAGCTTTCACTTTTAACCCAGGCGAAATCAGCAATCGAACGTCTGCAGGTAGATTATAACTTCAAAGCATCTATGCTGGCCAGTGAGCAAAAAGAAATGCGCAGGCATCATGTTGAAATGCATAAAAAATTTACGCTTTCGTTTGCCTGCCTGATATTCTTTTTCATTGGAGCTCCTTTAGGTGCGATTATCCGAAAAGGCGGACTGGGTATGCCCGTTGTTATTTCAGTTGGACTTTTCATATTTTACTACATAATTGAAACGATCGGCACAAAAATGGCCACCAATGGCGTGTGGGAACCATGGCAGGGTATGTGGCTTAGTTCGGCAGTTCTTTTATCGTTAGGTATATTCCTCACTTACAAAGCAGCCAACGATTCAGTCATCTTAAACCCGGACACATACGTCAATGCATTCAAAAAACTGATAGGGAAACGCATTACCCGAAAAATAGAGAAGAAAGATATTATCATTTTCAATACGGATTATATGGTACTGGCTAACTCCATCAAAGAGCTAAATGACCTATGTAATCATTATCTATCTAAAAAGAAGCTTTGGATTTCATATTTTTCATTTTGGAAAACCGTAGGTAAAGAATCTGAACTAGAACAGATTTCCACACTACTGGAACAAATTGTAGAAGAAGGAAGCAATTCCGATCAATCGCTGGTATTAAATAAATTAATGGATTATCCGGTTATTAACGCTGCCTCTACGATTAAATTCATATCCAATAAAAATATTGCATTTGCGGTTGGGTTGTTTTTCCCAATCGGCATACCCATATATCTATTTGCCATTTATCAGCGAAAATTAATCTTACATGATATCGAGACTACATGTAAGGTAAATGATGAATTGCTTGATATAGTGAACAAATCATTGTCTCCAGATTCGTAAACTAATTATTGAACTATAAAAATGTATCAACTAAACACTATCGAAGAAGCTATCGAAGATTTCCGTGAAGGGAAATTCCTGATTGTTGTCGATGATGAAGATCGTGAAAATGAAGGTGATTTTATTATTGCAGCCGAAAAAATTACCCCAGAGAAAGTAAACTTCATGCTGACCCATGGACGCGGTGTACTATGCGCTCCGATTACAGAAGAGCGTTGTGAAGAGCTGGAACTGAATATGCAGGTGACTCAGAATACATCCATACTTGAAACTCCTTTTACCGTTACAGTTGATAAACTGGGAGGAGATTGCACTACAGGAGTATCCATGTATGATCGTGCACAAACAATTCTGGCACTGGCCGACCCTGAAACCAAACCTACTGATTTAGGAAGACCCGGACATCTCAATCCGCTTCGGGCACGTTCGCGTGGGGTGTTACGCCGTTCGGGACATACCGAAGCTACTGTTGATATGGCACGTTTAGCGGGATTATATCCGGCAGGAGCGTTAATTGAAATTATCAACGAAGACGGAACAATGGCACGCCTGCCGCAACTAATGGAAGTTTCTAAAAAGTTCGGCATTAAAATCATTTCTATCCACGACCTGATAGCTTATAGATTAAGAACCGAATCACTTGTCGAAAAAGGTGTGGAAGTAAACATGCCTACTCAATACGGTCATTTTCATCTGATCCCATTCCGCCAGATAAGTACCGGACAAGAACATATTGCATTAATCAAAGGCGAATTAAATAAAAACGAACCGGTGTTGGTACGTGTACATTCATCCTGCATCACCGGTGATATTTTCGGATCGTTGCGTTGCGAATGTGGTGAGCAACTGCACAAAGCCATGCGTATGATTGAAGAAGAAGGAAAAGGAGTGGTTGTATATCTGAATCAGGAAGGGCGCGGCATCGGATTAATGGAAAAAATGAAAGCCTACAAACTGCAGGAAAACGGACTGGATACGGTAGATGCAAATTTACATTTAGGCCATGATGCTGATGAAAGAGATTATGGAGTAGGTGCGCAAATCCTGCGCCAGATAGGAGTGACCAAAATGCGCTTAATGACAAATAATCCGGTAAAGCGTGTCGGACTTGAAGCATATGGTTTGGAGGTTGTAGAAAATATTCCGATTGAAGTTGTACCTAATCCATATAACGAATTCTATATGAAGACAAAAAAGGAACGAATGGGACATACGCTTCATAACATCAAATAAATCAAGAGAAAGACAAAAGTATAAAGTAGGAAGAATAAAACAATTAGTGATTAAGTGATAAATTTTCAATTTATTCAATGATTCTGCTACTCAATTAGGCTATTATTATGTATTTTTGTCACGATAAATTCAAAATAACCATACAAACTTAAAATCATGACGCAAGTTTCAGATCGTTTAGAAAGATTATCGCCTTCGGAAACGCTGGCAATGTCGCAAAAGAGCAACGAGTTAAAAGCTCAGGGGATTGATGTTATCAATCTGAGTGTTGGGGAACCGGACTTCTTTACTCCGGATCATATAAAAACCGCTGCTAAAAAAGCCATCGACGATAATTTCTCATTCTATTCTCCTGTTCCGGGATATATGGATCTACGTAAAGCGATTGTTGACAAATTAAAAAAAGAAAACAATCTGGATTACACAGTTGATCAAATTATTGTATCCAACGGCGCCAAACAATCAGTTTGTAATGTACTTCTCAGTGTTGTCGGCCCAGGTGACGAAGTAATCATTCCTGCGCCATACTGGGTTAGTTATGTAGAAATGGTTAAACTGGCTGAAGGAACCAATGTGATCGTCAATGCCGGCATTGAACAGGATTTCAAGATTACACCGGCTCAGTTAGAAGCAGCTATTACACCTAAAACAAAAGCTATTATTCTCTGTTCACCATCCAACCCAACGGGTAGTGTTTACAGCAAAGATGAGTTGAAAGGTTTAGCTGATGTTTTAGCCAAATATCCAAACATTGTTGTTATTTCCGACGAAATCTATGAGCATATCATTTATAATGGAAAGCATGAAAGTATAGCTCAGTTTGAAAACATCAAAGACCGTGTAGTGGTAATCAATGGCGTATCTAAAGCATATGCTATGACCGGATGGCGTGTCGGATTCATCGCTGCTCCATTATGGATCGCAAAAGCTACTAATAAATTACAGGGACAATATACATCTGGTGCAAGTTCTATCGCACAGAAAGCAGCTGTTGCAGCTTTTACCGGCGATCAGTCATGTGTCGAAGAAATGCGTCAAGCTTTTCTCCGTCGCCGCGATTTAGGTGTTAAACTATTGAAAGAAATTCCCGGTTTAAAAGTAAATGTGCCACAGGGAGCATTTTACTTATTTCCTGAAGTAGATGTTTATTTCGGGAAAAGCGCAGGCAACCGTAAAATTACCGATGTTGGCGAATTAGCAATGTATCTATTAGAAGAAGGTCATGTTGCAACAGTAGGAGGAGCTGCTTTTGGGGCTCCAACCTGCCTTCGTTTATCGTATGCCACATCCGACGAACAATTAGCCGAAGCAATCAAACGGATCAAAGATACGCTGGCTAAATTACAATAATAACAATCAATACCCTGAAACCAGAATGTTCGCAGTTAAGTTAGGAAACTAACACTGCGAACATTTTTTATTTAGAGCCTATTAGATGTCTCTTAAAATTTAACTTCTAATATAACGGATTTACTTGTGTCGCCAACCCAGACAGAACCATTTTCAATAAGCCGGATTGCCTCTTTATCTAAATCTGCACATAGCTTCTTCCTGAACTCAATGTTATGGGGACGTCCTTCCGCATTAATTTTAAATTCTAAAATCACCTCACCTTTCTTTTTTGCACATTCACCTGTTTCCGGGCGGATCATCGAGTCTTTCAGATACTTTTTATAAGCTTTCATTCCAATTTTAGGTTCCGGCTTTCCGGAGGCGGTAGAAGTCATCGCCCGCTGTCCTGCACCCGAGGAAGGCGTAGTTAATTTTGAGGGCTGCTTAGTATCTGCCTTCTGTGCAATCATCAAAGAATCTTCATTCGGCTGAGGTATATCTGCAGCTGCAATTTCCGGAAGTTGTATTTCAGCTTCATCAATATCTATAACATCATCGGCTATAACTGCCTGTTCCCTCTGGGTAACAGGTGGAGGTGGTGGAGAAGCATCTCTTGAAGCTCTATCCCTCCTTTCTTCAATATCATTTTGAGCCCGTTCGTCAAAACTCTCCGGAATCTCTT
The DNA here is from genome assembly GCA_031285565.1 of Tannerella sp. Taxonomy (GTDB): domain Bacteria; phylum Bacteroidota; class Bacteroidia; order Bacteroidales; family Tannerellaceae; genus Tannerella. Next base: position 56,204 of record JAITVY010000002.1, on the reverse strand, counting down.
CAACCTGCTTATTTTCTTCAGCCTCTGCTTCCGGAACAACTTCTTCCGCCTTGTCTTTCTCTATTGCCGACATCTCACTCTGAGCAACTAAGGAGCGTTCATCTTTATTCATAAAAAAATATCCCCCTATACTTACGCACAAAAGCAAACTCGCCGCTATACTTATATAAACAATTTTCTTGTTTGATTTCTGTTTGGAGGCAGACAACCGCGTACGAATGCCCGCAATACATTCTGCATGACTACCTTCGACAGTATCAAAGCCATCTAATGCATCTGCCAAAAACGGATCACGCATAGCTTCACGCTCAATACGATGGGCCTCTTTTCCTTTACGTTTACCTTGTATGTATGCTAATAAATTCATCCGATCTTACATGTCTGTTCAATACAAATCTTTAAATTTCGTTTTCCATTCTGGATAAAACTCTTCACGCTTTTCAACGGGAAGCCTGTCGTATCTGCAATATCTGCATACGACATTTCATCCATAAAGAAACGAGCAATCGTTACACGCTGATTTTCCGGCAACTTTTTCAGGCATATTTGCAATGCCTGTGTACGCTCGTTATTATCATCTTCATCTAAAAGATGCAAAAACTCATCAGATTCCATAAAGTCAGAACGCAATTCGACCTGAACGCTACGATCCTTATTCCGTAAAATCTGTAAACAATGATTCTGTGCTACGCGGTAAAGCCATGTACGAAACATCTGAATCTCATGTTGCAATACTTTCGAAAGCAATTGTTCAAACAACTGCATAACAGCATCTTCTGCTTCATCTACATTTTGTAGATATTTAAGGCAAACACCATATACCAATGGGATATAACGATCATACAACAGACCGAAATAATCCGACTTACCGGTACTTTTATAGCTATACAATAATTCCTCGTCCGTTTGTTTTACGGGTGTAGTTTTTAGAAATCCCACTGCATTTTTTGTGCAAATCTATAAAACTGTTTTGATATTAACAAAAAGTGGCTTATTTTTATAGCAATCTTATCAACTACTTATTTTTTTTAAGGAAGTTTCCAGGTCTCAGATTAAAGTATGATCACAATATGAGATGCTCCATTTTCAGGGAGGGTAAAAAAAAATCTCCCAAATTTTGGAAGACTTTCTATTTTAGTCAAAATATCTGCTAAATTGCTTATTCTACATTCAACGTTACACGTTTAAATGCTGTTGCTGTAAGCGCTTTATCCTGTTGATGCAAATATTGTTCAATGGTGATTTTCGGATCTTTCACAAATTCCTGCTGTAATAAAGTACTTTCTTTGAAAAATTTCTGCAAAGCACCTTCAGCAATACGATCCAAAAGGTTTTCCGGTTTTCCAGCCTGACGAGCCTTATCGCGTGCAATCTCCATTTCTGAATCAATAACGCTTTGAGGAACATCTTTCGATACCAATGCAACCGGATTCATCGCTGCTACTTGCATGGCAACATCACGAGCAGCCTGTTTATCCAACGTTTGGTTAAATGCTACAATCGTAGCTAATTTATTACCCGGATGAATATAAGAAACCGTTGCTGCTCCACTTACAAATTCATAGAATCCTAATTCCATTTTTTCGCCGGTCACACCAATACGGTCTGTAATATGATTCTCAATTGCACGACCATCACTCAATGGCAATGCCAACAAATCAGCAAGTGCTGCAGGCTTTTTGTCCATTGCAACATCTAAAATTTGCTGGGTTAATCCGATAAACTCTTCATTCTTTGCAACAAAGTCTGTTTCACATTTCAATGCAACAACAGCAGCAAATTCTCCGTTATCTGCAGCCAACACGCAACCTTCGGATGCTTCACGATCCGAACGTTTTGCGGCCACAGCCTGACCTTTTTTACGGATAATTTCCATTGCTTTATCAAAGTCATTATCAGATTCTTCCAAAGCTTTTTTACAATCCATCATCCCTGCACCACTCATTTTACGTAAATGAGCGATATCAGCCATTGTAACTGCCATAATTATATCTCCTTCTTTATTTTTTATTCTTCTTCTTCTAAATCTTTAGCCACTTTAGAGATCACTCCGGCATTTAAAGCTTCATCATCTTCTTTTGATGAACGTTCTTTTTTTGCCGACGTTTTTGCTCTACGTTCTCTTTTTGGAGCATCTTCATCCTCCTCTGTTTCAGCAACGTTTTCTCTGGCTGCTCTTCCTTCCTGAACTCCTTCGTTCATAGCCTGGCAGATTACACTCAAAATCAGGTCTACTGATTTAGTTGCATCATCATTTGCAGGAATTACGAAATCGATATTAGACGGATCGGAGTTTGTATCTACCATAGCAAACACCGGAATACCTAAACGATTCGCTTCACGTACAGCAATATGTTCTTTTAATACATCGACAACAAACAAAGCTGCAGGTAAACGGGTCAAATCAGCAATTGATCCTAATGTTTTTTCCAGCTTCGCACGTTGGCGTGTGATTTGTAGCTTTTCTCTTTTCGAAAGATTATCAAATGTTCCATCTTTGCTCATTTTATCGATTGTCGACATTTTCTTCACCGCTTTACGGATTGTCGGAAAGTTCGTCAACATACCTCCCGGCCAACGTTCAATTACGTATGGCATATTGATAGAGACCGCCTTATCAGCAACAATTTGTTTTGCTTGTTTTTTAGTAGCAACAAAAAGCACTTTCCGTCCTGAACGTGCCAGATTCTTCAATACTTCTGCTGCTTCATCTATCTTCGCAACTGTTTTATGTAAATCAATGATATGAATACCATTGCGCTCCATAAAAATATAAGGAGCCATTGCAGGATTCCATTTTCTCTTTAAGTGTCCGAAATGCACACCTGCTTCTAATAATTGTTCAAAATTAACTCTTGACATTTTGTTTATTTTTATCGTTTACTTTCTGAATAAATCAATCATCCGGTAGCTTCCGTTTCCAAAAAATCCGGACAATTTAGATACTAAACGCTTATCACTTGTAAGAAACTCACAAATAAGATTAACGTTTGCTGAACTGGAATCTCTTACGAGCTTTTGGTCTACCCGGCTTTTTACGCTCTACTGCACGTGGGTCACGGGTTACAAAACCTTCCACTTTCAGGGCTGGTTTTGATTCCGGATTAATCTTGATAAGTGCACGTGTGATTGCTAAACGAGCAGCTTCTGATTGACCTTTGAATCCACCTCCGAAAAGATTGATCTTAATATCGTATTGTTCTGTCACACCCAATGTGTTCAACGGTTGTTTCACAACAAATTGTAAGATCGAAGAAGGAAAGTACTCTGACAAATCGCGGCGATTGATTGTAATTTTACCGCTTCCTTCGCTAACGTATACGCGAGCCACTGCTGCTTTACGTCTTCCTACTGCATTTACTACTTCCATAATTTATTTAAGTGAGTTTATATCAATCATTTTAGGAGTCTGCGCTTCGTGCTTGTGCTCACTACCTGCATATACATACAGATTACCCAACAATTTCGCACCCAAACGGTTTTTAGGCAACATACCTTTCACTACTTTACGGAACAAACGATCTTCACCTTTCGCTTTCAATGATGCGGGAGTATATTCACGCTGTCCACCCGGATAACCGGTATATCTCAAATAAACACGATCGTTCCACTTATTTCCAGTCAGAACGACTTTATCTGCATTGATAATAATCACATTATCACCACAATCAACATGAGGAGTATAACTCGGTTTGTATTTGCCGCGTATCAGCTTGGCTACTTTTGAACAAATACGTCCCAATGGCTGATCTGTTGCGTCAACAATCACCCACTCTTTGTTTACAGTTGCTTTGTTTGCAGAAATGGTCTTAAAACTTAAAGTATCCACTTTCTTAAACTTTTTTTTAATTAATACTAAAAACGTCTCTGCATTACAGCCCCAATCGGACACATGACCGGAACAAAATGCTAAGAACTAACAATTTAAAAACACTTTGATAATAATCGGGTTGCAAAGGTATGACTTTTTATTTGAAACTCAAAACATTGCCATCAAGTTTTTTGCATAAAATCTATTCATGTGGACAATTCAACCAGAAAAATGTTTATTTCCTTTGAAGTTTGAGGAACATTATGTCCTGTTTGCTATAGGATCAAACGAAGTCCCTCTCCCCGAATTGTCTGAATTTGGATAGACGGATCTTTCTTCAAATACTTACGTAATTTACTGACAAAGACATCCAGACTGCGGGAGGTATAAAAATTATCTGTTCCCCAAAAATGTAGTAAAATATCTTTCCGTTTCACAACGATTCCTTTGTTCTCATAAAGCATTTGCAGTATTTCTGCTTCACGGATAGTTAAATCAAATCGTTCTTCATCTAATACAAGGACACAATTCTTTAAATCAAGTAAATAACGCCCCAAAGTAAACACTGTGTTTTCTATTTTCTCGGCTTCCTCTTGTACCTGATGAACTCGCCGCATAATCGCCTTGATATGCCAGTTCAACTCCCCTGCCAGATAAGGTTTTTTGATATAATTATCAACATTTAGTTTAAATCCATCAGACAAATCTTTAGCTCCCGTATGTGCGCTTGCCAAAAGGATAGGTATATTTTCATCTTCTTTCCTGATTAGCTTCACCATTTCCAGGCCTGACATCTTCGGCATTTCAACATCTGAAACAATGACCTCCGGCACTAATGATTTAAAAGCACTATATCCCTCTTGCCCATCCTTGGCTGTATAAACAATGTAATCACCAGTCAGTTCCAGGCTATCTTTTACTATTTGAGAGAAAGCTGTGTCATCTTCTACTAAAAGTAATCGAATCTCATTCATCTTTCTTTGATTTTAAAAGCAAAGATAAATATTATTTTATTTGAAGTTAAAACGCGACAACCTAATTTAACACAATATTAATCAAGAGGCAATACAAGTGTAAATTCACTCCCTCTGTTTTCCATACTATATAATGTCACAATTCCACCATGGGCTTCCGTTACATGTTTGACATAATTCAAGCCAAGACCGAAACCCTTAGTACGTTTCCTGCTAACCGCTGTCCCCCGCTCGAACTTCTCGAATATTTTTTGTTGGTCTTTCAGAGAAATTCCAAATCCATTATCCCGTATACGAATGAACAACCGATCATCCATTATATAACAATCTACATCTATAACAACCGACTTTCCGGAATATTTCACAGCGTTTTCTATCAAATTTCCTATAGCATCTTTTATCAGTGTCGTATCTAAATAAACCGAACAATCTTTCAAATCACAGGATGAACGAATCGTTACCTGCTTATCATCCTTAGAGAAGGCAAAACGTTCCTTAAGTTCCTTTACAATACCCGGCAAATCTGTATCAGAACGTTCAAGCAGCAATCTCCCTCGTTCTAATTTGGCTATCGTCAATATCTTTTCTACCAGCATTTGCAAACCTGCGACCTGATCCATTCCTATTTCACCAAATCGTTCTTTCATATCCGGATGATTATCTAATAAACCACTTCTAAACTGCGAAAGAACATTATTAATTGTACTTAAGGGTGTTTTCATATCATGCGTTAACGCATGTACAAAATCTTCACGCAACCGGTTCAATTTATATTGGGTAAATATTGTTTTGGCCTGGTAAATAACACAAAAAACAAGGACGAACAACATCAAAAAAGACGCGACCAATAACCATATCATCTGCCTGAAAACAATATCGGGCGTAACATCCATAATTGCCTGTACCCGCTTACCATCCACAATCAACAATGCATCCGTATGAAAGGCCTTATCTATCTTCGAAGAAGGTAACTCGCCTATTTGCTCAATAATATTTCCAACTGAATCTTTATAAACTAAAAGATAATCATTTGAGATACCAATATCTGCTAATTTTTCATTAAAAAGACTATCCAGGCTATTTATTTCAATATGCTTACCCATAAGTTCCAATACTTGTTGAAACATATTAGCTTCTTTCATTTCTCCAGTATTTAATATTCTTTCTGTCTTTATTATTGAAGTATCAGAGCGAGCTTCTTCCAACGATATAACCTTTACACTATCATCTTTTAAATATTTATCAAACCTTAATTCAAATTCTTCTCTACTTGACTCTAAGAACAAGTCATTAATTCTATTTTCTAAATCATTTTTTTTTGTATTATAAGTACTATATAACCATACAGATTGAAATATCAGTAAAAATAATAATGCTATCAAAAAGACGAACCAAACTCCTTTTATTTTCATAAACAACTCACCATGGTGAATAATTTCACAAATATAAACAAAAAAAATAACATTCCGATAACCGAAGATAACATTCCGATAACATATTGCTAACCCACACTCATTTACCTTTGCCTTGTAATAATCAAAACTAAATCACTATGAAAATAAAAAAACAAACAAAGCAATTTAAGAAATTGAGTCGTAAGGAAATGAAGTCTATTAATGGTGGAGGTGTTGTTTGTTATAAAGACGAAAATGGGAATTGGGTTATGAAAATCTCCTGATAGATTTCTATTAATAATTTCTAGAGGCAAAATTATTAGGAAAACTTACCTCTCCGACAATCAAATAAGACTAATTAAATTGCAATAACTATGTACCATAAAACAGTAGACTCTTCTTCGATTCCAAATGGCCAAAGATTGAAATTCATTATTATATTTATTTTTATTCTGAATACTCCTACCTTAAATGCCCAAAATGTATATACAATAACAGGAAATATTGAGAATGAAATTGACGGGCCGGTTTCTGAAGCAGTAATCTATATCATGGATACAGATAGTAATTTTATTAGTATAGGTACATCTGATTCAACGGGTTTTTTTAGCATACAATATCCTTGCGGAATTAAAGGGACATTCAATGTAACACATCTTTTATACGATATTTACTCAACTTCTCTTCTCAGCCAAAATGACTATAACATAAAAATAATGCTTAATAAAAATATTTATGAGATTGATGAAGTTGTCGTTCTGGGGAAAAAACCAGCATTCAATGTAATAAATGGGAATATAATTACCCGGGTATCATCAATACCCGGAATAAGTAACATGCCTTCCGGAAAAATACTGGAAAGGCTACCTGGTGTAACAAAAGATGGAAGAGGTAGCTATTCGCTAAATGGCACAGATGCTGTTATATATATAAACGGAGTCCGGCAAAATCTAACCCCCGAAGCACTAAACAGTTATTTGGAAACACTTCCTGCAACTGCAATTTCAGATATCGAATTATTACAAAACCCTCCAGCAGGTTATGACTCAAATGTTCAAGCTGCTATAAATATAATTATTGATAAGAAAAAAGAAGATGGTTCAATCTTAAATGTGGGACTATTTACCGGAGAACAAAAAGGATATTTGGGGGACACAGGAATGGAACTATTTTATATGCTAAAATCTGACAATATATTATTTAATACGACATTCAATTATAGTAATGCAAATTTATATGGAAGTGGCTCTGATAGCACAGTATATAATAAAAACAGTATGCAAACTATAACTAATGACTTTTTTAATTCTGGAAGAGATAATCAAATATCATTAAATTCAAACCTGACTGTAAACCTCAAAAATGATAACAGCCTAGATTTTAATATTTTCATCTATTATGGCCTAAGTAATTATGACTATAACAACAATACTCAGAATTATAATTCAGCATCAGATTCACATATACAGCAACAGTTCAAAACCAAAACGGATGGACATGATGATTTATACACATTAACAGCAAAGTATTCATCAAACCCCCAAAAAAAAATTAGTTTTGTTGCTTATTATTCAGGATTGTATGGAGGTATACGAACAGATAATGACTATAACATACTATCTACTACGTCCAAGGATTGGAATAAATATATGTCTTCCGATCTTGAAATGGAAGGGCAAATGCATACAGTGGCATCCGACTTTAATTCAAAATTTTCAAAAGGGACTATTGAGTACGGAATAAAGGCAGATTATAATATAATTAACGACAAAGCCCTATATACAGGAGTTTCTGTGTCAGATAAGGATAATTCCCGTTTTAAGGGAGAAGAATTCATTCCTGCCGCATATATTGGTGCAAGATACCCGATCCATGATAAACTTTCAATATATGCAGCCATCAGAGGGGAATACACAGATTATCAACTACATTTAAAATCAAACAAGAGCAAAACCAATGATAATTATTTTAACTTGTTTCCCACAATTCAATTAACTTACAATACCGATCCTTATAGTGCAACTTTATCGTACAAATCTTTTATAGCAAGACAAAATTATATGTTTCTATTACCTGGAGAAAGATATATAAATGAATATTATTCATTCGTTGGAAATCCGGAATTAGAACCCACTAAATTAGATCTGTTAAGTTTACATAATCAATTTTTCGGAGGGGCATTTTCTTTATTGCTTCAATATCAACACATAAAAGATTTTTATGATAAAGTGTTGATAGAGAAAGACTTTAAGACAATAGAGACTCCACTAAATTATACGGATAAAAATAATTTTGCTATACAAGTAAATGCACCCATTCTTTTATTCAAAAACCATCTATATGGAAATTTCACATATACAACTATATTTCACAATTATACAAATATCAATCCGTATCTTATAAGATCTGACAACCGAAGCAAAAAATACGCAACTACAAGCATGATGTTGAATTTCCAATACGAAATCACCAATTCATTAACTATCGATTATTTGCTTAATTACAGATTTAAATACAAAACACTTATCTATGAAGATGATAATCGATGGCGCATGAATTTCGGCATCAGTTATTCATTCTTAAAAGACAAAAGACTGGCAATTTCGGCCGATATTGAAAATATATTCGATACTTATGATATTAAAAGAGATCATTTCTTCGGTAATAATTACATGTATTCGGTCACAAAAGAAAATGGTCCAAAACTAAGTTTCTCTTTAAAATATAAATTCAACAAAGGAAAAAACATTAAAGATGAATACAGGGATTCAAGACCGGATATGAGCAGAATGAGCACAAAATAAAAATAAAGCCTTTTTTGTCTACGATTGTTAGACCTTTTTTAATTCGTCTATCGATGATTTATTTCTGTGAAACTTGATTCTCACAAAGAATAATCGTCTATAGAATATTTATTAACCCGTAAAAAGTATCTAATCAATGCTTTTTAATTTAAAATTTTTAATTATGGAAACAAAATTTGATCTGGAAAATGTTGAATTTTTGTCAGAAGAACAATTAGACAACCTCGAAATGAACGCCCTTGAATCGGGTAAAGTAAAAGTAAAAGGTGATAATAACAAAGTCGAAAACTAATAATTTTTGCGGATTTTTATCATGCATCATTCGTCTATTGGTAATTTAATTCTATGCAACTTGATTTTCACAAAGAAAGATAATTATCTATAGACTATTTATTAACCCGTAAAAAGTATTCTATCAAGACTTTTTACTCTTAAAATTTTTAAATATGGAAACAAAATTTGATCTGGAAAATGTTGAATTCTTATCAGAAGAACAATTAGACAACCTTGAAATGAACGCTCTTGAATCGGGCAAAGTAAAAGTAAAAGGTGATAATAACACTGTTCAAAACAAATAATTTGCGAATTATTATCATTTGTCTATTGGCAATTTTATTCTATGAAACCTGATTTCTATAAAAGAATAATTATCCATAGACATATTTATTAACCCGTAAAAAGTATTCTATCAAGACTTTTTACTCTTAAAATTTTTAAATATGGAAACAAAATTTGATCTGGAAAATGTTGAATTCTTATCAGAAGAGCAATTGGACAATCTCGAAATGAATGCCCTTGAATCGGGTAAAGTAAAGGTAAAAGGCGATGGTAACGATGTCCAAAACAAATGATTTTTACTTACCTGGATTTCTCATTTGAATTTTACAAACAAGTAATTTTTATATTTTCTCCCCAAAAAGAGATTCTTATATAACGGCTTGTTGATCTTTTGATTACAATGGTAGAGATAAAAAGGCTTTATCTTTTATTAATTAAACCAAGTTACAATAAAGAGTTACAGCGTTATAAAAAAACGCCTAACATTCAATTAAATTTTCAATGAAATATAATGCACAACTATGTTAAAAGAGAAAATAGTTTTAAATTATTCATACAATTTAATTCTGGATGAAAATGACCTTGTAGCGTTGAAATCCGTTTCGAAAGAAATAGAACATATTTATTACATACATCCTGTATATGCTATGTTACTGGCATTTTTTAATGGAGAAAACACATTGGAAAAAAACATCAGTTTTATTAAAGAACTATTTTCAATTTCAGAAAAAACGGCATACAATCTGATGACTCCCTTTATAAACAACCCTTCCAGAATAATAATATCCTATGCAGATTGTAATTATATATTTCCTGAACGAACTCTTATAACTCATACAGGCAACCAAATCAGAGAGAAATCAGACATATCAAAATTCAAGAGAAACAATCCCTTTTCTGCACACAAAGCAAAGAATCTTAATATAAACCTTCATGAATATTTTAAAATTAAATATGTCAAAATAGATGACTTATCCACTTCCTTGGTTCATGCGGGACATGCACAATCCTTTAAAGATAAGCAATCAATCTGTATCGGTTGCTTTTATAAAGATACAATAATCGGTCATGCCATAATCATTATAAGCAATATATTCATAGAAGCATATGTGCTAATGTCATTGTTTGTACTCCCAATGTTCAGAGGTATTGGCATAGGTAGCGAACTTTTAAAAAGAATTTTAATGCCACTATTTAAGGAAAGCAACAGAAATATCTTGGTTCGATTAAATAATAAACATAATGATTTCGATTTATCAAAAAAGTTTGCTTTAAAAAATAATTTACAATCAGATCCAATAGGTATCATTTCATTAGTAGTAGATGCTTATCAATGGATAAATAAAACTAAAAGTTTCTTAGGCAATAAAAGTGAGCACTATTATAAGTATAAACTATTTGAGGAATTACATAACGATGAAATAAAATATATCAAAGACTATTCCGAAAAGAACTTAGAGACCTTTTTACAACCTTTCTGGAAATTTAGTGAAGAAAAAAAACTATTGAGCATCTTTATTTTCGACAAAGAAGACAATATAGAAGGTTGGAATATTGCATCTTATAATCCTAAAATTCATGAGTTACATTTATATTGTACATATACTATGCCATCGGCACGAAAAAATGGAGCAGGCATGAAGTCTTGGATATATCTGAGTAATCGAATAGATACATTAAATTTAAAAGTTAAAAACATTTCCTTAGATGTTGCAGAAGACAATGTAAGAGCTTATAAACTATTCAAAATTATTACAGAAGGAATCCCTACTGAAGAAATTCGGTACTACCAATTACAATTAATCAATAACAAATAACAATATTATGCGATATCCATTTTATTACCAACTAGATTCTCACGATTGTGTTCCAGCTTGCCTAAGAATGGTTTGTAAATATTATGGAAAAGAATTTTCTCAAAGTTATTTAAGAGATAAATGTTTTACAGGTAAAAGCGGCACTTCATTATTATGTCTTACAGATGGAGCAAAAGAAGTTGGCATTCAAACGGCTGGAGTTCGTATTACTTTCGAAAAATTGCTTTCAATTTCAAAATTTCCATGTTTCATTCAATGGAAAAAAATCCATTTGGTTGTACTTTATGCAATTAAGAATAATAAAATTTTGATAGGAGATCCAGGTGCTGGAATACTAAAATATAAACTTGATACTTTTAAAAGATGTTGGTTGACATCACAAAATAAAAATGGGGAAGATGTTGGGATTGTAGTATTTGCACAACCTACAGAGAAGTTTTACAATCAAGAAGAAATTTCATCGAATTCAAAATACAACTTTACAAATTTATTGAAATATTTAATTCCCCACAAATCAGGGCTGTTTAAACTAGCAATTGCTATTTTATTGGGTAGTATTCTTAGCCTTATATTTCCTTTTCTGACACAATTAATAGTAGATTTTGGCATTGAAAACAGATCGATAAATTTCGTTTTAGCTATTTTATTAGGACAATTATCAATTATGTTGGGGATTGGGGCGACAAATTTTCTAAGTAGTTGGTTAGTCCTGCATATGAGTACAAGAGTGGGAATTAAATTAGTTGATGATTTTTTGACAAAACTTATGACTTTGCCCATTAATTTTTTTAATAAAAGAACGATTGGAGATCTATTGCTAAGAATTGTGGACTTTAGTCGTATAGAAACATTCCTTACAACTTCTATCATTTCAATTATAATGACACTTATTAGTTTTTTTGTTTATAGTTTTATCCTATTTGGTTACGGAAAAAAACTGCTACTCGTTTTTATCCTCGGAAGTATTGGCTACATAGCATGGGTTTTACTATTTATGAAAAAAAGAAAGAAAATTGATTATATGCGATTTCAGGAATCTGCTAACAATCAAAGTAATCTCATCCAAATCATTAATGGAATGCAAGAGATCAAGTTAAATAATTCCGAACAATTCAAAAAAAGAGATTGGCAAGATATACAAGTAAATTTATATAATATAAACATTAAAGGACTTACGTTAGCACAAACACAAGATATAGGTGGTGAACTAATAGATCAACTAAAGAATATTTTTATTTCATTTATTGCTGCCAGCGCCGTAATCAATGGTGAAATGACTCTTGGAATGATGATGGCAATTCAATTTATTATTGGTCAAATGAATGTACCCTTAACTCAAATAATCTCTTTTTTAAAAGCAGCTCAAGACACTCAAATCAGTTTAGAACGAGTGAATGAAATTAACATGAAAGATGATGAAATACAACAAAATGAAGGTAAAATTGAGGAAATTCCAATAAGTTCCAATATTATTGTTTCTAATGTTAATTTTCATTACAATGGAATCAGGTCGGCGAAAATACTAGACAACATCACCTTAGAAATTCCAGCCAATAAAGTTACAGCAATAGTCGGCACAAGTGGAAGCGGAAAAACCACGCTTATTAATTTATTACTTGGTTCCTACGAAACCACTTCCGGATCAATAATGCTGGGGAACAAGCTTTTAAGCGGCTATAATATCAGAATATGGAGAGAGTATTGTGGAGCAGTAATGCAAGAAGGATTTATATTTACCGACACAATAGCAAAGAATATAGCGCTTTGTGAAAAAGAACCGGATATGAAGAATGTGATATCAGCGTGTAAAACAGCCGCTTTAGACACATTTGTAAACTCTCTACCACTTGGTTATAAAACTTTAATCGGTCCGGATGGTATGAACTTAAGTACTGGACAAAAGCAACGAATATTAATAGCAAGGGCAGTCTACAAAAATGCCCCTTACCTCTTTTTAGATGAAGCAACAAATTCTTTAGATGCAAATAATGAAAAAATAATAATGCAAAATTTATCTGGTTTTTATGAAGGAAGAACAGTTATAGTGGTAGCACATAGGCTTAGTACAGTTGTGAATGCCGATAATATTGTCGTAATTGATAAAGGTAAAATTGTTGAGCAGGGTAATCATATAGACTTGACTAATAAAAAAGGATATTATTATAACTTAGTTAAAAATCAATTAGAGTTAGGGCAATAATGAATAAAATATTAGAAAGGGCGAAAGCGAAAAAAAGAGATAATGTAGATATAGACTCTTTATTAAAAATGCCTAAAGGATTAAACAGATGGGGACTAGTGTTGATTTTCTTTTTTATTTCATCTCTTTTATTCATTTCTTCAAAGGTACATTTCAGAAGCAAAAAAATATTTATTTGTAATTTATATTCTGAACTTAGTTATGATAATACTTCTATATATTATTGTAGTCTTGACATAAATAAAGAGGATTCAATTTATTTTGATAGGGAGAATATCTATTCAATATTTTTAAATGACTCTTGTATTTTTAAGGGGAAGCATAATAATTTGGAAAGAAAGGTATGCCAAGATAATAAATTTCGATTAACATTTATTGCAAATGATTTCTTTAAAGAAAAAAATATATGTTTACCTGCGACTGGTAAAATATATATTCAACAAGAAAAGAACAATCTACTTGATATTATAACCACAAGTGTATACAAATCAATTTTTTAACAATCAAATATAATAAAATGAAAAATACAGAACTTATAGATAAGATAAATAATGAACTTGCCAATGAATTTGAGATCGATGTGGAACAAATAAAAGCTGAAGCATCACTCATTGAAACGTTAGAACTCGATAGCCTAGCTTTAGTTGATATCGTTGTATTATTAGAACAAAAATTTAAAATATCCATAAAATCAGAAGATTTTATAGGGATAAAAACTTTTCAAGACTTTTATAATCTTATAATTATAAAAAAGGCACTATAAAGTAAAAGGCTAAAACATCGCGATCATCTTCTGAAAAAATATTGTAGAGTCTAAATAATCAGGAATTTTGTGATAATAATCCGGTTATCAAACTCACGAAAATAGAGAAATAGGTTATGAATGATTTCAACCGGTTATGTCATTTTGGCTCAATGGACTTGAACTAACACGATTAGGCTATAAGAATATTTTCAGTCTACCCCTTATTTCTGTAAGAAGTGGTATTGCTAATAATACAACACATACAAGCAGATAAAGATGTTTTTTCTCTCTCTGCTTATTGTTCGTTATAAAATAATTGCTTTTGGCTGTCGTTTATTTCATAGTTATCTCTTAGGCAAAAAATATGCAATGCCATTATGAAACAAAAAACATTACCTATAATAGTCATACTCTCAAGCTTCCAATATGTATCAGCGCAAACTGATTCTGTAAATTTGAAACTGGATTTTCCTCTTTTTGATCTCCCTTATCAAAAAGATGCGACAAAAACGGTTGGTAATGGATTCTTTTCCGGATATGCTAATCCAAGTATGACACAATCGCTGGCGGTAACGACAGATATTTATTCCGCCTTTCATTATGGGATGAAAGAACTAAAGATAAAGAATAATGTTTCAAAAAAATTGTTCGGCTATGCCGGAGTTATTTTGGGAGATCTGCTTTTAGATTATTGCCCGGGAGGCAATGGCTGGTTGCATGAAGAATATCATAGAGCTATTATGACACGGTTCGGAGTAAATAGTTTTAATGAGATGAATAAATTTCCCTTAGGACAGGAACTTGTTTCTGTCAACAAAGTTAAAGATGAGGGACTTGAGAAAATGAAATCAATATCAGCTCCCGATTTTACACGTATGCACGTGGCAGGAATCGAAGGACAATATCTCTTGATAGACCAACTACAGCGTAATAATTTTTTTTATGAACAGAACTTGTTTCATGAATTCCAATATTGGTTGAATGCACTAAATTCAATCTTATATGTTATGACATCTGCAAAGTCAAAAGAGGTTGACGTCGAAATAGATAAAATGAATTCAAAAGAAATCTCTGTAGCGGAACGTGACTTTACCGGTTATGACATGACAAGTTGGACCTACGATCTGTTTCGTCCAGATGAACCCTACCAGTATAGAGGAGTACATCCGTCAGGTATAGGTATAGACCGTTACCGTAAAACAACTCATTTAAACAACTCCGAATTAAATTATCTAAAACGCCAGGGGATATGGCAATTGACAAATCTTCTTTCCCCGATGATGTTTGGATTTAGAAGTATAAATATTGGGGAAAATGGTTTGAGAGGAAATGTTGCATTTCGACACTATCTGACATCATTTGGAACTGATTTATCCTTGAATGTATTTTTAAGTAAGGCAAAATATAATATGGTTTTTACATACCATCATTTTAAAAATTATAAACATTTATATCCGGCTATAGAAGCTGAATTTATTGACTATTCCTTAAAAGTGAATGGAAGAAACAAACTTTTGCTTTCTCCCCGTTTAATATTAGGAGTGCAACCTGAAGGACAATCTTTTACTACATCCAAGTCTGAAATATTAGGACTTGCTGCCTGTCGGTTGGATTTTGGTATAAATAAGATGTACTATCCATATTTAGAATTATCTTCAAAAACCAAGGGGTGGGTTGCAGGGAATGAATATATAAATTCAAATACAAGTATCAAATTAGGTTTATCTTTAAGATTATAACACACAACACAAACAAATTTATCTCACTAAATATCAAGAATTTCTTTTTCCAAGAATAGTTTTTTTGACTTTTTGAATATTTTTAGGATATTAGTTCATAACTTTGAACTAATGAAATTTCAGTTTGACAATCAAACATTAAAAGATTTAGAGATATTTGGTTCGGGGAGAGACCAAAATTCAATATTTGATTTATTTAATTGTGTAAAAAGCCTTAAAGGGAAAGAACAGTTACATTATTATCTGGCACATCCACTTACAGATCCGGAAGAAATCAGTAATAGAAAAGAAGTGATTTCATTTTTCCAAAATTCAGACTGTAAAGAGAATTTAGAGATTGACAAGAATGATCTAAACTTTATAGAGCATTATCTTATTCAGGGTGATTATCCTACTATGCCTCCGTCAAGATTCAGCGCATTGGAGAATGCATTGATGCAAAAAATCAATCCTACAAACGAATATTATATCATCGAAAGAGGTATTGATTATGTCATCTATTTACTAAATAACTTATACGACTTTTCAGCTAAGGCAGCCGAGAGTGCCCGTCCCCAAATTATAGAGAAAAACAATGCCTTTATTTTTGAACTATTTGATTTGCCTGAATTTAAAGGAGTCCCTGAAATAAGGGGAATGCAAAAACTTAAACCATTTAGCATTGCAACATATGATTACATCTTCAGATACACGCATAAAGAAGCCATTCGTACCATATTGAATATTATTTATGATTACGATGTTTTTATCGCGGTTTCTCAGGTTGCAATAGAAAAAGGATTTTCTTATCCGGAAATTTTACCGGTACACAAATCTATTTTTGAAGTCAAAGGATTATTTAATCCATTCATAGTTGATCCGGTAAAAAACGACCTGTCTTTTTCACTATCAAACAATCTTGCTTTCATAACGGGACCTAATATGGCAGGAAAATCTTCTTTGCTGAAAGCATTAGCCATAACGGCTTATTTAGCACATGTAGGTTTCCCGGTTCCTGCTTCTGAATGCCGGATCAGTCTGTTAGCCGGAATATATGCAACAATCAATCTTTCCGACAATTTAAATTTAGGATATAGCCATTTCTATACAGAAGTGGCCCGGATAAAATTTATTGCTGAAAAGCTGAAAGAAAACAGCAATATGCTTATTGTTTTCGACGAATTATTCATAGGTACTAATATTAAAGATGCGTATGAGGGTTCTTTAGTAATTATCAGTGCTTTCTCTAAAATCAGGAACTGTTTTTTTGCTATTTCTACACATATCATCGAGGTCGCAGAAGGCATGAAGGCTACTAAATTAGAAGGGGTACAATTCCGGCAAATGGAAATTATTACTAAAGACGGATTCTTTCAATATACCTATCAATTAAAAGAGGGAGTTTCCAACAAACGGATTGGCATGCATATCATTGAAAGGGAAAAAATCCTAGAGACAATAAATGCCATTATCAACAATAATACAGAAATCATTCCGAAGAAAAATTAAAGGTCTGACTTCGCTTTTTACATGTAGGGAGTAATAACTTTTATAAAAAAAGTATATCTTTTAATCAAAAAATAATATTGCACTCATTAAAAATATACAGTAACTTTGAGACGTGAAGTTCCTTTTTTTAAAAGAATCAATTATTAATTGCTGACTAAGTTTTATGGTTCCATTCGTACATCTACACGTACATACACAATATTCATTACTAGACGGACAAGCTTCGATTGACGCACTGATCGAAAAATCGCATGCTGACGGCATGCGGGCAATTGCAGTGACCGATCATGGAAACATGTTCGGAATCAAAGAGTTTTTCAATAAAGTAAAAAAGAAAAACAGCAAATACAATGGTACAATTAAAGATTGTGAGACTGAGCTGAAAAGTCTTAGCGACAAAGAGCATCCTACTCCGGAAGAAAGCGAACGTATCCGTAAGTTATCAGAAAAAATAAAAGAATGCAAATCCCAGATCTTCAAGCCCATTCTCGGCTGCGAATGCTATTGTGCACGTAATGGCCGTGAAAACAAATCAGAAAAAGGAGACATGGGTGGGTGGCACTTAATTGTCCTGGCCAAAACCTTAAAAGGCTACAAAAACCTGATAAAAATGGTATCGTATTCATGGACAGAAGGTTTTTACCGTAATCCGCGTATTGACAAATCATTGCTTGAAAAGTACCATGAAGATCTGATTATTTGTTCAGCATGTCTGGGAGGTGAAATCCCACAGTATATCATGCGCGGACAATTAGACAAAGCAGAAGAATCCGTCCTTTGGTTTAAGAATCTTTTCGGGGATGATTATTATATAGAACTCCAGCGGCATAAAACACATGACCCGAATGCAGACCAATCAACCTATCAAAAACAGGTTGAAGTAAACAAGGTCCTGATTGAACTGGCAAAAAAACATTCCGTCAAACTAATTGCGTCAAATGATGTCCATTTTGTAAATGCTGAAGATGCTGAAGCACATGACCGGTTAATTTGTTTAAGTACCGGCAAAGACCTGAATGATCCTGCCCGTATGCGATATACGCAACAGGAATATATGAAGACAACTGCTGAGATGAACGCAATCTTTGCAGATATACCCGAAGCCCTTAGCAATACATTGGAAATTGCTGACAAAGTGGAGTTTTATTCGATTGATTCACCCCCATTGATGCCTTTTTTCGAAATTGATCCCTCCTTCGGTACTGAAGAAGTATACAGGCAAAAATATAACGAGACTGATTTAATTGAAGAATTCGGAGAAAAAACATATTTCCGTCTCGGAGGATACGAGAAAGTAATCCGCATTAAGTTAGAAGCTGATTATCTGACCCATCTGACAATGGAACGTGCTGTTGAACGGTATGGTGAAGATATGAACGATGAGGTAAAAGAGCGTTTGGAGTTTGAGCTGAATACCATGAAAACGATGGGATTCCCGGGTTACTTCTTAATTGTCCAGGATTTTATTGCGGCTGCAAGAGATATGGGAGTAGCAGTTGGTCCGGGGCGTGGTTCTGCCGCAGGATCGGTAGTTGCATACTGCCTGGGGATTACGAATATCGATCCGATCAAATACGATTTACTATTCGAACGTTTCCTGAATCCCGACCGTATCTCCATGCCTGATATCGATATTGACTTTGATGATGACGGACGCGGAAAAGTACTGAAATGGGTTACCGACAAATACGGAGAAAGTCGTGTTGCACATATCATTACGTACGGTACTATGGCAACAAAAATGGCCATTAAGGATGTTGCAAGGGTAGAGAAACTTCCTTTAAGCGAATCAAACAGGCTGGCAAAATTAGTTCCGGACAGAATTCCTGATCAGAAACTGAACATTAGAAATGCAATAGAATTTGTACCGGAGCTAAAAGAAGCAGCCAATAGCAATGATCCGGTGATGCGTAATACGCTGAAATACGCACAACAACTGGAAGGCAATGTTCGTAATACAGGTGTGCATGCATGTGGTATCATAATCGGCCAGCAGGATATCTCTGACGTTGTTCCCGTTAGTACTGCTGAAGATAAAGAATCCGGCGAAAAAATACTTGTAACCCAGTATGAAGGTTCGGTAATTGAAGATACCGGATTGATCAAGATGGACTTTTTAGGATTAAAAAACTTATCCATCATTAAAGAAGCAGTCGAAAACATAGCCAATACCACTGGCGAGACAATTGATATTGACACCATTGATCTATATGATCAAAAGACATATGATTTATTCTGCCAGGGCAAAACGACCGGAATATTCCAGTTTGAATCGGCCGGCATGCAGAAATACCTGAAAGAGCTTCAGCCGTCAAAATTCGAAGACCTAATAGCGATGAATGCGCTATACCGGCCCGGTCCGATGGATTATATACCCTCTTTTATCGCACGTAAACACGGCCGCGAAGAAATTGCATACGACATTCCTGTTATGGAGCGGTATCTGGAAGACACATATGGAATTACGGTCTATCAGGAACAGGTGATGCTTCTGTCGCGTTTGCTGGCAAATTTTACCCGTGGAGAAAGTGACACACTTCGTAAAGCGATGGGTAAAAAAATGATTGACAAAATGAATGAACTAAAAGAAAAGTTCATTACAGGAGGAAAAGCAAACGGACACAAAGCATCCGTATTGGAAAAAATATGGAAAGACTGGGAAAAATTCGCATCATATGCCTTCAATAAAAGTCATGCAACCTGTTATTCATGGGTTGCTTATCAAACAGCTTACTTAAAGGCAAATTATCCATCGGAATATATGGCTGCCGTATTAAGCCGTAACCGTTCCAATATTAAAGATGTTACCAAGGCCATTGATGAATGTAAAGCAATGGGGATACAGGTATTAGGACCTGATGTAAATGAATCGTTCTTAAAATTCGGTGTAAACAAAAAAGGAGATATCCGCTTTGGACTGGCTGCCATAAAAGGAGTTGGTGAAAGTGCTGTGGAAAATATCCTGGAAGAAAGAAATGCGAGGGGGCCATTCAAGGATATTTCCGACTTTGTAGAACGTATCAATTTATCGGCATGTAATAAAAAAGCAATTGACTCACTTGCATTGGCCGGAGCTTTTGATAATCTGAATGTTCGCCGTGAACCATTCATAACTCCAAACGACAAAGGTGAAACATTCACAGAAATCCTTACACGGTATGGCAGCAAATTTCAATACGATAAACAGGCCGTTACAAATTCATTATTCGGGGATACGGAAAGTGTCGAAATAGCCAAACCGATTATCCCTGTATGTCCTGCCTGGAGTGACCTTGAGCGGCTTAATAAAGAAAAAGATTTGATCGGTATTTACCTTTCAGCCCATCCGTTGGATGAATACCGCATTGTTCTTACTTATGTCTGCAATACAGGAATGGTTGACCTTGCAGATAAAGAGCCCCTAAAAGGCAAAGAATTGCTGCTTGGGGGGATTGTGACTGATGTGAGAGAAGGTATTACCAGAAATGGCAAACCTTTTATGATTGTAAAATTGGAAGATTTTACCGGAAGTGGAGAAATCCCTTTGTTCGGGAATGACTATATTGAATACAGCAAATATTGCAAACCTGGTATGTATTTGCTGATTAAAGCAGCTGTGGTTCCTCGTCAGTGGAAGGAGTCTGAACTGGATTTTAAAATTAAATCCATTCAGTTGCTGCAAGATGTGAGCAACGACCTGGTTGTTAAAATTAACATATCCATGTCGATAAACGATCTGAATGAACAAGCAATTAATGAACTTGCTGTATTTATCAAGAACAATCCGGGTAAAACCCAATTATATTTCAAGATAATGGACGGCGAAAATAATGTTTCGGTTAATCTGATGTCAAGAAGTGTACGATTAAATGTAACTCAAAGTTTCATAGACTTTTTAGTCGAAACAGAAAGTATTGATTTTACTATAAACAAATAACAAACAATTTACTAATTAATATTTATGATTATGGCACTAACAATTACAGATCAGAATTTTGAAGAATTATTAAACGAAGGTAAACCAATGGTGATTGATTTCTGGGCAGAATGGTGTGGACCTTGCCGGATGATTGGTCCGATCATTGAAGAGTTAACTGACGAATATCAAGACCGTGTTATTATCGGTAAAGTAGATGTAGATAATAACAATGATATCGTGTCACAATTTGGGATTCGTAATATCCCCACTGTTTTGTTCATTAAGGACAAAGAGGTTGTTGATAAACAAGTAGGAGCTTCACAAAAAGCAACATTTGTTGAAAAAATAGAGAAGCTGCTTTAATTCAGTCAAAGCTTATTTAAAAGCATAAAAAAAAGGTTGCACCTCAAAGATGCAACCTTTTTTGTCATATAGAAGTATACTATGAGTCTTTTCCTTTACGGGAAGAATAACTAATCTTAAGTGCATACGCTTCACGAAGCGCCTGCTTAAGGTCGGTAATCAGCCCCATTTTTGTATCCTGATCGGCTTTAATCGACACGGTCATCAATTGGGCATC
Organism: Tannerella sp.; assembly: GCA_031285565.1. Lineage (GTDB taxonomy): Bacteria > Bacteroidota > Bacteroidia > Bacteroidales > Tannerellaceae > Tannerella. The sequence continues at coordinate 34,196 of JAITVY010000002.1, read as the reverse complement.
TTCTTCTTTCATACTACTCTTTTCCTGCGCAATGTAGTTACCTACTTCCGACACTTCCGAGATCTTATCATTTAATTGCAAACGAGGTTCAGAACCCAGTTTGCCGATTAATTCCTGCGTATTGGGTACACCCACATAGATAAACGTCACCAATGATTTTTTCTCCAACTTTTGAAGTTCAGTAGCTTGAGGTAATTGAAACTTTACCATTAACGTCACTTCACGCATCGAAGTTACCATCATAATGAAGAATAAGAATGCGAACACCAAGTCAGGTAATGACGATGTATTCAATTCCGGCATTTCCCGGCCACCTGCTTTATTAAATTTTCCCATTACCTGTTTCCTCCATAATTTTTAGGTTCAGCTTCCGATATTTTCTGAGGATAAATTTGCTGTATCGCCTTCTGCTGTTCATCATCAAGTTCCACAAATGCCTTTCCCCATTTCTCTTTGGCTTTCGCATCACGAAGCTCGGTATAAGCTTTTGCTAGTTCGTTCTGAACATCGATATATGCCTGATAAGGTGTTCCACGGTCATTCATCAACGATATAACATGCTTATTGTTAGTTATTACGTTTCCAAAAAATGGAACATCCTTTGTTTCCTGCTCGGGAAGAGTTTCACTACCTGTTGGATTTGAGGCAAACTCTTTCACTCTATCTTTTAACTCCTTTAGTTCAATAAAGTCATCTCCACAAAGAATCTGCCCATTGGTATTCACCAAAACACGGAGCATATTTCTCTTCTTTATATCAATTTCTTTTTCAATTTCCTTATCTTGTGGTGGTGGTGGCAGACGTCGAGCCAACCCCATATCCGTATCCATAGATGAGGTTAAAAGGAAAAAAAGCAGTAACATGAAAGCGATGTCGGCAGATGAAGTCGCATTAACTCCAGGGACTTTTCTTTTTCTTGCCATATGCTTTTTTTTTACTTATTCATTATTTTCTTAACACTTCCGCCAATCATTGCGAGAACAATCAATACAATTAAAACATAGGTTGAGTACAACCACATATCAGCAGTTTTCAACCAGAATGGAACATTATATTTCTGTATATCTTCTCCCATTATAGGCAGTTTTTCTCCATTCCCGATTGTAAATGTAACAAAGAGCATTCCTGCAAACAGGACAAGGACAGCTAATCCCATCATCCCACCTTTCGGATTGGTTTTAAAAACAGAAATAAATTGCCATATTCCAAATAAAACGGCCGACACTGCTGCCACGATAAACAGAATATACATCCAATTCAAAACCAGCCCCGTATAATTCGGCGTTTTGAATTCTCCTTTATAGAGTTCTCCAACACCTCCAAAGAAGAACAATGCAAATACGACCAATGAAATAACCGTACAAGCAATTAAAGTCCAACTTGAGATTTTTCTTATTTTACTTACAGCCATAATCCGGATTATTTTTTAAATTTTGCATAATATTTAATGCTCATATCAACCAATGTGATAGATGCATCTTCCATTTTATTCAAAATAGCTTCCAGTTTACTCAACAAATAATTGTAAAATACCTGAAGAACTAATGCTACAATCAAACCGAAGATTGTTGTGATCAAAGCCACTTTCATACCACCGGCTACAACTGTCGGACTGATATCACCAACCTGCTCAATTTTGTCGAATGCCATAACCATCCCTACTACTGTTCCCAAGAATCCCAAAGAAGGAGCCATTGCAATAAACAAAGTAATCCACGATAAATTCTTTTCTAGTATACCACTTTGTACACCACCATAAGATACGATAGATTTTTCAACAATATCAATACCCTGGTCGATTCTCATCAAACCTTGATAGGCGATTGAAGCAATCGGCCCTCTTGTATCGCGAGCTATGTCTTTAGCGGCTTCAACATCTCCTCTATCTAATGCATCTTCAATATTTTCCAACATTTTCTGGGAATTCGTATCTGCTAAATTCAAATAAATAATTCTTTCCAAGCAAAAAGCCAAACCTAATACCAAACAGATTGCAGGTAAGCTCATAAAGTCAGCACTACCTTCAATAAAGTACCTTTTAATAGTTTGATGCATACTTACTTCGGCTTCCTGAGCAAATGCGATTACAGGAGACGTTCCAAGGGCAAAAAGACCTAAGATTACTTTCGAAAATAACTTTTTCATAGTGTAGATAATTTTAAATTAATAATTCCTTTGTTTTTATTTTCATTTAATTGTTAATAATTCAAGCTATAATCCTTTAGCGGAGAAAGCGGGATTCGAACCCGCGATACGCTTTAGGCATATACACGCTTTCCAGGCGTGCCTCTTCAACCACTCGAGCATCTCTCCTTTATACATATGCTATCTCCTCTTTCAAAAACGTGTGCAAATTACAAAAAAAATATTATATACAAACTTTTCGGACTACAAATATACAAGTTTTTAATTCATATAAATTGAGTTTCGCAATTTTATTTTTTGCATCAGGAGTCTTCTCTTTTACAAAAAACTCACAAAATCCGGAACAAATCCAAAGAACTTTTTCGCGTCACTTCTGCAATCATTTCAACTTCAACATCATATATTTCAGCCAATTTTCCAGCCGTTTCCCAAATATAAACAGGATTATTCCGCTTTCCTCTGTATGGAACCGGGGCCAGATAAGGGGCATCGGTTTCCAACAAAATCATATCCAACGGTATATGCTCAAGCAATATTTCCGGCAAATCTGAATTCCGGAATGTAACTACTCCGTTTATGCCGATTTTAAACTGAGTCATCTTCTTTATCTCATTGAGTTCAGCCTCATTTCCTGTAAAACAGTGAAAGACTCCTCTTAATTTTTCAACACCGACTTTATAGATCGAATCAAAAACTTCCTCAAAGGCTTCGCGGGTATGAATCGAAACAGGCAGCTGCATATCGATACTCCACTGCAGCTGTTTCTCAAAGACTTCTTTTTGCTCTTTTAAATATGTTTTATCCCAATAGAGATCAATCCCAATTTCTCCTATAGCACAATATTTACGCTTGGTAAGTACACTTTCAATATTTTTAAGCTCTGAAGCATACGAGTGATCTACACTTGTAGGATGCAGTCCCATCATCGGATAAGCAAAACCGGGTTCATTATCACACAGATGAAACAGGGACTCTATAGAGCCTGAATCAATATTCGGCAAAAGGACAGCTGATATCCCGGATAATTTGGCTGATTCAATAACGTGAGCGCGATCTTCACTAAATTCTTCGAGATAAATATGTGTATGTGTATCAATAATATTCATGCACCGACTCCAACTTCTTCTAAGTATCCATTATTTTCGTAAATTATTTTAAGCTACGATTCGCGAATCATCATATTTCCGGCCACTTCGCTTAATATCGATAATCTTTCCGGAGCTACACTTAAATAAGAAAGATCGTACATAGCCTTGTTATAGTATTCCTGCATTTTCTGTTCTGTAAGCTCCTTTATACCTAAATCCGTGTATATTGATGTAATCGTTTTAATTTTTTCTTCGGGAGTAAAATTACTTTTATCGGTTGTTTGATAATAGGCAATTATTTCCTTTTGCTTTTCAGATGCCCGGTTCATTGCATGGATCAATAAAAATGTCTTCTTATTACATAATATATCACCTCCAATATTTTTCCCGAAAGTAGCCGGATCTCCATACACATCCAACAAATCATCCCGCAATTGAAACAGCAATCCGATATGAATACCAAATTGATATAATAAATCGGCATCCTTTTCAGGAGCATCACCTAATATCGCTCCGGTTTTCAAACAACATGCCAACAGTACGGCAGTCTTCAAACGAATCATTTCAAGATATTCTGATTCCGACACATTCGAACGTTGTTCAAATTCCATATCATATTGCTGACCTTGACAGATTTCAAGTGCCGTTTGACTAAAGACATCCAACACATCCTTCAGATAAGGAGACAGCGTCTTACCAATAAATTGATAAGAGGCGATCACCATTGCATCACCTGAAAGAATAGCTGCATTCCGATTCCATTTTTTATGTACAGTCGGTTGATTTCGCCGCATATCAGCAGCATCCATCAAGTCGTCGTGCAATAAGGTAAAGTTATGAAACACTTCCATAGCTATTGCCGGAGTAATGGCGTCATCAACAACATCTTTATATAGATTACATGCCATTAACAAAAAAGCAGGACGAATACGTTTTCCTCCCAATGCCAATGTATATTCTATCGGTTCAAACAAGCTTTTCGGAGAAGCGTCAAAATGTAGATTTCTGATGGAACGGTCTACAATCTGTAATATCTCTTCAAATGAAATCATTTCTGAAATGTATATTGATTTTTCTGTAAAAAAAAGGTCGCCTCATGAGCGACCTTTGATATTGTTTTAATTGTAACTTCTTAGTTTTGCAATCTGAAATTGATTGGAACCGTATATTTTACACGTACCGGTTTTCCTCTTTGTTCACCTGGTTTCCATTTAGGCATGGAATTGATAACACGAAGAGCTTCTTTGTCCAATGAAGCATCAATACCACGTACAACTTCCGCATCCACAATAGTACCGTCTTTATTTACTACAAAAGCACAAGTCACACGACCTTGTATACCATTTTCCTGTGCTACTACCGGATATTTAATGGATTTAGCAATAAAACTCATTAATTCCCCTTGTCCTCCAGGAAATTCCGGCATTTTTTCCACAACCATGAAGATCTCATTAGATGCTTCTTCTTCTTCAGTTTCTACTGCCGGCGGAACGTACACACTTTCCTGCCTCTCTGATGCATTATCTTCAGTTGACATAATATCCACCTGATCTATATTTGCATCATCTTCTACAACATTCAACACCTCCGGATCCAACTGAGCTGGCGGTGGCGGTGGTGGAGGAGGAGGCGTTTCTTCCTGCACAGTAATATCCATTTCTTCTTCTGCAATAACGTCTGATACCCCTTCATCTGTTGCAGCCACGAATTCGGATGAACTCCATTCGAAGCCTACAAACAATAAAGCGACTGCAAGAACCAGACCCATGAGAAGACTTAAACCTTTCCCTTTTTCCAAATCTGCTTTGGGTGTTTTTTTGATTTCCATAGTGTCGATTGTTTTAGCATTATCTCTGCAACAAAGATAGAAACAAATTCAGTTGTTCCAACAGAAAAGTGAAAAAAAACGCCCATTTTACGTTTTTTTTACTTTATATGGTCCATTTGATTTTTCTACAACAAAAGAAATCTATCAAAAAAGCATTTACGAAAAAAAACCCTAACAGCGATTAAGAAGTTGCTTAAACAAACATATGAGCAAAATTTAAACAGACTACCTAACAAAAAAATATAGCCGGATATACCTTTTTACATTTTTTCCCGTTATTGTGAAGTAGAGTCTGTCATTCTAGTTATTAAATATACTTTTGTATACTTTTTTCCGATATAAAAATGAAATATATACATTTATTTATCTGTTTATTATTATTGCCAATCTGGGCTTCGGCACAAGATGGCGACAAAGTTTTTAATTTTTTACGCTTTCCTACTTCTTCGCATGTAAATGCGCTCGGTGGACAAAATATATCGTTAATAGAACGCGATCCTTCATTAGTTTTTCATAACCCGGCATTACTGGGAGGTGAAATGGACAAAATGCTGAATTTAAATTACATGAATTATATTTCCGATATAAATGTAGGTAGTGCAATTTACACAAAAGCGTTTCGTGAACGCGGGGCCTGGGGTATAGGCGCAACATTTATCAGTTATGGTAAGATGAAAGAAATGAACGCTGCAAATGAGGAATTAGGCGAATTTTCCGGGAAAGACATAAGTATCAATGCTATGTATTCTCATGATTTATCAGACACATGGCGAGGCGGACTATCCTTCAAGATGTTATATTCGAGTCTGGCCGATTACTCTGCATTCGGGCTTGCTGTTGATGCCGGATTGAGCTATTATAACCCGGATAAAGAGTTTTCTTTCGGTTTCGCGCTGAAAAATATCGGAGCACAATTAAAAACATATGAATCGGAAAGAAAACAATTACCCTGGGATATTCAGATGGGAATAACAAAAAAAATGGATCATGCTCCTATCCGGATCTCTATTACGGCAATACATCTGAACCAATGGAAATTTAAATATGTAAATGACAGCTTAGAAGAAGAGGACTCCGATGATAATTTTCTTCAAACAGCAGCGAAACATCTGGTATTTGGAGTGGATTTAGTTCCTTCTGAAAATTTCTGGTTAGGAGTCGGTTTTAATCCGAAAGTAAACCAGGACATGAAACTGAAAGACGGAGGAAACGGGTTAGGCGGATTTTCTATCGGTGCAGGCTTAAAAATATCTAAATTTGACGTAAACGCATCTGTTGCAAAGTATCACCCGTCAGCGCTCTCGCTGATGTTAAGTTTATCAACCACATTATCTGATTTTGTCCAATAAAAAATAAAAAAGTAGTCAAGTAGCCAGTAGTCACCGCTTCGCTCAGTAGTCAAGTAAAGAAAAAGAAGAAAGGAAAAAGTCAATGAAAAAGATTATAGTAGCAATCGACGGTTTTTCATCATGCGGAAAAAGCACTATGGCAAAAAACCTGGCCAAAGCTATTGGTTATAGCTATATCGATAGTGGCGCCATGTATCGCGCCGTTACACTTTATGCACTTCAACATGGTTATTTCACAAGTGATGTGATCGACAAAGAATCATTACAGAAAGCAATGAACCTGATTGAAATCACTTTTCATATAAATCCGGAAAACGGAGAAACAGATACCTATCTGAATGGAGTAAATGTTGAAACTGACATCCGCAGCCTGAAAGTGGCGTCGAAAGTGAGCCAGATTGCAGCAATTGACTTTGTCAGGCATGCATTAGTTGAAAAGCAGCAAATGCTGGGACAAGCCAAAGGCATTGTGATGGACGGACGTGATATCGGTACAGTTGTTTTTCCTGATGCCGAATTAAAAATCTTTTTGACAGCTTCAGCAGAAGTGCGTGCACAACGTCGATTAGATGAAATGAAGGCGAAAGGTCAGGAAGCTTCTTTTGATGAGATTCTGGATAATGTTAAGCAACGCGACCAAATGGATATGACCCGGAAGGAAAGCCCTCTTCGTAAAGCGCCTGATGCAATTGAATTAGATAATACTTATCTGACAATTCCGGAGCAACAGGATTGGCTGTTACAAAAGTTTGAACAGGTTATTGCATAATATATCATGCTTGAGGTTACTATCGATCATGAATCAGGCTTTTGCTTCGGCGTTGTAAAAGCAATACAAAGTGCAGAAAGAGAACTCGCCGATACAGACGAACTATATTGCCTGGGAGACCTGGTTCACAATAACCTTGAAATGGATCGGTTGAAAACATTAGGACTCCGTACAATCAAGCATGATGACCTCAACCATATAAAAAAACGTACAGTTTTACTGCGTGCACACGGAGAGCCTCCGTCGACTTATCTGCTGGCAGAGGAAAATCAGATAAAAATAATTGATGCTACCTGTCCTGTTGTACTTCAGTTGCAACGTAAAATACATCGTTGCTATCAGGAATGCAAAGATTCGCAAACCCAACTTGTTATATATGGTAAACAAGGACATGCCGAAGTAAACGGATTAGTCGGACAAACAAATGGAACTGCCATCGTTATTGAGAGTATAGATGATCTGAATAAGCTTAATTTTGATCAGGATATTATTCTTTTCTCACAAACCACAAAACCTCTGGACGGATTCGGGCAGATTATTGAAGTTATTACACAACGCATTTCTCCGGATGTAAAATTTAATTATTACGATACTATTTGCCGTCAGGTAGCTAATCGATTGCCTAACATACAGAAATTCGCAGCTGGACATGATTGGATTTATTTCGTTGCCGGAGAAAAGAGTTCGAATGGCAAGATGCTGTTTGAAGAGTGCAAAAAAGCGAATCCTCATACGGTCTTTATCACAGAAGCTTCTGAAATCTCGGAACGGCTACCAGCCAACATACAAAAAGTCGGTGTTTGCGGTGCAACATCCACACCCAAGTGGTTAATGGAAGAAGTTGCCGCTCGTATAAAAGAAATAAATTCGGATATATGAGAATTGCTTACGATAATTGACAATTAAGAGGGATTTTATTTTCGACATAATTGTTGTTAAGTTTCTAATTTTATCCATTAAGACCTGAGTAGCTGTTAGGAATTTTACAATAATAAGTTTTATAATGTTAGAAGCATATTTTTCGCATCCTCTTAGGCTCTTTTTTGTGCCTTTTTAACAATGTTTCCTTTTAATAGCCCGCTATTATGCAGTAAACATTGTTAAAAATCCATCAAAAAATAACTCTAAAAGTATTTACGAAAAAATCCCTAACAGCTACTGAGAAATATAAATAACAGTAATTAGCCTGTGACCTGATCCATAACCCAATTCGTTAGCGCTGCGGTTTCGCCGGTAGAAGGGCACTCTCCCACTCCCAGCATTTCATTCACGATGCTCTGAATCATATGCTGTTGTATATGTACAGGTCTATCAAAATGAAAAGTCTCTATTTTACTTGTTGTTTTCAATACGATATCACTGAAATCAAATGTAGAAAAACGGATAGAGCCTTTACTTCCGATAATTTCTATATCATCGGTTGTAGCTTCCGAAGAAGAAACAAAACTCCATACAGACGATCCGACTATCCCGGAATCAAAAAGAAATGAAGCGCTTACAACGTCTTCCACATTATATAGATGGGCTACATTGCTGACTACCCCACTCGCTTTTTTAATATTTCCGAGTAAAAACATCAGAATGTCAATCGTATGAGATGCCATATCAAAGAAATAGCCTCCTCCTGCAATCTCCTTATCTGTGCGCCAGGTATAGGTACTTTCATCCAAATCTGCCGGAAGCGGCGGTCGCAGAAAGACAGTCCTCACAACCTGAATATCCCCGATTTCCTGATGTTCCAAAAGTTCTTTTACTTTCAAAAAATAGGGAAGTGACCGTCGGTAATAGGCTACCCATAATTTTTGATTATTGTCTTTTGCAGCCTGATTCATCCGGAGGCATTCGTTGTAATTTATGCCCATCGGCTTTTCTACATAAACAGGCTTTCCTGCCTGTAATGCCTGAATTGTTAGTTCTGCATGACTTTGTGGAGGTGTTGCAATATAAATGACATCTACGTTCGGGTCATTGATAAGCAGCTCCGCATCCGTATAATAATATTCAACCTGATGGCGTTTAGCAAAATCCACAGCTCTTTCCTGATTACGACGCATGACTGTTACTAAACATGAATTTTCACACTTCGAAAAGGCAGGACCGCTCTTTACTTCGCACACATCACCACATCCGATTACTCCCCAATGTATCGTTTTCATCTTTTATCGATTTAAGCTGTTCAAAGATAATAAGAAACTCCTCAAATTCTATTGATTTTTGATACAAGTTACAGACTTATATCAAAAAAGGGCTAAGAAACGCTTTTGGCGATATTTATTAACAAATAAATACAAATATTTTCTGTATCGACGCATTTTTATCTGATTTTTGACAGCTTTTTTGTATGGATTCTCTTAACTCCGTCTTAGGTTTGTCTTAGGTCGACCTTGGATCCTTATCAAACTTCGATATTCACAATCAGATACATTTGAGAACATATTTTCACGTTGCATTTTAAACATTTTGAACCTGATGATAAGATCTCATTTGAGATTAAAAATACTTTTCAGACCATACTGTACCATTTTGATACACTTCTGTACCAGAATGGTACACTTTCTTTGAGCATCCAAACAAAGGTTGTATTTTTGTATTTATAAAGGCAAACAGGATGCGCATCGGTAAACCAATATTTGAACTCTAATTCAAGTTTAAGTTTTCAGTTCTTAATTTAACATTATTATACAATGGCGAAGGTCGAAAATAATTTATTCCTACTTGGTATAAGGGGAATGATTGGTAACCAGATGGTATACCGCAACTGCAAAGGAAAGATTATCCTTTCCAAACGTCCACAATGCACCGGCTACCAATCCGATGCTCAAAAGAAACAAAGGCTCCGTTTTAAAGAAGCTACTATTTATGCAAAGGCAGCTCTTACAGATGCAGATACCTTTAAGGCATATAGCGAGAAAGCACAACATTCGGAAGATGCATTAACTGCTTATAACGTTGCTGTGGCCGATTACCTAAATTTGCCTGTTATCAAAACAGTTCATTTGGATGAATATAGCGGACAGCCGGGTGAAGGTATCGTAGTTTCTGCAACCGATGATTTCGAGGTGAAAGAGGTTACGGTTAAAATCCGTCAAAACGACTATACATTAGTAGAAAAAGGAATAGCCTTAGCTGATGCGAATGGGCTGGATTGGAAATACACGACCCAATCGGCGAATATCCCATTAACAGGCAGCATGGTTACTATCCGTGTCTCGGACCGTCCGGGTAATGTTACGGTAAAAGAAATGGTTATCTGATTATTAGAAGCTGTTTTGAATTTTACAACTAATATTTATGAATTAAAAAGTTTGTATAAGTACAGAAAAGGGCTGTCTCGTAATCGAAACGGCCCTCATTTCAGAATTTATAAAAACATTCTAACATCCCTGCCCCTCAGAGCCTCCCCACAGGAGAGGCCTAAAAGAAACCATCATTCTTAATGAATTATGTTTTAATGCTCCTTACTGGTTGGCATTATTTATTGCAAGTACTCCAATCTACATTGTGCATATCGCCGCTTTTACCCAATTCTTCATGGAATGCAAAACAGCATTTCAGATTTTGAGGTGTTTGGCCTGATATACCCATTTCGAGGTATTCATTGAGCAACGGACGATAATCCGGATGTACACAGTTGTCTATAATTGCTCTTGCACGTTGAACAGGTGATTTGCCTCGTAAGTCGGCCACTCCATATTCGGAAATAATAATTTTCACGGAATGTTCGCTGTGATCCAGATGCGATACCATTGGAACAAAAGCACTGATTTTACCATCTTTTGCCGTTGATGGTGTAGTGAATATAGACATGTAAGCTGCACGGGTGAAATCGCCTGAACCTCCCAGGCCATTCATCATTTTTGTTCCGGTTACATGCGTAGAATTGATATTACCAAAGATATCAGCTTCCAATGCGGTATTAATTGTAATCAGCCCCAAACGACGTGCTACTTCAGGATTATTAGAGATTTCCTGCGGACGAAGCAATAGTTTGTCTTTAAAGAAATCAAGGTTTCCATAAATTTCTTTTAAAACATCAGCGCTTACACTCAAAGAACAACCACTGGCAAATTTAACCCGGTCTTCTTTCATTAGCTTGATCACTGCATCCTGAATAACTTCGGTATAAACATTAAATGCAGGAATATCTTTGTTTTCACCCATACATCCCAATACGGCATTTGCCACATTCCCAACGCCGCTTTGAAGTGGCAGGAAAGATGTCGGGATACGTCCAGCTTTCATTTCGTCAACCAAAAAGTTCGCTACATTTCTTCCGATAGCTAATGTTACATCATCTAGCGGAGTAAAAGCGCCACTTTCTGTCGGATTATTTGTTTCTACAACTCCGATTATTTTGGCGGGATCGACTTTAACAACCGGTGAACCGATTCGATCTGAAGGTGTATAAATAGGAATTTCGCGACGCGAAGGCGGATCTTTCGGTTCATATATATCATGCATACCCCGGATTTCTTTCGGGTGATAGCGATTTAATTCGATTAAGATTTTATCGGCTAACCGGCAAATGGTTGGTGATATTCCAACACCATCAGTTAAAACAATTTCTCCGTCTTCAGTAACATCTGCAGCTTCGATAACAGCAACGTTCACTTTTCCATAGAAACCGTAGCGTAGTCCTTGTGCTAATTCAGACAGGTGAAGATCAAAATACGCAGCTTCGTGCGAATTTAATAATGCACGCATATCTTTATTGGATTGATATGGTGTCCGGAATTTTACTGCTTTTGCACGAGCCAAAGCACCGTCTAAACGATCGCCGGTAGAAGCACCGGTAAACATTCCGATTTTGAATGGGTTACCCTTATCATGTTCTTCCTCTGCACGTTTTGCTATTGCTGAAGGAATTGTTTTCGGACATCCGGCAGGGGTAAAACCGCTGAATCCGACGTTATCGTCGTGACAAACATAAGAAGCAGCCTCTTCGGCTGTAATAAATTTTAAAGCCATGATATGATTATATTATATGTTTTGATTGCCTTTTTCGCGGCACAAAGATAACATTTATTTAACGATAATGTAACCTATGGTTTACTATTATTTTCAGATAGAATCCTGTAAAATTGAAGAGATTAAATAAGATACATCACCATTCTTTGCGGTTCAGTATTTCCGAATATATAATTGCTTTACGAAATGATTCGGGATTATTCAGTTCCAGGTCATCCATAAGGTGAGTCCCTTCTTCTTCCTGTAAAATTGTTGTAGCGTCTTTATTCTTTGAAGATAAAAAAGAATCTTTATAAGATTCCTGCCGCATACGTTTAGGTACCGGAGGAGGTCCTTGTTTCCTCTTTTTTGGAGGCGCCGGAGGAACATCGGTTATTTCCTGCGTAGGGAAAGGTGCTGGTATTGTTGTCTGCTTTTGCTGCTTTTTTTTAGTCAGGCCACTAATCCAACTAATAAGTGCAACAGCAAAAATTAAAATATAATATATCAGATTCCCAATATTATCTTCCATAACTTTTGATTACTTTTGCAAGCCAAATATAAATATTTTATTCGGGATAGAGATTGTTTTTGGAGAAAAAAGAGATAATGGACAAAGGAATCATACGCAAATTATATATAGAGACATACGGTTGCCAAATGAATGTATCAGACAGTGAGGTGGTTGCCTCTATTATGCATACAGATGGTTATTTGGTAACAGAAAATCCGGACGAAGCAGATGCTATTTTTATTAACACCTGTTCGGTACGTGATAACGCCGAACAACGGGTATTAAACCGGTTGCAGTATTATCAGTCGTTCCGCAAGAAGAAAAAATCTCTGATTATTGGCGTATTGGGTTGCATGGCTGAACGTGTTAAAGAGGAATTAATTCAAAAACACGGGGTCGACCTGGTTGCCGGTCCGGATTCTTATATGGATTTACCAAACCTGGTAGGGGCTGTTGAACAAGGGGAAAAAGCGATTAACGTTACATTATCTACACAAGAGACATATAAAGATGTTATTCCCCTGAAGATAGGTGGAATACATATCTCCGGATTTATTTCCATTATGCGGGGATGTAATAATTTCTGTACCTATTGTATTGTGCCTTATACACGCGGACGCGAACGAAGCCGCGATGTGGAAAGCATTCTTAACGAAGTGCGCGATATGAAATCAAAAGGATATCGCGAGATCACGCTGTTAGGACAAAACGTAAATTCATATTGTTACGAGTCAAATGATACCATCATTGGCTTTCCACAATTACTAGCTCGCGTAGCGGAAGAAGTACCGGATATCCGCATTCGCTTTACAACCTCCCACCCCAAGGATATGAGTGATGAGACTTTACATATTATGGCAGCACATCCGAATATATGCAAACATATTCACTTACCGGCACAGTCAGGCAGTTCGCGTATTTTGGAGGTAATGAACCGGAAATATACCCGCGAATGGTATCTTAATCGTATAGCAGCTATTCGCCGGATTTTACCCGATTGTGGAATTTCGACCGATCTTTTCTGCGGTTATCATTCCGAAACGGAAGAGGACTATCAGGCTACATTGTCATTGATGAGCGAAGTTGGTTACGACTCTGCTTTTCTATTTAAATACTCAGAGCGTCCCGGCACGTATGCAGCGAAAAATCTTGTAGACGACATACCCGAGCAGGAAAAGGTGCGACGCTTACAAGGTTTGATCGATCTGCAAAATAAATTGTCGGAAGCCAGTAACCGGCGGGACATCGGAAGAACGTTTGAAGTACTTATTGAAGGGTTCTCAAAACGTTCCAGAGAACAATTATTCGGGCGCACCGGACAGAATAAGGTCGTAATCTTTGATAAACAAGACTTTCGCATCGGTCAGTTTATACAGGTGAAAATTGAAGATGCGACATCGGCGACACTTTTTGGGAAAGCAATATAAAAGGCGGCCGCATGTTAAATATTCATAATTATCATGCGTATTTCTGAGATTAATTGTTATTTTGAAACAAATTTGGGTAAGAATGTCGTCATTTATTCCTAAAGCATCATTTAAGAAGAAGTTATTATATGCCTGAAAATAAGAAGATAGCGTCTGTATCTTTTTTTAATTCGCGTCTCATTTCTATCATTAGCATTGCACTGGCATTATATATGATAGGTATATTTCTTATCGTAGGATTATTAGGTTCCGAATTATCTGTTTATATGAGAGAAAATCTTTCGTTTTCAATCATATTGAAAGATAATTTAGAAGAATCGGATATTCTTCAAACGCAGAAAAAGCTGGAACAAATGTCTTTCATCAAATCTACACTTTACATTTCGAAGGAAGATGCTGCGAATGAGATGACGGAAGAGTTAGGCGAAGACCCTCGCATTTTCCTCGGCTTTAATCCTTTCAGCCCTTCTATTGAGATTAAATTAAACTCCGGATATATGAATCCCGACAGCTTACAGGTAGTCGAGCAAAGATTAAAATCTTATACAAATATATCGGAATTAATTTACCAGAAAGATATGATGCAGCTTGTAAACGATAACGTCAACCAGATTGGCCTGGCATTATTGATCCTGGTTATTATACTGATGATTATTTCATTTGTTCTGATTAGTAATACGATTCGTTTATTGATTTATTCAAAGCGTTTTCTAATTTACACCATGCGTCTGGTAGGAGCTACTCCCGGTTTCATCCGGAGGCCTTTTGTCAGATATAACATTGTAAGTGGCTTTTTAGCGGGTCTGCTTGCAATATTTTTACTGGTTATTACGTTATTCTATTTACATAGAGAAATGATAGGGTTAGATCAGATCCTTTCGTTGGACGGATTACTTATAACTTTTGGTATACTCCTGGTTATAGGTATATGCTTATCCGTCGTCGCCGCTTTTTTTGCAGTAAATAGGTATTTACGAATGGAAAGAGGAAAAATGTATTATATTTGAACCTGAAAAATGGATTTGAGAAAATAAAACAGATTATATGAATAAAGATTTTGCATTCGGTAAAAGTAATTTTGTTTGGATTGGAATTTCAATTGCTTTAATTATTCTTGGTTTTATACTAATGAGTGGTGGCAGTTCAGCAGATGGAATATCGTTTAATCCTGAAATATTCAGTGCACAACGTATAAAAGTAGCACCAGCTATAACAATGGTCGGTTTTATGTTGATGATATATGGTATCCTGAAAGGTGATAAAAAAGCCCCGAAACAAGATAATGAGCAGATAACCGAATGAGCTGGATCGAAGCGATAGTCCTCGGCTTAATTCAAGGCTTGACAGAATTTCTTCCGGTTAGTAGTAGTGGTCATATAGCTATTTTCGGAACATTATTTGGCATGAGTGGCGAAGAGAATTTAACCTTCGCTATTGTTGTACATACGGCAACCGCATTGAGTACAATTTGTATTTTATGGAATGAAGTAGCCGTGCTTTTCAAATCATTATTTTCATTCCGCTGGAATGATGATACTAAAATGGTTTGCAAAATTCTTTTATCGATGATACCGGTAGGTATTGTAGGCGTATTTTTAAAAGATTATGTCGAACAATTATTCGGCAGCGGTCTTTTACTTGTTGGTGTAATGTTGTTGGTTACGGCTATGCTGTTAGCATTTTCGTATTACGCAAAGCCTCGCCAGAAAGAATCTATTTCGTTTAAAGACGCTTTTGTGATCGGTATAGCACAGGCATGTGCGGTATTACCGGGACTTTCGCGATCGGGTTCTACAATTGCCACGGGCTTGTTGCTTGGAAACAAGAAGGAACAAGTTGCGAAATTTTCATTTTTAATGGTGATTATTCCCATATTGGGAGAGGCGTTTTTAGACCTGCTAAAAGGAGGCTTTTCATCCGGGGCTTCGGGGATCTCGCCGGTAGCATTAATTTGTGGATTTGTAACGGCATTTGTTTCCGGAGCAATCGCTTGTAAATGGATGATTCAATTAGTAAAGAAAGGTAAACTGATCTATTTTGCATACTATTGCATCGTAGCCGGATTATTTGCTATAATATATTCTTATTTCGCATCGTAGATATGGATTTTATTGCGGGAGAAGTTCTTTATTTTAACAAACCGCTTGACTGGACTTCGTTTGATTTGGTAAATAAGTTCCGGTATAAGCTTACACGGAAGTTAAAAGTCAAGAAAATAAAAGTGGGTCATGCCGGAACACTGGATCCGAAAGCGACAGGTGTTCTGATTATATGTACCGGGAAAGCGACAAAACGAATCGATGAGTTTCAGTACCAAACGAAAGAGTATGTTGCGACATTGAAGCTGGGTGAGACTACTCCTTCTTTCGATTTGGAAAAAGAGGTTGATCACACCTACCCTACCGACCACATTACATGTGAAATGGTTAAAGAAACGCTTCAATCTTTTACAGGTACAATCCATCAGGTGCCACCGGTTTTTTCGGCATGCAAAATAGATGGAAAACGGGCTTATGAACTAGCCAGAAAGGGTGAAGAGGTTCCATTAAAAGCAAAAACACTGGTAATTGATGAAATAGAACTGCTGGAATGTGATTTACCTATCATTAAAATACGTGTTGTATGCAGCAAAGGAACCTATATTCGTGCCCTGGCACGTGATATCGGAACGGCGCTTCAATCCGGAGCACATTTAATCGCCCTGGAACGCACACGCATTGGAGAAGTCACTTTGGATATGTGTATGACACCTGACCATATAGACGATTTTTTAGAAGAAGTAATAATAAACAATATAGAAGATGAAACTGTCAAAATTTAAATTTGATTTACCTCCGGAATTAATTGCATCCCATCCGTCGCCATACCGGGATGAGTGCCGGCTAATGGTTATTCATCGTGATACCGGTCAGATCGAACATAAAATATTTAAGGATCTGATTAACTATTTTGATGAAGGCGATGCGTTTGTAATGAACAACACGAAAGTTTTTCCTGCTCGTTTATATGGCAATAAGGAAAAAACCGGAGCGAAAATTGAAGTTTTTTTACTACGGGAATTAAACCAGAACCTGCGTCTCTGGGATGTATTGGTTGATCCGGCCCGGAAAATCCGTATCGGGAATAAGCTTTATTTCGGCGATGATGATTCAATGGTGGCCGAAGTAATCGATAATACGACCTCACGCGGCCGTACTTTACGTTTCTTATATGATGGTCCTCATGACGAGTTTAAGAAAAACTTGTACGCATTAGGAGAGACTCCACTGCCTAAATACATTGAGCGTCCTGTAGAACCGGAAGATGCCGAACGTTATCAAACAATTTTTGCGACGGAAGAGGGTGCTGTTGTAGCACCGGCTGCGGGATTACACTTCAGCCGCGAATTAATGAAGCGATTGGAAATTAAGGACTGTGTATTCGCCTACCTAACAGTTCATTCGGGTTTGGGTAATTACCGGGAAATTGATGTAGAAGACTTGTCAAAGCACAAGATTGATTCCGAGCAAATGATTATAAAACCCGACGTTGTGGAAACTGTTAACAAAGCAATTGATAATGGCAAGCGTATTTGCGCTGTCGGAGGCTCTGTAATGCGCGCGATGGAATCGGCTGTCAGCACGGATAAGCATTTAAAAGAATACGACGGATGGACTAATAAATTTATTTTTCTCCCGTATGAATTTAGTGTTCCGACTGCATTGATTACGAATTTCCACATGCCACTATCAACCTTACTTATGATGGCAGCTTCGTTTGGCGGATATGACTTAATTATGGAAGCATACCATACGGCTATCAAAGAAAAGTATCAGTTTTGTGCATATGGTGACGCCATGCTAATTCTGTAATCATATCGATTGATTATAAAAAGATTAAGCTAATTTTTTGAAATGCCAACCGTATATTTAAGCCTCGGTTCTAATTTAGGAAACCGGCAGGCACAATTAACAACAGCAATTACACTTTTAACAGAAAGGGCAGGTAATATACCCGTCCTTTCTGATTTTTATGAGACTGAACCCTGGGGATTTCAGTCACAACATCCGTTTTTGAATATCGCTGTTAAATTAGAAACTGAATTTTCTCCTTTTGAGCTATTGGCTATAACCCAACAAATCGAGCGCGAATTAGGCAGAAATGCCAAAACTTCTAATTCGTCCTATCAGGATCGTTTGATAGATATGGACATACTTTTATATGACAATATGGTTTTAAACACTGCTGAATTAACTTTACCACACCCTTTGATGCAACAACGTCTTTTTGTTTTAAAGCCATTAGCAGAAATAGCTCCTGAAATAAGACATCCCATATTGGGCCGAACAATCGAGACATTGTTAAATAAATTAGACGAAAAGCAGTCTTGATTTTTACGCTGTTATGATATAGCTGATAATTATAAAAACTCCAGGTTTTGATGAAAATAAGATTTCGGGTATACTCTGTGGCAGCAATAGTTTACTGGTTTATAACTGCCTGCATTTTACTTTTCGACGGAGTAACCGGAGTCGGGAAACTTCCGGTTATTCTCGGTATTCTAATTGCACTATTAGCAGTTTTTTATTGTCTACCTTCTACTCTTCTTAGACAGATATCAGTAATAGGATTTTATATCATTTCAATTTCAATTATCATACTGGTATTTATTGCAGCACTCTTTTTCTTTCATGCAAATAAGATTACTTACTGTTTAATGATTATATGGTCAATTATAAACGTTCTTATTTGCGTCGGGATGAATAAGTTGCAGAAACGGCTTAAATAATCTCAAAAAGAAAATTGAGTTTAATGAAATCATTTAATGCTCGTTAAATATCTTTCAACCATGCTGCCAACAATTCTGTGACTTGTTGATGATACTTGAAGTTATCACGTAATCCCCAACCATGGCCACCTTCAGGAAAGATATAAAGCGATGCTTTGATATCGTTTGCTTTAAGGGCCTGATAATAACGAATACTATTTTCCGGTACTACAGCCTTATCGTCATCACTCAGCAGTAAGATAGCAGGGGGTGTATTTACATTTACCTGTTTTTCATTTGAAAATAGATATATATCTGTAGCTGAAGGATCTTCGCCCAGCAAATTCGTACGGGATCCTCCATGCGTTGCCTTATCCATTGTTATTACCGGATAGAAAAGAATGCTGAAATCAGGACGCGTACTGGTTCCTTCTGTTGCGAAATGTGTTGAAGCAGTAGATGCTAAATGTCCACCGGCTGAAAATCCTGCAATACCAATTTTATTCGGTTTAATCTGAAAGTCCGCAGCATGTTCGCGTACATACCGTATTGCCTGTTGTGCATCTTCCAATGGTACTTCTTTGTGTTTGTTCGGCATCCGGTACTTCAGTATAAATGCAGCAATACCTTGTTTATTGAGCCATTGTGCAAATAGTGTTCCTTCATGATGTGAAGCCAATCCTGCATATCCCCCACCCGGACAAATAATCACGGCCTTATCTGTGGCATTGCTTTTTTGCGGAAGGTAAATAAGTAGTTCGGGAGAGGATACACGCGTAATCCAATAATTTTCATCAATATCCTCCGGCATCCTAATTTCATTATCAGTTGGAGGTGCACCTTCCCATAATTTCACAACTTGTTGCGCCTGTGTTGCGGTTGCTGTTAAAAGCAAAAATAAGCAATTAAAAATAATCTTTTTCATACTTTGTTTCATGACATATAAAATTTAAGATTCAATATTTCATTTTTTGTTTCCAAAGCTTTAGTTGCAAAAAAGGCCGAACTTCACAGTTTGGCCTCTTTCTATTAACTAAAACAAACAATTATTTATCTACGGTGAATCGGTAGATACACCTACTTAGATAATTTTCACCCGGACGGAGCACTGTGCTCGGAAATTCCGGTTGATTTGGGCTATCCGGATAATGTTGCGTTTCTAAACAAAGCGCACCTCTATGCGGATAGGTTATTCCGAATTTACCTTTATCTGAACCTTCCATAAAGTTTCCTGCATAAAACTGTACACCCGGTTCGTTGGTATATACTTCTAATACAATTCCACTTGTCGGACTAACAGCTTTAGCTGCTAATTTTGACACATCACCATTCGTGTTCAGCACCCAGTTGTGATCAAAACCACGTCCTTTTACCAACTGTTCGAACGGTTCATCAATTTTGGAACCGATAACAGTTAACTGACGCAAATCCATCGGTGTACTGTCAACCGGAGCGATCCCGGTAGGTATCAATGTACTGTCAACGGGTGTATAACGATCAGCATTGACCATGATCTGATGATCCAATATCTGAGAGCCCGGTACTCCTGAAAGATTGAAATAACTGTGATTTGTTAAATTCACAATCGTCGGTTTATCAGTAGTTGCTTCGTAACGAATATCGATTGCATTATCATTTGTCAATGTATACACTACTTTCACACTCAGGTTTCCCGGAAAATTGGCATCACCATCTTCTGAGAAATAAGTCAGCTCGAGTTTCTTGTTATCAGGCTGAACAGCATCCCATACTTTTGTGTGATAGCCTTTCGGACCTCCATGCAAGCAATGCCCATTATTATTTTGAGGCAATTGATATTCAACTGAATCCAGCGTAAATCGTCCGTTAGCAATACGATTGCCATAACGACCGATCAATGCACCATAGTTGCCATCAACATTCACATAATTCTGTATATTGTCGTACCCTAGTACTACATCAGTCATTTTATTATCTTTATCCGGTACCATTACGGAAACGATACGACCGCCATAGTTTGTGATACAAACTTCCATTCCATTATCATTCGTCAATACGTATAAGGCAGTCGGTTTTCCGGCAACCTCAGAGACAAAATTAGTCTTGTCCAATCCTGAAACTAATTTTTCTTCTTTCTCTCCACAAGAAAACAATAAGCTAACAGCCAATAGTGAAAGCATCCACGTCTTTTTCATATATAATTATAATTATTTAATTTACTGTATTTATTCAATTTATCTATTTTGACGAAGCTGTTTGTTTTAGCCTATAAAAATAACCTCAATACGACTACCAAAATTAGGCATTTTTTTTCATATTCAAACAAAAAAAGCAGACAAAAGATTGAATCATGAGAAAAAAAAATATTTATTGCTTACTTTTGTTGTGCTATGAAACAATATACAGAACTACTGCAACGGGTACTTAAAGAAGGTACAAAAAAAGAAGACCGGACCGGAACCGGGACAATCAGTGTTTTCGGACATCAGATGCGTTTCAATCTTGAGAACGGTTTTCCGCTTTTAACAACCAAAAAGCTGCATTTAAAATCAATTATTTATGAATTGTTGTGGTTTTTAAAGGGGGATACGAATGCGAAATATCTTCAGGAGCACGGCGTACGTATCTGGAACGAATGGGCAGATGAAAATGGAGACATTGGTCATATTTACGGTTATCAATGGCGTTCGTGGCCGGATTATAAAGGAGGTTCAATTGATCAGATCAGTGAAGCGGTTCATCTGATTAAAAATCAACCGGACTCACGACGGATCATTGTAAGCGCATGGAATGTCGGAGACCTTGAAAACATGAATTTACCTCCATGCCATGCATTTTTTCAGTTTTATGTTGCAGATGGCCGGTTAAGTTTACAACTATATCAACGAAGTGCTGATATTTTTCTTGGAGTCCCGTTTAATATAGCATCTTATGCATTATTACTACAAATGATGGCACAGGTGACCGGTCTGGTTGCGGGCGATTTTGTGCATACATTAGGAGATGCTCATGTCTATACCAATCATCTGGAGCAGGTTCAACTGCAATTGACAAGAGAGCCGCGCCCATTACCCCGGATGAAAATAAATCCGGATGTGAAAAGTATATTTGACTTTCAATACGAAGATTTCGAATTGACGGATTATGATCCGCATCCACACATTAAAGGTATAGTTGCCGTTTAAATAAGAAACTGTTTTGAATTTTACAACTAATAATATTTATGAATAAAAAAGCTTGTTTTACGTATTCCTTCCGGCTCTTTTTTGCGCCTTTACGTTATTATTTCCTTTTAATAGCCCGCTATTATACAGTAAATAATAACGTAAATCCTTCAAAAAAATAACTCGGAAGTAATTACGAAAAAATTCAAAACAGCTTCTAACAATTTTAACTATGAGTATTGTATCTATCATTGTTGCAATGGATGAGAACCGGTCTATCGGTAAAGATCAACAGTTATTATGGCGACTGCCCAACGACATGAAGTTTTTTAAAGAAACGACTACCGGACATACGGTTATTATGGGAAGGAAGACATTTGAATCTTTACCAAAAGGTGCATTGCCTAATCGCAAAAATATTGTTTTAAGCTCAAATCCTGCCCTACATTACGACAACTGTACAGTCTGCCATTCGCTTACAGATGCATTAATGCTTACTAAGACCGAAGAGGAAGTTTTTATTATTGGTGGAGGAAATGTTTATGAACAAGCATTACCGATCGCTGACAAATTATATCTGACAATTGTTCATCATATCTTTAATGAGGCCACCGTCTTTTTCCCTGAAATAGATCGGAACATTTGGGAAGAAATAACTAAAACGGAGTATCCTAAAGATGACAAGAACCCTTATGCACACACAATTCTGGCATATACGCGCCGAAAATAATTCATTACCGGGGTACATTATATAAGAAATAGCATTAACTTTGCAATAATTTTAACTAAAAACATATTTGGAAATGAAACGTATATTATTTGTTATAATGTTGGTTGCATTGACAATCGGAGCAGTTTCTGCTCAACAAAAAGAAGCTTCTATTACAGTTACAGAGAGTGAAACTCACGATTTTGGTGATATTAAGGAAGCTGACGGACCAGTATCACATACTTTTACTGTAATAAATAATGGTGAATTACCTCTGGTTATTTCACGTGTAGTTGCTTCGTGTGGTTGTACGACTCCTAACTGGACAAAAGAACCTATAGCTCCCGGAAAAACCGGAGATATTAAAGTCACTTATGATCCAACAGGACGTCCCAATCAATTTGCAAAGACTGTAAATGTATACAGTAATGGCAAAACCGGAAGTTATGTATTAACAATTCGAGGTAATGTAATTCCCAAATAATAGAACATGTATAAAAAAGTAATTACATCTGTTTTTCTTTTCACTGCATTTTTTTGCTTCAATCAATCGCTTTATGCACAGAATGAGGCTAAGATAACCGCAGAACAAACAGTTTTTGACTTCGGAAAAATACAAGAAGACGGTGGGATTGTTTCGCATGATTTTACCATAAAAAACGAAGGGAAAGAGCTTTTGACTATCAGTCAGGTAGTCGCTTCATGCGGTTGTACTTCGTTGGAATGGTCTAAACAGCCGCTTTCATCCGGCAAAACAGGAAAAATAGGTGTATCATACGATCCAAAAGGACGTCCGGGGGATTTTGAAAAAACAGTCTCCGTATATAGTAACGCATCCAAAGATCCTTATATTTTAACAATTAAAGGAAAGGTTGAACCCCAGCAGCCAGGCGTTGAAAAACAACCGATATTCACGACTGCTGAAACGGTTCATGACTTTGGGGTTATTAATGAAGCTGATGGAGAAGCTTTACATATTTTCAAGATTAAAAATACCGGAGATGCGCCTCTTGTGATCTCGCATGTCCAATCATCATGCGGATGTGCAGAACCTGAATGGACACGGGAACCGATTCAACCCGGGCAATTCGGTGATGTGGTAATCATATACAATCCGACTAATCGTCCCGGACCATTCAAGAAAAACATAACTGTTTATACTAACGAGAAAAGGAATCGTCAACGATTGACTATAAAAGGGGATGTTGTACCTAAACCCAAAGAGTTAAATGCATCATTTCAGGATACAATCGGAGTCGTGCAAATGGAACAAAAAGATTTCGTTTTCCACACTGTACGGCCAAAAGAAGTTCCTAAGAAAGAAATCTGGATACAGAATTTTTCAGATCAGGATGTAGATCTCTCAATCGAGGGATTGCCTTCTTATATCAAAATAGAACTACCGGAGAAATTAGAGCCCAAGAAGCCTCAGCGGTTAAAAATAATATTTGATGGAGCATCCATCGAGCAAAGAGGAAGAGTTTTTTCTAAGTTTGTGTTGAAAACAAAAACTGCATCCGGTCAAATCACCTCTGATTTTATTACAGTTGCAGCAAATCTTATAGACGATTTTGCCAGATTATCTCCTTCAGAGAGAAAAAACAGTGCGGTATTACAATTATCGTCTACCGTTATTGAATTCGGGAAGTTAAAGAAAACCGGATTTTTAGGCATGGGAGGGAAACCGGCATCTCAACAGCTTACAATTACAAACGAGGGAAAATCGCCGTTAATTCTGCATAGTATTAGCACTGATGACCAACATGTAGAGATTGTTGCATTAAAGAATAATACGATTCAGCCGGGAGAAACAAGAAACATAGAGCTTCGTATCTATCCTAAGAAATTAAAAGAAAATCTTGATACGGAATTACATATTGTATGTAATGATGCCAGAGGGCCTGTTCGTGAAGTGAAAATAACAGCAGAAAAATAATCATGGAACATCCCGAAAACGACGGAAAGTATAAGGGATTAAAAGTTAATAAAGGGGTAATGGACGTTCCGTCCGTTAATCCCTATTTTAAAAGAATCTCCCGTCCTAAGTCATATACTACGAATGATTTTATAGCTGGAATTCTCCATGGAGATATTGCCATTTTAAGTCAAGCAGTTACGTTAATCGAAAGTGCCAAAGCAGAACATCAGCAGCAAGCCCAGGAGATTATCGAAAAATGCCTGCCATATACCGGGAAATCAATTCGTATCGGCATTACCGGTGTACCGGGTGCAGGCAAAAGTACCTCAATTGATTCTTTTGGTGTGTATTCAGTACAAAAGGGTCATAAACTGGCCGTATTGGCTATAGATCCCAGTAGTGAACGTTCGAAAGGCAGCATTTTAGGTGATAAGACGCGCATGGAACAACTCTCGCGCGAAAAAAATGCATTTATCCGTCCTTCGCCAACAGCCGGTTCTTTGGGAGGAGTAGCCCGCAAAACACGTGAGACAATCATTTTATGTGAAGCTGCCGGATTTGATACTATTTTTGTAGAAACCGTAGGGGTTGGACAAAGCGAAACAGCCGTACACTCAATGGTTGACTTCTTCTTACTGATTCAATTAGCCGGCACCGGCGATGAATTACAAGGGATCAAACGTGGGATCATGGAAATGGCCGATGGCATTGTTATCAATAAAGCCGACGGTGATAATATAGAACGGGCGAAACTGGCTGCCGGACACTTCCGGAATGCGCTACACCTGTTTCCACCTACCGATTCGGGCTGGGTTCCTAAAGTTTTAACCTACTCCGGTTATTATGGTTTAGGTATCAAGGAAATCTGGGATATGATAGATGAGTATATGGTATTCACAAAAGGAAACGGATATTTCGACCAGAAGCGTAACCAACAAGCCAGTTACTGGATGTACGAAACGATCCATGAAATGCTACGCAATTCGTTTTACCACAATCCGGAAATTGAACGGATGCTTCCCCTGATGGAACAGAAAGTTCTACACAATGAAGTTAGTTCGTTTGTAGCTGCAAAACAATTAATGGATACTTTTTTGAAGAAATCGTAAAAGTATTTTTAATCTATCACCATTAAATAAACAAACCCCAGAAATTTTCTTATAAAACGTCTGGGGTTTCGCTTTTTTATTTATATCAAGACTATAATATGCTTATATTATTTACGTTGAAACAACTCGCAGGGTATTCAGTAATTCGCGGTTAATTGGTTTGTCTTTTTTAATTGCCTTGGCAAACGGGATATGTACAATTTCATCATTTTGAATACCTACCATTACATTCCGCTGATCATCCAGTAAAGCATCAATCGCTGCGACTCCCATACGAGTTGCCAGAATACGGTCCTGTGCCGATGGAGAACCTCCTCGTTGCAAATGCCCTAAGATTGACACACGCACATCAAACTGCGGATATTCTTTTTTTACGCGCTCCGCTACACCGATAGCTCCACCGGTAATTTCGCTTTCTGCAACCAGTACAATACTACTGTTTTTCGATTTACGAAAACCGGTTTCAATCATTTCTGATAACTGATCTTTTTCCATTGAGATTTCAGGAATGATAGCCGCTTCAGCTCCTGAGGCTATTGCTCCATTAAGCGCCAGAAAACCGGCATCGCGTCCCATAACTTCTATAAAAAACAAGCGTTCGTGCGAAGATGCCGTATCACGTATTTTATCAACGCATTCCATGATTGTATTCAAAGCTGTGTCATAACCGATCGTTACATCTGTTCCGAAAAGATCATTATCTATCGTACCAGGTAAACCCACAATCGGAAAATTAAATTCCTGGGCAAAAATACGTGCTCCCGTCAAACTACCATCGCCACCGATAACAACCAAAGAATCAATACCATGTTTACATAATGTTTCATATGCATGTTTACGTCCCTCTGGCGTTCTAAACTCTTCACAACGTGCTGTTTTCAACATGGTTCCGCCACGTTGAATAATATTACTTACATTCTGTGTTTTAAATTCCTCTATTTCATCGGAAATCATCCCGCGGTATCCACGATAGATACCCTTTACATTTATGCCATTGTAAATTGCAGAACGCGTTACTGAACGAATTGCTGCATTCATTCCCGGGGCGTCGCCACCGGATGTTAAAACCCCAATACATTTAATTGATGTTGACATAGATATTACCCTATTAAATAAGCGACAAAGGTAAGTATTTTCCGAGAAAGTAAATGATAAAAAAATCAAACAGGCGCCGTTAATACGTTTAATCATTTAAAACAAATCAACGACTAAACGAATTAACTGTTAAAGATTAATCCTCTATTAAATTCTGGATATGTGAATGAAGGATCTTTTCAATTTCCTGTTCATCTAATTCTTTCATATTTGTTACAGTAAAAACAGGAGATAAAAAGTTTCCGTATTGATTACATTCCTGAATAATATCTTCAATTGTTTTCTTTATATCCAGACGTATCGGCATCAACAGAACAATCTCCACATATTGCTCTTTAATAGTTAATCGTTCGATTTCACAATCCAGTTTAGAAAGAGCATATTCAAATTCTCGTTCTATTACTTGTCTTTGATAATCAAGAAACGGTTCTTCTGTCGAGGAAAGTAAAAGCAGGAAGAAACGGAGTTTTTGCCCCTTGCCTCCTAAACCTGTAGAAATATAAATCTGTTTTTCATCCGATAATTCTGTTTCCAATGTAATCCGGCTTTCCATTAATGCCATATAGGCCCAATCTGTCAATTCAGGATCGGGCTGTTTTACGTACTCTTCTAAAACACGATAAGATTTTACTTCTTTTGAAATTGCTAAAGTAGAAAGAATTTCTTGTTTATATTCTTTCGTTGATTCCGGATTTTTTAAATCATTCATATATCTATCCAAATCAAAACCTCCCTCTGAAGGAACTGTTTTTCTTAACCGATCTGAAAATTTAAAATATTCCAATTGAGTATCAACGGAGATTTGTTTTTCAAGGATATGAAATTCTCCATCAGTTTCTTTAAGAAATTTCTGAAATTGATTGAACGCATTTTTCTGTTGCATATCCCTTTTTTTTTAATAATTAAAACAGATGAACAAATATACTTTATTTTTCATGAAATTGAAAAAAAACAGCTCTGGACTTTATCCCCCTTTCTATATTAATAACATATTCTTCAATAAAGAAGTTTAATTTTGTATGTCTATGAGCCCTCGTTTTGTAATTATTCTATATATTTTTGTGATTCAATTTCATTAGTCGTTTTGTGTGACTCGGCATAATCAAAGTAAACTTTGCCTATGCCTTCGCTACTTAAAACGTTTCATTAAAATTATATGAACGGTCAGATCATCCTGTTTATTATTGCAGCTTATTTTGGATTGCTATTGCTGATTGCATGGCTTACAGGAAATAAAGATTCAAATAATGATGCTTTCTTTTTAGGAAACCGGAAATCGCCCTGGTATATTGTTGCTATCGGCATGATAGGCACGTCATTATCAGGTGTCACATTTGTTTCTGTACCGGGATTAGTACGCCAGATAGACATGACTTATATGCAGATGGTTTTCGGCTTTTTTGTCGGATATATCATAATAGCCAGGATTCTACTTCCTTTATATTACAAACTAAAACTAACTTCCATTTATACGTACCTGGACGAACGTATCGGTAGGAATAGCTATAAAACCGGGGCGTCTTTTTTTCTTTTATCTAAAATAGTGGGAGCTGCTGCCCGTCTTTATCTGGTTGTATTAATACTACAGAAATACGTTTTCGAACAGTGGGGCATTCCATTTGTTGTAACGGCAATACTTAGCATATTGCTTGTTTGGCTATATACGTTTCGCAGTGGTATTAAAACAATAATATGGACTGATACATTTCAAGCTATTTGTCTGGTTGGAATGTTAGTACTTATCATTTGGCAAATTAAAAACCGAATGGGGTTAGATACTTCCGGAATAGTACAAACAATTACGGAAAGCCGGCATTTCCGGATTTTTGAATTTAAAGACTGGAGCAGCACACAGCATTTTGTCAAACAGTTTTTCAGTGGGATATTTGTTACAATAGTAATGACTGGTTTGGATCAGGATATGATGCAAAAAAATCTATCATGCAAAAATCTGAAAGATGCACAAAAGAATATGTATAGTTATGGTTTCGCTTTTACACCTATCAATTTTTTATTCCTCTGTCTGGGCATATTACTCATAACAGCTGCTTCGCAATGGCAAATTGAGTTACCTGTTTCGGGAGATGATATTTTACCCATGTTCTGCACGTCTGGTTTGTTAGGCGATTCTATTATAATATTTTTCACGATTGGGATTATTGCTGCTGCATTTAGCAGTGCTGATTCTGCATTAACTGCTCTGACCACTTCTTTTTGCATTGACATTTTAGGTATCGAACGAAAAGAAGCCACCGAAGCAAAACGTATCCGTATGAAAGTTCATTTATTAATTTCACTTTTATTCGTGTTTATCATATTAGCATTTAAAGCAGTGAATAACAGAAGTGTGATTGACGCAATCTATATGATTGCATCTTATACATACGGTCCGTTATTAGGCTTATTTGCTTTTGGTTTATTCACAAAACAAAAACCTGTTGACCATTTTGTTCCTTATATATGCATTGCATCACCTTTAATCTGTTTTACAATCGATTACTTCGCAAAACAGTTAACAGATTATCGTTTCGGTTATGAGTTATTAATGTTAAACGGAGCACTTACATTTATTGGATTATGGTGTATTTCGCGTACTTTTGTAAATAAAATTCCAAACAAAATAAACAGGTATGGAAATAAAAAAAGCTGAATTTGTAATCAGTAATACAGATGTGAAGAAATGTCCGGAGAACAATCTACCGGAATATGCATTTATTGGCCGGTCAAATGTTGGTAAATCTTCGCTTATCAATATGCTAACCGACCGGAAGCAGTTGGCAAAAACGTCTCAAAAACCCGGCAAAACCCAATTAATTAACCACTTCATCATTAATGACGATTGGTATCTGGTGGATTTACCGGGCTATGGTTATGCACAACGAGGAAAAGAAGGCCGCAATGCTATTCGCCGGATTATCGAAGATTATATCCTCGAGCGGGAAGCTCTGACCAATTTGTTTGTGCTGATAGATTGCAGGCATGAACCACAGAAAATCGATCTTGAATTTATGGAATGGTTGGGTGAAAATCAAGTTCCATTCTCTATCATTTTTACAAAAACCGATAAAATCAGTAAAGGCCGTTTACAGGAAAACTTGCAGATTTATACGGAAAAAATGCTGGAAACATGGGAAGAGCTTCCACTAATACTCACGACTTCTTCTGAAAAAAGAGAAGGGCGTGATGATATTCTTGATTATATAGACTCTATTAATAGACAACTAAGGGGATAATTATATACAACGAGTTTTATAGCGTTAAATATATGAATAAAACAAACGCCATGCGTTTACTCGACAATGCTGGAATTCCTTACCTGGTTAAAACATACGAATACGACGAGAATAACTTGGGTGGCGAACATGTGGCAAAGATTATAGGTATGCAGGAAGAGCAGGTATTTAAAACTCTGATTACAAAAGGAGACAAGACCGGAATTAATGTATTTTGTATACCTGTTAATAGTGAACTGGATTTAAAAAAAGCGGCTGCCATAAGTCAGAACAAAAAGATTGATATGCTTCCTATGAAAGAGCTGCTACCTACTACCGGTTATATAAGAGGAGGTTGTTCACCGATTGGAATGAAAAAAAAGTTTTCAACATTTATAGATGAAACAGCGTTGTTGTTTGAAGAAATTAGTGTAAGCGCCGGCATACGGGGGTGTCAAATGATATTAGCGCCACAATATCTGGTCGATTTTATAGATGCTACAATTTGTGATGTGGTAAAATTTCATGCCAAAAACTAGTGTTTATTCTTTTTTATTATCTTTGCAAAATATAATATAAAGGGTTCTTATGAAGAAAATTATTGGACTTTTAGGATTATTGCTATTAATCGGATGTTCCGGTTCCGGAAAAAAAGACGAAGGATGTAAGAAATCAAATCTTTATGGTTATGTCAGTATCTGCTTGCCTGAAATAAAAGGAATGGTAGAATGTAGTGAAAATCCAAAAATTCAGCAGATCATTGAGCCTTATCTGGATTCAGGGCCGGTTTTAGGATATTATTTAAATGACGAGACATACAAGAAAATCGATAACTTAAGCGAAATTACTTATCAGGATTATTTCATGCTATACGGTGACTACCTAAGAGAAAATTTTCCGGCAAGGCCTGAGCACCTTGATTTTATGCAGAACGATTTGGAAATGTCTCTTTTCGGTGAAAATTTTGAACAGATCAGCCGGACAGTAGAAGACACATACGGAACTGTTACAGCAGAAAAACCCGCCTTATTAGAGAAATATTCACCTCATCCCAATGTGCGGACGATGGTCATATTAATGAAATACAAGAATGGAGATGTAGAAACCAGTGTTATCAGTATTGTAGATTGTCTTTTAGTTAAAAACAGGCTGCTTACACTCGCCTATTATTTAGCTTATGATGGCGGTAAATCAATTGATGCTGCAAAAGAAAAAAACAACAGTTTTGTTGAGAAATTAATGGCTGCTAATTAATAAGTAAATCTCGTATTCTGTAATTCTATGGCTAATTGTTCGTGTATTATTGCAAAACCACAAGACGAAGAGGTATCTGTTCTTTTTGAAG
This sequence comes from Tannerella sp., assembly GCA_031285565.1. Classification (GTDB taxonomy): domain Bacteria; phylum Bacteroidota; class Bacteroidia; order Bacteroidales; family Tannerellaceae; genus Tannerella. The sequence goes on along the minus strand of JAITVY010000002.1, from coordinate 2,851 downwards.
GGAATAGCCCGTTACCTTTCTTTTGGTTAATGTTATTAGGACCGGAAGATATAGAGCGCTATCAAAAACAATTAGAAGATATACCTCAACAAGAGGCAGATCAGTTTGATACTACTATATCAATTGATAAACTGAAAGCTATTTCGCGTGCTGCCGAACGACGTGATTACGTTAAGCAATACTATAAACCCTGTTCAGACCTTTTCGATGATTGGATATATTTTATGCAAACTGCTGATTTTTCAGACATGAAAATCTATATCGATTTATATCCTACAAGCCTAAGTTATCATACACCGGAAAATTTCACCGAGAGTTTATTAAAAGCAATCAATTGTTTTGATGAACAAAAAGAAGCCTGGTATGAAGGAACAATTGCAGGGACATGCGGATATGAAAGCCGCCATAAAGGGAAAAGACGGCTTAGTGAATCATCGGAAGCGTATCGTAAACTAAACCGGCAGAATATTTACAATGGCTTCGAAAATAAAATACACTTAGAGAGGAAAAAGCCATTCAAAAGAAAAGGGCGACTCATCTTATTTTTCATAATATTAGGAATAATTGCAGGGCTGCTGTTTTTCCTTATGAAATAAAAAAACGGTTTACTTTTTATCTTTTTAAGAATTACTATCTTTGCATATTAAAACAAAAAATGTGAAGATGGAGATAGTAGTAAGTGGAATTCGTCCAACCGGGAATTTACATCTGGGAAATTATTTTGGTGCGGTAAAAAGTTTTGTTCGTATGCAACACGAATACAATTGTTACTTTTTTATAGCAGACTGGCATTCGTTAACAACCCATCCCCGTCCGGAAAACATCCGCAACAGTGCTAAAACGATTCTTGCTGAATACATTGCTTGCGGGCTTGACCCGGAAAAAGCGACTATATATGTTCAAAGCGATGTCCGTGAAGTAGCAGAGCTTTACCTTTATCTTAATATGAATGCCTATTTAGGAGAGTTAGAAAGGGTAACAACATTCAAAGATAAAGTACGTTCACAGCCTGATAATGTAAATGCAGGCTTACTCACATATCCATCTTTAATGGCAGCTGATATTATTATCCATAAAGCTGTAAAAGTGCCTGTAGGAAAAGACCAGGAACAAAATATGGAGATGGCTCGCAAATTTGCTCGTCGCTTCAATACGATTTATGAGACAGACTTTTTTCCGGAACCGGCATCATTTCATTTCACAAAAGCTGCGGTCAAAATTCCGGGATTAGACGGTTCCGGAAAGATGGGTAAAAGTGAAGGAAACGCTATTTATCTGATTGACGACGAGAAAACAATCCGTAAAAAAGTAATGCGTGCCGTAACAGATTCAGGGCCTGTCACTCCAAATAGCCAAAAGCCTGAACCTATTCAAAATCTTTTCACATTAATGGAAATAGTTTCTTCACAAGAAGTCTATAACTTTTTTAATGAGAAATATAATAACTGCGAGATTCGTTATGGTGATATGAAAAAACAATTAGCAGAAGACATTAATGCTTTCTGTGCGCCTATTCGCGAGCGAATTAACGAAATTATAGCCGATGATGTATATTTAGAAAAAATAGCGCTTCAAGGCGCAGAAAAAGCATCTCAAAGTGCAGCTAAAACGTTAAATGAAGTACGCCGGATTATAGGTTTTAAGCCTTACCGGTAAGTGGTTGTTTAAATTCAAATACTTAAAGACAACTTCACATATTAATTTTTAAAATGAATAGTTATGAAAAGATTCGGAAGTTTAATTATCCTCTTTGTTTTAGTAGGAATGATATCTTGTAATGAAAATAACAAAACAGAAACAACTATGGAAAAAGAAACAGTAGAAGTTCAACAGCCTAAAAAAGAGAAAAAAACGGTAATAGCGCGTGTTTTTGTGAAAGAAGGACAGGAAGCTGCATTCACTGAAGTGGCTACAACATTGCTTCATGCTACACGTGCAGAAGAAGGAAACATTAGTTATACACTATTCCAATCAACTACTGATCCGAAAGAGTTTATCTTCTACGAAGAATATAAAGATGAAGAGGCTTTTAAGGCACATGGCTCATCCGAACATTTTGCTACATTTGCCAATGCAATCACAGATATGCTGGCAAAAGATCTGATTATTGAAGACTATTGAGGCGAAAATAAAAATATTTTTGTAAAATAAAAAAAAATCCATGTTATAAAACATTTTTTATTTATCTTTGTCGCGGAAAAGACATTTTATTAATCAGAATTTTTAAATTTTACAGAAATGAAAAAGATTGCAATGTTATTTATGGCTACAGCAATGATGACTTTTGTTGCTTGTGGTGGTGAGAAAAAAAGTGATGATGCTGCTGCAGCAACAGAAGAAGTTACAGTAGTAGAAGAAACAGTTGCTCCTTCAAGCAACGCTTCTAGCTCTGATATTGTAGCTCAATATCAAGCACTTTGTGACAAAATGGTTGAACTTGCTCCTAAAATGAAAAGCGGAGATGCTGCTGCTATGCAGGAATATCAAAAAATCGCACAGGATTTTGCAGCTTTTGCTCAAAACAATCAGGATGCATGGAACAACTTAAGTGAAGCTGATGCTCAAAAAATTCAAGAAATTGCGTTAAAAGCTGCTGAAGCAATGCAATAATTGGTTAGATTAAAACAACGGATAAACGAGTTTACCTGTTTATCAAAAAAATATGTTTTAAGGGGTTGTAAGTTTTAAGCTTGCAGCTCTTTTTTTTGAAATAAAAGCTGAGTTTGTTTAAATGGATCACCGTAAAAACTTGAGGGATTTTTGTATTATGCATACAATTTACTCAATCTAAACAAGAAAAAGGCTTTATCTTTCACCCCCCTGAAGACTCTTCTAAATGCTTTAATTTTTG